>NZ_CAHOYM010000022.1 GCF_903679515.1 Bartonella gabonensis
ATATAATATTTTTTATTTTTTTATGATATAATGACAATAATTTATATATTTATTATTTTCTATAAAATTATACATTTATACTGTATCAAAAAAATAAATTTTTCTCTCATAACTTAATTGTCTTATCAGTCACTTCCATTATAAAAGTGGTATTCTATTCTTCGAAAACAATAGCTATGATGGCTAATGAATAGAAGGATATTAATGATAAAAATGATTACCATGCTATTTTTGCAAGTACGTAGAAATTATATTTTTACACTTGTATCCATAATTTTGATTCTAACATATAAACGAAACTACTAATATATTTTAATATAGGATTGTGTATGACACACACTTTGACAATTCCTCCCAAAGCATCTAAAATCACTCATAAGGAAATGTATCATGGTATTTTTCGTGATGATCCCTATCATTGGCTGCGTGCGTCTAATTGGCAAGAAGTTTTTAAAAATCCTAACTGCCTTGATCTCAATATTCGACATCATCTCGAAAAAGAAAATGCTTATCAAGCGGCTAAAATGGCTGATACAAAGCCATTAAGAGATTTGCTTTTTACCGAAATGAAAAGCAGAATCCAAGAGAATGATAGCTCCGTTCCTATAAAAAATGGACCTTTTGCTTATGGATTTTCTTATGTTACCGGAGGGCAACAACCACATTATTTTCGCACATCACGGAATGGTGGAGAAAGACATGTTTATCTTAATGGTGATCGTTTGGCTGAAGGTAAAGAATATTTCAATTTTGGTTCAGTCCAAGAATCTCCTGATCATAGATATGTTGTGTGGACCTATGACGATAAAGGATCAGAATTTTATACAGCTAAAATTCGTAATTTAGAAACATTATCTGATTTTACAGACACTATAATTGACACAGACGGACAAATTGCGTGGGATGCTCAATCTGAAGGTTTTTTCTATACAAAGGTGGATGAAAATCATCGACCTTCAGAGCTTTATTATCATCGCTTAAATACGGATCAATCACAAGATAAGCTTATTTTTCGTGAAGACAATCCAGGTTTTTTCTTAAATGTAAGCGGTTCTAAGCTTCATGATGTTATTTATATTAATATTCACGATCATGAAACATCAGAGATCTGGTTAATTCCTGCCAAAGCGCCTCTTAGCGTTCCTCAATGTGTACGAAAACGGCAAAAAGGTGTTGAATATTCACTTACAGAAGGTGGTGATGTCTTTTATATTCTGACCAATTTAGATAACGCAAAGGATTTTAAAATGATGGTTGCGCCATATTCGGCTCCGCAATCAGAAAATTGGTCAGAGTTCGTGTCCCATCAGCTTGGATGTTTGATCCTCTCCCATGATGCATATCAAGACTTTCTTATTTGGCTCGAACGCTTTGAAGGACTTCCTCGTATAAAAATTATGGAGCGTACGACGAAACAAATCCATTCCATTGCTTTTGAGGAAGAGGCTTATTCTTTAGGTTTGCAAGGTGCAGCAGAATATAATAGTCAGTCCATACGTTTTTCTTATTCATCTATGACAACGCCTGATCAAGTCTTTGATTATGAGGTAAAAAGTCGCAAACGAATATTGTTAAAGACGCAAATAATTCCCTCTGGCCATAATCAAGATGAATATATAACGCGACGTATTATGGCCACCGCAGAGGATGGTGAAAAAATTCCCATCTCACTTTTTTATCATAAAACGACACCCCTTAATGGTTGTGCACCTTGTCTGCTTTACGGTTATGGTGCTTATGGGATCTCTATACCTGCCAGTTTCAATAGTAATGTCCTTTCTCTCGTAAACAGAGGTTTTATTTATGCTATTGCCCATATTCGTGGAGGCAAAGAAAAAGGGGTTGAATGGTACGAGAAAGGAAAACATCTTTTTAAATATAACACATTTACCGATTTTATTGCTTGTGGGCGCTATCTTGTAAACAATAAATTCACAGCTCATGATCGGCTTATTGCGCATGGTGGTTCGGCAGGAGGAATGTTGATGGGGGCTATTGCCAATATAGCGCCACAAGATTTTGCTGGGATTATAGCCAATGTACCTTTTGTTGATGTTTTAACAACGATGCTTGATGCTTCCTTACCCCTCACGCCTCCTGAATGGCCCGAATGGGGAAATCCTCTTGAATCACAAGAAGATTATAATCTTATAGCTTCTTATTCTCCCTATGATAACGTCAAAGCGCAAAAATACCCCCCTATGCTTGTGATAGCAGGATTAACAGATCCTCGTGTAACTTACTGGGAACCTGCAAAATGGGTAGCAAAATTGCGTGAGTTAAAAACAGATGATAATGCAATTTTATTGCGCATTAATATGGATTCAGGGCATGCTGGTGCGGCTGGACGTTTATCAAAGTTAGAAGAAGTTGCTTATATCTACGCATATATTCTAAAGATAGTAGGAAAAGACTGTTGCTAATCTATAATATCTTCGTATGTCAGTCCCTATAATTTATAAATTATAGGGACTTAATTATAAACACTAAAAAATTATTGAGACAGCTTACAATCCGCAATCTTCATAAAGTTTTAAAACATAATCCCAATTGATTAAATGATCCACGAAAGCTTCGAGATATTTTGGACGAGCATTGCGGTAGTCAATGTAATAAGAATGTTCCCATACATCCACGCCTAGAATAGGTTGAGCATCATGAATCAAAGGATTTTCACCATTCGGCGTTTTCATAATTTCAAGCTTACCATCTTTAATAGCAACCCATGCCCATCCAGAGCCAAATTGTGCCCCAGCAGTAGCAATAAAATCAGCACGGAATTTGTCATAGCCACCTAGATCAGATTCAATAGCTTTTGCTAGTTTTTCCGGCAGCTTTTGACCACCACCATCTTTTTTCATCCAAAGCCAAAAATGGTTATGATTGTAATATTGCGCTGCATTATTAAACAAACCAATATTTTTTCCAAAACTTTTTTTTACAATCTCTTCAAGGCTTTCATTTTCCAAGTCTGTGTCTTTTATAAGGTTGTTGGTATTGGTAAGATAAGCGAGGTGATGCTTATCATGATGATATTCAAGCGTTTCGCGTGACATATAGGGCGCAAGAGCATCGTAATCATAAGGCAATGCAGCCAATTCAAAAGCCATTTAAAAATCTCCTCGATTCTAATTGTTAAGCTCACTCCAGAAACCTAATTCTGCCACTTGCAGCTCCTAAAAGCAAATGTTGAATGCTTTTATATATGTTAATTAATTTTAATGTCTCTCTTTTTGTAAAAAGAGCTTTTAGAAAATGTATGGATTCATCAAACAAAAAGGATACGGGTCTATATAAGTAGTGCTTTTGAAGACTTTTTTACATCCATGAACAATATGACATATAAAACTATTATAACATATAAAATCAGTGGGCATTACCATCTTTACACTTAAATAAAAGAGCAAAATAATTGATGGATAAATGGTTGTGACTTGTGTTAGAGAAACAGTTATCTATACGTTTTCGTTGGAATTTGTATCGATGCATTATTGTACAAGGCGGAGAGATTTTATGATAAAAAAGTAAGGTCTTTGATTTTCAGATATTGCGTCCAATGACAGGAATCGCTATAAGGTGCAAAAGTAATTATAAGGCGTATTTTTTTGGGGTATAGCCAAGCGGTAAGGCACCGGTTTTTGGTACCGGCATTCCCTGGTTCGAATCCAGGTACCCCAGCCATACTTTAGTTAAATTAATCAAGTCAAAGTTTTCAAAAAGTCTTGAGGGTGAATTAAATCTCTTAACGATTTATTGCTATTGATATCAAGTCTGGTGAACTGATAAATATCCGTCTATAGTGCGTTAACTCTCAATACGTTAAGGTTCTTTTTTGATAACTATTGCCAACTCATTTTTTTTAAAGATTCTTTAGAGTCTATAAGAGAGTGAGTTTAAATGATTTATGCGCACTTAAGTGTATAAAAGCGATTTAGATGAGTCTTGTGCTCTATAGGAACACCAGCGAGCAATTTTTCGTATTCCGCCATCTTCATTATGTCGTACAGCATAAAAATAACGCTGATCAGGAAATATATTTCGTTGCATATCGCGGACAATATGTGCAGTATGACCATAAGGTGCTACATAATCAATAAACTGTACGTATTTTCCAGTCTGCCAGTCAGCATTGGGCAAAAGCTCTCCTTTTTCAAGCATGGATTGATGGTTTTATTCATCTAAAAAAGCCCAAGTGATAAAGGCGCAAAATTCTCCATGTTCATTTTGATAGAGTTTGTATTGCCCAACCCGTAAAGCTGATCCTAAGTTTCGTTCGATATCCCAGATTAGCCAACGTCGGTGTAGGGGGGGGGAAGCATTAAAACGACCATAGCTCCTAAAGCCATTATTGGGTTTATGAATGAGGGGGATGGAGTTTCATTCATACAGATTATCTTTCTTTTAGGGATTGTTCTAAAACTTTGGTGATAGGTTCAAAGAAATAAGAAATGAGACGCCGTTTTGAAGTAACGACATCAGCTGTCACGGTCATGCCAGGGATAAATTTAAGCTCTTTTTGATTAAAAGTGATGTGATCTTGGTCAATTTTGATTAAAACAGCATAGGCACCATTAATTTCTTGCTCATGGCGCGCTGTTGCACCTACATTCATAACGATACCGTAGATAACGCCGTAGCGTTCAGGTGGAAAGGCAGAAAATTTTATATAAGCACGTTGGCCTTTTTCTAAAAAACCAATATCTCGATTATCAAAAAACGCTTCAACAATAAGCCCATCTGAGCCAGGGACAATCCGCATCAGAGTTCTACCCGCTTCCACAAAGCCACCCAAAGTATGGATATTTGAATCGTCAATACGTCCATCCACAGGGGCGTAAAGTGATAAGTGGTCAAGACGATATTGGCTGCTGTCAAGTTTGGCTTTTAAGCTTTGAAGAGAGAGTTCTGTCTCACGAGAAAGCTGCCGATAGTGGGCGATTTCATCGGAAATAAGGCTTTGTCTTTGTTGATGGAGTGCTTCTATTTCAGCGCTGTTTTCTTTCAAGCGTCTTTGATTGGCTAAAATTTCATGTTCCACATTTTTAAAGTCATGTAAACGTTCTAAATAAAGAGAATGGCTGATGACTTTTGTTTCCATCAAGCTTTTGGCAGCTTTGAGCTTTTCTTGGCTTAATTGCTGATCATCTCGTAATCTATCCAATTGCGTGTATTGGACAGCACCGCTTCGTGTAACACGATCAGCTTGGGCTTTCAGTGTTTTTACTTTATCTTATAGTGATTGAAGGGTCGCATGGATGAGTTTTTCTCCTTCCATTTTTGCTGTTTTGTTGTTCGAGGAAGAGATTTGCAAATAAGCAAGCCCTTTGGACACAAAATCTTTATCCAAAGGATCTCTTTCACTTAAGGCAGCTAAAATAGCAGCGGCAATTTGCCCTTGAAGGGTCTGTTGAGCGATATCGGCTTGGACACGTGCGCGCTCATTTAAAGCTTCACGGGGATCCAATTGAATAAGGAGGTCCCCTTGATGAACGAATTGCCCTTCTTTTACGAGGATTTTCTCAATGCGTCCTATATTTTGCGCTTGGACGAGTTGGACATAGGAGATGGGAATAACTGATCCTTGCCCCCGTGCAACAATCTCTGTTTTGGTGATAAAGCTACCAATGACAATAAAAAAGAATAAGGCGACCAAAACAGCAACCACCATATGAAGTGTTGGCGATAAAGGGTGTAAATGAGGAGCCTTATCTGCCATTTTTTTCTTCCAGATCAAAGAAATTTAATACGGTTGCACGCTTGGGGAAAAGATCACTTTTGTGGGTAATGACAAGAACAATACGATCTTGTGAAAGTTTATATAAATGCTCAACAATTTGTGGACTGACTCTGTCATCCAATGCGGAAGTAGGTTCATCCAAGATAAGAATCTGCGGTTCGATGAGAAAAAAACAAGCCAATGCTAGGCGTTGGCGTTGTCCACCTGATAAAAAGCCACCTTGCTCGCCTACTTGGATATGAAGCCCTTGAGGCAATTGAGAAATCAAATCATGACAAGCACTTGGCATGAAGGGCAGCAACAATTTCATGTTCAGAGGCATTTGGTTTTGCAAGAAGCATATTTTCAAGAATGGTTCCGGAAAAAAGGCAAGGACTTTGCGGAAAATACCCAATTGTTTGGCGCACACTATGGATATCAAAATTTTGTAAAGATTGCTTGTTAATCAATATCTGTCCATTTGTTGGAGGATAAAGACCACAAAGGAGTTTCGCAAAGGTTGATTTTCCACAGCCTGAAGGACCAAGCAACATAATGGGTTGTCCAGATTTTAAACAAATATCAACATGGTTAACAATAGGTGTTTCTCCATTCGAAAAACAAATATCTTTAGCTTCAAGTTGAGGACTTGTGGTGAGTTGCAGGAGGGCTTTTCTTCTTCCCACTCCGATGGAGAGTTAAGAATATCACCCAAACGAAGACGAGAAATTTTTAAATGCTGCCATTCCTCCCACAGGGAGGCAAGGCTTAAGATAGGACCAGAAACATTGCCAGCGAGAAGATGAAAGGCAATAAGTTGTCCTAGTGTGATTTTATTTTGCAATACTGCCTGAGCACCAAAAAAGATAATAAAAATGGTAAAAAGGTCACCAAAAATATGACTTAAAGCCCATTTAAAAGATGAAATTTACTGGTCGTAAGACTTTGATCGAGACTGCGGGCTAAAGTTTCTTGCATGCGTATCGTATGAGCAGATTCTTTTGCGTGTGCTTTGATGGCTTCAAGATTTGTAAAACTTTCAATAAGGCGTGATTTATGGGCGGCTTGCAGAGTGAATGTATGACGTAATTGGCGGCGTAAAAAGGGACCAATCGATGCCAAAGAGCCCATTTGTAAGGGCAAAATGATAAGAACAATAAAGGTAAGTTTCGGACTAATGGAAAAGAGTGCAGCAAGATAAATAATTGCAAACAGAACATTCAATACAGTTGTGGCGATGGTTCCTGTTAGAAACCCGCGAATTGTATCAACCTCTCCAATACGCGAAAACAGTTCCCCCACTTTCCAATGACGTAACACAGACAAGGAGAGGCTTAAAAGATGGGTATAAATACACCGTCCAAATTCTAGCGTAAGCCGATTGGCTAAATAAGTGCCTAGGTAACCTGACAGAGTACTAAGAGCAGTGCTAAACAGCATGATAGCAACCATCAAGACAACGATAGCATAGAGACTTCCAAGGCGCTGAAAAGGGAGAATGCGGTCAATAATTGCTTGAAAAATAAAAGGATTTACCAAACCCAGCAAACGCAAAACAACAGCAACACAACTAAGTTCGATGACATAATAAATATATTTCTTTGTTGTTCTTGTAAACCAAGAGAAGGCTACAGGTTTTTCTTGAGAATGACTCATTTGAATTTATGATTTTATTTAAGAGAAAGAGCGATGGATGTCGTATAATGGGAAAATTAATAGGAGGTATTTTTTCTGGGCTGGGAGGTGTCGGTTTTGGCTTTGTCAAGGGAGCAATAGGAGGTGAAGTAGCAGGAGCTGGTGATGCCTTGGCAGATAAATACAATGAAGCTATACTGCACCAAGTTGTGAAGTAAGCGATTACGTTGAAGCAGCTGTCATACACGGAAGCAAGTGGTACATTATTTGGTCTTGAAGGAGCACTAGTAGGTGGATTAGGAGGAGCTGCTAGCGGTTTTATAGATAAGTACAAACAATGCCATCCTTAAAGTGGAGGGACACTGTTTCTAATTTATTTAGAAAATAGCTATAATGATATTTCTGAGATCAGTAATATTATAAACATACTTTAAAGCTATGGCTCAACTGATTTCAGGGATATTTTTGTTTATGATAATAGTTATTTTACTTTGGATTTTTTTGTTATGAATACTTTTATTGGCTCCTTAGTAACAGCAATTGGATTTGGACTTTGCATGTTTTTTTACAACAGATTTAAAGGTGAGAACTGAAGTATAAAAAGGACAATATTATCAGAAATTATATTTTTTTATAATAATTATAATTTAAATTTATGTATTATAATGGAATTAAAAATATTTAATCAGCTTAAATAAGCTTTATTTTCAATAATTATTTTATACATTTTTAAAGATTTTTTTATGAATGATCTTATTCGTATTGTTGTAGAATTATTATATTATACATGTTCTTTATTTATATTTTTCTATTCAGCATTTTTACATTATAAATTTAAAGGTTATAGTAATAAAGAAATTTTGAAAAAAATTTTTTAAGCACATTTTTGTTAATTTTATTTACTATATTATTGTCTATTACAGTTTTTATTTGTATACGTTATTTATATGAATAATAATTTATTTATTATTTTATATACTATTAATCTTTAAAAAAGATTTACTGATTACAGTTGGACAGAGACTTTAATATTATCATCAATATTTCTGTTTTTTATTTGCTATTTTAAAATATTTTTAATTATTTCAAGAATGGGTCGTTTTGAGATTATTGTCTTTTGTATAAGGATTGTTAGTTTATAGATTTTAAAAAATGATTATTTTCTTATGTATCATATTCATTGAAAAATAAGCAATTTTTATGAAATGAAGTGCCTTATCCCTCTTGATTTTTATCCATCATCTTGGGAGAGAGGAAGTGAAGCGATTTCTGTATCAAGGGCATCCATAAAATCAATAATAAAGGCAGCATTGGTTCCTAAATCTCTTGGTAAATAACGAGAAGCAGAGCGCATATCAACAAAGGTGGTATCACCTTCATCAATTAAGCGGATCACAATGTCTGAAATAAAACCAAGATAAAAAGTTTTAGCTCTCGTTTCAATGCAAATCTCATTTTCTTCGCCTTTAAATTCTCGTTGCGCTACAATAGGCCAATCATACGCTGCTAAAATATTGAGAACGGATTCGCGAATACGTTCAGGTGAGCCATCATAACGACGCCCCGACACTTCTGGCCATTGTGACCTCTGTAATGTTGCTTGTTCAAGCAAAACACTTTTGAGTGGTAGAGCATCGCTGGGGCGCATTGTGCGAAAAAAAGCCGGTGGTCTTTGTGTATCGGTAGAAATATCGTAAAGAGCCGGTAAAGTAAACCAAAGTCCAAAAAATAATATCAATGGTGTTGCAGTTATGAGTGAATAAATAATTCCTTTTAAAGCTTTCATTCCCCCTAAAGACCCATATTTCCACAAACTATGAAGTGCTTTAATAGCGAGAAAAAGAGAAATAATCACACAGCCAGCAGAGATACAGGTCAAAATTATAAAATCGGTTACATTAATGACGGAAAAACGTTGTAAAATGACCGAAAATAATAAGATAAAAAATGCTAATCCCCCAAATCGAGGGGACCATACCGCTGCTCTTGAAATTAACCGAACATATCTTTTTTTCATGAAGTTTTTTCCCCTTCAACTGTAAACTATAAGCAAAGTTTGTTCAGATGACATATCCTACAAAAGTTTTTGCTTATAAGACAAAAGTAAAGCACTTGTTTTTGAGATCAAGGATGCGTGATATTTCATCAATTTCTAGCGATTGTTTTAGGGATTTCATTGAAGGTAATAAGTATTTCTTCAACACTTTATTACGTTATTGATTGAATTTTATGGGAATGTTGGTCAATAAATAGAAATAATCTCCAGTAACAATTTTTATTATTGGTATCAGTATATTTATTGAGAACTTTATGCTTGTTCTTTCCTCTGGTTGTGGGCAGTTTTTTGTCGGATAATGCCTATCGAATATAACATAAGTGTGTAACAGAGTTGTATTTCAATAAAGAGCTATTGTGAGAGGATTGAAAATACTTTTCTCACTCAATAAAAAATGAGGGATCAAAATCAGATAAACCTGAATTCGAATATTCGATTAATAGAAGAAAAAGATAACTGTTTTGATAGGTTTTGTTTATTTTTTACAGAAAGTAGGTTGTTGTACAAGAGAGAGAGATTGGTCTATTTTTATTCATAAAATATGCGGCAGGTTGCTGATGAAAGAAAAGCTTCACTTTCTTTTTTTGCAAGGGAAGAAGGGGCAAAAATACGTAAAATGACAAAACCGTCATTTAAATTTTTAGAAACCAAAACTGAATTAAAATTTGTTTTAGGTTTTGACTTTTTGAGTTCTATTATTTGTATGGATTTTCCAATGATAAGGTCGAGTGTTGCATCAGGGGCTGTTCGGTCATTAAGGCTGTAGAAAATAATTCCGTTGTGTGTGTAGGCTGCCAGTGACCAAAATTGTCGTGTTTTCAAAGCTTTTAAATGAACAGGTCCATTTTCAAGATTAAATCTGCAGACTTTAAGAAGAAAGAGTGGATCAGCAGATTGTTGAATAGGATTATCGGGCGTAAAATCAACAAATTGATAAGGGGCTCCAGATTTTTTAAGGCTTGTCCATATATTATTTTGTGCCCAAGTGGGGATCAAAAAGAGAACGCAAATATGAACAATAATAGCGCCAATGATTGCAAGAACTGCGGTATGAATAAACCTAGTCACAATTTATTTGTCCTGATGGGATTTGTTCTATTGAGGGCATTGTGAGCTTTTGTAATGCCGTTGCAGAGATAATTGAGGTATCGTATAAGGTGAGAATAAGCCCGAATTCTTTTTGACTAACGGTTGCAAGCCAATTGCCGGCTTGCGGTGTGGGTGAAATATTGATGCGCAAAGAGCCATCATGCTCATAAGTAATAGCGTTCGTGTGGAGTTCAAAAGGTATTTCTTTCGATGAAGTATAGGGGTTTAGGGATTTATCAACTGTATAAAGGGTAAACAAACGGGTTTCAGGGATGGTGCCTTTGAGCAAATAATGGCAATGGGGGTTTAGTGGACGCCCGTAGTTATCTTGCCAAATCTGGAATTGAATGCCTTCAGTGTTTCCGAGTGAAACAATGCCTCGTTTGGCAGTGTGGGCACGGGTGTAAGGATCTATATTGGCGGTTCCCACTTGTGGGKAAGCAACCCATTTTCCAATTGTGAAGCGTCCAAAATGAGGAAAAGAATTGAGCACATAATCAACACTCAGTGTTCCACATAAAATGGAAAAAGCGCAGATAAAAAAGAAAATGGTGATATTAAAAAATATCAGAGAATATCTTGAATTCAAAATGCTAAATCTCCAGTTGTTCCCATCTTCAAAGAGGTTGCAAAGTTTTTTTTCAGATCTGTGTTAATCAATCGCACGATATTCAATGTTTCAGGAGAAAGCGTAGAGGGTATTGAAGGGGAAAATTCAGAATCGGCATGAGAGGAAAGCGTTGGGGGCTGATAAGGAAGGAGAGAATCTTTAACACCGTAGAGTTGTTTGAGCATGATATTTTGGTGTGCAGAAAGCATGATGCGATGCCATATCATGGCAGGAACGCCTCCTCCAAAAGCACGATTCATGGGTGAAAAGTTATCATTTCCCATCCATACAGCTCCAGTATAATTGCCTGTAAAGCCCACAAACCAAGCATCGCGATAGGATTGTGATGTTCCAGTTTTTCCAGCAACAAGAGTCATGGGCAAAGCAGCACGCTTACCAGACCCTCGTGTTGTGACACCCACCATCATTTGGTTCATATAAGCTGCTGATTGTTCAGTCAGAACTCGGTGTAAATTATTTCCGTTACGCTCAAAATCCCATATCACATGTCCATCAATTGTTCTGATTTGCGTGAATCCATGACGATTACCGGCTATCCCGCCATTCGCAAAGACATTAAAGCCTGTTGCTTGATCCATGGGGGTCATGTTGGAAGTACCAAGAACCATTGTTTTGTGTGATAAAATATGTGCGTTAATCCCCATATTCTTGATGAGGTCTATGATGGGTTTTGTATCGCGGTTGAGATATTGATAGGTGAGATAAACAGGCACGGTATTAATGGAAAAGGCTAAAGCTGTTGCTAAATCAATTTTTCCCAGATAACGACCAGAGTTATTTTTGGGTGTCCAACCGCCCCAATTGATAGGAGCATCTAAAACAATTGTTGAAGGTGAAAGACCGTGTTCCAATGCAGCCGCATAAACATAAGGTTTAAATGAAGAACCAGGTTGTCGACCGCCTTGTGTTGCTCTGTTAAATTGACTCTTTTTGTAATCTAATCCTCCAACCATTGCACATACGGCACCGTTATTGTCAAGTATAACAGTGGCAGCTTGTGTTACCCGATATTGTTGACCATATTGATGTAAGTGATATGCAATAGATTCTTCTGCTGCTTTTTGAAGTGCTGGATCAAGGGTTGTTTGAATAATTAAACTATGGCTTGGAAGTTGATCGCGCATTTTTTTAACCTCCGCAAATGCCCAATCAAGAAAATAGTCAGGCTGATTATTGTCGATTTGGGGAAGGGCCCTAGCAGGGTGGCGATGTGCGTTGATAATCTGGCTCTCCGTCATAAAGCCACTGTTAACAAGATTAGAAAGGACGACATTGGCACGTGTTTGAGCAGCAAAGAGATGACTATGAGGAGCGTATTTTGTTGGCGCTTTAAAGAGCCCTGCTAACATAGCCGATTCACTTAAAGATACATGACGTATATTTTTTCCAAAATAAAATTTTGCCGCTGCTGCAATACCAAAATTGTTTCCTCCCATATAGGCACGGTCAAGATAAAGTTGCAAAATCTGTTTTTTGCTAAAATTTGCCTCTAACCAAAGAGCAAGATAAGCTTCTTTGATTTTACGTGTTATGGTTCTCTCATTTGTTAAGAATAAATTTTTAGCCAATTGTTGTGTGAGAGTTGAACCACCTTGAACCACACCTTTAGCTTGCATGTTTTGTGAAATTGCCCGTGTAAGTCCTTGAAAATCAATGCCCCAATGATCAAAAAAACGACGATCCTCTGTAGCGAGAACCGCTTTAATAACGGTGTCGGGCATTTCTTCAATGGGGACAGGGATTTCCGGCAGTGCACCACGGTGACCAATGAAATTTCCATAGCGATCGAGAAAAAGAATGGAAAAATTTTTAGGAGAAGACCAATCTGTTTTGGTTAATTCAAAAACAGAAATGCCTAAAATAGTAAAAAGAGTAAAGCCTATCAACCCTAATGTTAGTATTTCATCGAGAATTTCAACGCTAAAGCGCTTCCATCCTTGAAGATGAAAATTTTGTGAGATGATTTTTGCCTTTTTCCAGAAAAAACTATTAGCAGAACGAATGCGATAAAGCGCTGTATCTAATCGTGCATCTAATTCGATGAGAGCAGGGCTGTGAAATGGCTTATGCTGCTGTCCTTTCTTTTTTTTAAAAAAATTAAACATTTAAAAAGAGCCTATGGCAAAGCAAATACAACCAAACAAATCTATAAAATTTATATGGAGTAGAAGTATTTTTTTTCTATAGTGCTACAGAGAAAGAGTTTATTTGAGAATTATTTATTTTTCGAGAGACAGTGTATTAAGATTTTATTATTTTATCGGATAAACTTTATCCCCATTATTAAAAATAGTTTATTTTGAATTTTTAAAATTGGGATAATATTAACAGGTTATTCTGTAAGACAGAGAATAAATTATTTTTTTTGTGATTTTTAAATTGACCCCAAAAAAAACATTATTTCTTTTATCTTATCAAAAGGTAAGAAGATAGGTTATTGAAATATCTATATGAAAAAAGTTTTCTTGTTCGTGATAATAGCGGCTTTTTTAGGAGCGGGTTCTGCTCTGGCTGTTGGTTGTGCTGAGGTGGGTAAGAAGGTTGCAACCCAAGAGAAAGGGGTTCTCGTCCGTTCAAAACTGGTTGTTGAGGATGGAAGGGATGTGTGTGCAATTGTGGTTGTTATCCCAGCTCGTAATGGTGAAAAGTTGCGCCGTGTTGAGTTTTTCGTTCCTGCTGGTTAATCGTTGGCAGATGGTGTTTTGATGCGTATTTTAATTGTTGAAGATGATCGGAATCTTCACCATCAATTGGCAGAAGCTGTAAGGCGTGCAGGATATGTTTCCGATAGTGCTTTCGATGGTGAAGAGGCTTATTTTTTAGGCAGCACAGAGTCTTATGATGCGGTGATCCTTGATATAGGTTTACCGCAGATTGATGGTATTTGTGTTGTTGAAAAATGGCGTCAAGAAGGGCGTACCATGCCTGTTTTAATGCTAACAGCACGAGATCGTTGGTCTGATAAGGTGTACGGTATTGATGCAGGAGCTGACGATTATGTTGTGAAGCCATTTCATTTGGAGGAAGTGATGGCGCGTTTGCGGGCGCTAATTCGTCGTGCGACGGGACATGCGACAAGTGCTTTATGTTGCGGAAATGTTTTGTTGGATACGAAGACATCTCGTGTTTTTGTGGATGGTCAATTAATTAAGCTAACATCTTATGAATTCAGGCTTCTTTCCTATCTCATGCATCATTGTGACAGGGTTATTTCAAGAACGGAGCTGACCGAACATCTTTATGATCAGGATTTTGATAAGGACTCAAATACAGTAGAAGTTTTTGTAGGGCGGTTACGCAAGAAGCTTGGCGTGGATTTGATTGAGACTATTCGAGGAATGGGGTATCGCGTGAGAACGCTAGGTGATGAATGAATGTTTTTAAAGAGGATAATTGGTTTCAGAGGTTTTTTTTTGTAATTACGCGATCCCTCAGTTTACGTGTTATGATCTTATCAACTCTATGGGTTGTTATTTCTCTTTTATCGATTTCTGCTGTGAGTATTTTATTTTATAAGCGTTCAACTGAAGAGAGCTTAGAGCGTATCCTTTCTGCTCAACTCTACAGTTTGATTGCAACAGTGACGGTAGCACCAGAAGGCACTTTGAGAGGAGGGGCTGGGATTGATGACATTCGTTATGCTGATCCAACAACGGGATGGTATTGGGAAGTTATTGCTATATCCCATAATTTAAAAGGAAGATTGACCTCCCCCTCATTGGGAACAGGAGAGATATTTACACCCAGTGAGATCGATATACCTTTTGACAATAAATTCTTTCGCTCTTATCGGATAAAGGGAAACAATGATCAAAAGCTACAAGTGATTGAGAGTGATGTCGTTCTTGATAATAAAAATCATATTGCACGTTTTCGGCTTGTTGGGAATATTGATGAAGCGCATGCCCAAGTAAAGGAATTTAAGCGAACTTTGCAAATTTTTCTTTGGAGTTTTGGTTTCGGGAGTGTCCTGATTAATATTGCTCTTATTTTCTTTAGTTTTCAACCTTTAAAGCTTATTCGATGCGCATTGAATGATATTCGAGAAGGCAGAGTTCACTATGTGAATACCGATTTAGTTAGCGAAGTGATGCCGCTTGCTCAAGAGATGAATGCTCTCATTAAGAGTAATCAGCGTATTATTGAGCGATTTCGCACACAGGTTGGTAATCTCGCACATTCATTGAAGACACCTCTGTCTGTGATTATGAATGAGACAGATAAGATGTGCGGAGAAAAGGCTTGTTTGTTAAGAGAGCAAACACAAATCATGCAAGCTCAAATCAATCGTTATCTTCAGCGGGCGCGGATTGCAGCACAATGCGATAGTATTGTCTATCATACATCTATTCGCAGTGTATTTGATCGTTTAGTGCGGGTTATGAAAAAGCTTAATCCTGAAAAACAAATTGAATTTATTATGGATGTTGATGATATTGTTTTTTCTGGAGAGAAGGAAGATTTAGAAGAAATTATAGGGAATTTGATTGAAAATGCTATTCAGTGGTCTCGCGCAAAGGTGTTGATCTCTTGTTGTTTAGAAGAAAACGTTGAAGAAGAAAAATATTTTAGTATCCTAGTCGAAGATGATGGTCCTGGTTTAACAGAAGATAAAATTGATGAAGCGTTAAAAAGAGGACGGCGGTTTGACGAAAGTAAACCGGGGACAGGTTTAGGATTAGCGATAGTTTTAGATATGGTCAGTGAATATGGTGGCACTCTCTTTTTATCGCGTTCTGTCTTGGGAGGACTGCGTACAAGAGTTTTATTACCTAAAATGGGAGAATAACATATTTTCTTCTTAAGCAGGAAATGTCTATAGAGTTTGTAAAGAAATATTTAGGCAATACAAAAAAGTAGGGAGACATTTCAGAAGATTGGTCTTTAATAATCACAATATGAAATAAAGAAATCAACAAGAGATTTTACGATGTTCCTCATTAAAAGATGAATTTTTATCATTTCACATTACTCTTCTTATGAAGAGGATAAGAGATAAGCCCGTTATCTTCTGTTCGTATTGGAAAAAATAATATGCTCTTCCTTATTTTTGCAGCATTTTTTCTCACTTTTCTGGCAATTATTCTTTTTCTTTCACTAAGTTTTGACGATGGGGTGAAGAAAAAGTGGCAAGTTCAAACCATGGATGGTTATAGACGTCATATGCATATGGTTGAGTCTCATAAGCTTTGTAGGCATTATAAAAAAAGAAATATTCCTAAAGCCTTAAGTGTTTTTTTTGTTCTTCTTATGACTTGGAGTATCTATGGGCTAACAGGCAGCCCAGAAGTGAAAAGTTATTTTTTTAGCGAATTAATGGATAAGAATCCTAAAATTCTCAGTAAGCAAGAAAAGCTTGTTCGTCTGCAAGTACTTTTTTTCCGCTCCCCTCATGATGGCAAGTTAGCCGATGCGTTAGCGGTAGGGTATCTCGAAGAAAGCTATTTTCAAGAAGCTGTGAATACTTATTTAATTGCACTTCGTTTGAATGGAGAAACAGCCCCAAGGCTTGTAGGATATGGTTTAGCATTGGTTGGTTATGAAGGGGGAGTGATAACACAAGAGGCGCAAAATGCTTTTCAAAAAGCAGCAGATTTAGCGTCAACAGATTTTTATCCACGCTTATTGTTGGCCGATGCATTGCATCAAGCCGGAAAAACGGTGCAAGCAGTACAGTTTTTACAAAGCTTTCTTGATACAATGCCTGAAAATTTTGCAGGACGCTCACGGGTTGAAAAAATGATAATTCAGTTACGGCCTTCATCAATTAAACAGACAAAGAAAAGTGATTATCGCTAATTGAGATAGAGAAAAGCTATTGAGAACGACAAGAGTCGTAATCATCTTAGAAGTGGGAGGTCTATGTTAAGGAGGTTGAAGAGTAGAAATGAAGAATATCGAGAGCGCGGCACAAGTCGTTATAGATTAAATAAAAATTGGTGTAAAAACTAAAAAAGGAAGAAAGGTATTGATAAGCTTGTTGGCAAAGGTGAGGTATTGGATAAAACGTTGCACCTATAGAGAAGATGTGCAAAGCTCTTTAAAAAATAAAATATGGATACTTATAGAACGTGTTTAAAATTTTTCTCAAAGAGTGTCGATGAACAATCAGTCTTTAAAGAATTCTGCTTCATTGAAGCTTATTTTAAAACAGAGAAAAAAAAAGCGCTTACTAATCATCTTATTGTGTTGTTTGGTTATGGCAATTGCAACAAGTCTCATTGTGTATGCAATGCGTCATACGGTCAGTTTTTTTAGAATGCCCTCTGAAATTACAAGAGAAGATATTTTAACTGGGCGTCCTTTGCGTTTGGGCGGTTTTGTTGAAAAGGGGACCGTTCAATATGTTGAAGAGAATGGCGTTATTTTTTTTATAACGGATAACACAAAACATGAAAAAGTGTTTTTCAATGGTGTCTTACCGGATCTTTTTCGTGAAGGTCAGGGGGTGATTGTAGAAGGGAATTTCGATAAACAGGGTTTTTTTATAGGGACACGTATTTTAGCAAAACATGATGAAACTTATATGCCTAAAAAAACTGCTGATCGCTTGAAAAAACCTTAAAGTGTGGAGAAATAATTCAATTGTGCTTGTCGAACTGGGTCATATTTTTTTAGCTGCAGCATTTGCCGTAAGCTTATTAGAAGCTTTTTTACCTGCTTTAGGTTTTTGGAGGCAAGAGCGTTTTTTAATGCAAACAGCGATCCCTCTAACATATATCACTTTCATATTATTGCTCTTATCTTTTTTAGTGATGATTTACGCTCATGTCGTATCTGATTTTTCTGTTTTGAATGTTGTTGAGAATTCTCATTCAGAAAAACCGATGCTCTATAAAATCACGGGTGTTTGGGGCAATCACGAAGGCTCTATGTTATTATGGGTTTTAAGTCTTGCTTGTTTTAGTGCATTGATGGCCTTTTTTAGCCAATATTTGCCAGAAGATTTTAGGACACTCATTTTAATTTGCCAAAGTTGGATGACAAGCGCTTTTCTTTTATTTATTCTTTTTCTATCCAATCCATTTTTACGTATGAATCCACCAGCATTACAGGGAAAAGATCTCAATCCTCTTTTACAGGATATCGCATTAGCGATTCATCCCCCCCTTCTTTATTTAGGTTATGTTGGTTTTTCACTGTGCTTTTCTTTTGCCGTTGCGGCATTGATTATGGGACATATTGATAGGAATTGGGCGCGTTGGGTTCGTCCTTGGCTTTTACTTTCTTGGTGTTTTTTGACATTGGGGATTATGATTGGTTCCTATTGGGCTTATTATGAATTAGGATGGGGAGGCTATTGGTTTTGGGATCCCGTTGAAAATGTTTCTTTTATGCCTTGGCTTTCAGGAACAGCTCTTTTACATTCTACTCTTGTTCTTGAAAAACGAGGAATATTGAAAAGTTGGACTTTGTTTTTAGCATTGCTCACTTTTTCTCTTTCTCTTATGGGAACGTTTCTTGTTCGTTCGGGACTTTTAGTTTCTGTTCATAGTTTTGCTGTTGATCCAGCACGGGGGCAAGCAATTCTTGCACTTTTATTTTTTTTTACGGGAGCAGCTTTTCTTCTTTTTGCTTTGCGCATTCCTCTTTTAAAAACAGAAAAATTTTTTCAACCAATTTCGCGCGAAGGATTTATTGTTTTAAATAATTTGTTACTGACAACAATAACAGCAACAGTATTGATTGGTACGCTTTATCCTTATTTTATTGAGATACTAACAGGGCAAAAAATTTCTGTAGGGGCTGCTTTTTTTAACCTTACCTGTGGACCACTCATGCTTTTGCTGTTGTTGCTTGTTCCGTTTGGATCAATGATGGCATGGAAACGCGGTGATTTTCTCGCGGTTTTTGAACGGTTGTGGTTTGTTTTTATCTTGGTTGGTTTTGTCTGTTTTATAATATTTTATGCAACATCTGTGCGTGATATTTTTGCAGTTTTAGGGATTGGACTTTCAACATTTGTTTTTTTAGGCAGTTTAGCTGATCTATGGGGAAAGAGTGGATATGGCAAAAAAGCTTTTTCAGTACGCGTTAAGAGATTTCTTGGATTGCCATGGTCTGTTTTTGGAGCTGCAATGGCACATATGGGACTAGGCGTTACATTATTGGGTATTACTTGTGTGGCAAGTTTCAGTCAAGAACGTATTTTAACCATGAACATAGGAGAGTGGGTGACGATAGCGGATAAAATGCTTCATTTTGATACCATGCATGACCGTTTTGGTTCGAATTATTCAGCAATGGAATTTTATTTTAAAATATATGAAAATAAAAAAATCGTGGGTCATGTAACAGTCTCAAAGCGATTTTATTCAAGCCAAAATACATCAACAACAGAAGTTGGTCTTAAAAGTTATGGCTTATCGCAGCTCTATATTGTGCCGGGAAATCTCGATGATCGGGGTCTTGTTGTGCACATATGGTGGAAGCCTTGTATAATATGCATTTGGTTAGGGGCATTCATGATGGCTATGGGAGGATGTCTTTCTCTTCTGGGGTATTGGTTTCGCACTGGAGTGTACAAGAAGGTGCTTCTTGCTTTAAATTTGGGGAGAAGACATTGAGATGAAAAAAATTCTTTGGATTTTATTTTTTTTAATCGCAACATTTCCTTTTCGATTAGCGATAGCAGTAGAGCCGGATGAGATTTTAAAGGATACAGCTCTTGAAACGCGAGCGCGCGATATTTCATCACATTTACGTTGTCCGGTTTGTCAAAATCAATCAATTGATGATTCAGATACTTCTCTAGCACGAGATCTAAGGCTTTTAATTCGGGAAAAACTAAAAATGGGCTATAGCAATCAGCAAGTGATTGACTTTCTTGTTGAGCGATATGGTGAATTCATTCTTTTAAAACCACCATTTAATAAAACAACTTGGTTTTTATGGTTTTCGCCTGTGATTATTATGGTTATTGGTGCAAGTGTCATATTTTTCCAGTTAAAAAATTATAAGCGTGAGAAAAGAATAATCGTAAATGCAACTGAGAAAAAACAGTCAAGAACGCCATTGCAATAAAAAAGATATGACATAGGAGGGAAATTTTAGCGCATCTGTAATGAGCGATCAACCTTATTGTAATTAACTTGGAGGATACTGAAATCTTACAAAACTTTAACAATTTAGACAGAAAACGGTAAGGTCTGGTATTTTATAAGCGATCATATTGGGATAAAAGGTATGATTGAATAGGAGCATAGAGTAAATGTTAAAAAAAACTTTCTTTAAAACATTTGTCGCGGTAAGTTTTTCTGCAATATTGGAGAGTGCACTGTTTTTTAGTGGATGTGCATCAAGCTTATGGACGACAAAGGCTCATGCAAGTTCTGTATTTACTTCGTTAGTGCAACAACAGGGATTTGCAGATATCGTTTCTCAAGTGAAGCCAGCGGTTGTTGCAGTGCAAGTAAAGAGCAATAAAAAGAAAGAAGATTGGTTCTTTAGCAATTTTTTTAGTGGTCCAGGGATTGATCAATTACCAGATCAACATCCTTTAAAAAGGCTTTTTAAAGAGTTTTATGATTTTGATAAGCCTAAAAATAAATTTCCCCAACATTCACAGAGACTTCGTCCTGTTGCTTTTGGATCGGGTTTTTTTATTTCATCTGATGGTTACATTGTGACCAATGATCATGTAATTTCTGACGGGACAAGTTATACCGTTGTTCTTGATGATGGTACAGAATTGAATGCAAAGCTCATTGGGAAAGATCCCAAAACGGACCTTGCAGTTCTAAAAGTAAATGACAAAAGAAAATTTTCCTATGTTGATTTTGGTGATGATTCAAAGCTTCGGGTTGGAGATTGGGTTGTTGCCATCGGGAATCCATTTGGTCTTGGTGGAACTGTGACAGCAGGTATTGTTTCGGCACGTGGACGAGATATTGGCACGGGTGTTTATGATGATTTTATTCAAATTGATGCCGCTGTTAATAGAGGAAATTCTGGAGGTCCAACTTTTGATTTGAATGGCAAGGTTGTTGGCGTTAATACGGCGATTTTTTCTCCTTCAGGAGGCAATGTTGGGATCGCTTTTGCTATTCCGGCAGGGACAGCGAAACAAGTTGTGCAACAACTTATCGAAAAAGGTTCAGTTCAACGTGGTTGGCTTGGGGTTATGATTCAGCCAGTAACAAAGGAAATTTCTGATTCGATAGGTTTGAAAGAAGCAAAAGGTGCTTTGGTGACTGATCCCTTAAAAGGACCAGCAGCAAAGGCTGGTATCAAGGCAGGTGATGTCATTCTTTCAGTGAATGATGAAAAAGTTAATGATTCTCGTGATTTGGCAAAGCGTATTGCCAATATGAGTCCGCAAGAAACCGTGACTTTAGGGATTTTTAGATCCGGTAAGGAGGAAAAGATCAAAGTTAAACTTGCTGCGATGCCTGAAGATGAAGGTAAGAAAGAAAGTTCAAAATATTTAAATGAACGTGGTGATTCAGATGAAACATTAGAAGACTATGGATTAATTGTTGCTCCTTCTGACGATGGTTTAGGGTTGGTTGTAACGGATGTGGATTCGGATTCAGACGCTGCAGATAAGGGAATCCGCCCAGGTGATATCATTGTGACAGTGAATAATAAATCTGTTAAAAAGACCTCTGATATTACCGATGCAATAAAGAATGCCCAAAAGCTAGGGCGAAAAGCTGTACTCCTACAAGTGCGAACAAATGATCAAAATCGCTTTGTAGCTCTTCCAATTTTCAAAAAATAGCACTTTATTATGAGTGGGACAGAAATTTTGTAGATTTCTGTCCTACAATGCAATTTTATAAAAATAATGGAGATGCGTTTTATGAAAATACTCGTTATCGAAGATGATCGTGAAACAGGACATTATCTCGAAAAAGCTTTTTGGGAGGTAGGGCATTCCGTTGATGTTGCCTATGATGGTGATACTGGATATGCTTTAGCTGAAACAGAAAATTATGATGTTATGGTTGTTGATCGAATGCTTTTGCATCGTGATGGGCTTTCTATTATTTCACAATTGCGTGCTAAAGGCAATGAAACGCCGGTTCTCATCCTTTCAGCTTTAGGGCAAGTTAATGATCGTGTGACGGGTTTGCGTGCAGGGGCAGATGATTATTTGACAAAGCCTTATGCTTTTTCTGAACTTCTTGCGCGTGTTGAAGTATTACAACGGCGGAAGAATCCTAAAGAAGCAGAAACTGTTTATTGCGTAAGCAATCTTGAGCTTGATCGGTTAGCGCATACGGTAAAACGGGGTGATAGAAACATTCTATTGCAACCACGAGAGTTTCGTTTACTTGAATATTTAATGCGCTATGCGGGGCAGGTTGTTACACGCACTATGCTTTTGGAGAATGTTTGGGATTATCATTTTGATCCGCAAACAAATGTCATTGATGTTCATATATCTCGCTTGAGAGCAAAAATTGAAAAAGATTTTGACGCTCCACTTCTTCATACTGTGCGTGGCGCTGGGTATATGCTGAAAGCACCAGATAATAAAGCATGAATCGTTTAATGAATATAATGCGCACGACAGCGCTAAGGCTTTCAGCACTTTACATTTTATTGTTTGGCTTGGTGGCAACAGGACTTTCTATTTATATGACAGCATTTTCTGCTTCTCTGTTAAAAGAGCAGACTGAACAGGCTTTACATGAAGAATTAAAGTATATTGAAAATGCTTATAATTATGGGGGGCTCTCTTTATTAATACGTACGATAGATTATCGTTCAAGACAACCAGGGGCATTTCTTTATCTTGTCACGGATCCTATGGGGCGTATTTTAGCAGGCAATGTAGCACGTATTGAATTAGGTCTTTTAAAACAGAGTGGTTTTATTTCTACCTCATTTTTATATTCACGTTTTGGAGAACATGGCAAAGCAAGTGAACATCGCGCTTTGGCAGTTGTTTTTGATTTGCCTAATGCGATGAAGATTCTTATAGGACGCGATTTGGATGAGCCAGAACGTTTTGCAGCGGTTATTCGTAAAGCTGTGATTATTGCACTTGCTGCAATGGTGGGAGGTGCTTTACTCATATGGTTTTTTGTTGGCAGGAGAGCTTTACAAAGGATTGATCAGGTTACGGCAGCATCACGGCGCTTGATGGATGGTGATTTTAGTGGGCGGTTACCAGTTTCTGGGGTAGGAGATGAGTTTGATCGATTGTCAACAAATCTTAATGTTATGTTAGACTGCATTGAAGAGTTAAATATTGGTTTACGTCAAGTATCAGATAATATTGCTCATGATCTGAAAACACCTTTAACGCGTCTTAGAAACCGTGCTGAAGAGGCGCTTTCGGGAAACAAGACAAAACTTGAATATCGTCAGATCCTTGAGAGTGTTATTGCTGAATCAGATCAACTTATTCGTACCTTTAATGCGATTTTAATGATTTCACGCATCGAAGCGAGCAGTGCAATTGAGCATCTTGAGATGATGAATATGAAACTGATCCTTGAAGATGCTGTTGAGCTTTACGAACCTTTTGCTGAAGAGTCAGGTGTTTTACTTCAGTTAGGAGATGTATTTGATAAAGAGCTAAAATTGAATCGTGAACTTGTTGCGCAAACAATTTTTAATCTTATCGATAATGCGATAAAATATGCATCTAAAGATAGAGGAAAAGCGAAGGTTTGCTTATCAATGGAATATCGTGATGAACATTTATTAGTTGTTGTAAGCGATAATGGACCAGGAATAGCAGAGGATAAACGTGAAAAAGTAACAGAACGATTTGTTCGTCTTGAAGAAAGCCGTACACAACCTGGTTTTGGGATTGGTTTAAGTATAGCAAAAGCAGTTATGAAGCTGCACGGGGGTGAATTGTTACTTGAAAATGCAAATCCAGGGCTTAGGGCTGTTTTGTTATTTCCTTAAAGATATTTTCTTCACTTTTTTCTTTTTATACGGAACAACTCTTTTAAAAGTATAATGCAATAGAAAGGAAGGCAAAATGCTTTTCAAGGGAGATCAGACAAAAAAAGCTTTTTTTAAAACACAGCTTCTCCCTTTATGCCCACTCAATGAAAGTGGTTCGCAATGGTTAAAAGACTTGAAAGAACAAGCAAAGAAAGAAGGTTTAGATCCGCTTGTTTCCATCATTTTAGAGAATGGACCGCAGATTGATTTTATCCGTGCAGTTATGACCTTATCTCCTTTTTTGCGTGAGGTTTTACTTGCTGATCCATCCTATCTTAGTCCTTTATTGCATGTTGATATAGAAACAAGGCTGAGCGAAATTATCGATGATATTACGGTTATTGATCAGGATAAATCTATAAATGAAACTTCATTGATGGCCGCTTTAAGGCGGAAAAAACGAGAGGTGCATGTCCTCATTGCTTTAGCTGATTTGAGTGGTGTTTTGACTTACGAAGTGTCATGTTCTTGGTTAACGCGTTTGGGTGAAGCTGCATTAGGTGTAGCATTGCGTTTTCTCTTAAGAGAAGCACATGATCATGGTAAGATCAATTTGCTGAGCCGTGAGAATCCAGAAAAAGACTGTGGTTTAATCATTTTAGGGATGGGAAAATTAGGAGCAGGAGAACTTAATTATTCTTCTGATATTGATCTTATTGTTTTCATTGATGAAACGTCCCCTCATATTGGTAATCTTTTTGAAAGTGTCGACGTATTTTCTAAAATGGTACGCCGATTAATCCGTATCATTCAAGAACGCACTGCTGAAGGATATGTTTTTCGTCTTGATTTTCGTCTTCGTCCAGATCCAGGATCAACACCTTTGGCCTTACCAGTAAGGACTGCCTTGCGTTATTACGAAGGGCGTGGACAAAATTGGGAACGAGCCGCTATGATTAAAGCACGTCCAGTTGCTGGCGATAAGAGAGCAGGTTTTAATTTTCTTAAAGAGCTTTTTCCCTATGTGTGGCGAAAATATTTAGATTATGCGGCGATTGCTGATATTCATTCGATCAAACGTCAAATTCATGCGCATAAAAGCTACGGTCAAATTGCAGCTTATGGCCATAATATAAAGTTAGGTCGTGGTGGTATTCGTGAAATTGAGTTTTTTGTTCAGACGCAACAACTTATTGCTGGTGGACGTTTTCCTCAATTACGTGGACGTCAGACAGTTGCAATGTTAGCAGAACTTCACACGCTTGGTTGGATTAGTGAGAAAACGAGAGATAGTCTTATAAAAAGTTATGCTTTTCTAAGAAATGTAGAACATCGTATTCAGATGCTTGCGGATGAGCAAACGCATATTCTTCCAAATGATATTTCTCAATTCACCAGTGTTGCTTATTTAATGGGTTATCACGACAGGAGCAGTTTTATCCGTGATTTATTAAAAACACTTCAGGTTGTTCAAAAACACTATGCAGCACTGTTTGAGAATGAACAAGAACTTGGCTTAGAAATTGGCAATTTAGTTTTTACAGGAGAACAAGATGATCCGGAGACATTAATAACATTAAGCCATTTAGGTTTTGAAAGAGCGAGTGATATTTGTCGTATTATGCGCACCCTCCATTGTGGTCGTTATAAAGCAACGCAATCTGCTGAAGCGCGCGAGAGATTGACAGAATTAACCCCAGCTCTGTTGAAAGCTTTTGGCGCAACAAAACGAGCTGATGAGGCGATGTTGCGTTTTGATAGTTTTTTACAGGGCCTACCTTCAGGAATTCAGCTTTTTAGTCTTTTGCAGTCTAACCCCTCTCTTTTAGATATGCTTGTCTTGATCATGGGGGCTGCGCCACGTCTTGCGGAAATTATTACACGTAGATCGCATGTTTTTGATGGAATGTTAGATCCCAATATTCTTTCAGAATTACCGACAAAAACTTATTTAGAAAAACAGCTTGAATATTTTCTTGAAGATGTCCTTTCTTATGAGGAAATTCTCGACCATTTAAGAATTTTTGCAGATGAACAACGTTTTTTGATTGGAATTCGAATTTTGAATGGTACAATTACAGGAGAAAGAGCAGGTTTTGCTTTTACTGCGCTTGCTGATCTTATGATTACAAAAACATTTTCTGCTGTTCAAGAAGAGTTCTCTCATCTTCATGGTTGTATTAAAGGCGGACGTGTTGGCATATTGGGAATGGGAAAACTTGGAAGTCGTGAATTAACCGCAGGTTCGGATGTTGATATCATTTTGCTTTATGAACACGATGATGATGCAGAAATATCTGATGGAGAAAAGCCTCTTTACATCTCTCAATATTATACGCGTTTAGCACAGCGTCTCGTTTCTGCTTTATCCACACTGACAAGCCAAGGTGTTCTTTATGCCGTTGATTTAAGGTTACGGCCCTTAGGCAATAAAGGACCTGTTGCTGTTTCTTTTCCATTTTTTAAAAAATATTATCGTCAAGAAGCATGGATATGGGAATATCTTGCTTTAACAAGGGCTCGAGGGATTACAGGAGATCCTGATTTTTTACAAAAGCTAGAAAATGAAGTGTGTACGATTATTGCTATTTCTCATAATAAGGATAAAGTTGCAAAAGAAGTGTATGAAATGCGCTCTTTGATTGCAAAAGAAAAGCCACCTAAAAATCAATGGGATTTTAAAACGATGTCTGGTGGCATTATGGATTTGGAGTTTATAGCTCAATTTGCTCTTATTACGCATGTCATTGAGTTTCAAATTGGAGCGACAACAGCGGATATTTTAGACTACTTACCGAACAGTTTTCTTAATCCGTCATCTATTGCTGATTTACATTATGCCCATCGTCTCTATACAAATTTGAGTCAAATTATACGGCTTTGCTTAAATGATCCCCTTGATCCCAATGATATGCCACTTGGATTAAGTGATCTTTTGCTCAATAGTGTTGGGGAACCTGATTTGCTTCGTGTTGAAAAATTAATTGCAGAAACGGGGCAATTGGTCTGTTCAGTTTTTATAAAAATTATGAAATATTAAATTATATTTTATAATAATTTTATAAAAGCATTGAATGTAATTTTTAGATAAAATCTAAACAGATATTATAGAGTAATAAAAACTGCTCATTCCATTTTTATATATTAAGTTCGATATTTCATTATATGCTTGAGAGCTTTAAAGAGTAAAAATTTTTTCTATTGGTTTTTAAAGTGTGATGAAAGAATTTTTCTGTTAAATGAGCTTATTCTAGGCATTATTCTTTATATAAAAAGCAATATAGTGATAACCTTTTAGTGAGTGATCCTCTTTAATGAGGGGGATGATAGAAGCATATGGCTTATTTATAAAATAGCAGTCTATCAGATATACTTATGAATTGAGGGATCTTTAATACAAGAATAAGGGCAAGAGTGTTTTTATCACACAGCTTTAGATAACCTTTTATAGAGGTAGCGGCTCTATATGGTTTCTTATAACACTAATATTACGAAGATGTTTTAGTAAATAAG
>NZ_CAHOYM010000023.1 GCF_903679515.1 Bartonella gabonensis
ACTTATATTAAGTATTTTTGCACTCTCACGCACCGTGAGAAGTGGTTCATTTGGAATCATGAAGTCCCCTCTCTATGTAAATGATCGAATCAGCATTGATTTACTATATATAAATAGCAATTCGTAGCAAACTTTTCCAGCAAAAAAACAATATCTTGTGACTTTTTATTCAAGATGAGCCATAATTTGTGATTATATTATTCGTTATGGATTAAATGAGAAAAAGAGTTAGAGCTATCCACAACTATTGTTTTGACTAGTGACATAAGCCGCCCATTTATCCATATAGATACGACGCTGTTCTAAATAATCAGTCCGACGATAGGCACGTTCCACTTTACCCCCGACCGTATGACCTAGAATGGTTTCTGCGACCTCATAAGGGGCATCGGTTGTTTCCGCTAGCCAATCGCGTAAACTAGAGCGAAAACCATGGGGACAAGCTTCCAGACCACTCTTTTTCATGTATTGTGACATGCAATTCTCAGCGAGAGGACCACGACCAGTTGCAGAAAAAAGAAAACCATTACGAGAAAGAAGATGTGCTTGTTTAATCACTTTTAGTGCTTCTGATGATAAAGGAACGCGAAATTCTGTTGTAGCATCACGCCTTCCTTTCATATTCTCAGCAGGAATTGTCCATATATCCCCCTCAACTTGATCTTCACGCATATAACGTAAAGGATATGTACGAACACCTGTAAGAATAAGCAAACGCAAAGCCAGTTGTGTTAGAGTTGTTGCTTCGCAAAGTGTTTTATAAAAGGCAGGGGCATCTTTCCAATCCATAGCTGGTCTATTAATGGTTTTATGACGTTGTTTACCTAAGAGCGCCCGTGCTTTTTCTGCTGCTTGTAAATCAACATCCAATCCTAATGCAGCCGCATGTTTAAGACAAATATTGAGACGTATAAGAGCTCTATCAGCTGTTGCTGCTTTTGTATGCCAGATAGGAGCGAGGGCATTGCGTATCTCTGTTTGGGTAATCTCTGAAATGGGGAGACAACCTAATTTGGGGAGGATGTGAAGTTTTAAAGGTATAAACCAGTTCCCATCCTTGCCATCTCCTTTTAATTCAGCTTTACGACTTTCAAAAGTGTCCAACGCGATATCTTTTAAGTAATGGAGATCACGCATTGCTTCACGTTTTTGTTTTTCACGTTCTTTAATGGGGTCACGACCTTCACGAAGAACAGAACGCCACCCTGTTGCCAATTCACGGGCTTGTTTTAAAGAGACATCTCTTAAAGCACCCAAGCCCATTTCACGACGACGACCATGAATAGTATAACGATAAAGCCATTGAGCACCACCATCTTTACGCTTGTGAAGAAGCAAGCCGGCACCATCATTATATTTGCCAGCCCCCAATGTTGCGACAGACCTTGCATTAAGACGGTTCATAAGAGGCATTTTTAGTCCTTTCTTCTATAGTTTTTACCCACACGCCAGCCCCGCTTTTGACATGCAAGCAAGTGATATTAATTGATACGATATGAGAGGGTTTGTGATGAAAGAATCTTACTATATTCGGAGTTATGATTCAAGTTGAAAAAGGATGATTTATCATTATAATTCAATGTGTTATCGTAACATGAAACCGTTTGAGAGAGCTGCTTAGAAAAGCACAGAACTTTCTGATATTACGCAACTGAGAAATAAGTTCTGGCTGGCTTACTGGACATTCCTCAAGAGCTACAATCTCATGAGAGAGATAACGGTTAAAACCAACTTTTTGTCCTTGTGGGGTCATGGATGCTGTTAGAGTCATTCGCCGTCGGCTATAGGGTTTACATTCTATTAAAGGCGCAACAACGCTATTGATTCCATACTTTTTAAGCGCATCAACAACCAATTGTCGTTTCCATAGGCAATAAGCATCAGCACGCCAATGCTGAAGAGCACACCCTCCTCATTCTCCAAAATGCTGACAAAGAGCATCAACGCGTTCTGGTGATTTTTCTTTTAATGCTATATATGTTGCATATTTTCCATGTACAATAATTTCAGCACACTCTCCTGGCAAAGTAAAAAGAATATAAACAAAGCCGTGCCTCGTCTTAGCAGCACCATAACCATTTGCTCCGATATGGTCGATTATGACATTGTCACTCACTGTTGCTTTTCTCCGAATAGTAAATATTCCACATTGCCATCACCACCGGTAATGGGGGAAGGAAGTAAATCTTTTGAACGCCACCCTGTTTGAGTATCTAACCAGACAAAAAGCTCCTCAGCAATTTCTTTCGCTTTTGATGGATCTAATATTCCTCCCTTACCAAGATGTTTACGACCAACCTCAAACTGAGGCTTTACCAGTAAAACAGCTTGGGTACTCTTTTGGGCCAAAGATAAAACGGGAGGCAATGCAAGTTTGAGAGAAATAAAGCTAACATCTGAAACGATAAGATCGATTTCCCGCCCCCCTAAATGTTCCTGTTTAAAATCTCTAACATTCAAGCCTTCTAATAATGTTATAGCACTGTTGCCCAATAAACGTTTATCAAATTGATGATGCCCAACATCAACAGCAATGACATGCACCGCTCCACGTTCTAAGAGAACTTGTGTAAAACCACCTGTTGATGCACCAACATCAATGGCTGTTACTTTATCCGTTATAATCGGAAATGCATCAAGTGCAGCAATCAATTTTAATGCTGCTCGTGAAACATAATTCTGCGCTGGATCACAAACAACAATTTCTGCATCATCAAAAAAAGTCTGCCCCGCTTTAAAGATGATTTCACCATTAACTTTAACAGTTTGGCGCATAATAGCATCACGTGCGCGGGAACGTGTTGTAAAAAAGTTTTTTTCAACTAAAAGAATATCGAGCCTTTTTTTGGAATCCATCTCATACTTGAATTTTCTATTCCATTCGAATCTTGCGTCCCAAAGCCATCAACACCGTATTGACAATACCCATAGCATCAAGCCCGATAGTTGAGAGAACTTTTTCTGGTGAACCATGATTCAAATATTCATCAGGAAGTTTTAGTGTGCGAACTTTCAAACCATGCTCTAAAAGTCCTTCTTGCGCTAAAAACTGTAATATGTGTGCTCCAAACCCACCGATTGCCCCTTCTTCAATGGTCACTAATACTTCATGGTCACATGCTAAACGACGCATCAAATCTTTATCTAAAGGTTTTGCAAACCGTGCATCTGCAACTGTCGTCGATAACCCTTTAGCCCCCAACATATCAGCAGCTCGCAAAACTTCTAACATCCGTGTTCCCAAACAAACCAGAGCGATCCTATTTCCTTCACACAGAACACGTCCTTTTCCAATCTCTAATAACTCACCACGTTGCGGTAAATCTATCCCAACACCTTCACGACGTGGATAACGAAAAGAAATTGGACCCTGATCATAAGCCGCAGCTGTACGCACCATATGCATCAATTCAAGTTCATCTGAAGGCGCCATAACAACAAACTCAGGAAGCGTGGCTAAAAACACAATATCAAAACTGCCAGCGTGCGTTGCACCATCAGCTCCTACGAAACCGGCTCTATCAATAGCAAAACGTATCGGTAATTTTTGAATTGATACATCATGAATAATTTGATCATAAGCACGCTGTAAAAAAGTAGAATAAATTGCAACAAAAGGCTTATACCCTTCACAAGCAAGTCCAGCCGCAAAAGTTACGGCATGCTGCTCAGCAATCCCAACATCAAACATTTTTTTAGGAAATTTTTCTGCGAAAGCATCAAGACCTGTCCCTGTTGGCATCGCTGCCGTTATGCCAACAATCTTATCATCATGGCTGGCTTCTTCTATTAAAGCTTTAGAAAATACCTTAGTATAGGGTAGAATATTACTTGATGCTTTAACCTGTCTTCCTGTCGTTACATCAAAACGATTAACACCATGATATTTATCAGACGAGGCTTCTGCAGGTGGATATCCCTTTCCTTTATGCGTTACAACATGTACCAAAACAGGACCATTGGGGTATTCGCGAACATTTTTTAAAACAGGCAATAAATGCCCCAAATTGTGCCCATCTATGGGTCCAACGTAATAAAAGCCAAGCTCATCAAATAACGTTCCCCCAACCAAAAGGCCACGCGCAAATTCCTCTGAACGACGCGCCTTATCTAAAAAAAACTTTGGCAATTTTTCGCTCAACATCTTTACACGTTCACGCAAATGACGATAAGAGGGACGAGATACTAATCGTGCAAGATGCGCACTCATAGCACCTGTAGGCGGTGCGATAGACATATCGTTATCATTGAGAACAACAATCAAGCGTGCATCCAAAGCTCCAGCGTTATTCATTGCTTCATAAGCCATGCCCGCAGACATTGCGCCATCACCAATGACAGCAATGATATTGCGTCTTGTCTCTGCTTTCAAAGCACTTGCCACCGCCATGCCAAGCCCCGCCGAAATAGAAGTCGATGAATGCCCTGCTCCAAATGGATCATACATACTTTCTGAACGTTTTGTAAAACCTGATAGCCCCCCCTCTTGACGTAATGTGCGAATTTTTTCTCTACGCCCCGTTAAAATTTTGTGCGGATAGGTTTGATGACCAACATCCCAAATAATCCTATCTTCTGGTGTATTAAAAATATAATGTAATGCAACTGTAAGCTCAACAACACCAAGTCCCGCTCCAAGATGGCCACCTGTTACAGAAACCGCATCAATTGTTTCGGTCCGCAACTCATCAGCCAACTGTACCAGATCAGACTCAGGTAATGCCCGCAAATCTTGCGGAAAACAAACACGGTCAAGCAATGGTGTTAAGACCTGAGACAAAAAATTTCCTTCCTATTATCTTAACTCAAGAAAAAGCTATGATAAAAATATATCTTCTCTACTCTTTTATTGAGAATTTTACATCTTTTTTACTGAAAAATGCTTCTCTCTCTTTGAGATGATTGATGATTTTTCCATTTTTAACTTATTTTATAAAAAAGAAATCAATAAAATTTGCTTTCTATAAACTAAGATTATTGCATCTCTTAAGTCCCACAATAAATATCCAAAAATATTTAATATTATTGAGCATCAAGGGGTTCTACTCCTTCTGGAGAACCTTCCTGTGAAAGCTGAATTTTTTCAACTTTGGCTTCAGCAACCTTCAAGAGTTTTTCACAATGTTTTTTAAGCGCTTCACCACGTTCATAAATATCAATGGATTGTTCCAAAGGCACATCGCCACGTTCCAAATTTTCAACAATAACTTCAAGTTGCTTAAGCGCTTGCTCAAAGCTTAAGGTCGTAATATCCCCTTCTTGTATCTCTTTTTTCATATGAACCTCAAAAAATATCTGTTCTAGATATACAAATTCCAAAATCTTCTAAACCTACATCATGATGCTCTTTAGAAGCATAAACAATAACAGAGCCTATTCCTAAATATTTTAAAATCTGTGCTGCTAAACCAATTTGGCGCCATTCTTTTTCACGTTCAATGGCCTGCACATGATTTTCTGAACTGTCTCTTGCCATGTTTTGAATGCTAATAGTTGATTGTATAATAGATCCTTCACGCAAATAAACAAATACGCCACGTTTTTCTTTTTCCATCATACGCCGCATCATCACCATGATATCTGAAGATTGACAAAAAACGTCATTTATAATGTTTTCATGATGTAAATGCACAGGAATATTATCACCCTCACGGATATCACCAAAAATAATCGCAATATTCTGAACAGATTCCCAAGGGAGTTGATAACTTTGAATAATAGCGGGACCTACAGGTGTTTTAATCGGCATTTCTCCAACATGCTTGATCAATATTTCTTTACGCTGGCGGTAAGCAATTAAATCTGCAACCGTTATGGTATGCAACCGATGTTCTTGTGCAAATTTTGTAATCTGATCGCCATGTTTAACGCTTCCATCATCATTGACTAATTCACCGATAACACCAACAGGGGGCAACCCAGCTAATTTACATAAATCAACAGCGGCTTCCGTATGGCCTGAACGCATGAGAACCCCCCCTTCATGCGCAACCAGAGGGAAAATATGTCCAGGACGAACAAAATCATCCGCACTTGCATTTGAATCAGCAAGATTACGCACTGCTAATGTACGATCGTGCGCTGAAATCCCTGTTGTTATGCCGTGTTTAAAATCAACAGTAACCGTAAATTGCGTCCTATGTGCAGAGTTATTATCTGGTACCATAAGAGCAAGATGAAACCGTTGTGCTTCTTCTTTTGGCATAGGTGTACACACAATACCTGTTGTATGACGAAGAATAAATGCCATCTTTTCTTCTGTACAATGGGCAGCAGCAACCGTTAAATCACCTTCATTTTCACGGTCATTATCATCTGTTACCACAACAATTTCACCGCGTTCAAAAGCTTTAAGTGCTGAGACAATTTTCTCTTCATTATACGCCATTATTCACCTTCTCAATCACCCAACCTGACCGCGGTGTCTTAAATAATGGTCAGCAAGTGCACAAGCAACCATCGCTTCACCAACAGGAACGGCACGAATCCCAACGCAAGGGTCATGACGCCCTTTTGTTATAACATCTACATCATGACCATCAACATCCACAGAGCGACGAGGCGTTAAAATTGAAGAAGTAGGCTTTACAGCAAAACGTGCAACAATTGGCTGTCCACTCGATATTCCCCCTAAAATACCACCAGCATGATTGGATAAAAACAGTGGTTTTCCATCGTCACCCATCCGCATTTCATCGGCATTTTCTTCTCCCCTCAAGCGGGCTGCCGCAAAACCATCACCTATTTCAACTCCTTTGACCGCATTAATTGACATAAGGTATGATGCGATGTCTTGATCAAGTTTTGCGTAAATAGGCGCTCCTAAACCTGCCGGAACATTCTCTGCAACGATCTCAACAACAGCACCAACAGATGTACCATCTTTACGGATTTTACTGATATAATCACTAAAAACCTGCACCATCTCTGCATCAGCTGTAAAAAAAGGATTATTCTCAACCTCTGACCAATCCCAACGATCACGATTAATGTTATGGGGACCAATTGCAACCACGGCTCCTCGTACAACCAAATTAGGCACAACTTTACGGGCAAATGCACCAGCCGCAACACGGGCTGCTGTCTCGCGTGCTGAAGCACGCCCTCCCCCTCGAAAATCACGAATGCCATATTTAACATCATACGTATAATCTGCATGACTAGGACGATATTGATGAGCAATTTCTCCATAATCTTGAGAGCGTTGATCTATATTTCGAATCAACAGAGAAATTGGTGTACCTGTTGTAACGAATGTTGTCCCATCTTCCTGAGCCATTGCTCCTGAAAGGATTTCTACTTGATCTTGTTCTCGGCGCTGCGTTGTATATTTAGACTGTCCTGGTCTACGCTTATCAAGATAGGCTTGAATTTCTGCACGCGTAAAAATAATTCCAGGTGGGCAGCCATCAATAACACAACCAAGAGCAGTACCATGACTTTCACCCCATGTGGTTACACGAAACAAATGACCAAATGTATTATGCGACATGAAAAAAGATCCGTTTCTCTGTCAAATATACGCAACGACAACATATGTTGAGTTATACACAAAACAGCTCTTTACTCCAAAATATTCTTGGATGCTTTAAATTTGGTCAAATTACCGCTGTCCAATACAATCCTATAAACCAAACTTATTCTTTAACGACGGAAATATCTGGTGCATCAACGGCTTTCATACCGATGATATTATAACCTGAATCGACATGATGAACTTCACCGGTAACAGAACGAGACAAATCCGAAAGAAAATAAAGAGCAGAATCACCCACCTCTTCAATTGATACCGTACGACGTAATGGCGCGTTATATTCATTCCATTTTAGAATATAACGAAAATCACCAATACCTGAAGCCGCTAACGTTTTAATTGGTCCAGCAGATATCGCATTAACACGAATATTTTGGGGACCTAAATCTACCGCTAAATATTTTACACTCGCTTCAAGAGCTGCTTTGGCAACCCCCATTACATTATAATTGGGAACAACCTTTTCCGCCCCATAATAGGTTAGTGTTAAGATTGAACCACCATCTAACATCAACTTTTCTGCACGCTTTGTTAGAGCTGTTAGGGAATAAACGGAAATATTCATGGTCATCATAAAATTTGATTCGCTGATATCAACATAACGACCACTTAATTCATCTTTATCAGAAAAACCAATAGCATGAACTAAAAAATCGAGTTTGCCCCATTTCTTTTCTATGGTTCTAAAAACCTCATCAATAGAGGTATTGTCAGAAACATCACAATGTCCACAAACAAACCCCTTTAATTCTTCAGCCAAAGGCTCAACACGCTTTTTTATTGCTTCACCCTGATAGGTGAAAGCAAGCTTTGCTCCTGCAGCACTCGCTGCTTTAGCGATTCCCCAAGCGATGGAGCGATTATTAGCCAACCCTAAGATTAAACCACGCTTACCATGCAATAAACCATTACTCTTAGCCATTAGTACTGCCCCATTGTTACTTAAAATTAATATTATTCATCTGCCTATGACATAGGTCAACTTTTTCTTCAAGTAATTGGTTTAAAATCAAACAAAAACGACGCTTTTATATATAAAAATTTTAAAAATTAATCTTTTTACGTTTGCAAAAACTGTTCTAGCGCAGCATTTTCATCTTCCGGCAACATAACACGAACATGCACATAAAGGTCATCTCTTGTACCATTTTTTAAACGAAGCCCTTTTCCTTTCAACCGCAAAACACGATCAGAACTTGACCAAGCAGGAATCGTTAAAACCACACGTCCATCCAATGTCTCAACTTCTTCTTTTGCTCCCAAAACAGCATGTTTAAGAGAAACTGGTAAATCAAGATGGAGCGTCCTTCCTTCAACCCGAAAACGAGGATGTTTTTGAATCTGTATGGTTATTAACGCATCTCCTGCTTGCCCATGAGGAACCTCTTCTCCCTGACCCTTTAAACGAATAGTTTGCCCATCTTCAATATAATCTGGAAGTTTAATTTTTAACTTTTTTCCATGCGGAAAAACAGCTTCTACCTTTTCTGCACCAACCATCTGCTCTAATGTTATGGTAAGATTAGCGCGAATATGGGCTCCTTGTTGAGGACGATTATAGTGTGTAGAATTGGCGAAGCTACCGCCGCTTCCAAACAGATCGCGAAAAATATCACTCGCATCAAAACCTGTCCCCCCTGAAGAGGAAAAATCAAATCCTTTCGCTCTTCCTGAAAAGGGATTTTGTTTATTGCTAAAATTTTCACCCGCACCATAGGTTTGATAAAGTGGTTTGCCTTCCATATCAATTTCACCGCGATCAAATTGTGCCTTTTTATCTTTATCACCGATAATTTCATAAGCTTGATTAATTTCAGCAAACTTTTCTTTAGCCTTTGCATCATCTTTATTGTGGTCTGGATGATACTTCTTTGCTAATCTTCTAAATGCTGATTTAATCTCTTGCGGTTTTGCGGTACGTGCCACACCCAGGATCGTGTAGGGATCACGCATATTGCCCTCTTTTCAATTTTTTCATTTTTCAAAATATCAACGGATACGTTGCTCAATATTTCTCATAGCTTCATCCGTTTATTCTAGAGAATAATTTCTTCTTTTCTTTATATGTCTATCAAGAAAGTAAAATACCAGATAAAATGAGATATTTATTTAATATAGCTCATTGTTGTCTATGCTAAAGACAAAAATAACGAGACCACCATAAAAATACTCATGAAAAATATATGAAAGCATTGGCTTTTTGAAAATAAGAAAAAATGGTACTCTACTTCTTGATGAAAAAGTAAATGAAAAATGACCATGCTCACTGATATTTGGAGACACTATGAGCGATAAAATACCAACAGACGATCATTTTATGCAAATGCAAAAACCTTTTGAAATTTTTGCAAAGTGGCTTGAAGAGGCAACGATAAGTGAAATAAATGATCCGAATGCTATGGCACTCGCAACAGTTGACGAAACAGGTCTCCCTAATGTTCGTATGGTTCTCCTCAAAGACTATAACCCTCAAGGCTTCGTCTTCTATACCAATTATGAAAGCTGTAAAGGACAAGAAATTTTAAAATCAATGAAAGTATCCCTAGGGTTTCATTGGAAATCGCTCCGCCGTCAGATCAGAATAAGAGGAATTGTTGAAAAAGTCAGTCCACAAGAAGCCGATGCTTATTTCCAAACGCGCCCCCGTAGGAGTCGAATTGGTGCATGGGCATCTAAGCAATCTCAACCCTTAGAAAATCGTTTCGTGCTCGAAAAAGCAATTGCTCAATATACTGCGCGTTATGCTCTAGGAAATATTCCACGACCACCTTATTGGTCTGGTTTTCGTGTTAAACCCCTTTCTATAGAGTTCTGGTGTGATCGCCCATTTCGTTTACATGATCGTCTGCTTTTTACACGCGATTGTGTTGAGCACAACAATTGGAAAAGACAAAAACTCTACCCCTGATCCTTCAAGCTTCATCGTAATGAGTTTTTTCTAACAGTTAAACGGTTATTTTCTATTTGCAAAATTCTAAAAAGAGATGATTTATTATTACAATAAAAGAATTTTATTTTTACGATAAACGTTGGTTGATAATATTCTCTATCGCTTGAAAATAGGTTAGCGACAAGCTTCTTGAAAAAAAATGCTGTATTCAGTAGAAATAATGATTTTACTTTTGAACTTCAGATAAGGGAAGCCGTTATTTCGAATCACAAAGATCTGGAACAAAACCCTTCATAAAATACAAACAAACTTTGAAAATTCAAAGAATAATAAGCCTTAAAATCAATGAAAGTATCTTTGCGTTTTCATTTCTCTGCCCATCATCACAGAACCTATAATTTTATCTAACGTATTGTTAAACTGCAGGATAAACTATCAGCCATAGACCACCACAGACTAAACCAGCAAAAATTACAAAACCAATAAGCGAATTAGATTTAAAAAGCCTGAGACATTGTGCGCTGTCATCTATATCAATGACTTTAATTTGAATAAACATATGGATACTTGCCATAAAAATTCCCCAAAAACTCAAGAGAGGAACTTTGGCCAAATAAAACGCTAAACTCACGAATACGACAAAACCACCATACAGAAAGACTAAAGCACGCTTAGTTCCTTTACCAAAAAGAAGTGCCGTAGAACCAATACCAACAGTAGCGTCATCCTCTTTATCTTGATGTGCATAGATTGTATCGTATCCTATGGTCCACAAGATTGATCCAACATAAAGTAAAATTGGCGCCCAGCCTAAACTTCCAAACACAACGGCCCACCCCATTAACGCTCCCCAATTAAATGCAATGCCTAAAAAAAACTGTGGCCAATAGGTTACGCGTTTCATAAAAGGATACAATGCAACGGCTATCAATGATGAAATACCTAGAAAAAAACTAAACCTATTAAATTGTGATAAAACGCCTAAACCAACCAAACATTGCACAAGTATAAAAACTTTTGCTTGAAACCGACTCACATGACCGGTCGGTAATGGACGAGAACGTGTTCTCTCTACCTGAGAATCGATTTTATGGTCAATCAAATCATTCCAAGTACACCCTGCCCCTCGCATAGCAATGGACCCCAGAAAAAAAAGAAAAAGATACCAAACCCAATGAAGAAGCATTGATACAAGAGACTCATAATGCATATCATAAGAGAGAAAAGCCATTGTTGTTGACCAAAAACAAGGCCACATCAACAATTGCCATCCGATAGGCCGATCCCAACGCGCCAATTGTGCATAAAACCATAAAGAATAGGGAAGGAAATTATAGACCCATTGTTTGGAAGATGCATCCATAACGCGTCCTGGGCTATCATAGGACTGAACATGGGGAATATTTTTATTTTTTTTCATCAAATGATTTACCTTTAGTCTTGCGATAGAGACATTTCATTCTTATGAGAAGGAGATGAGATTAATCATCTTTTATGAGAGGAGCAAGCAATGAATATTCTTCTTATTGGCTCAGGTGGACGAGAACATGCTTTAGCATGGAAAATAGCAGCATCACCACTGCTCAAAAAATTATATTGTGCTCCTGGGAATCCTGCAACAACAGAATTTGGTGAAAATATTAATTTAGACATTAATAACCATCCCCTTGTTATTGATTTCTGTAAAGCAAATTCTATTGATCTTGTTATTGTAGGACCAGAAGCACCATTAGTTGCAGGTATAACCGACTCTCTTAATAGAGCCAACATCTGTGTATTTGGTCCTACTCAAAAAGCTGCTCAACTAGAAGGTTCAAAAGCTTTTACAAAAGATTTATGTCGTAAGAATAACATTCCTACAGGAAGTTACCAATGCTTTAATGATGCGGCTAAAGCCAAAGCTTACATTCATCAACAAGGTGTTCCCATTGTCATTAAAGCGGATGGCTTAGCAGCTGGCAAAGGTGTCGTGGTTGCAACAACGATAGAAGAAGCATTTAACGCCGTTGATACCTGCTTCAAAAACGCCTCCTGTGATGCAGAAAACAAAATTGTTGTAGAATCTTTTCTTGAAGGTGAAGAAGCAAGCTTCTTCTGTCTTTGTGATGGCAATATTGCCCTTCCCTTTGGATCTGCTCAAGATCATAAACGTGTGGGTGATGGGGATACTGGAGCAAACACCGGTGGGATGGGAGCTTATTCACCAGCGCCCATCATGAGCGAAGAAATGGTGAATCGTACCCTCAAAAAAATTGTTGAACCCGCTTTAAAAAGCATGCAAGAAATGGGAACCCCCTTTAAAGGCATTCTCTTCGTTGGATTGATGATAACGCAAATAGGGCCCGAACTCATTGAATTTAACGTACGATTCGGTGATCCTGAATGTCAAGTTTTAATGATGCGCCTCAAAGATGATATTCTACCCATTTTTCTTGCCGCTGCTCAAGGAAATCTTGAAAATAAACCTCTTCAGTGGTCTGAAAAAGCTGCTCTCACCGTTGTTATGGCTGCTAATGGTTATCCAGATTCTCCCCAAAAAGGGACTGTTATCCGTAACGTTGATAAAGTAAACACACTTCCCGAAGTGAAAGTTTTTCACGCTGGAACCGCATGGCGCAATGGAGAACTTATTGCAAATGGTGGACGTGTTCTTAATATAACAGCAACAGGAAAAACAATTACGAATGCACAAAAGCGTGCTTATGAAGCTGTTGATTGTATTGATTGGCCTGAAGGCTTTGTTCGTCGTGATATCGGATGGCGAGCCATTACGCGAGAAAACTAAATCTTTTTGGTATTTTTTTACAATTTGATTCTTTCTCTCAAGAGCATGAAGCACGAATTTTATTATTATTTTGTGTTGGCCATAACCTTGGAAAAAAACGAGGCTATTTTTCTTTAAAAAATAAAATACCTAAAAAAGAACACCCTTCTGTGATTCACTCACAAAGAAATATCCCTCATGCTCTTTTCTCCCATTTCACGATATTAACCGTGAAGAGTATAAGTCCATTCTGCCATCTTTATTGAATAAAGGCAAAAACCGATGCCATCATTGTATCCAACGCCCAACATTACGTACAATACCCCCTTGTTATCTAGAAAATTTATCAGAGAGTTTTTGCTCTTTTTAAATGGTCTTCATCCACATGGGCATCTCCCTTCTTATAACGTGCAAGAAAATGATTTTGATTAGAAGAAAGAAATGAAATGAGAATATTATACTCGTAGCTCTCATTCAATATGACAAAATTATTCCATTATTTTTTATAAATCAATAACTTACTTTATACAAAAGAAAGTAAAAAACACTCCCAGAAATCTGTACTTGTTTTAACGATAGAGCAAAACCAAAAATTACATCACCAACAAAAAAGCATTGAATATCGTCAATTCCTACTGCCAATATGTGCTGTCAAAAAACTCTTATTTAGAATCCTTGAAATCCTCTTTGCCTTAAAGAACGAAAACTCCCGCTCGATTCGGTCTTCAAACAGCCAGATTTCTTATTGAGTTGGTTCCCCTCTTGTCTTCCCATCCATGTTCTTCACTGGTGTAAGGCTCAACAAACAAACTTCAGAATATTCACCATGTTCTCTAACAACACTTCATGCGTGAAACTTGCATGGCTTATATCACCCGCGCTAAATAACGGTGTTTTAAGGTATAACAAGATCCAATGCTTATGGGTGCAATAAAAACGAATAGATATGAAAGTTACTGAAGTATAATGCGATTTGCAATCATCAAACGCAAACCTAACGGACTGCTATAACGAAGTAAAAAGCGCTTTTGTTTAGAACGCGGTGTTGTGCAAAAAAATCGATGTAAATCAGAACGATCTTTTACAACCACAATGCGATTATCTTCATTAATCATCAGCATGGGAAGGCCATAAGTATCCGCCCATAATCGCCAATCCAGAAGAACATTATTCAAATCTCTGGAAACCAAAAGCGGAATACAAGATTCTTCATCTGCATGAAGTAACTCTAATGCAACAGCTCTTTCTCCTGAACGTGTTTTTACAGTACGTGCCGCAATTCCTTTGAAATGATAAGGGGGTACTAAATGCGATAAGCTTGAAGGCTTATCCGTTTTAAAAAAAACACCGCGCTCATTTAACGAACAAATGACCTTATTACCGGTTCTGGATGAAAGATATGTCGTCGTTTGTGGCAAATGGCACGGATCTAACCGAAATTCAAGCACCGCTTTTGCCTGATTAAAGCATTGATTAGCCATATACAGTGTCCCAATTCATCTTAAATAACATACACCTTTTAGCAGCTTTTCTTCATTGAATTATTAAAAGTTTAAATAAAAAACAACTGGTTTCTTTTTTGGTTATTAAAATCTAAACAAAAATATATCATTAATATTCTTGAATTATAATACTTTTCCAGGATTCATTATTCCTAAAGGATCGAGTGTTTTTTTAATCCCTCTCATAATATCCAATGCGACAGACGATTTAAAAGAAAGAAGTTCTTCGCGCTTAAGCTGACCAATTCCATGCTCAGCAGAAAATGCACCTTGATAGTCCATCACTAACCTATGAATGCGATGATTCATTTTTGACCATAACAGCAAGAATGCCGTCGTATCAGCGCCTATCGGTTGTGTAATATTATAATGCAAATTTCCATCACCCATATGCCCAAAACAAACCACCCGAGCCCCTGGAGCAATATCTTCAACAATAAGTGCTGCCTCAGCAATAAAATCAGGAATGGAAGCAAGTGGTACTGCAATATCGTGCTTAATAGATCCTCCAGCCATCTTTTGTGCTGGTGATATACTTTCGCGCAATTGCCAAAAAAAATCTTGCTGTTTTAAAGATTGCGCAACAATTGCATCTTCTATCACCGTCCTCTTTAAGGCTTTTTCTAAAATAATATTCAACACAGATAACGCCTCATTATTGCCTTGCAACGATGAAATGTTCATTAATACATACCATTCATATTTCTGCTGAAAAGGAGACTTCTCACACATCTTATAATCTAAAGCCATTTGAAAACTGAGATTTCCCATGAGCTCAAAGCCCGTCACCATCCCTCCTCCATATTCTTGAGCCAGAGATAAAAATTCAAGAGCCTTTTCTGGACTATGTAATCCCACCAAAGAAACGGCTTGTCCTTTTATTTTTGGAAAAATCTTCAAAACGGCCGCGGTTATAACGCCTAATGTACCTTCTGCACCAATAAAAAGATTTTTCAAATCGTAACCGCTATTGTCTTTTTTAACAAAGCGCAAATCATCCAAAAGGCGACCATCCGGTAAAACAACTTCTAAACCAAGACAAAGATCACGCATATTGCCATAGGCTAAAACAGCAGTCCCTCCAGCATTTGACGAAAGATTTCCCCCTATTTGGCAAGAACTTTCAGATGCTAAAGAAAGAGGAAAAAAACGACCCGTCTCATCTACTTTTTTTTGTAAATCCTGTAAAATAACACCAGCTTCTACAACAACAAAATTTCCCTCAAGATTCATAGCCCTAATCTTATTTAATCGCTCCATGGATAAAAGAATGCTCTCTCCTCTTTCATCTGGTTGTTGCCCCCCCACGAGCCCTGTATTTCCCCCCTGAGGTACAATTGGTGTGCATGTTTTGCTCGCTAACTGCATGATCAATGAGATTTCTTGCGGTGAAGATGGACGTAAAAGTAAAGGGGATTTTCCATGAAAAAGCCCTCTCTCTTCAAGCAAATATGGTGCAATCAACGCCTGATCTGTTATAGCATGCTTGGCCCCAACAATCTCTCTAAACCTCTCAATTAATTCCTGCTCCATATTCATTTCTCCCTTGGAGCTGCAGCCCGTATAAGACGATCATTGATAGCCTCCCCTAATCCATATGATGGAACAGGTTCTACGGCAATACATCTCACTTTAAATGAATCCAATTCCTTCATATATTGAAATAAACGAGAAGCTGCCTCTTCCAATTTTCCTTCTTTGCTAAGATTTAAAATAAAAACGGCATTTTCAGCCCCCATAACGCGCTTTGGACCAAATGCTAAAAGCGCTTCACCATTTTCCACCTTTTCTACATTCAAACGAATCGCGGCATTGGGAGCATAATGTGACTTTAACATCCCTGGAGCTTCAATCGCTGCCCTTTGATCTATCCGTTTTAGCGACTTTCCTACAACTTCTTCAATTTTATCAGCCGAAAGCCCTCCTGGACGCAAAAGATAAATATTCTCGCCACAAATTTTAATAATCGTTGATTCAAGCCCTATTCTAGTCGGTCCTCCGTCCAATATCAAAGGAACAGCTTCCCCCAAAGATGCAAAAACAGCCTCAGCCGAAGTAGGACTAAGGCGCCCCGATTGATTCGCACTAGGCGCAGCAAGTGGACGGCCAAAATATTGTACAATTTCCGCAAAACGACTGTCTGGAAAACGAATAGCCAATGTATTTAAACCGGCAGTTGTTAAAGGATGGATATTATGTTGTGCTCTTAAAGGTAAAACCAATGTCAAAGGTCCGGGCCAAAACGCTTCCATTAGTTGGCGTGAAAGAAAATCAATTTCAACATAACGCTCCGCCATTTCGATACCGTTGACATGCGCAATAAGAGGGTTAAATTGCGGACGCTTTTTTGTAGAAAAAATAGAAGAAAGTGCCCTTCCATTGGTTGCATCTCCCGCTAATCCATAAACAGTTTCCGTTGGTAACGCTACTAACCGGCCTTGTTCAAGAAGCGCTATTGCTTCTTTTATTGAGGCGCTATTGAGTGGTCGAATTGTCATAACACATGATTCCTATAACGCTCTTTGAGTGGCGCAAAACTATAACGATGTAATCCTACAATTGGACCATTTTTATCAAGAGCTGTACGATGAGCTAGCGTTGCATACCCTACATGCTTCTCGAAACCATACCTTTTATAAACTTGTCCTGCACATTCCATCATCCGATCACGCGTTACTTTCGCAATAATAGATGCGGCTGCAATTGAAACCGAACGCTGATCACCCTTAATCAATGCCGTTGCAGGACAGGATAAGTGAGAGGGAATATCACGTCCATCAACAAGGACATAGTGAACTGGAATAGCTAATCCTGTAATACAGCGACGCATTGCTTCTAAAGTTGCTTTTCTAATATTAGATTGATCAATTGTATGGGCGCAAAGACTAGCGACGGAAACTGCTAAGGCACTTTGCAAGATTTCATGATAAAGTTTACTGCGTTGAAGGAAGGAAAGCTTTTTGGAATCATTTAACCCATCAGGAATATGATCCTTATCCAAAATAACGGCTGCCGTTACCACAGGTCCAGCGAGCGGTCCCCGTCCTACTTCATCAACCCCCGCTACATGAAAAAAACCTTGGTTTTGCAAATCTAATTCGCACGAAAAATTTGGTTGAAGCGAAAAATTAAACATCTTTGATAAATCACAAATACAACAAACATCCATCTATTTCTGCAACCTGCTTATTTTCTGCAAGCATTACAGTTTTAAATAACTGTTCAAACTTTGCATGAATTCTTGCGCAAAAGATAGAAATAAAATGTGAAATTAAAGAATATCCTAGCGTCCATTTTCTCTTCTAAAAGATTATTCTAGAATTATTCATTTTATCTCAAAAACAAAAAATAGATTTTTTTAGTTCCCCTCTTCATTATGTATAATAGAATCAAGACAAAATAAAAGTTTTTATTTCTCAAATAGTTCCCAAAGTCATGATCGGTTTTACAAACCAATTTGGGTGCATTGATTTGATAAAAAGAGCTGCTTGTTGCGCTGCTTGTTGATTTTTAAAAATGCCAAAACAGGTTGCACCCGTTCCAGACATACGAGAAAAAAGAGAGCCACACTCATCTAATATAGATAATACTTGTGTTAATTGAGGAGCCATTTTCAAAGCAGGGGCAAAAAGATCATTACGCGTTTCTTGTAAAGCTTCAACCAAAGAATCAACACTCTTTAAAGCGACAGGATCAATTTTTAAAGAAGGATGATTGCGCTTGTCTAACGCTTTAAAAACAGTTTGTGTTGAAATCTCTTGTCCATGATTAACCAATACTATCGCAAGAGAACAAGCTTCTTTTAGTCGTATAATCTCTTGGCCAATCCCTTTCACTAAAAGAGGCTGCTGATATTCTAATGCAAAAAGACACATGGGAATATCAGCACCAAGGACCAAACTCATTTTTGCTAATTTTTCACAAGGGCAATCCAGATTCCATTTTTGACGCAATATGCTGACAACCCCTGCAGCATCACCGGAGCCACCACCAATTCCTGAAGCAATAGGGAGTGTTTTTACAAGTCGAAAAAAAGCAGGTTGAGCACTTTCAGGAAAAGTCTTATGCATAAATTCCCGTGCGTGAATAACCAAATTGTCTGAATGAGATACAAGTTCTTTTGCAAACGGTCCCGTTAAAACAAACTGATCTCTTTCACAAGGCGCATAATGTAGACAATCACCGCTAAGACTAAAATAAACCAAACTTTCTATTAAATGATAACCATCAGCACGTTGTCCTACAACATGCAGAGCTAAATTCAACTTAATAGGTGTAAACACATAAGAATGTCTTTGGAATGAGACTGCTACATCCGATGTCATATGACGTAATATTCGCTTTTATAGGGTTCTTTTACAACTCCCCCCCTTTATTCATACTTTTAGCACCACCCCTATAAACAGTTCGAAATATTCTTAATTCTTTTCTAAAAAAACAATAAATATTATGAAAAATTCTCATATAAGATAAACGACACGTTCTCATTCGTATCATTTTAAGCCTTTTTTCTTCTAACATCTGTTTTTAAATAAAAACCTCTCTCGTTTGAATAATCCTTTCCATCACAAACCGTAACGCTGCCAAAGTGCCCGCTCTTCTGCTACCATCAGAGCATTATCAACGGCCGTATAAACCGTATGAGCAGTTATTCCTGAAGGCGCTTTAAGTCCTAAAAGACTTTTTGGAGGCGCAATAAGGCGAAGTTTTACATCATTACCAAAGCGCTCCTTAATAACAGAACGGACATCATTCAACCCGTCAATCAGACCAAGTTCAACGCTTTTTTTTCCACTCCAAAACATTCCTGTAAAGAGATTCGAATCATCTGATAATTTTGTAGCACGCCGTTCTTTAACCAAATCAATAAAAGTTTTATGCACTTCAAGTTGGAGAGATTTCAAATGCTCAATATCCGCTTTTTTTTCAGGCTGAAATGGATCTAGTGTAACCTTGTTCTTTCCTGCTGTGTAAACGCGCCGTTCCACACCAATTTTCTTCAAAAGTTCCGGAAAACCAAAGGAAGCTGAAACCACCCCAATGGAACCAACAATTGAAGAAGGATCTGCAAAAATTTCATCCCCCGCACAAGCAATCATATAACCACCAGATGCTGCAATATCTTCAATAAACACAAGAACCTTTTTATTTTTTTCTTCTGCTAAATCACGGATACGCTTGAAAATAAAACGTGATTGCACTGGAGAACCACCAGGAGAATTGATAACAATTGCAACAGCCGGTGCTTTTTTATACGCAAAAGCTTTCTCTAAAAGATTGGCACATTTACCCAATGAAAGTGTCCGTGCTATTGATGTCGTAGAATCCATAATTGCCCCATGAAGACGCACCACAGGAATCACAAGTTGACTAGAAAAAAAACGGGCTGGAATAAGATTTTTGATCATGTTCATTAAAACAAAACTTTCTTATAAGCTAGGGGAAAAGGCAAGGTAGTAAAAAAGGCAGAGCATAACTAAATATAAAAGTGCCTAAATAACTCCAAAATATAAATTGAAATCCCAATTCACCCAAAATTAAAATATCCTTAAACAATTAGAAGCTAAATATAAACTTAAATAATAAACTGGAAAATACAAGATATCATTTTAAAAGTTCCCACAAACTTATACATCCATTATTGATTGCGTCAATCCGCGATGAAAAAGCATACCCTTCATCTGCATGTATAACCAACGCCGGTAAAATCGATAAAGCCGCTCGACTACCTCGTTTCGCATAACATAAAATACGAATTGCCGCCGTTGTTGCTCGTGCATGAATGGGAATGATACAGATACCACCAAAGCGCCCTTCTAAAGCATACAAGATGTCATTGAGCGATTGCGGGCGTGCAATGAGCCCTAAATATCCACTTGGTTTAACAATGGCTGCTGCACTTCGAAACCAATGATCAAACATCGCTTCAGGCATAACATGTGCATCAGATTTCTGCTCATCAGGTGTTTTGCGATCCACAGGATTGTTAAAAGGTGGATTCATAATGGCAAAATCAAAGCTATTATCTATCAAACCTTCTTTTATACGAGCATTCCCCTTGAGGGTGACATCTGCTTTTAACAAACAAACCCGCTCAGCAAGTTTTTCATTTTGTTTTAGCGTAAGTGTTTTTTGTGCATAAGATACCATAAAAGATGAGCGCTCAACCAATGTCACATGAACTTGCGGACAACGTGAAGCAACAGCCAACCCTGCGGCTCCAGCCCCTGCACCTAAATCAACAACCTTGCCCTTTAAATCAGTGGGAACCAAACTGGCTAATAACATAGCATCCATTCCAGAACGATGACCATGTTTATGAGGCTGAACCAAATAAAATTTCCCACGATGAAAACTATCAATTGTTTCACCACTCTGATTCGTAATTTTATCCATTTAAAAGCCTAATGTTCACCTTTATAGACTATCCTTTTGCCCTTCAGCTGCTCTTTTTATTTTTTTTATCATTTCATAACAACAACATTACACGCGCTAAAAAAGATTTCTTGCCAATATCATTCCAAGCTTACACTTCAAAATGCCATCAAAAGCTTGAGTCAAAACAAAACCCCCTTTATGCTAGCGAATAAATAAAATTTATATATGTCCATTGCAATACTCTAGGAGTAAACATATTGAGTGCAGTTATCAAACCAGAACAAATAGGAAATAATCAAATTTCTCTTCGATCTCTTGTCGATCTTACGCAACAAGATATGGAGCGTGTCAATCAATTTATTCTCTCTATGGCAAAATCAGAGGTTGAGATGATCCCTGAAATTTCTAACCATCTTATTTCATCAGGGGGAAAGCGATTACGTCCAATGATCACATTAGCTTCTGCTCATATGTTTGGTTATCAAAGTAACGGACATATAAAACTCGCAACAGCCGTTGAATTTATGCACACGGCGACCTTGTTACACGATGATGTGATTGATGAAAGTAATTTGCGACGTGGAAAGCCTACGGCACGAATGGTTTGGGGAAATCAAGCAAGTGTCCTTGTTGGAGATTTTCTGTTAGGACAAGCTTTTAAAATGATGGTCAATGTTGGCTCTATAGAAGCGCTCTCTGTTCTAGCAAACGCTGCTGCAATTATTGCTGAAGGAGAAGTTATGCAACTTTCTGCCGCAAAAAATATCAAAACCAGCCCTTCAGACTATCTCAAAATCATCAATGCAAAAACAGCAGCCCTTTTTTCAGCAGCTGCTGAAGTCGGCCCCATTGTGGCTGGTTATGGAAATAAAGAGCGTTCTGCATTACGTGAATATGGAACATCTTTAGGATTAGCGTTCCAATTGATTGATGATGCACTTGACTATAGTGGTAGTGCTCAAAACTTAGGAAAAAATATAGGGGATGATTTTAGAGAAGGAAAGATCACAATGCCTGTTATTCTCGCATATGAGCGTGGAAATATGAGTGAAAAAACTTTCTGGAAACAAGCGCTTGAAGACGGCAATAACAATAATGAAGCCTTCGCACATGCGCAACACTTAATGGAAAAATATAATAGTATCACAGATACCATAGAACAAGCACGCATCTATGGAAAACATGCGATTGATGCTCTTATTCCCATGAATGAAAATCTTGCTTACAATGCTCTTGTTGAAACTGTTGAATTTTGCATTGCGCGCGTAAACTGATTCTTTGCAAGAATCGCAGTATTTCCCAAAAGTAATAAGGTATGATTTATAAACGACACAATCGATTGATTATCTTGAAAAGGATTAGCTCCATGTGCTCTGCAACGGTATCCCGACTTTTGACTCTCTTTATCTTGGGTATCATGCTGATGCCATCTCCTACCTACAGTAAAATAAGCACGGCGACTCATACAAACTCATTTACAGGTGCTTATTTAGCTGGAAGGGTTGCAAATCATGAAAATAAAACAGAGCTTGCGATCAATTATTTTAAACAGGCACTCATTTATCAACCTGATAACATTGAAACACAAAAAGAGCTCCTTGAAGCTATGCTCTCAGTTGGAGACTTTAAAGAAGCTGTGCAACAAGCCAAAAAACTCAAAGAGCAAAATGTTATAACTCCTTTTGTTTCCTTAACGTTGTCAATAGAAAGTCTCATCAAAAAAGACTATAAGAATGCTAAGCTTCTTCTACAATTAAAAGAACCTCCAACAGCCAATAACCCAATACCTGAACTCATCGGTGCTTGGATTACATTTGGATCTGGACAAAAATCTCAAGCAATTTCTGAACTTAAGAAGCTCAAAGGTCCTGTCTGGTATGAGCTTTTTATATCTTATCATCTAGCACTTATGAGCGACCTTGCAGAACAACCACAGGATGCAAAAAAATATTTTATTAAAGCACTGAATAACAAACAGGGAACTCTTATTGCTCTTAATACCTATGAACGTCTTATCACAGCCTATGCCTCATTCCAATTGCGCCATAATATGCGCAACCAAGCTCTTCAGACAATCCAGCATGGCGAACAAATGTTGTCAGGTCGAGAAATCCTTAAAAATTTTCGAGAAAAAATTGAAAAAAATGCTTTCTTAGAAAGGTTGATTAAAACACCTCAACAAGGAGCAGCCGAGGTGTTATATAATTTTGGAACAGCTCTCAACCACAAAAACTCAGGGCATATTGCACGTATTTTCAAACAATTATCTTTCGCCTTATATCCTCAAAATGACGCAACACTGTTTCAGCTCGCACACATTTCTGCAAAATTGGACGATCCTCATCAAGCCATTAAACTTTATCGCGCTTTATCCCCTAAATCTCCTTACTATAAAGTTGGACAACTTCATCTTGCATTCCTTCTTGCCAATAATAACAATTACAAAGAAGCAATAAAATTACTCACATTGTTAAACAAAAAATTTCCCAATGATCGTAACATTTTGATAACGCTGGTTGCTTTTTATATGCAGGATCACAAATTTATTGAAGCGACTAAAACTCTAGACTATGCGATTGCCCAGATAAAAAACTTTCAGCAAGACGATTGGAAACTTTTTTATCAGCGTGGTATTGCTTTTGAACGGCTAAAACAATGGACAAAAGCAGAAATTGATTTGCGAAAATCACTTGAAATTTTTCCAAATCAACCACAGGTTCTTAATTATTTAGCCTATTCTCTTGTAGAACGAGGTGAGAAGCTTGAAGAATCGCTCCATATGCTGCAAAAAGCTTCTGCTTTGCAAGCTCACAACAGTCATATTCTCGATTCTTTAGGGTGGGCTTATTATAAACTAAAAGAATACAAAAAAGCAGTCCAAATATTGGAAAATGCTGTCAGGTTACAACCTGAGGATCCAACACTGAATGATCATTTAGGGGATGCCTATTGGAAAGTTGGACGTAAACGTGAAGCAATATTTCAATGGAATCACGCAATTGACGGAAAACCAGAAAATTCTAAACAAATTCAAGAAAAATTGAAATTTGGTTTGCAATAAACAATGCTTAACCGTAAACCACATAAAATAATAAACAAAGAGACTAAAATTTCTTTGATCGCTGTCTATATCGTTCAATATTTAAAGAGTATAAAGCGTGAAACTGCCTGAGCATCTTAACCCCAAACGTTCTTTTCAGGGACTAATCTTAACTTTGCAAAATTATTGGGCCCACTATGGATGTGCGATTTTGCAACCTTATGATATGGAAGTTGGAGCTGGAACTTTTCATCCAGCGACAACGCTACGCTCTCTAGGTCCACGGCCTTGGAAAGTTGCTTATGTCCAACCTTCTCGGCGTCCAACAGATGGCCGATATGGTAAGAATCCAAATCGTTTACAACATTATTATCAATTCCAAGTACTTCTCAAACCCTCGCCGCCCAATCTACAAGAACTTTATATACAGTCACTACAAGCTATCGGACTCAATACAAAACTGCATGATATTCGTTTTGTTGAAGATGACTGGGAAAGCCCAACCCTTGGCGCTTGGGGGCTAGGATGGGAATGTTGGTGCGATGGGATGGAAATCTCTCAATTCACTTATTTTCAACAAGTTTGCGGCATTGAATGCGCCCCCGTTTCAGGAGAGCTCACATATGGTCTTGAGCGTCTAGCGATGTATATCCAAGGGGTTGATAATATCTATGATCTTAACTTTAATGGTTTGGAGAAAGAAAACAAAATAAGTTATAGAGATATTTTTCTACAGGCAGAACAGGAATATTCATATTATAACTTCGAATTTGCTGATACAAAATTGCTCCACCAGCATTTTATCGATGCCGAACGCGAATGCAACGCACTTCTTGATGCGGGAAAACCCAATAAAGAAAATGTATTCCATCGCTGTGTTTTTCCTGCCTATGATCAATGTATTAAAGCAAGCCATATCTTTAATCTTTTGCAAGCACGGGGCGTTATTTCTGTAACCGAACGACAAAATTATATTCTTCGCGTTCGTGATCTCGCACGCCGTTGTGGGGAATCCTTCTTACTCACAGAAGCTGGACAAATATATACTGGAGAAGCCTAATGTCTGATCTTCTTCTTGAACTTTTCAGTGAAGAAATCCCTGCACGTATGCAGCGAAAAGCTGCTGCTGATCTTAAAAAAGCTGTTACAGATCAACTTGTGAATGCTGGATTGACCTATAAAGCTGCTCGTGAATATTGGACACCTCGTCGACTAACATTGGATATACGCGGGCTTTCTATACGCTCAAAAGATATCCATGAGGAACGAAAAGGTCCCTGTACAAAATCACCACAACATGCAATTGATGGTTTTCTACGTGCAACAGGGCTCAATGATATTTCTGAAGCACAGATTGGACATGATGATAAAAAAGGTGATTTTTATATTGCTAAAATTGTTAAAAAAGGCAGGGCAGCAGAAGAAATTATTGCCGATATTTTACCAGATATTATCCGCAACTTTCCCTGGCCAAAATCTATGCGTTGGGGAAAAGATTCCGCAAAAAGTGGGACTCTAAAGTGGATTCGACCTTTACAAAATATTCTTTGCGTCTTCGGACCAGAAATTGGTGAAACGCATGTTATTCCATTTACAATTGGTTCTCTTAAAAGTAACAATCTTACTTATGGTCATCGTTTCTTAAGTGACGGAAGGTCATTCCAAGTGCGCCGCTTTGATGATTATGTGGCACAACTTGAAAGCCATAAAGTCATTCTGGATGCTGAAAGACGAAAGAATATTATTTTAGCGGATGCCCAAAATCTTTGCTTTGCAAACGGTTTAGAGCTGGTTCAAGATAATGCTCTCTTAGAAGAAGTTGCTGGTCTTGTTGAATGGCCTGTTATTCTTATGGGAGATTTTGACAAATCATTCCTTGATATTCCTTCAGAAATTATTCGCTTAACCATTCGAGCTAATCAAAAATGTTTTGTCACCCGTAAACAAGGAGAAAAAGTAAAACTTTCTCATCATTTTATTCTTGTTTCTAATATTCTTGCAAATGATGAAAGCAAAGAAATTTCGAAAGGAAATAGTAAGGTTGTCCGTGCCCGTCTTTCTGATGCACTCTATTTTTGGCAAACAGATCAGCGTGATTTGCCCGATATTCAACAATTGGAATCTTCTGTAAAAAAATTTGATCTTAATATAAAGAAACCTCTCGATCAAAGAATGGCTCGACTTGATCATTTGAATGTAACGTTTCATGCCCAATTAGGCACACAAGGTGCAAGAGTAGAACGCATCGCTAAACTCGCACAAAAAATTGCACCTTTGGTAAAAGCAGATCCTCTCTTAGCAAAACGTGCAGCAATCCTTGCAAAAGCTGATTTGCAAACAGAAATTGTCGGAGAATTTCCTGAACTACAAGGAGTCATGGGGCAAAAATATGCCCTTCTTCAAGGGGAAGATCCTCGTGTAGCTGTTGCTATTGAAGAGCATTATAAACCTCAAGGCCCAACAGATCGTCTTCCGCAAGAACCACTTGCTATAACCATTATGCTCGCCGACAAAATTGATATGCTGGTTGGCTTCTGGCTCATTAATGAAAAACCAACGGGCTCAAAAGATCCCTATGCGTTAAGACGCGCAGCTCTAGGAATTATTAGGCTTGTACTTTCACAGGACTGGAAAATCAATCTTATGCCACTGTTTCAGTTGGCAACGAATTATTTCATACAACAAAAAAATAAATATGAAGGCCCTCAAAAAGAAAATCCACAACTGCAGAATCTTCTTCCAGAAAAAACAGAGTATATTTTATCAGATCTGTTATTCTTTTTTCATGATCGTTTAAAAATCCATCTAAAAGAAGAAGGGGCTCGCTACGATGCCCTTGAAGCTGTTTTAAATAAAGATTCTGATGATTTTTTATTGGTTGCACGTCATGTCGAGTCTCTTATCACTTTTATCAATACCCATGATGGAATGCACTTTGTAGCCTCTGTAAAACGTACTGCCAATATTCTTGAAAACGAATTTCAAAAAAGCACAACAATAGCGAATGAAATTAATCCTGAGTTCTTTGTTGAGAAAGAAGAAAAGCAGCTTTATCATGAAATCTGTGAAGTAGAAAAAAAGATTCTTACTTCCCTCAATGCAACAAATTTATCATTTGCACTCGCTATTCTAGCGCCACTTGGAAAATTGATTGATCTATTTTTTGACAAGGTATTGGTGAACGATAAAAACCCTGATATTCGTGCTAACCGTCTTGCTCTTCTCAAACATACTCACACGCTTACACAGGCAGTTGCAGATTTCTCAAAACTTGTCCTTTAAAACTAAAATATCCTATGAACTGATAAAA
>NZ_CAHOYM010000024.1 GCF_903679515.1 Bartonella gabonensis
GTTAAACTTATAGCATATTCAATAAAATGATATATTCTATCCATTTATGTTATTGATGTTATATCAAGCAATTTTTATAGTACAAAAATAGCGATTTAAATAGATATAATATTTTTTACAGATGATAATTAAATTCTTGATTGAGATCAATTTCATAAAGCAATAGAAACAGGACCATCTTTACCGAAGATTCTCGATATCGCAAAAGTTTCACAAAAAATAAAAAAAATCATCAATGTTTCTCATGCGCCAATAAATGCCCGCAACACTCTTTATCCCCAATAAACCATCGACCAAAGCCGCATGCCAAACCAATCTCTCATCCCACCATTGTGCATAAAAAGCTCATGAATATACCAAACCCCTCATACTCTTTACCAATTCAAAATATTGCAACAGCCAGCCTTTGGTATTTTAGATAACTCAAAGAAGCTTTTCACTTCCTTCTAAAAGGGCTTTTATCCACAAGAGCCTCTTGCTTTGTGTTATGTAAAAAAGAGAATTTCACAACACTCGAGATTCTAACTTCACATATAAAATAAGAACTTAGAAAAAAATCATACCCCTCTTTGTTCCTACAACAAAGCTTAACGATTATTTTTTTCTGTGTTTTTAAATTCGCGAAAATGCAATATCTTCAAAGCTTTTTGAAGGAAAATGGACCTCTCATCCTCATCTAAATATTTTTTGCTTTATCCCAGATCATCATCGTATCAGCCTTGCACCTTACCTTGAGAAATCATACAAGTGTATCAACATGCTAAAATCCGAAAGAGAAAAAAGCTCAAGCCTTTTAAGAACTTTCTATCCTCCCTATCAAACAAAAAATAACGGACATATAAAATGCGCTTAACGTATTTTTTTACAGCAATTCATGCCCTTGCTTTTCTATACAAATGAGTACTCTCAGATTATTCTCACTCTTTATGAAAATACTATCTTGATTGAGCTGTTTTTTTATTCCTTTTGTCATCCTAGCCATTGATAATGCAATTAACCTGACGTAATCTCAATGAACTTGTGACCACTCTTGCAATAATCGCAACCCTCATTTTTATGTTCTGATTGATTACCTTTTTGGTAAGATAAATTTTGCTCATTATCTTACGAATTGCTTATTTTCCTCGCGCTTTTCAAAATTTCACGAAAAGCTCTGCCTCTTAAAATGAAATCTAAAAGCGCGACTTTTAAAATAGTTAAAAATAAGCATTCGCAATAGAAGGACGAGATATCGCTTTTAAGAGAGCCGTAGCAACAGTTTCACCAAACTTGTGAGCCTTTTCACGGCTCTGACCACTTTCAGAAGCAAATAAAACCGCATCACGACGCACTTGCTCAATAAATAACTCTTGCTGCTCAGGACTCATCTTAGAAAGATGCACAATAATATCTGGAAAAGCCATCGCCCATCTCTCTAGCAACAACTCCTCTGTTACCTCAACCTGCTGAGAAGAAGAAGAAGAAAGATAGCCGGAAAAAAACTTCTGAACAGTAACACTGTGAGGCGCAAAAATGCCAACGGCAAAAATAAGAAATACAAATAAAATAAAAGCAATACGACTGGAGAAAAATCCCATTATCTCTTACCTAAAGATTACAGAATCAAACACAGATTTTCTTTATAACATCCAACGATTTCTCAATAAAGAAAAACTCTCATCATTGAAAATGAACACGATAACACTAACCACTCAATGCACTCTTATCCCCCTAGCACTACATGCTTACAATAAATATAGCTTACGCCTTTTAGGCCCTAAGAACACCTTTTCAGGCCCTAAAAACAATTTACAAAAAAACCTGACTGAGGAAACCCTCAGTCAGGCCAGACAATCTAGGGGATCCACGCGGGGGGGGGGGGAGGAGGTTCCCCGATCGTCTTTTTGCATCAACCACTAAGATAGCCAATGCAATATTCTTGCTATGAAATAAAATGCTTTAAACAACAAGAAATTCTTATCATATTCTGCGCAAAAAAACACAAAAGAATTATAAACTGTTTAAAAATGGTGAAATTTAGGCAAAAAAATTCAAAATGACCCAATTTGAAGCAATTTTATTTCAACAGGCATCAATCAGAATCTATAACCATCATAATTTTTATAATAATTTCTTTCACAACTTTGGTGCTCATAATTAAGAAAACAAATCATCTGCGTTATATTCACCCTATAAAAAATAGATTCAGCAGAATCACTTGTCTAACGGCGATCACCACAAAAGAAAAACGTCGCCTTTAAACCTTGTACAATAATAGCCGAAACATCTGTTCAAAAGGACAGATGAATTATTTAAATAAAAACAATAAATTATATGGGAAAAATCTTATCTATCTTCATGAAAGCTTCTGAAAATGATCCTTTAAAAATATTGTCAAATCTCTTGACTGCTAACATCAATAAAGAATTCAAACAGCTCACGAAAAAACGAAAACTCTGAAGGTATTTATTTCGAATCATACCCGATAATCATTCTCAATAAAGATAAACTATCTTACAATAGCCAACAAATCGCCCTATGCTATCATAACGGAAATGATGAAGCAGATATTTCTTTTAATCTTTACCCCTTATTTCCCCTTAAACTGTCTGCAAAATGATAAATAAAACAATTTTTGCGTTCAAAAATTGCCATGCTCTTTTGACATATTAAGATATTGATTCTAATGATTATTGGTCATTTTTATATTAAACACCCGCCCCAATCTTATAAGCATCCCCTATTTTAAATCTTCTGATATTGCATCAATCAAAGCCATACCTATCGCATATCATAAATAAGATTAGCATATAGATAAAAACGACACAATATTGAAAATCGGAAATAGATGATCATGCCAGCTTACAACTTTTATTTAAATGAAAAACAATGCTGCCCTATGAATTTTACGCTACATCATCCACGAGCTACACCATAAGATGCGCACATAAGCAAAAAAAGAAATTCACTTTTGGCAAAAAAATAGGCTTATTGAATAACCCTCAAGACTTTTTATGATAAAAGGATAAAAGAAAAGCCAGATGCATTATAATTGTTATTTCACAAAATATTTTATAAAACTCGCTATATCTCTCTAATCCATAACCAATTTATGAGTAATTATACGATATTATCTACGATAAGTTTTATTTTTCTATAGCTTGTAAATCAACATATATTCCGAATATAATAGTATGTTTGAGACAAAGATTAAAGCGAATGAAAGCGTTGTGAGCCGTTCCAGCTTCAATAGGCAAAACGAGGAAAAAATATTGCATATATCTGTTTGAGTAATCCTCAAGCTAGAAAAGCACTTAATTTTGAAAGAATAAGTAAAGAGTAGAAACCAGTTTCTATCTTTACCATCACATCACCCGTTAATATGCTTTTCGGCTTTTAAAAACATTCATATCTTTTAGCGCATTGCCCCGGGTTTTTGCTTTTCTCATTCTTTAATGTTTTCCCTACAAAAGACTCTAAGGCATTTCTCATCCATGCCCTTGTTTTAAAATTCTGTTTCACCTCACCTCTTGGTTCTCTTAAAGAGATAACTTAGATTGGGGACCACTATCTTTGCCATTTATGAAGGTACAGACCACCATCCCATTATATTGCAGCCGCTCTTTATATTGAGAAAATGCATGAAAGGTCTACTTTCCTTTTCAATTATAATAGAAAAACATTGGAATTGTAAAAGATAAATGATCTTTTAAAATCAATTTATTGATTAATTAACAATATGATATCAAGACACATTAAATGAAAATCCTCAGAGCTTTAATCTATAAAAGTTCCTTACACAGCCTCTGCGCCCCTATGAAACACCAATACCCGCATATAAAAAAACAATAACTTTCCAATGATTGAATAAAGTTTTATCTCTGCGCTATTCCTTGAGAAAAATTAGAGAACAAAGCACATTAACAAACGCGATTTATGCAAAATCTATTTGTTTATCTTTGATATCATCAACCAATAAACGTGGATCACGAGCAAGCCAAAGTATCACCATACACGCCTCACTGTTTTTATTTTGTATAGGAGTAAGACAAATCGTTTGTTCTAAAACAAAACCCACATTTTTAAGCCATTGTTCTATTTGTAAAGCCGAAAATCCAAGATTCATATGCGCTTGATCAGAATGTGAAGCTTCAACTTTATGATAACAAAAATCCACAATCAATAAACGCCCATGAGGACGCAAAACGCCTGATATCTTATGAAAAACCATTTCAGGGTTTTCAAGAAAATGTAAAACCCTATGAAGAATGACTAAATCAAAAGTTGTATCTCCAACAGGCAAGTGCAAAACATCACGATCAAGCACGACTTCAACCGCATGCGTATAAAGATCAGAAAACAATTTTAAGACAGAATCTCCACCCATTCCAATATTCAGCATCGTTTGAAATGGCTTATCGCCCACAATTTTAAGTAAAGCATTTTCCACATCACGATCTGCCCTATAAGAAGATCGTAAAACATCCCATTGCGACATATTTTGTAAGAAATGCTTCTTCCTCGTTTTTTGACGCTGCTTTTTTATACCCTTCAAACGCTCTAAATCGTGCGCTAACAACATATCATGCTTTGGCAAAGCCGAAAGCATGCTCATCACAATGTCTTTACCCCAAAAATCAGGACAAAGCTTAAAATAAAGATAACCTCCCTTCTGATAACGCTCAATCAATCGTGCTTCGTACAATAAATGTAAATGTCGTGATATACACGCTTGCGACTGATCGAGAATAAAAATAAAATCTTGGATTGTTAAATCTTCATGATGCAAAAGTCTGAGAACACGTAAATGGCTCACTTCTGCGACCGCTTTCAGCAGTATAATCATTGCATCTAAACTTGCACTTTTTTTCATAATTATTCCTTAAACCTTCCTATAAAGATTTGTTTATAGGAAAAAAAGTCAAGCATAATGTGCATACTCTGATCTATTTCGTTCCCGCAATTTTATCATACTATGAAAAAAATAGACTACTGTAAAAGATGAACAGATCTTATCCCCTTGCTCATAAATAATTATAACACATTTATTTATAACGATTATTCATCATTTTAACTTAAATAAAAGGCTAAAGTATCGTAATTTTTTCTTATTTCAAACCTATTCATGAAAGATGAACGAAATGTCTCTTATAACGATCTCAAAACAAAAATTACCCAACATGAAGAGAGAATAAATAATAGAATGGTTTAGCTTGTTGCTTTTTAAGTAAAGACGCTCATGCTCAACGACCATGGCATCTGGAGAACAGCACTTTCCATAAAAAGATCTCCCTCTTCATAGTAATTTTACAAGCAAGAACAGCGATATATCACGAGCAGAATGGCTTTATTTACGTCATCATCTCATAAAGACTCTCTCTATTTCCAATGAATAAAAACTTCCACGGAATACATACGACTTTATTAATGAATATCATAAACACAAAAACACACTATTTCCCCAATAAAGTTCCAATAAGATAAAAAATTCTAGCGTGTAAGAGGCTTATAATTTGCATGCTTTGGGTTAAGGGGGACGGCCCCACGACGGCGAACTTTATCAGCCTCATATTCAGCAAAATTACCTTCAAACCATTCCACATGGCCATCACCTTCAAAGGCTAAAATATGTGTTGCCAATCGATCAAGAAACATACGATCATGCGATATAATCACTGCACAACCAGCGAAATTTTCTAATGCATCTTCCAATACACCTAAGGTTTCAGTATCAAGGTCATTTGTCGGTTCATCAAGAAGAAGCACATTTCCGCCCGCTTTTAGAAGTTTTGCCAAGTGGACGCGATTGCGCTGCCCGCCTGATAAATTTGCCACCTTCTGCTGCTGATCGGTCCCCTTGAAATTAAAAGCCCCGCAATAAGCACGACTATTCATCTCATATTTGCCTAACTTAATAATATCATTTCCACCAGAAATCTCTTCCCAAACAGTTTTATCCCCTGCTAAAGAATCGCGGCTCTGATCAACATAACTCATGTGAACTGTTTCACCGATCCGTATTTGACCTGAATCGGGTTGTTCTTGTCCCGTCAACATTTTAAACAAAGTCGACTTTCCCATACCATTAGCCCCAATAACGCCGACAATGCCCCCAGCAGGAAGTTTAAAAGAGAGAGAATCAATCAACACACGTTCGCCATAAGCTTTAGAGAGATGATCAACTTCAATAATAACCTGTCCTAATCTTTCTCCAATAGGAATAATGATTTGCGCCTCTCCAGGACGGCGCTCACGTGCCGCCTGAACCAACTCATCATAAGCTTTAATCCGCGCTTTTGATTTTGCTTGACGGCCTTTTGGACTAGAAGCAATCCATTCTTGCTCACGCGATAAAGCACGTTGACGCGCAGCCTCTTCACGACCTTCTTGAGCCAAACGCTTAGCTTTAGCCCCCAAATAAGCAGAATAGTTCCCCTCATAAGGGATACCTTTACCGCGATCTAATTCTAAAATCCATCCCGTAACATTGTCGAGAAAATAACGATCATGGGTTATCAAAAGTACAGCGCCAGGATATTCACGCAGATGCCTTTCAAGCCAAGCTGTCGTTTCAGCATCTAAATGGTTTGTCGGTTCATCTAAAAGCAACAAATCAGGTTTTGACAAAAGCAATTTACAAAGCGCAACACGCCGCTTTTCACCCCCTGAAAGTTTTGTCACATCTGCTTCAGCTGGCGGACAACCAAGAGCAGCCATCGCCATTTCCACTTGACTTTCTAAATCCCAAAGATTCTGACTGTCAATAATATCCTGAAGCTGTGCACTTTCATCAGCCGTTTCCTCGCTATAATTCATCATCAATTCGTTATAACGCTCAAGAATGGCCTGTTTATCTGCAACACCTTCCATCACATTGCCACGCACATCTTTGCTTGCATCAAGCACAGGTTCTTGTGGTAAATAGCCACAACGCGCTCCTTCAGAAAGCCATGCTTCTCCAGTATATTCTTTATCTAGCCCAGCCATAATGCGTAAAATAGTCGATTTACCTGCACCATTTGGTCCTAAAATACCAATCTTCGCATCTGGATAAAAAGACAAATGAATATTTTCTAAAATTTTTTTAGTGCCGTAAGACTTGTTGAGCCCAGCCATATGGTAGATAAATTGACGTGCCATAAACTTCTCTTTTATATTGTGCGATATTAAAGATTAGGATTTTGAAAAAACTGCTTTCGCTTTTTGAAACTGTACAGTAAATAGAGCTTACATCATCTCAAAAGCTTTTCGCTTTAATATTGGTACATTTTTTCTCATCTCACAAGCCCTAGTATGGTTCTAAATGCAAAAAAACATCCCCTCAAAAAGCAAAAAGCAAATCTTTTTAGCTGTACCTGAAACGTGTTATCAAACATTACCCCTTTTTTCCATACCAGATATAACATTATATTTTTATCGTATTAAACCAACCTATCAATGTAATATAGAACCAAAAAGAAAAGTAATTCTCTATGCGCCTTCTTTTTTTGCTTTATGGGCTTTATATTACGCAGTAAAAAATCCCTCCCTTTTTTCATCGATTTTTTGTTACGGAAAACAATGGACTTCACCGCTTGCCTTGATGTGGCTTAAATTACGTTTACAAAACGACCAACGCCTTATGGGATCTGACGTCCCAAGCCCAATGATCATGAAAGCTTTGCGTCAACATGTCGCAACAAATAACAGCAGTGCACTTCCCATTGGTACGTGGTTACACTTCGTAAAAAACTATAGAATGAATTGTAAAAACTTATCTATCCCCCTCTTTTGCCTTGATAATTGTAAAAATAAGCTCAATATTCAGCAAATCATTTCAAAACTTCAAGACGAAATATAGCTTTTAAAAAATACGATAAAAACTCATCTCCTATAGGAATATATTTATGGAAAAAAAAGCCTTAATCGTCATTGATGTTCAAAATGACTTCTTACCCGATGGAGCACTCGCAGTACCACAAGGTGATGCTATTTTACCCGCCGTCAATAATCTCATTCATCATTTTGACCACGTTATCTTAACTCAAGACTGGCACCCCAAAAACCATTGTAGCTTTGCTTCCTACTATCCTGAAAAAAAACCCTATGACACCATTAATCTTGACTATGGTCCGCAAATACTTTGGCCTGATCATTGCATACAAGGAACACAAGGCGCAGAATTTCATCCATCTCTCAGAGTGGAAAAGGCTCAACTTATCCTTAGAAAAGGCTATAATCAAAAAATGGATAGCTATTCTGCTTTTCTTGAAAATGATCAAAAAACACCAACAGGTTTACAAGTTTATCTCAAAGAACTTGGTTTTACCAAGCTCTTTATGTGCGGCTTAGCAACAGACTTTTGTGTTGGATTTTCTGCTCTTCACGCCATACAATGTGGTTTTAACGTCAGTGTTTCATTAAATGCCTGCGCTGGTATTGATGTAAACGAATCCCTGAACACGATGCTTAAAACGATGAATGAGGCTGGTATCGAACTGTTAATGGTCTCCTAAAATATAGTTTTCTAGCAATCTATTATAAGATACTGATTTATAAGAAACAAATTATTTATTTTCCTATTTAAATGAGAGACCAGAATAGAGTAAATATGGAAATAAAAATCTTTCAAGAAAGCAGAAAAAATGCTTCTTATGAAGAATTAAATACAGGAGCTGTCGTCGTACTGAAAGCTGATAAAAAGTGTAGCGCCTGTTTGCACCTTATTATTTAAGTCCAATCTATCCAAGAGATTTTATATTGCTCCCTTCATGGAGAGAATTATGCCATGGATTTAACTTTAAAACAAAGACGCACATAAGTAAAGACAAGAGCTTTTTGTTTTTCGTAAAAGACCTATTCTATTAAGGATATAGGATAAACAAAAGCATGAAGTTTCCATTACTTAAGACGCAACATGTTTATCCAATTGACGACGCTTAAAACGAATTGAAGAATACAATGCCATTCCAATAATACAGACTCCCACCAGTCCTGTTAAGACTTCAGGAACCGATATAATCGTTTGCAGATACATAATCACGGCAAGAACTAAAATTGCATAAAAAGCACCATGCTCCAAATAACGATAATGCAACAATGTCCCTGATTCGACTAACATAATTGTCATAGAACGAACGTAAAATGCACCAATACCAAGACCAATTGCGATAATAAAAAGGTTGTGTGAAAAGGCAAAAGCACCAACCACACCATCGAAAGAAAAACTCGCATCAAGAACTTCTAAATAAAGGAACGCCCCTAATCCCCCTTGTGTTACTGTCGTCAAAGTCTTCTGAGGAGCATCCAAGAGATGACCAACAGCTTCAACAGCTATAAACGTTAAAAGCCCATAAAGGGCTGCTAATAAAAAAGTGACTTTATCTTCCGCAACAATCTGCCCTGACACGAATAAGATCAAAATCAAAACAATTGCAATATCAATCCCAACAAGCGCTCCCAATTTTTGAGCAGGTCTCTCTATAACATTAAGCCAATGCACCTTTTTTTCAGAATCAAAAAAATATTTTAAGCCAACCATCATAAGGAAAGTTCCTCCAAAAGCGGCAATTCCCATATGCGCATCGGTTAAGACTTCGGCATATCGCTGTGGTTCCCCTATTGCTAATTTAACTGCCGCAATTGGATTAATCCCAACAGCAACGACAACCAACAACAACGGAAAAACAATCCGCATCCCAAATACAGCAATCAAAATACCCCATATAAGAAAACGACGACGCCATAACGGATTCATTCTACCAAGAACACGTGCATTGATAATAGAATTATCAAAAGATAAAGAAACTTCCAAAACCCCTAAAACACAGCAAATAAAAAAATATTTAAGAAAACCAGTAATGCTTCCCGTTTCAAACCAACCAATAGCCCCTCCTAAAAAGACACCAATAATCGTGAAAAAAAAAGCAAACCCAAAATAGCGTAATAGGGTCATGATCATTCCTCAAACTTTATTTTCTAATTCACCTACAGCACACACATAGTGTAAATCAAAAGCTTGTATTTCTTTAAAGTTGCATCTCTTAATGCAGAGGTGTATAGAGTATATATGGTAAAGTTACATGAAAATTTTCTCAAAAAAAGCAAGAGATAAATGCAGCAAATAGAGAATTTTGTTGTAAAATGAATATTAACCGTCAATACAATAGAGTTGAGAGATTATTTTTTACCGATTAATAAGAAAAATTAAAACGATAAATATTGACATTATGTCATAGATTATTAATACATAGTGTGCTTTTATTATTTAATGATTTATACCATGATGATTTACTGAGGGAGATAATTCGTGGCACGTCCTGAAACTGAATCAAAAACCATATTTGGAAAGCGTTTACGTTATGTACGTCTTGCTTTAGGCGATCCATCACGTGAAACCTTAGCTAAAAGTTTTAGCATGACAAAAAATTCTATCGCTTTTTACGAGCGTGGAGAAAGAGAACCCAATCTTAGTGTCTTACAAACATACCGCACGTTATATGGAGTCAACATTAATTGGCTTTTAACCGGACAAGGAAAAATGTTTGACGCCGAATATACAAAAGGGGATTTTGACTGGAATTATTTTATAAAAAAAATTGAGGGACTAGAAGAAACACTTGCCAAGTGTGATCGTAATGAAAAACTAAATCAAGAAAAAATCGACAGCTCTTATGAAAAATTGCAACAATATTTATCAAGACAAGGGTTATCAAATGGTCTTAACCCTAAAACTGCAACCTCTCTGATCGATATGAAAGCCAAAATGGCTAATTCTTATACCCTTAGCTTATTCATTGATTTACTCATTCGAAGCGTATCCAAAAAAGAAGTTATAGCTAATCAATAAATGTCTATTTAAAAAATAAGAAATAATTAAGCGCTACCAGTATGGAGAAAAACATTTTTCCTTTGTCCATACTGGTGGAAGTTTGTGCCCTCTATAAAATTTACTTCTGCATAAAGAAAAATATTTTTATTATAAATAGACATATAGTGTCATTAAATTAAAAAAAATAATTTTATAGTATAAAATTCTCATACACATGTTATTGACAAGAAATTTTTTCTTGTTAAAAGAATAATAGCTCTCATAGAAATTTTTTTAAGGTCAGAAAATTTAAGGGGAATATATTGACGACTTCCTATAGAGACATACATTAGTATTCGTAAATGGGTTAGTTGAGTATTTATCCTGAAAATTGTCAGCTATTTTATGAGGTGAGAAACATGTATTTTGAGGTGTTTCAAGGAGTTCACAATCAGTGGTACTGGCGTTTAATCTCAGGAGATGCACAAAAAATTGCTTTCTCTAGTAAAGGATATCCAACAAAACAAGATATCTTAATGAATATTGAGCAAATCAAAGAAATTACCCATAAAGCTCTTATTAAAGAACTGCAATCTTAACGTTCTTTACCATTAAGATAAGAGTTTAGTTTGTATAATGATTTTTGTTACGTTTTTATAATGAATAAAAGGTAACTGATTTTTTCTCAATGGAAGAAATTTTTTTGTGTTATTTTTAACAGGTGTAAGGAACAGTTAAATTTTCGCGCAGCAAATCTCTCAAGCCTTGTGTATTTTCATCAACAAAACGCTTATGACGAGAAAATAAACCACAAATTAGGAATGTGATTGCTTTTCCAGAGATCAATATTTTTTACGTTCATCTTCCTATTCTGTATTGGATCATCATGACAGACTTATTTCCTTCGTCTTCATAAAAAACAAATATCTCTTTCTTTCTATTCCCATGTAATTTTTTATGCTTATTCCTTGAAACTATCACACCATTATAGCTAAAACCTAAAAGGAACGCACAAAATTGTTTTTTACGATAACATATAAATCACCATAACAATTTCTGAATCGTCTAGATCCCCTTTTTAATACTCTAGCATAGCTATAAAATAAGGTATCATCATAAACTTTTATTTTATCGCCAACGATTACTTTTCTATCAACTCTAACGATTTTATAAATTATAGATCAGAGTAAACTTAAATATTCTCTTCCAAGACAATCTCTCCACGAACACCATAATGTGCTTCATGAAAGTCTATCTCTCTCTCATTATTCCCAATCTTTCTACTCCATCTCCAAATCCTTTAATGCATAAGTTCGGTACAAAATATGAAGATAATCACTCTTTATCATTTTCAGATTTAAGCACTTTTTGATATTTTTTTTCGTTTTCTTGATATTGCCTAATTTGTTTTTTTAGTTTTTCAATTGCTTGATCGCGTCTTTTAATCACCATATTTTGCTCTCTAATAGCTCTATCTCGTTCTTCAGTCATCTTCATAGAATCCCTTAAAAACTCATGCTTTATCCTTCTGGATTCCTCTTTTAGAGCTTTAATTTGACTGCAATAATATAAAGAAAACCGAAATATAACCCCACTGAACAACAAAACAACAATTATTGCTCCCAATAAAATTTCGTTTACACTCATTTTGATCTCCTCTCATTGCCGCTCAAGTAATCATCTTAAGAAATTTGTTTTGATTCATCTTTCATCAAAAAAGAAGGCAATAAACTACATATTCCAAGTGCAAATAATCGCCATCGACATTCTTATTTTCTCCATTAAACATTGATAAATGACGCAAAAAATACTCTGAAAGCGGCGAAATACACACGCTCACACCAATTATCTGCGACATATTTATTGATCCAAAATATAAAAAATAAGGAACTTCCAACAAAACGAACAACGTGATAAAATCAATATACGCCTTCGCCAAAACGTTCTTGTCTTCCTCTTTTACGCCATGTGGAATATGGGCGGTGGAAGTTTTTTCATTATTACAAAAAATCTTCAGTGCCACAAAACACAGATTTTCTGTAAAATTTTACCTTCCCACAAATTTTTACATCACCACAAACCAAAGCATTATTATAAACATGAGCCTTTCTATATTCATAAGTATCCCTACAAACTTCAATATATTGAGCCTTCAAAATTGACCTAAAACGACTACATTAGTATAAACATATGCCTCTCCACTCATATTCAAATGACAATAAAGTTTTCCCCTCTCGTAAACATGTAAATTCTTCCCCCCTAGACGACTATATATTAGCCTATTGTCATAAACAAAAATGTCACCGTAAACACAGACTTTATTATAAACTATCGTATCATCAAAAGCACACCCATCTTTATAGGAGCATTGGCGCGTGTATCCCATTCCACCAAAAAACCACCTTCGTGCCCGAAATTATTTTTGTGTTCTATAAAAATACCAAAATCACTTTTTTTGATATTTCCAAAGTTTTTTTAACATACACATACGACAGACTATCTGATAGTGACCTAATTTATTACAATAAAAGAGAAATGGACATTTTAAACCTATGAATTTATGTTTTTTTCTACAACCACGATCTTGTCTCTTAAGGCTGTAAAACTTCGTTATATGCTCACATACCAACTTAATGCAGAATTTTTACAAATGCTGATGTTGGGGTATATCTTGATTTATAATGCTGCTACGTATACTATCACAGTGAAATCTTATGAACACACGCGTGCGTATCACCGTTTCTGGTATACGCGCTGATTTCTTTACAACCGTGGAACTAAAGAACCATTTTTATTGATTCGAATCTAAAAGTGTATGGGGACATTTTGTTATTAGTTAAAAACAACTCTATATGCTTCATTAGCGAAGAGCTATGCATGGATATTTTCACGCTCCTTGTATCATATATTCTGGATTCGCGACGCAATATTAACGCTATAGCGTAAATGTGTAAAGGTCTAAAAATGACAAAGACTGAAAAAGATTGGTTCCAACGCTTAATTGAATTGATAAAAAGTGACGGACGGACGATGATCGAAATAAGCAGAGCAGCAGGCTGTGGACAAAACTATGTCCAACAAATGATAAAAGGAGGAAAGAGACCTTCTGTTGATAAACTTATGGCTATTCTAAACACTCTCGGAAATGCTAGCGCCATATATGTCATAACTGGCTTCAACATCTCCGATGAAGACTTAAAACTTATAGCTTTGATTTCGTCTGGAAATAAAAAGAAGATTGAAGCTTTAAATGTCCTGTTGAATGAGAAGCAGTTGTAGAATTTTCCACTCTATCCAATATCGCTTGCTTTTGAGATGTCGACAAAGACTCCCATTTCACAATAATATCCGATAAAGCCGCCTCAAATTTTTCATCATTCTTCATAGTCACACTCCGTATTGTCAAACTATATAACGCTAAAGCGTTTAAACATATCTCATACCTTAGAAAAAAATATTTGCAATAGGCAGTATGGAAGCAATTGTGTACAAACTTATTTTATAAAATCAGATAAAATTCTATGAGTTATGTACCATGGTGAAAAAGAAAGCATCGCTCGATCCAAACCTTCTTATGAAAATTGGTATGATCTATCAACAACGCGGATAATGTTACGCAAATCTTGTGATTCGAACCAATAACAAATTAATGTGAAAATATCCCTGAAGATACTCCTGAACTCTTTATAAGAGAACATGAAAAGGCTTATTTTAAAAGAAAAATATATCACAATTTTATTCTACACAGCACCATTTAAGTTTTTTAAACAATATTGCAAAGCAAGAATACAACAATGTTATAGGAAGAAGTCCTTATAAAAGCTGCCTCCCTTAAAACCCTGTAGCGCATTTACAAGGCAACCTCCCCTCTAAAAATACTCTTTGAATACTGATTCTCTATCATGAATAAAAATGGCGACGTAAAAAAATAAAATGAACCACCACCTATGATCTCCGTACGTAAGGATGTAAATTGTATATAGATTTACAACAAGGAAGAAATTCTCTCACATACATAAAAAAAATACGATATTTGAACAAGAAATGTACTTCTTTCAACAAAAATCATTGCCCTGCCAATCATTTTGCAGAAAAGAGAAAACTCTTTTCACAATCAATACGAGAAAATTTTCGTAATACAAAAAGAAAAGGTTTACTGAAATACTGCCAAGTCCTTATAAGAATAAGATCCAAAAAAACAACGATTGATCAAATTCTTAAAAAAACTCCACCGTCCCTATAAACAATACCTTTCAAAAATCAGAAAAAACTTTTTTCTTGGAAAAAATATCAAAAAGGCAAAGATCATTCAAAGAAGGCGGATTTATACTCACTGTTTTTCGGGACATTGGTTATGAACAAGCATAACGTTTAGCGTTGATTTTATAGGGATCAATCCATTTGTAAAACAAGCATAAATAAACTCATCTCATAAAGCATTAACCTCCTGCTTTATGAAAAACATCACACAGAAAAAATAAAAAAACAGCATATGAATTAAGAATGTAAGCAGCAATACAGATCGAATTAATCCAGATGTTCCAATATTACAAATGAAAACATTTCTTTGACGAGACTGAACAATATATCATCACTGTATATATTAAAATGAATGATAGAAAAAGACTTCAACAAAAAAATTTAGAAAAAGCGAAGAGATAAATCAAAAAAACGAAGGAAATAGAATCTTGAAAACTTTACTAAGTTATTCATTTTCCTCTTGGATAATTCCCTATTGGTGGGCCCGGAGGGACTCGAACCCCCAACCAAGCGGTTATGAGCCGCTGGCTCTAACCAATTGAGCTACAGGCCCTACATAGGTGGTCTTTCTTTAAACTAAAATGCTCTATGATACAAGAGCTGACCTAGGTTATAACCCATCTTTTTCGCTTTTCTATTGTTTTTTTTTCTAGTACCCTAAATTTTTTTACAAGAATTCTCAAAAATGAAAAAATAATAAACGGATATCTCTAAAGGAATAGATATGATAAAAATAATTTTCAAGCCATTGAAGTATTGTAAAGTTAAAATAGCTATAATGGCATTCGCACTGCTCGCCACTTCATTCCCCATACACGCTGAACAAAGCAAAATGAAAAACGCTACAATTGAAGTTGTTGCAACTGGCGAGAGTTTCACAGCACCAGATATGGTGACTATCGATCTTGCCGTTGTTACAGAGAAAAAAACCGCCCAAAAAGCTTTAAACGCTAATAATAAATCTATGAATGATATTGTAAACACTCTTAAGAATAATAACATTCATGCAAATGATTTACAGATATCAGGATTATCGCTTCATCCATTTACCCCAGATAATCATCAAGAAGAAAAGAAGAATGAACAACTTTATCGTGTTACAAATTTTTTAACAGTACATATTCGTGACCTTGCCAACACTGGTAAAATACTTGATCAAATAATAGCTCTGGGCGTTAACAAAATCGATGGTATTAACTTTACCAATGCCGATCCAAATCCATTCTATAAAGAATCGCGTAAAAAAGCTATCGTTGAAGCCATTAAAAAAGCTGAAACCATAGCGCAAGCAGCAAATGTAAAATTAGGAAAAATTATTAAAATCGTTGAAGATAATTTTCACCCAATGCCCAACCTTACATATCAAGCACTAGATGGAACCTATAAAGAGACAACTCTTTCAGAAGGTCAGCGAGGTTATTCTGTCGCTGTTACCGTCACATTTTCTATAGACTAAATCATGCAATACCATCAATTATTGTATAAAATAATCATATCATTGACCTCCGCACAAAAGATCCATGATATGATGGGATAAACTTCCTCAGATAATAATTCATCGTCGTAAACCTCTATTGGTTTTTTTAAAAGCGCCCTAATTTCTTTACAAGAACTCTCAAAAGTGAGAAAATAGTAAATTAATAAATATAAAGGACTAGATATGATAGAGAAGAAAATTCAGCCACTAAAGAGTTATCTGATTAAGATAGCTACTATGATAGCATTCACACTCTTAACCGCTTCAGTGACAGCCCATGCTGAAGAAAATAAAATGAAAAATGCAACGATTACAGTAACCGCGATCGGAGAAAGTCAAGCGACACCGGATATGGCAATTATTAATCTAGCCGTTGTTACCCATGACAAAACCGCTCAAAAAGCATTAGCTTCCAATAATCAATCAATCAATGATATTATAAAGGCTTTTAAGGACAATGGAATCCAAGCGAATGATTTTCAAACATCAGGCTTGTCCATTTATCAGTCGAACCCTGATAAACAACAAGACAAAAAGAACGATGAAAAGCTTTACCGTGTTTCAAATTCTTTAACTGTACGCATTCGTGATCTTTCCAATGCTGGTAAAATATTTGATCAAGCGATGGCACTGGGTGTTAACTCCGTGAATGGTATTATTTTTACCAATGCAGATACTAAGCCATTTTATCAAGAAGCACGGAAAAAAGCTATTTCTGAAGCTATTGAAAAAGCAAAAACAATAGCGGAAGCAGCCAATTTAAAACTAGGAAAAATTCTTGAAATCACTGAAGATGAATCCTATCGTTCAACACCGCGTCTCATGAGCAGAGTAGCAGATGCAAGCTACGCAGATACGAATTTTGCAGGTGGTGAATTAAATTATAATATCAATGTCACCGTAGTTTTTGCTATCGATTAAAATCACCAAGGACTGTCTAAAACAATTATATCACTGGCTTTCGCACAGAAGACCAGTGATATAAGTGAGATAATCTTCTTCAGATAATAATTCGTCTTCGTAAATCTCTATGTGTCCGCGCACAGAAGCGTGTGCTTTATGCACCGTCTGAGAATCTCCTGAGACCAGTGGATGCCACCATGGAAGATCTTTTCCCTCATAAATTAATCTATAGGCACAACTTTTTGGAAGCCAACGCACCGTTTTAACTGTTGTAATGTCTAACGCTATACAATCTGGTACAATTGATTTACGATGAATATAATCGCGACACTGGCAAGTTTCCCCATCTAACAGACGACAAGCAATACTGGTTGCATACAAATCACCCGTATCATCCTCAACTTTGTGGAGACAACAACGACCACAGCCATCACAAAGGCTTTCCCACTCAGAGAAGGAAAGCTCTTCTAATTTTTTGACTTTCCAAAAAGGAAGTTCTCCACTCATAAACTCAAGTACACCTTTTTTCATTAAGACGATCGATAAAAAAGAAAAAATTAAAAGTTTAATTTCTATAATTTCATCTATTTCTGCCTCTTAAAAAGATTCAACTCAATGCGTATTTCATACAATTTTCTTAAAATTAATCTGAAGAAAAAGGGTGTATTCAAAAAATAGCGCATATAAATGAACATAACCCATTGAAAAGCCCCTTTGTAAACTGACAAAGAATAAAATACGTCCCCTAAAACGATAAAATAATTTTGCAAAGAATACACTTTTTCATCAAAAAGACAGTACGCTGCATGATAAATTTATTCTTGAAATATCTCATTTTTAAAAAAACGAACCGCTTTAGGCAAGATAATGCTTTATCGCTCTTCTTGAAAGTCCCTCCCTCACCTCTCAGCTCCATAACCACTCTTTGCCTATATCTGTTCTTTTGAGACAGAGAAGTACAAACCCTCATCGCTACAAAAAACGTTAAATATCGTAAACTTTCTAGATTATTCAAAGTTTTCTCAAAAAAATATCCAAATACACAGTAACAAACCTCCCCTCCATACAGAAAAAGGGAAATGATTAAAATGCACCAATTCTTTTATTTAAGAATCGAGAAAACTGCGTAATTTTCGTGAGCGACTAGGATGCTTCAATTTACGAAGTGCCTTTGCTTCAATCTGACGAATACGTTCTCTTGTAACTGAGAACTGTTGTCCTACTTCTTCCAAGGTGTGATCTGTATTCATCCCTATCCCGAAACGCATCCGCAAAACACGTTCTTCCCGTGGTGTTAATGAAGCAAGAACGCGTGTTGTCGTCTCACGCAAATTTGCTTGGATAGCAGCATCAATGGGTAATAGTGCATTCCTATCCTCAATAAAATCACCCAAATGAGAATCATCTTCATCACCAACAGGCGTTTCGAGTGAAATAGGTTCTTTTGCAATTTTAAGAACCTTTCTCACTTTTTCTAACGGCATAGAAAGCTTACTAGAGAGTTCTTCTGGTGTCGGCTCTCGTCCAATTTCATGGAGAATCTGACGGGAAGTACGAACAATTTTATTAATTGTTTCAATCATATGAACAGGGATACGAATAGTGCGTGCCTGATCCGCAATTGAACGCGTAATAGCCTGACGAATCCACCATGTTGCATAAGTTGAAAATTTATAGCCACGCCGATATTCAAACTTATCCACAGCCTTCATCAAACCGATATTGCCCTCTTGAATAAGGTCAAGAAACTGCAAACCACGATTAGTATATTTTTTTGCAATTGAAATGACCAGACGTAAATTAGATTCAACCATCTCTTTTTTCGCAATTGTTGATTCGCGCTCACCTTTCTGCACCTGCATAACAATACGGCGAAATTCACCAATCGAAATAGCCGTTTCTTGCGCGAGATTTTGTATTTCACTTCGCAATTTTTGAATTTCTTTTGCTTCACGCTTTGAAAATTCTTTCCAACCCGGTGCAGGCAAAGTGGCAATATAATTCATCCAATCTGCATCCAATTCACGCCCTTGGTATTCTCTTAAAAAATCTTCATGGCCAATACCATAACTATTCGCAATTCGTTTCAGTTTACCTTCATTATGAATCAATCTCTTGTTGATGTCATAAAGCTGTTCAACCAAAGCTTCGATACGATTTTGATTCAAAGAGAGAGATTTTACGGCTTGAATCAACTCACCCTTTAATTGAATATATCTTTTCTTTTGAGACGCTGTAAGAGCTCCCTCTTTACGCTCTGCCAAACTGCTTTCAACATGCTGATCTTGTAATTTGCGTAATTTCACATAGGTTTGAGCAATAAAATCCAATGTTTCCATAACTTGAGGACAAAGCTCTTTTTCCATTGCTGCAAGAGATAAGTTTACATCATCATCGTCTTCTTCATCATCATCTTCAATGCTTTTTTCTCCTATATTTTCTCCCATATCACGTATACCAGAAGACATCTTTTCTTCTTTTATCTTATCAACTTCACTTCGCTCAATAACAGGAGCTTGCTTTGCTTCTGGACCAGCATAAGTCGTTTCAAGATCAATAATTTCACGAAGAAGAATGCGCTGTTCTTTTAACTCATCACGCCAGATAATCAGGGCCTGAAAAGTCAAAGGGCTCTCACAAAGTCCGGCAATCATTGTCTCACGCCCTGCTTCAATACGCTTGGCAATGGCAATTTCGCCTTCTCGTGACAGAAGCTCAACAGCTCCCATCTCACGTAAATACATACGCACCGGATCATCCGTACGATCTGTTACTTCGCGCTTATTCGTTGTTGTTGCAAGTGCGTGGCTAGAGGCCTCTACTAAGTCACCCCCCTCTACCGTAACTTCGTCTTCATAATTTTCAGACTCAACTTCATCCTCATCATCAACGACATTAACCCCCATTTCAGAGAACATCGCCAAGATATCTTCAATTTGTTCGGATGTAACCTCGTTGGAAGGAAGAACGGCATTGAGCTCATCCATCGTGACGTAACCATTTTTTTTGGCAAGTTTAATCATTTTCTTGATGGCATCATCAGAAAAATCAAGAAGAGGACCATCCAAACTCGCTTGGCTTGTTACTTCCGCATTATTTTTCTGTTTTACCTTTGTTGCCATACCATAACTCCACTCGATCACTTCATAGTTTCCATGTAATCATAGTTTCCCTGTGACCAGCTTTTTTGTTCTCACCTAAATTGACCAATAGTCTCTCATATATACTTCCTTTTAAGAGATTACTATTGGAAAGAATACATTTTGTATATGCCTTTACAGCCAGATAAACTTGTCATCCAGACAAAAACGCGGGAAAACTCCAGAAGCTTCCCCGACACCTCTCAGCCCTTCTGAGATAATCTCTGCACCTTATCGTAAGAACCAATTTCCCGCTTTTCCTAAAATTCATTCTAAAATTTAATTATCATCTTTATGAATCAACTGTCATCTTTATGAAAATGTCACTCCACATATAACGTCCTCATCTAAAATTTAAGTGACTGATTCGCATTAAAAAAGCGAATCATTTTATCGTATCTTGTGTATTCCCGTCTATTTTTTCATCTAACCAACTTCCAAATCCTTCAATTAATGCTTCTGTTGCCTGCATTTGCTCCAGCTCATTTTTTATCTCACGAAGCAGCTCAAAAACCTCACTCTTAGGATTTTCTACAAGTTGCTCTTCAATATCCTGTAATCTCTTATGTAGGTGGTGTTCCTGAAGATGCAAGTAGACAGCTTGTTTTAATATAGCACGTGCATCTTCTATAGGAGCTCCTCCAAAGATAATACGCATACCAATATTTTGCACAAGATGTTTCATACGCTCTAATAAAGCCTTTTGCCCTTTTTTTTCTAAGAGCGCGACCATCGTTTCTTTATCATGAAGCGGCTGATTCCCCAGAATTTCCAACATCGTTTGGTGAAAACACATCAATTGTGTATTTTTTAATTCTAACTCAGAGAGAATTTCAAAATTTTCATGCCATAACTCAGGATAGTAAACTAAAGTGATTAAAATCACGGCTTCACGTAAGGGAATAGCTTGCGAAGAATTTCGTACTATTTCAGAATTTGCTAACAGAGAGAAGGATTGATCTTTAAAGATTCCATTGTGTGAAGTCTGTTCATATCGCCCTCCCCCTTTCTTTTTTGAAAAAGAAGGACGAAAAAAATCAAAAAGGCGTTTTTTTACATCTTGCAAATAATAACGACGGACATCTTCATCCTTAATTGTAAAAATTTGCTGTTTGAGTTGTTTTTCGAGCGCCGCTCGTGTCTCTGGTGTTTCAAAATGCTTTCCATAGGTAGCACGCCACCATAAAAGCTCAATTAAAGGAATTGCTTTTTGCAAAAAAGAAGAAAAAAGCTGCGCACCACCAGCACAAACAATTTCATCAGGATCTTTTCCTTGTGGCAACAAAACAAAGCGGACACAAACCCCAACCTTTAAAAGAGGCAATACCCGATCAGCAACGCGAAAAGCAGCCTTTAAACCAGCATCATCACCATCAAAACACAAAATGGGCTCCTTGCCCATCTGCCATAAAAGCTCAATTTGTGTTTCCGTTAATGCTGTCCCTAAGGGTGCGACAACTCCTTTAAAACCGGCTTTAGTCAATGCAATAACATCCATATACCCCTCGACAACCAGAAGTGAATGAATTTTTTCATCGCCAACAAAACGACTATTTTTGCGAGCCGCTGCTGCATTATAAAGTATATTTCCTTTATGAAAGAGCACTGTTTCAGGACTATTGAGATATTTTGCTCGTGTTTCTTTCTCTAACGCACGCCCTCCAAAAGCCACCACACGTCCGCGCAAATCTTCAATAGGAAACATAATGCGATTTCTAAATCGGTCATAAGAATCCGCACTCTCCTCATGCACTGTGAGAAGTCCACATTCTTCCATTTGCTTTATTGAAATACCACGGGCACTTAAAGCTTCTTTCAAAGCTGTACGCCTTACCGGCGCAAAACCAATTCGAAAACGCTCTATAAGTTTTTGCGTAACACCACGTGCATCCAGATAACGACGTGCCTGCGCGCCTCCTTGATCGCGTAAATGATATTGAAAAAAATCTGTAGCAATTTTCATCACATCATAAAGGTCAGCTTTTTCCATTTGACGTTGATGACTTTGTGGATCCAAAACGGGTAACTTCATTCCTGCAAAATCAGCCAAACGCTCAACACTTTCTGAAAAGTGTAATCCATCAAGCTCGCACAGAAAGGTAAAAATATCGCCGCTTACACCACAACCAAAGCAATAATAACGCCCTTTATGATCATCACAATGAAAACTGGGCGTTTTCTCACCATGAAATGGACAACAACACCAAAAATCTCCCCGTGAAGGCTTACTTTTTCGAGGATCAAAGTTCACCCGTTGACCAATCACTGTTGAAATTGGGAGTCTACTACGCAGTTCATTAAGGAAATCAGGCGGAAAACGCATTATCTCTCACAGAGTTTAAAAATTCTTTTTTGCATATTTAACGACTTTAGAGCATAATTCCAAGACTTCCTCTTAAGCAGTTGTAAAATTTTAATCTCTTGACTGCTTATAATTTTAGAAATGGAGAGTAAAAAGTGATCGAATTTATTGTTCAATATCCGTGGTTAGAAGCTACTTCTTGGCTTATTATTCTTACTATAATTGCCCTTTTAATCAACTTTGTAGGACGAAAATTACTCATTCACGGAGCAACAAAGCTCTCTTCTTTCCTCCCCAGTAATACAACGACCGATATTAACAATGCTATTCAATACCTAGCGAATATCATCTCAGCTTTTATTATTTCCGTCGGTGTTAATTTTATACCAACATTACCCGATGCATTCAGCACTATCATCGATAATGTTGCCAATGCCTTCATGATATTTTTTGTTGTTCTGACAATTTCTGCCTGTCTCAATATCATTAACATCCTTTACGAACAACGACCAACAGCACGACTAAAACCAATAAAAGGCTATATTCAAATTGCTAAAATCGCACTTTTTGCGATTGCAGCAGTTTTAATGGTCGCCATATTAATTGACCGCTCCCCTCTTATTCTCTTCTCCGGTCTTGGTGCAATGGCCGCAGTTCTCATGTTAATTTTTCAAGATACACTTCTTTCTCTTGTTGCTGGGATTCAAATTTCATCCACCGATATGGTTCGTGTTGGTGATTGGATTGAAATTCCCAATCTCGGTGCTAATGGTGATGTTATTGAAATTGCCCTTCATACTGTTAAAGTTCAAAATTTCGACAACACCATTACCTCAGTTCCTATCCGTAAGCTTGTGACCGACCCTTTTAAGAATTGGCGAGGAATGCAAGAATCTGGTGGCAGACGCATCAAACGCTCCCTTTTTATTGATCAATCAAGTATCCATTTTCTCACAGAAGAAGAACAAAAATATCTTTCCCGATTTAATTTATTAGAAAATTATTTCACACAAAAAAGAGCAGAAATTGATCAATGGAACGCTCAATTAGATAAAAATCATGATGTTGTAGCCAATACGCGCCGTTTAACCAATATTGGAACTTTTCGTGCTTATGTTTTTGCTTATCTACAACAGCATCTCAACATCAACCCCAATATGACCTTTATGGCTCGACAATTACCCCCTACAGAAAACGGTTTACCCTTGGAAATCTATTGCTTTACGAACACCACCGTTTGGCTAGACTATGAACAAATTCAAGGTGATATTTTCGACCACCTTTATTCTATTCTTCACTGTTTTGGTCTAAAGGTTTTTCAAAACCCAAGCGGACATAATTTTAATCAAGTATTAAAAGCAAAGTAAAAACAATTACCTTCAATTTATCAATTTTGAGTTAACCATATTCATAAACAAAAGAGAAAGAAAAAGTATCATGAATGGTTCATTGGTACTCCTCCATCTTGCTGGCGCTGTTTCTTTACTTCTCTGGGCCATACGCATGGTACGCACAGGAATTGAACGCGCCTATGGTGACAGGCTTAGATATAACATGCGCCACGTCATTTCAAAACCATTGTTTGCTGTAAGTTTTGGTCTTTTTACAGCGACAGTTTTACAGAGCTCTACAGCCATAACGCTTCTCGTTGGTTCTTTCGTTGAATCTGGTTTTGTCTCTGGAGTAGCAGGACTTATGGCTGTACGTGGAGGAGAATTAGGATCAGCACTCGTTGTTAAAATTCTTACCTACGATCTCACAGTTGTTGTCCCCCTTTGCCTTTTAATTGGTACGTGTATCTTCATGACAACACAAAAACGTGAGTGGCGCCAAATAGGACGTATTGTCATAGGTATTGGTCTTTTGCTTTTGTCTTTACAAATGATCAGTACAGCGACAGAACCTTTGCGGGATAGTGAAATTTTGCTGAGCATCATTCGTTACCTTTCAACCGATCCTGTTTCAACTTTTTTGTTAGCTGCAGCTTTAACCTATCTCTTACATTCTTCCATTGCAGGAATCATTTTGCTGGTGAATTTTGCCAACTATGACCTTATCCATACACAACTTTGCGTTGTCATGGTTCTTGGTGTCAACTTTAGCTCTTCTCTTATAGCACCACTTTTAACACGCAACGCTTCTCCGAATACCCACCTCGTTCCCTTAGGAAATTTACTCATGCGTGGAGCTGGTTCAATCCTTGTGCTGATCTTATTTCTATCTTTTCAACCACCCATCACATGGCTTGGTAATAACGCGCCTACTCAAGTGATTAACGCCCATATCATTTTTAATGTTTTCATTCTCCTAGCTGGCATACCGCTTTCAAAATGGGTTTTAAAATTGACCACTCAAATCGTTCATATGAGTATAAAAAAAACGCAAACCGATAAAACGCTTAATTTATCTAATCAAACAGCTCTTGATGATAGCGTTCTTGAACGTCCAGCTCTAGCGCTCTCGAATGTCATGCGTGAAGGTTATTCATATTTGTGATCTTGTCGACATCATGCTAGAAAAAGTCATGGGACTTTATGAAAATCCTGATCCCAATATTATTGCTGAGCTTAATCAACTGAACACCATCTTAGACAAAAAACATATCGCCATTAAACTTTATCTTGCACGATTAGCGGGACAAAAATTATCGGATGAAGAAACTTTTCAAACGCAAGAACTTTTAGGCGCCTGTATAAAATTAGACCAAGCAGGCGATATCATTATTCACAACATGCTAATGCTGTTTAAAAAGAAACAACAAAAAAATCTAAAGTTCAGCAGTGAAGGCTGGGATGATCTCCTTCGTTTCCATGCCATTGTACTGACCAACGCGCATATCGCATTTAATGTTCTTATCTCCCGTGACACACACACCGCACATCTATTGATTCAAAAAAAAGATCAACTACGAAACTTAGAAAAAGAGATGAGTTTAAAACATTTTAAACGCTTACGTGAAGGAGATCTCAAAAATGTAGAATCATCCAGTCTTCATCTTGATACTGTCCGCGACCTCAAACAAATTAACTCTCTGTTGACCTCAATGATCTACCCTATTTTAGAAGCACAGGGACTTCTTCAAAGTTCGCGCCTACGCAATCCTGCTGAAGAACAGACCCAAAAATCTTAAACTTTTAAAATCAACCAAACAAGAAACACATCCCATAAATTATTCAATTTTGAACATTCAAATATCTTGCTCAAAATATTGATTTATAAAATATTTTAGACATTTTAACTAAATTCTCTTCAATAGTGTAAATTTCTTTCATTTTTAATCTATTCATAATGAATTTCTCAAAATTATTCGCTTGCACTTCTACAAGCGATTCAGCAATGTAGAATAAAGCTCTTAAAGAAAAAATGTCTCACCTTCTCAAAGCAAAAACTGTGTTATATAAAGCAACAGATTGATTTATAATGA
>NZ_CAHOYM010000025.1 GCF_903679515.1 Bartonella gabonensis
ATTGGCTTGTCTTTCTTTTTCTCTTTCTCTTTTGTCTAAACTTTCTAATCTCTCTTCAATTTCTTGCCTTTCTTTCTGCTTTAACCACTCTTTATACCATTCCTTTTGAAGGCGCGTGATAGGGGCTAAAGCGGCTTTCATGGCTGGTGTTTTATATGTTGACGATTGACCAATAAGAGCCCCCCAGAGATTAGGAACAATTGTCCAATCATCATGTTGTTTTGGAGCAACCCGCACGCCATTTCCAATGACAGCCGCCAAACCACACAGAGCAGAGACAGCAATAAAATCAAGAGGGGCTTGTTGTCGCTCTGAAACGTCATAAATATAGTCCATGAATGGCATTGGGAGCTGTAATGGATTAAAAGGTTCGACGGGTAAAAGAGTCGTATCAATAGGCTGTAATTCCCTCCAACCGTTTTGTTGCAAAGCTTGTTCATAAGGAATGGCTTTTAAACAAGTATTATCGTTATCATTGACGGGGGTATTTTCATTGTTGTTTTGTAAATTACACTCTTTCATAGTTCCCTCTTTTGAGAAAGTAATACGTTATTAAAGTCCATTCCTTTTGGAGCTTGCATGATAAAGACCTCAAAGCCTTTTCTATAAGCACGCGCAGCGAGGGTAAAACCTGCTTTACGACCCGCATCATCACCGTCCATTGCGATTGTCAGACGCCCTTTTATCGGGGGTAAATTTACACGCATCATGCCACTGGTGGAAAGGGACGCCCATACATTCACGGGCTCTGATAACAAACCAGACAGCAGAGACAGCCCCGTTTCAATGCCTTCACAAATAACCAGATGTTTTGGATTGCCTTGACTTAAATGCACAGCACCGCCCATGACAGACCCCAACATGGCTTTTGTTGGTTTCTGATCTGTTTTGCAGCCATTGGCTTTTAAAAAGGTCCTATGAATGGCAAAAGAGCTAGCCCCCTTAACAAGAGCTACCAATGCGGGCAGTGTCATTCCTAAGGGGTGTGGACATTTATCGTGAAAGCGTAAATCAGTAGGCAATTCACATGTGATCCCCCGCATGCGTAAATAGGTTTCTGCTAAAGTGTTTTTAATCGGTTGGCTTTGTTGCCAAATCTTTTGTGCTCTTTCTGCTTTCTGTTTTGCTCTTTTAAGATCAGCACAAAACTGTTTTGAGAAAGAAAGCGTGTGATTATAAGCTTGCTTACCCAGCAAGCCAATTCTTGTGAGCGCTTGTATGATCTCTCTAAAAGAGCAGCCAGCATGACAAGTGAGTAAAAGACGCCCATCATGCCCATTGGCAAGGGATAAACTAGGCAATTGATCATCATGAGCAGGACAACGGGCAAGTCCATAACGCCCATACCAAACCCCACGCAAGGCACGTGTAATGCCCCGAGCATTGATATAAGAAGACATTTTTTAATCCTATAATATTGCATCATAGGACGGATTCTGCTATCCATTAACTTCGTGTGAAAATGAAAAGCCTTGTCCATCCTTATGTGACAAGGTTTTTTTTATGCCGCATCACTTTGACGTTGCTGTTTTGCTTGTTCGATAACATTCAAAAGATCCGATTGTAACCAACGGGATAAAAAACCAAATTTTAAAGGTTTTGGTAAAGAGCCATTGGTAACATGACGGCGGAAAGTTGAGACACTCATATGAAGTAGTTTTGCACTTTCACGGTCTGTTAAAAGAACATCATTTTCTATCATCGTAAAATCCTTTCAAAWRTAAAAAAATGAGAACAAATCATGCCTATTTATTAAGCACATTTTGGTTYATTTTTGAAGGTATTTTATTCATAGAAAACAGTATTTTATTATACATTTTCTCATGTGATAATTTATGAGTTTAATTGAGAAAGAATGAGAGAAGAGAGAGATAAAGTTATCCACAGATAATGGGGTTATGCACCCCATATCTTAAGATTGACCCGTAACATATGCCGCCCATTTATCCATATAAACACGGCGCTGTTCTAAATAATCAGTACGACGATAGGCACGTTCTACTTTACCCCCAACCGTATGACTTAAAATGGTTTCAGCAACTTCATAGGGGGCATCGGTTGTTTCAGCGAGCCAATCGCGTAAACTAGAACGAAATCCATGCGGGCAGGCATCAATTTTATTATCTCTCATATACGTAGCCATACACTTAGCAGCAAGGGGACCCCGACCTCTAGCAGAAAAAAAGAAATCATTACGAGAAAGCAAACGCGCTTGTTTTAAAATTTCTAATGCTTCAGATGATAGAGGCACGCGAAATTCTTTTGTTGTATCACGCTTTCCTTTCATATTGTCAGGAGGAATTGTCCATATATCTCCATCAACTTGATCTTTATGAATATGGCGTATAGGGTTTGTACGAACGCCTGTAAGGATAAGCAGACGCAAAGCCAGTTGTGTTAGGGTTGTTTTTTGACAAAGTATTTTATAAAAAGCCGGCACATCTCTCCAATCCATGGCAGGTATATTTTGTTTTTTACAACGTTGTTTGCCTAAGAGAGCCCGTGCTTTTTCTGTTGCTTGTAAATCAACATCCAAACCTAAGGCMGCCGCATGTTTGAGACAYATATTRAGRCGKATAAGTGCTTTYTCTGCTGTTGTAGCTTTTGTATGCCAAATAGGGGCAAGTGTGTTGCGTATCTCTGTTTGTGTAATCTCAGAAACCGGCAAACAGCCTAATTTTGGTAAAATATGGAGTTTTAAAGGTAAAAACCAATGTCCATTCTTACCATCCCCTTTTAATTCAGCTTTACGGCTTTCAAAAGCATCCAACGCGATATCTTTTAAATAATGGAGATTGCTTATTGCTTCACGCTTTTGTTTATCGCGTTCTTTAATGGGGTCACGACCTTCACGAAGAACAGAGCGCCACCCATTTGCCAATTCACGGGCTTGTTTTAAAGAGACATCTCTCAAAGCACCCAAGCCCATTTCACGACGCCGACCGTGAATGGTATAACCTAAAAATTCCTGTGAAAAGTATAAAATTAATAGCCTATTACTATTGTGATGTTATGAAGAATAAGGCGACACTATCAGACAATCCATTTCTAAAAATGATGATAGTCCTTTGAATTTGAGACAGTTTATTAAGAGGCATTTTTATTCCTTTCTTCAAATGCTTTTATCTATACAGAAATCATCACTTATGATGTGTAAACGAAAAGTTTTGATTACTTTAATGTAAACAGGTTTGGAAAAGAGAGAGTTTTATGATATTAAGGGCTAAACTCAGTATATAAAACAGTAAATTATCTTTATGAATAGAAATATTCTATCATCCTGCATTCAATCTGATATTTTTAGCAGAAAAATAGAAAACATAAAAATGAATTAAGTGACAATTATAAAAAATTTTATTATCACCTAATTTCAATAAAATGATACAAAACGATAGGCTACAAAAGCTGATCATTGGCAATCAAAGTATTTTTCATTGCTGAGATAGAACATCTGGATGGCCATCAATGCTTAATATATCGTCGAAAAAGAAACATGAGGCTTTACTTATCATAAAGCTGTTCTTGTGGTGAGAATTTTTGTCAACATTTCAATAAAGAAGGAAAGCAATGGCAATAAATGAACTAAAACGAGGGATGAGTAAGCGCCAAGTTATTTTTTTAGCTCTTGGCTCAGCTATTGGAACAGGTCTTTTTTATGGATCAGCCCAGGCAATTAAGCTTGCGGGTCCCAGTGTTTTGATTGCCTATTGTATTGCTGGCTTAGCTATTTTTATGGTTATGCGGGCTTTAGGAGAGATGATACTTCATAATCCATTGCCTGGTTCTTTTGCTCGTTATGCAGCAAATTATATATCGCCATTAGCGGGTTTTTTAACGGGATGGACATATGTATTTGAGATGATTCTTGTTGGTTTAGCTGATATTACAGCTTTTGCGACTTATATGGGGTTTTGGTATCCTGATGTTGCTCCTTGGGTATGGGCACTGAGTATTACATTAATCATCACGGGTATTAATTTAGCAGCTGTAGAAGTTTATGGTGAACTAGAGTTTTGGCTGTCTTCTATTAAAGTTATCGCGATTATTGCGATGATTATTTTAGGAATAGCAATTATTTTTTTGGGGTGGGGTGAAAGTGCAGATTCCTCCGCTGTTACTATTCATAATTTATGGAAAAATGGTGGTCTTTTCCCCAATGGTTGGTTTGGTTTTTTAGCTTGTTTTAGTGTTGTTGTTTTTGCTTTTGGTGGCATAGAAATCATTGGTATGGCTGTCATGGAAGTTCAAAACCCTCATCAAACGATTTCAAAGGCAATTAATTCTACTCCAGTTCGTATTTTGCTTTTTTACATTATGACGTTAGCTATTTTAATGTCTCTTTATCCTTGGAATGAGATTGGTCTTATGGATAGTCCTTTTGTATCCATTTTTGAAAATCTTGGGATTTCATATGCTGCAAATATTTTAAATATCGTTGTTGTTACAGCGGCTATTTCAGCAATGAATAGTGGAATGTATGGTGCTTGTCGTATGATTCATGGTTTATCGCAGGAAGGTTATGCTTTAAAGAAGTTTCAATATTTATCAAAAAACGGTATACCAGTTTTTGTTATTTTAATGATCTTCGCTATTTTTCTTTTTGGAGCTGTCCTTAATTATTTTTATCATGAAAAGCTTTTTTTTCTTATTGCAGCAATGGCAACATTTGCGACAGTTTTTGTTTGGATTATGATTCTTCTTTCGCAAATTTTTATGCGAATTAAGATGCCTAAAGAAGAACAGAATGGTTTAAGCTTTCCCATTCCATTTTGGCCAATAGGATCAATTTTTTCTATTTTATTTATGGTTTTTATTTTTATTCTCTTATGGTACTTTGATGAGACGCGACCAGTTTTAATTGTCGGTGTTAGTTGGATTGCTTGGCTTGTTATTTGTTTCTATGCTCTTAAACTTTATAATTTTAAGCAAAAGAAACTGCGATAAATAAAGATTAAACTAAACTAGCTGATGTCTTCAGGAGAGTGGAGATTTAATCGTTATCCTACAAAGATTGGAGCAATCTAGATTGAAAACAATCCGCTTGTTATCATTTTTCTTTGGAATTTTTTGTGAGCCATTGCTTATGCTAACAACTCCGTCATATAAATATCAGGTATTTTTTGATGGTGAGTTATGCTCTCAATAAGCATTTCATGTTAAAATGATTTTATATTAAAATGCCTAACATTACGAATAGTTTTTATGAGATAAAAGCCTATAAGGAAATATCTTTTTCTAAGCTTTTTAAAAATTTAGTTTTTAAATTTTGTTATTTAAGAAATCGCTAACTTTTTAGAAGCGAATCTGGAGTTTTTATGCATTTCCTTGTAAATAAGAGCTGAAGTCTTCTACGTCCTTTAAAGGGTATTGCGTTTATTATTGGGTAAAGAGGAGAATTTTTTTATTTCTATTATCATTTTTTCAAAGAGGATTTGCGTTGGTAGAAATTAGCAGATAACAGAGTTATTGGGGGCATTGTATTATTGTTTTTGCAAAAGCCTCTAAAAATGGTGAATTGGATGACATTTTGCTACGTAAAAAGTCAAAAAAACATTTAATGAATATTACAGCACTAAACTGCCACCTCAAAATTCGAGGGTGGTTTGTTAATGAATTCTGGAAAATAGGGCTCTCTTTGCCAGCCCTTTTTATTCAGTTTTATTTTATTTTTGTACGTTTTCGTAATAATTACAATGTTCGTTTTGAAACTGAGATCTCTAACGAAGAGATTTCTGTAGCTTGCCACTATATAGATCATAGTGGACAATATCGCTATATATCATCTACACATCTCTATGATTCCTTTGTCCCACTTGGGGGGGAGTTTTGGGGGTCATTATGGCAAGCTATCAATTGGCTGATCGTGAAGTAGACATTCTTTATAACGATGAAATTGCTAAAGATTGTCCGCAATTTGATAGCGCCTTTTTGATTAGCACGGGTATTCTTTCCGCTGCTTGCAAATTCATTGATCCTACACACATGGAAGATATTCCAGATATACAGCTTAATTTTGAGGCTAAAGGTTTAGAAATCTTTATCTTGGAGCCCTTGCTTTATTAGGTGATGTTGAGACCTTACAATCTTATCAAAAAAGCTTTGCGGCAGGGGAACATTTAGGTTTTGGCGAAAGCATCCAACAGCTTCATCTTGAGCGCGCAGTAGCATTATCCAAGGAAGTATCAAAGGTGAAGTAAGCGAGCTACGCTTTGATTGCCCATATAACAAAGGATTTTTCCAATCACTCAGAGCTTTCTAGCGAGGGACAACCTCGCTCTTGTAAGAAGAGTTTATTAAGCTTATTTAGAACAAAGAATACGTGATTATTTTGAAAAAAATCGAGGGGATTATGAATCCATGAAATGGATAAAGAAAAAAAGTATAGGGACAGATGAGCCTGTGGAATTTAAAGGTACAAAAGTTTATCAGGAAGATGGCTGTTTGAGCCTGAAACAGTTTCTTCTTGGAAAGAAAAAGGACAGATAGTAACAGGTACAAATGTGGAAAGTATGAAAACAGGAAGAAATCCTATTGGAGTCGATTGTAGACCGATTATGTTACATCCTATGACACAAGAAGGTCCTATCGTTGAAGTTCTCTATTCATTTTATCAAGGCAGGGGTTTGGTTGCTCCTGAGAATCCAAAGACAAATTTTATCAGCAAAGTTATTTGTTGGATTTCAAAAAAAATTCCTAAGTAGGAAAAAAAGATAAAGTAATTATTGGCAAATATTGGAGTAATGTTCCTAAAAGGTATCCTCTAAACTTTAATGATCATCTCCTTTAGTTACATCATATATTGTAAATGTGAGATGATTTTATAGACACAGATGAAAAAAACTCCATCAAGAAAATATCCTTTATGATCTTATCAATGTCATCCCAATTCTATTGGCTATAGTAGAAAAAGATTGATCAGTAGAAACACTCATTATGAGTAAAAACACGCTGTGTTTTATGGAGAAAAATTTATGAAAACTTATACTTTAACTGATGTTGCACAATTAGTTGATATGCATAGTCATGTTATTAATTTTGGTACTCAAGAAAATGCCCCTGATGATGTATGGATTAAAACAGCTGAGAACACTCTGGATTTACAATTTACCACTTCCTATAAGAGTTTTTTAAAAAATTATGGAGGAGGGGAAATAGGAGGTGAGGAAATATTCAGTATTTATGAAATCTGTGCTGGTATTCCTGCTGGTGATATTGTTTACCGCAATTTGCTCGATAGAAGAGACGGCTTTACGAATCCCAAACAGCTTGTGATCAGCACAACTGATTTTGGTGAAACCTTTTACTTTGATTATACTCAGTTTCAGGATGGGGAGTGTCCGCTCTATCTTAAGTTTCCATCTAGCGATCCTCAGTATTACGCAAATAGTTTTTATGAGTTTTTATGCAAAAGAATTAAAGATTATGCAGGGGAGGATTCATGACAATCCTATACCTTAGCTGATGTTATACAACTAGTTGATAAGTATAATGATGATATTGTCAAATTTTGTTTTGGAGAAGAAGAAAGAATAGGTTACCTAAGTTAAAAAAGGAGAATTATAAGGTAAAAATTCTCAATTTCCTTTACGCTTGTCTCATTTACAAAAGAATATTCTCAATTTATTTACAGAGCCAAAATTTAGAGTTTTTTATAAACTTTTATGATGCTGCTATCTCTGTAGAAAGAAATTTAAAATCAGAATTTATAAAAAATTTTAAAGGATTTTTTTAAAATCATTTACAATAAAGCTTCAGTAAACTGAAGCTTTATTGATTGATTTACTTCTTTAATTTACACGTTTATCTATAGAAACATAGTCACGCAGAGCATGGCCTGTATAGAGTTGTCGAGGACGACCAATTTTTTGTGCAGGATCTTCAATCATTTCTTTCCACTGTGCCACCCACCCGACACTGCGTGCTAATGCAAAAAGAACAGTAAACATTTCGGTTGGAAAGCCTAGAGCTTTTAATGTAATACCGGAATAGAAATCAACATTGGGATAAAGTTTTTTCTCAATAAAATATTCATCACTTAAGGCAATTTTTTCAAGTTCTATTGCAATATCAAGAAGCGGATCATCCTGAATATTGAGTTCTTTTAAAACCTCATGACAGGTTTTTTGCATAATTTTTGCACGTGGGTCATAATTTTTATAGACACGGTGACCAAAGCCCATAAGGCGGAAAGGATCATTTTTATCTTTTGCACGTGCAATAAATTCAGGAATTCTTTTAATGGAACCTATTTCCTGTAGCATTTTTAGACATGCTTCATTGGCACCGCCATGTGCTGGTCCCCAAAGACATGCAACACCTGCTGCAATACAGGCAAAAGGATTAGCACCCGAGGAGCCAGCAAGACGTACCGTAGATGTAGAAGCATTTTGTTCATGATCTGCATGAAGGATAAAGATTTGATCCATTGCTCGCGTAAGGACAGGGTTTGTTTTATATTCTTCACAAGGAACAGCAAAACACATACGGAGGAAATTTGCAGCATAACTAAGGTCATTGCGTGGATAAACAAATGTTTGTCCAATACTATATTTATAGGCCATAGCAGCAAGTGTCGGAACTTTTGAGATAAGACGAACAGAAGCGATCATTCTCTGGTGAGGATCTGTAATATCAATAGAGTCATGATAGAACGCAGACATAGCGCCAAGGCAGGCAACCATGACGGCCATGGGATGCGAGTCACGACGAAAGCCGTGGAAGAAGCGTGCAAATTGTTCGTGGACCATGGTATGCTGCATGATACATTGATCAAAATCGTTTTTTTCTTGCTGTGTTGGGAGTTCCCCATAAAGGAGAAGGTAACACGTTTCGAGGAAGTCTCCCTTTTCAGCTAGTTGGTCGATAGGATATCCACGATAAAGCAATATCCCTTTATTGCCATCAATATAAGTAATTTTTGATTCACAAGAAGCTGTTGAAGTAAAACCAGGATCATAAGTAAAAATATTGGTTTTTTTGTAGAGAGAAGCAATTTCGATGACCTCAGGTCCACTCGTGCCTTTACGCAGGGGTAGCTCTACTTTTTTATCATTCACAATAATATGTGCGTTATTCTCAGACATTCGGTATTCCTTTCAGATCCTTCTCTTCTAAAAATTAATACTCTGCTTCATTAGAGTTCGAGATATATAATAACTGAAGCTTTTCTTACTGATTTTTCTTACTTATAGTGAGGGCAGATTGCCTCTAAAAATGAGGACATGCAAACTAAAAATATTTCCTTGTTGATCATTATTACTCAATAAAAACTGTATTTCAATGATATTAAGATAAAAAAACTCTATTAGATTGCGTTAAGGTATCTCCATAGATATTCGTTTGAGGCGTTATACTCAATATACATTATGAATCTATTGTTGTGAGAAGCTGGTCATTGATGCGATGAAGAGATTCATCGCGTCCCAATAAAATAAGAACATCCAAAACACCTGGCGATGTGGTACATCCTGTAAGAGCTGCACGAAGTGGTTGGGCGATAGATCCAAATTTGAGATTCTGTGTTTGGATATAAAAACGAAGAGTTTCATCGAGGGATTTTGCATCCCAAGAGGAGCAAGCTTTTAAGGCAAGATAAAGATCGTTTAAAATAGTTCGTCCACTTTTATCTAAAAGCATTTGTGCTTTTTCGTTAAGCTGTAATGGGCGTTTCGTAAAAATGAAGGAGGCATTGTCAATCAGTTCGCACAGTGTTTTTGAACGTTCTTTTAAATGTGGGATTGCTTTGAAAAATTGAATACGGCGTTGTTCATCAAGTCTTTCAATGATTTGTGCCCCCCCATTAATTTCTGGTAGAATCTCAAGAGCGGCATCAAAAAGTTCTTGATCATTGCTCATGCGCATATAATGTCCATTGATGGAATCGAGCTTTTTGAGATCAAAACGAGCAGCACCTTTGTTAATATCTTCAATATCAAACCAAGAAATCATATCTTGAAGGGACATGAGTTCGTCATCACCATGGCTCCACCCTAAACGGACAAGATAATTGCGCAAAGCAGCAGGAAGGTATCCCATTGTTCGATAAGCATCAACACCGAGCGCACCATGCCGCTTTGATAATTTTGCACCGTTTTCACCATGGATAAGAGGAATATGGGCCATAACAGGTACATCCCATCCCATCGCTTTAAAGATAATCGTTTGTCGGGCTGCATTGGTCAGGTGATCATCACCTCGTATGATATGTGTAACACCCATATCATGATCATCAACGACAACAGCATGCATATAGGTAGGCGAACCATCAGAACGCAAAATAATAAAGTCATCTAGATCTTTATTAGGAAAACGAACATCACCTTGAACACGATCATGTACAATTGTTTCTCCATTTTCAGGGGCTTTGATGCGAATAACAGGCTTAACACCTTGAGGAGCTTCAGAATGATCACGGTTACGCCAACGTCCATCATAACGTGGTGGACGTCCTTCTGCACGGGCTTTTTCACGCATTTCAGCTAACTCTTCAGGTGAGGCATAACAATAATATGCTTTGCCGTTCTTGACCAACTGTTCAGCGATTTGGCGGTGACGTTCTGCACGTTCGAATTGCGAAATAGGAGAACCATCATAACTAAGCCCCATCCAGTATAAGCCATCTATAATGGCTTTTACAGCTGCTTCTGTTGAGCGTTCTCTGTCTGTATCTTCAATGCGTAGAAGCATTTTTCCACCGGTATGTTTTGCATAAAGCCAATTAAAAAGAGCAGTGCGAGCACCACCAATATGCAGGAATCCTGTGGGAGAGGGGGCAAAACGAGTAATAACAGACACGAATATTTTCCTTTAAATTGAGTATTACTTATGGAACTTTATGGAAAGGTTATGTTAGCATAGGTGACGGGGTGTGCAATAGCCGCATTGCGAGTTAAAGTGGGGGGGGGATGTTTAATCAAAGTAAAGTTAAAGAGGATTTATCCGCAAAAACTGTTATAGAAAGAAAAAAGCCTTGTCAAATAGGGCAGGGTGTTTTTTCTAGGTGTGATGATGCAAAGAATGGCAGTTATAACCAACAAAAACTTTTTTTATTAAGGCTCTTAAAAAAAGCAATCATTTTTGTTAGAAAATGGTTAGCGGATTGTATCGATAAAGAAGTTTCTTTTGGTATTCTTTTTTCGCTGATTTTAGCCTTTTTTTCTCTCGGAATCATTTTTTATTTTCATTTAGAACAGGAGCCAAGTTGGAGACAATTGGGGGCATTGGTCAGCATTTTTCTGGGAGTATTCTATATTGCACGTTTTTATCGAAAAATATGGATTCCTACGGGATTTTTATTTTGTATCGTATTGGGAGCTTTGGCGGCAAAAATAGAAACGTGGCGTATTGCAACACCAATGTTAAGCAATGACATTGTCACTACATTGACGGGAAGAATTATTTCTATTGAGTCAGTCACCAAAGGGGGATTTCGTTTAGTTTTGGATGTTTTGAGTACAGAAAAGCCCATATTACGCCATCGTCTTCATCGTATTCGTTTATCGGCAAGATATTTGCCATCTGGATTAGCAATTGGTGATGGACTGTATGGAAAAGTTAAGATTCGTGCATTTTCTGGGGCAGTGCGTCCAGGAGGATACGATTTTAGTTTTCATAATTATTTTAAAGGGATTGGGGCTCAAGGTGTTTATTTAGGAAAACCAAGAAAAATATCCGTTTCGCAGCCTAATGGAATATTCGCTATTGTTCTACAGAAAATTGAAAATTTACGCATAAAGATGACACAAAGAATCCGTCTAGCCCTTGAAGGAGAAAAGGGAAGTGTTGCGGCGGCTCTTATAACAGGACAGCGAGCTGGTATTTCAAATGAGATAAACGAAGCATTACGTACGGCTGGATTAGCCCACATTTTATCAATATCAGGTTTACATATGGCTCTGTTGAGCGGCCTAGTTCTTTTGAGTATCCGTAGTTTTTTAGCATTTTTTCCAGTTTTTTCTTCCTATTATTCCAGTAAAAAATTGGCTGCTATCGTTGCATTTATAATAACAGCTTTTTATTTGCTCTTGTCCGGCTTAGCAATATCAGCACAAAGAAGTTTTGTGATGATTGCTGTTATGTTGGTTGCTATATTGTGTAATCGCTCTGCTGTAACAATGCGTAATTTTTCTATTGCGGGGTTGATAACTCTAGCGATTAGACCCCATGAAATATTAGGCCCTAGCTTTCAAATGTCCTTTTCTGCGACAGCTGCTTTGATTGCTTTTTTTGATTGGTGGAGCAGAAGGTCATTTTTTCGTAAAAGAAAGACAATCCCCTCTTATGTTGGAGGAAAAGTGATAAATTTTGCTTTTTTGTCAATATTTTCAACATGTGCGTCTTCGTTTGTAGCTGGGAGTGCAAGTGGAATTTATGCTGCTTATCATTTTTCTAATACGGCATCTTTGAGCATTATCAGTAATGCTTTTGCTTTGCCTATCATCTCAATTTTGGTTATCCCTTTTGGATTAATCGCAGTTCTTGCAATGTTAGGAGGATTCGAATGGCTTCCTCTTCAAATTATGGGGTTTGGTGTTGATCTTGTGATAAAGATTGCACACGCTATCAAGGCTATTTCTCCTGATTTAAATCCTGGTTTTATGCCGTTGTCTGCATTGGTTTTATTGAGTATAGGCTTAGTTGGACTGACTTTTTGCAGAACACCTATCAGGCTTTTTTTTAGTCTTTTTATCTTGGCTGGTATTTCTATTTGTATAATGCATTCACCGGTACAATTGATTATAGCAGATAATATGCGTCTTGTGGGGGTTATCCATGATAAAAAATTATATATTGATCGTTACCACTATTCTAAGTTCACGACATCCATATGGAAAAAGTCATTTCGTTTGAATGAAACGATTAAACCAACAAAGTATGGTCCTTCGTTTCACGGACAATTTATTTGTGACCGTCATATATGTGAATCCTTATTAGAGAATGGACTAAAAGTTGTCATTTTACGTGGAGAAATAGATCACTGTATAGAGGCGGATATCCTCATTCAGACATTTGTAATGCACAATCCAATATGTCACAAGAAGGCAAAAATAATATTTACTCCTCAGCAATTGTTCTCAAGAGGAAGCGTTATGATGACTAAAGGTGGGGATATTATTTGGTCTTCGTTAGGGTTTTATAGACCATGGAGTATGCACAGACAGCATTCACAAAAAAACATATGATTTTTTGCGTTTTTTAAACTGATCAGTTTATCAATTTCATTGTGAATAAGGAAAATACCTATAAATTTTCTCAAAGAAATAAAAAAGATAATTGTTGATTATTCTATTTTATTCTTATCATATATTTCTATAACGAGTAAAATCTTTCCGAAGAAAAAGTGGCGGATACGTTTAGATAGGTTGAGTCAAGAGGCTGCCTTTATATTATCATTGTTATTGCTGGTAAGAGTGGTGATAGGTGTTGTTTGCGAATAAAAGGTAAAGTCATTTATGGATGTTCAGCAGTTAAAAAAAATGGCAGCTGTTAAAGCGCTTGAATTTATTGAAGATGATATGCGGCTTGGTATCGGATCTGGTTCGACTGTTAATGAGTTTATTCGTCTTCTTGGTGAGCGTGTTGCGGACGGTTTGCGTGTGACTGGTGTTGCTACTTCACGATATTCTGAACAGCTCTGTCATAAGTTTGGAGTGCCAGTTAGCACTTTAGAACAAATCCCTGAATTGGATCTTGATATTGACGGAGCAGATGAAATTGGTCCCCAGATGATGCTCATTAAAGGGGGAGGGGGAGCATTGTTGTATGAAAAAATTATCGCATCGGCATCTCGTACAATGCTTGTCATTGCTGATGAAACAAAGATAGTCAAAAGACTTGGTGCTTTTGCGCTACCGATTGAAGTGAATCCATTTGGTATCCATACAACACGCAGGGCCATTGAGAAAGTCGCTGATGATTTGGGACTTTCTGGAGAAATTGCATTGCGAATGAATGGAAAAAATCCTTTTAAAACAGATGGTGGTCATTTTATTCTTGATGCATTTTGGGAATGCATTTTACAGCCTAAATTATTATCGGATGCGCTTCTTGCCATTCCTGGCGTTGTTGAGCATGGTCTTTTTTTGGGGTTGGCTTCACGTGCAATTGTGGCTATGGCTGATGGTCAAACAAAAATTTTAGAACGATTTGATTTTTAGAAAAGACATTTACATGGTGATATGTTAGCACAATAAGAAAGATTTGGGTAGAATAACGAATTTAAATTATAATTAGCGATTGGGGTAATCATTAAATGAGAGTAATATTTTCTTTTCAGCGTTTTTTCGTATATTTTGGTGCAATTGCCATTTTTTTTGTGAATATTGGAATGGTTCATGCACAAGGTGTGAGTGATCAACATTTAGATTCTGCCCGAAAGGCGATTAGGGCCATTCATGCAACGGATCAATTTGATAGTTTTTTACCAAATGCAGTCCTTGATTTCAAAAATGAACTGATCAGTGATGATCCAAATTTGGCAACAGCTATTTCTGATATCGTTGATAAGCAGGCGCTTGCTTTAATTAAAAGGCGCTCTGATCTAGAAAAAGAGATTGCTCATGTGTATGCAAAATATTTTACCCAAAAAGATCTTGATGCAATCACAGCATTTTATAATTCTGATACCGGTAAAAAGTTTTTGACAGAAGTTCCTAATATTGCACGTGATTCCTATTCTGCATTTGATGTATGGCGTTCTGCTTTTATGCAGGATCTTGTAGAAAATGTGAAAAAAGAAATGTCTGAAACGCTTAATTTGAATAATTCTACAATTCCTGCAAAATCAAAAGCTTCAGAAAATAAAAAATAACTTGATTGATATCATGACAGCAATCGGCAATTTCTAATTTTTAAAGAGCGGCGGTTTTTTCGCCGTTTTTAATATTTCAATGAAGAGTCTGTACTTTTAGACTATTGCTTTATAAGAAAAATACTCCGTTAAAAGAAAAAAGACTTTTATTTGATAATAAATAACTTTAGCCTATCGTTGCAAATATATGAGAAGGAATAGTTTGTGGGCTCTTTTGATTTTGATTTATTTGTTATTGGAAGTGGTTCTGGTGGGGTGCGTGCCGCGCGCCTTGCTGGAGGTCTTGGTAAGCGTGTCTCTATAGCAGAAGAATATCGTATAGGGGGAACTTGTGTTATTCGTGGTTGTGTTCCCAAAAAGCTTTATTTTTATGCTTCACAATATGCCAAAGAATTTAAGAAAAGCGTTGGTTTTGGGTGGAAATATGCAGATCCAGTGTTTAGCTGGAAAAAGTTGGTTGAGGCTAAAAATAAAGAAATATCAAGGTTAGAAGGGCTATATCGTCAGGGGTTAGAAAATAACAATGTGCATATTTATGAAAGTCGTGCTACTTTTATTGATGCGCACACATTAGAACTTTCTGCTACGGGTGAGCGGGTGACTGCGGAAAAAATTTTGATTGCAACGGGGGCAAAAGTTGCACCAAATACGGCCATAGAAGGCGCTAATTTTTGCCTGACTTCTAATGAGATTTTTGATCTTGATGAACTCCCGAAATCAATAGTCATTGTTGGAGGAGGGTATATTGGTGTTGAATTTGCTAATATTTTTCATGAGCTAGGTGTAAAAACAACACTCCTTCATCGAGGTGATTTAATTCTCCGTGATTTTGATCGTGATTTGCGCCAATTGCTCAACGATGCAATGATTGAAAAAGGGATCTCTATTCTCTATGACGTAACCATTTCTAAAGTGCAGGATGCAGAAAATTGTTATAAAGTTTTTTTATCAAATGGGCAAACGATCAACACTGATCAAGTGATGTTCGCTACGGGGCGTATGCCTAATACCGCTGGTTTAGGACTTGAGAGGGCAGGTATAGAAGTTAATGCGTTTGGTGCTGTTATTGTTGATGAGAAAATGACCACAAATATCCCCCATATTTGGGCTGTAGGGGATGTAACGGGTCATATTCAATTAACACCTGTTGCGATACATGATGCAATGTGTTTCGTAAAGACAGCATTTGAGAATATTCCCACAAAACCTAATTATGATTTAATTACAACGGCCGTTTTTTCACAGCCTGAGATTGGAACGGTAGGTCTTTCAGAAGAAGCGGCGATACAGCGTTATAAGCGTCTTGAAATTTATCGTACAGTTTTTCGTCCTATGCGTAATATTCTTTCCGGTAGTTCAGAGAAAATGCTTATCAAGCTCATTGTTGATGGTGAAAGCCGTATTGTTGTGGGTGCCCATATTTTAGGAGAAAACGCTGGTGAGATAGCACAGCTTATAGGGATATCTCTCAAGGGTAAGCTGACGAAGGATATTTTTGATGAGACGATGGCGGTACATCCAACGATGGCAGAAGAATTGGTAACAATGTATAAACCAAGTTATATATATGAAAATGGGAAGAAAGTAGAAAATTAAACAACACCCCATAGTGTGGTAAAAGGTTTTTGATATGCTAAGCTGGAAGCTTAATTTTTTAGAGGGAGTGTAATGATAAAAGAATGGGCGCCTGACTCTTGGAGAAAAAAGCCAATTAAACAAGTTCCGACTTATCCAGATAAGTCTATGTTAGAAGATGTCGAACGAAAGCTGAGAAGATATCCTCCTTTGGTTTTTGCCGGTGAAGCACGTGATTTAAAAAATAAATTAGCAGCTGTTGCAACGGGACGGGCTTTTTTATTGCAAGGTGGTGATTGTGCTGAAAGCTTTGCAGAACATGAAGCTGATAATATCCGTGATTTTTTTCGTGTATTTTTGCAAATGGCGATTGTTTTAACCTTTGGTAGTTCTAAACCTGTTGTTAAAATTGGGCGTATTGCTGGTCAATTCGCAAAGCCCCGCTCTTCTGATATAGAAAGCAAAGAAGGCGTTGAATTTCCTTCTTATCGTGGGGATATTATTAATGGCATTGAATTTTGTGCCGATTCTCGTATTCCGGATCCGCATCGGATGTCTATGGCTTATCGCCAATCTGCAGCAACACTTAATCTGTTACGTGCTTTTTCACAAGGTGGTTATGCGAGTTTAGAAAATGTTCACACGTGGATGTTGAGTTTCGTTTCTAACAGTCCACAGGGGGAACGTTATGAATTATTGGCAGAGCGTATTTCTGAAGCAATTGATTTTATGCGTTCTATAGGGATTACATCCAAAACGCATTCTTCATTGCGAGAAACATCTTTTTATACCAGTCATGAAGCGCTTTTGCTTGCTTATGAAGAGGCTTTGACTCGGATTGATTCAACTTCAGGAAATTGGTATGCAACATCCGGCCATATGTTATGGATTGGTGATCGCACACGTCAGATTGACCATGCTCACGTTGAATATTGTCGCGGCATTAAAAATCCTATAGGCTTAAAGTGTGGTCCTTCCATTGAGCCTGATGAGCTTTTAAAATTAATTGATATTTTAAATCCTGAAAATGAACTGGGGCGGCTTACTCTTATTACGCGCTTTGGTTATGATAAGGTTGAAAGTTATCTACCTAAACTCATTCGTGCCGTTGAACGCGAGAAGCGTGAGGTTATATGGTCATGTGATCCAATGCATGGCAATACAATTACTGCCAATGGTTATAAGACACGTCCCTTTGATTATGTTTTAAAAGAAGTAGAGAATTTTTTTGCAGTGCATCGTGGAGAGGGAACTTATCCAGGAGGCATTCATATTGAGATGACAGGTCGCGATGTAACTGAATGTACGGGTGGGGCGCATGCTATTTCTGTAAATGATTTATCTAATCGTTATCATACGCAATGTGATCCACGATTAAATGCAGATCAAGCATTAGAATTAGCTTTTCTTGTTGCTGAACTCCTTAAAAAAAATCGTGCAACTAGCCCGTTAGTACTTGCTGCTGGTGGGTAGGCAAAAATTTTTCTGATATTTTTTATCTTAGATCATTATGGCAGAAAAGAATTTTTAAAAAGTAATATTTCCGATGATGAAGAGTAAAGTTGTGTTTACAAACAGATGAAGTGATACAAAGACTTATGAAAAATAACTTTCGGGTAGCCGTTGCCCAATTAAATCCTATTGTCGGTGATATTCAGGGTAATTTTTCTCTAGCCGTCATGGCGCATCAAAAGGCTAAAGAAGAGGGGGCTGACCTTGTTTTATTCACGGAGCTTTTTATAAGTGCTTATCCACCGGAAGATCTTGTTCTAAAACCTATTTTTACAAAAACATGTGAAGAGTCTGTTAAAAAATTAGCAAAAATAACCGTAGGCGGACCAGGAATTATCATTGGTCTTCCATTAAGACGTAATGGAAATATTTACAACGATGTCATGGTTATTGATGAAGGGCGAGTTATTGCCGAAAGCTTAAAGTTTGATTTACCTAATTATGCTGAGTTTGATGAAAAGCGTCTATTTTCTCCAGGGCCACGTCCTGAGCCAATTAATTATCATGGAATAAAATTGGGAATAGTGATTTGTGAAGATATTTGGAATGATTCCTCTTTGTGTGTAGAACTTGGCAATAAAGGGGCTGAGATGATTCTGGTCCTTAATGGATCTCCCTATTATCGTAATAAAACACAAAAGCGGATAGAAGTTGTTCGTGCACATGCACTTCAATCTGGAGTGCCGATTATCTATGCTAATCAAGTTGGTGGTCAAGATGAGCTCGTTTTTGATGGGGGATCTTTTGCCTTGAATGGACAAGGTAAAGAGGTATTTCAAATGAAACATTTTGAAAGTCATATTTCTGTGAGCCATTGGCAACAAAAGACGTCAGGATGGCACTGTGTTTCAGGCCCTAATGAAAATCTTCTCAATGGATTAGCGGCCGATTATCAAGCTTGTGTTTTAGGTTTGAAAGATTACGTTAATAAAAACGGCTTTAAGGATGTTATTCTTGGTCTTTCAGGAGGAATTGATTCTTCCCTGTGTACAGCAATGGCGGTGGATGCTCTTGGTTCTGAGAGGGTTCGCACCATTATGATGCCTTATCATTATACTTCGCAAGAATCATTGAACGATGCTAAAGAATGTGCTGATCTTTTGGGCTGTCACTATGAAATTATACCGATTGAACAAGCTGTTGAGGCTTTTTTGAATATAGTATCGCCTCTTTTTTTAGGATTACCCTCTGATGTGACAGAAGAAAATCTTCAAAGTCGTATACGCGGTACACTTTTAATGGCTCTTTCAAATAAATTTGGCTCAATGGTGGTAACGACAGGCAATAAGTCAGAAATGGCTGTGGGATATGCAACATTGTATGGTGATATGAATGGTGGATTTAATCCACTTAAAGATATTTATAAAATGCAAGTCTATGCATTAGCTGAGTGGCGCAATAAAAATTATTTGCATCATTTAAAGGGACCAGAAGGAATTGTCATTCCACCCAATATTATAGAAAAAGCGCCTTCTGCAGAGCTGCGAGAAAATCAAAAAGATGAAGATTCTCTACCCCCTTATCCTATTTTAGATGATATTTTGCAATCTCTTGTAGAAAATGACATGAGTATTTGTGATATTGTTCAACGTGGGCATGTACGGGAAACTGTTGAGAAAATTGAACAGCTTCTTTATAGTGCTGAATATAAGAGGCGACAATCTGCACCCGGTGTAAAAATCAGTTACAAGAATTTCGGGCGCGATCGTCGTTATCCTATTGTCAATCATTTTCGCGATAAAAATTGAGTATTCTTTTATGGTTAAAGTTCGTTTTGCTCCCTCTCCAACAGGTTATATTCATATTGGCAATATCCGTAGTGCACTTTTCAATTGGCTTTATGCACGGGCGCATAAGGGAGAGTTTATTTTGCGCTATGATGATACAGATATTGAGCGTTCTAAACAGGAATATATCGATGCTATTGCTGTTGACCTTGAATGGCTTGGTATTCAACCAGATGCAATTTATTACCAATCTAAGCGATTTCATCGATATGATGAAATGGCAGAAATTCTCAAACAACGTGGTCTGCTTTATCCCTGTTATGAGACAGCGGAAGAATTAGAGCGGCGTCGCAAAATCCAGCTTTCACGAAAAATGCCTCCCATTTATGATCGTGCAGCATTAAAGTTAACAGCAGAAGAGAAAAAAAACTTTGAATCACACGGTCGTAAACCCCATTGGCGTTTTCTTCTTCCTAATTTTGAAAATACTCCTTTGCAAACAAAGCGAACAGAAGTTTTCTGGAATGATGCTATAAAAGGAAAGCAGACGATTGATTTGGCATCTCTTTCAGATCCTGTTCTTATTCGTGAAGATGGAACCTATCTTTATACATTACCGTCTGTTGTGGATGATGTTGATATGGCCATTACACATATTATTCGTGGCGATGATCATGTTACAAATACAGGTGCTCAGATTGCTCTTTTTAAAGCTCTGGGTGCAGAATTACCGGTTTTTGGTCATTTCAATTTATTAGCGACAGTTTTAGGAAAAGGATTTTCAAAACGTAATAATGATCTTTCTATTCGTTCTTTACGGGAAGAAGGTTTTGAATCCATAGCTGTTCAGTGTCTTGCTGTTTTAATTGGGACATCACAAAATGTGCATCCTTATCATGATCAAGCAGCGCTTTTAGAACATTTTAATTTACAAGATACATCAAAATCGGTTGCAAGATTTGATATTGCTGATCTTTGTACTTTGAATAGTCATCTTGTTCATGAACTAAATTATGAGGACGTTAGAATGCGTCTTCAAAATCTTTCTATTGAAGGAGAAAAGGCGGAATATTTCTGGAATGCGATAAGAAGCAATATTGATAAAGTCAATGATGCTGTCTTGTGGTGGAAAATCATTCATGATGAAAAGAGTTTTGATACCGTGCCACTAGAGGACCGTTCATTCGTGCAGCAGTCACTCAATTTCTTACCTGAAGGTGTATTGAAGGACGAAAGTTGGAAAGTTTGGACAACAGCATTAAAAGAAAAAACGGAACGGAAAGGAAAGTCTTTATTTATGCCGTTACGTCAAGCACTTACGGGTATGGAGCATGGACCTGAAATGGGAAAGCTTTTGCAGCTTTTAGGGCGCGAAAAGGTTATAGAAAGACTCTCTAAAAAATAAGAGCAACTTTTTAAAAGCATTTCTTATTTATTTTACGCTTACAGAGAGTGAAGTAAGGGTCTATCTACGCGTTTTTATGAGCATAAATGCAGGAATATCATCACCAAATCCAAGGGGCGCGTAACTCTTATTTTTTCGTGAGTGTTGTTGATCGGATGGATTTTCTTTACTCTTCACGTTTTTGATATAATCTATTTTATCCTCTTTTACAGTTTTTTTAGGATGAGCAATAGGTTCTTTGGGAGCAAGTTTCTTTGATGATTGTGAAGATTTTTTCTTTACAACAATATCTTCTGTTTGATCATCGGTTATTAAAGTCGAGAGATCTCCATTGAGCCATTCAATTTTTTCATTGCTTATTTTTTCGATGGCGTTGATATATTTTTGATCAGCTTTTGTGACGATTGTAAAAGCTTTTCCACGACGATTTGCTCGCCCTGTACGACCAATTCGATGGATGTAGTCTTCTGCATGTGTAGGAACATCATAATTAAACACATGACTTACCGCTGGGATATCGAGTCCACGGGCCGCAACATCAGAAGCAACCAGAAGCGTAAGTTTATTATTTTTAAAATCGGCTAGGGTATTCATGCGTGAATATTGGTCCATATCTCCATGAAGTGCTCCTACATTAAAGTTATGTTTAATGAGCGATTTAAAAAGTTCAGAGATATCTCTCTTTCGATTACAGAAAATAATAGCATTTTGAAGTTTAGAACCTTCATTTTGGATAAGCTCTCGTAAAACCGCTCTTTTATCCCATGATTTATTTCCAGATTTGACAAGCCTTTGTGTAATTGTGGTCGCTGTTGAGGAAGCTTTTGTAACTTCAACAGATACAGGAGAATGTAAAAATTGTTTCGTTAGTTTTGTAATTTCTGGCGCCATTGTTGCAGAGAAAAACAAAGTTTGACGCGTGAAAGGGGTTAGTTTACAGATACGTTCAATATCAGGAATAAAGCCCATATCCAACATGCGATCTGCTTCATCAATAACAAGGATTTCAACGCCCATTAGGAGTAATTTACCACGCTTGAAATGATCAAGAAGACGCCCTGGTGTTGCGATAAGAACATCTGCTCCTCGTTCAAGTTTACGATCTTGTTGTTCAAAAGAAACTCCACCAATCAAAAGAGCAACATTTAAACGATGATTTATTCCGTATTTGTCGAAATTTTCTTCAACTTGAGCTGCGATCTCGCGTGTTGGTTCTAAGATGAGCGTACGGGGCATTCGTGCTCTTGCACGACCTTTTTCAAGGAGAGTGAGCATAGGCAATACGAAAGAGGCGGTCTTACCCGTTCCTGTTTGAGCAATTCCTAGAACGTCTTTTCTTTGAAGGACATGAGGGATTGTTTCACTTTGAATAGGTGTTGGAACTGTATATCCCGCCGATTTTACTGCATTAACAACTTTTGCGGAAAGACCTAAATCATCAAAACTATTCAAAGATGGTATCATTTTTTTATCAATTGCTCTGTGCTTTTAACTTTGCTACCTCAATGATAAGCACAACTAATATTCTTTACTTTTAAAATAACGTTAGGATGCTTTTACAAAAAAGCCAACTATAACAATCATATACATATAAAGCGCATAATACAATGATTAATAGCGAAATTGTTCTGATAAAATGCGCTCATCCCATGAATGACTTGAGTCAAAAAGGATTGAAACTGTTACTTCTGTTGCCATTGAAATAGTCACTGAATGGACAGATTTGACTTCAACATTATCAGCAGCAGCATTGACAGGGCGTTTATTGGGTTCAAGCATATCAAAACGCACCGTTACTGTATTGGGAAGCAATGCGCCATGCCAACGTCTTGGGCGAAAAGGGCTAACAGGGGTGAGGGCCATAAGGGGGGCCATAAGGGGAAGAATAGGTCCTTGTGCTGATAAATTATAGGCGGTTGATCCTGCTGGTGTCGCGACGAGGATACCATCACAACTTAATTGTTCCATGCGTACATTATTATCAATGGTGATGCGAATTTTTGCTGCTTGATAAGATTGCCGAAAGAGAGATACTTCATTAATTGCAAGCGCTTCAATAGATTCTTGGCATTCAGCTTTTGCAATCATGCGCAAGGGATGAATTTCTTTTTTATGAGCGACAGCAATACGATTGGGCAATTTTTTTTCATGAAATTCATTCATAAGAAATCCTACAGAACCTTGATTCATGCCATAAATAGGTTTTCCAGTGTTCATAACGTCTCGTACAGTTTGTAACATTGTTCCATCACCACCGATTGCAACAATAACATCAGTTTCTTCCAGAGAAGAATGACCATAAACAGAAATTAATTTACGGGTAGCTTTGATAGCGTCCTCAGTTTCTGCGGAAATAAAATGAAAGCGACTTGGTAATGTAGTCATTTAAAAATTATCCTGATACTTATAATTTGTCTTGTAACTTATTTTTTGAGAGTTTTGAAGTTGTAATAAAAGCTCTTTTTATAACAAAAGGAGTATTGAAGACAAAAAGAGAAGCTATTTCAAGATAAAGTAACATTGGAGAAAAGAAAGAAGATTGCGTCGTTAGATAATTTACAAATAAGTAATTTTTTATTAAAATGATGATTTAGCATTGAAGCTGAGAGTATGATTAGTTAAAAGACCACAACTGATTTTAATAATCAGTGTAAAGCACCCGTAGCTCAGCTGGATAGAGCGCTGCCCTCCGAAGGCAGAGGTCACAGATTCGAATTCTGTCGGGTGCACCAAATTCTTCAATTTGATATTATCCTAAATAACAATTTTCCTCATTCCATAAAAAGAAGCAAATTTTATGAAAATGGTCGTTTGAGTTATTCATTAAGTTTTGTAGCGAATAAGCAAATGATTTTAAGAGAAGTAAAATTCACGGCTGCATTTGTAATTTTTTGATTAATCATTTTGGATATTGAGATAGAAAAGCAGGGTTATCTCAATATGCTTTCAATTTAACTGTGAACATATATAACATAAAAATTTTTTTATTCTCAGAGCTAGAGGTTGCCATGATGAGATGGGACGCGGATGAGGAATATGACCAGTTAAAGGAATAATAAGTAATGGGGGAAATAATCATCAAGATTTGAATTCTTTCAAAATCACTGTATTAGGTATGGTTATTATAGTTTTAGGAATGAGAATCGGGCGATTTCTCTATACACCGATATTGCCAGTTATGTTGGAAGAGGGATTGTTTACCTTTAATTCCCCTCTTATTCTTGATGATATGATTGCCCGTGGAGCGCTTTTAGGAGGACGTGTCTGGTTTGACCGTGGTTTGAATTCCAACGGTAATTTGCAATTGGGAAAATTGCGGGTGGAATTTGATGCAGAAGAAGTCCCCCCTCTCGAAGATTTAAGCTTTGGAAGCCGGCTCAATGGTGCTTACTTTAATCGGCTCGCCGAAGATATCCAAAATAAAATGACCCATACTTTTGGCGATACGCTGATTGCTTATCGCAAGGCAGCAAGGAGTGATGTATGACGTTAAGAATTGTTCGTGGTTTTACCCTGATTGTTGATGATGATGTCAATCTCCATCTTGATCTTGAAACACTCAAACTTCCAACTTTAGAAGAAATCACCGAAACCTATCAACCAGGGGGCTCTGATATGCAAATTGATGTGAGTGGTCTTGGTGTGAAAGCCTTAAATTTACAAATGAAGATCCACAGCCACACCCCCGAAATCATCGGTATCTTTGGTGGTTCTTCTGGTCTTCGTCATAAATTTACCGGCAAAAAATATGTGGTGTCTGAAGAAGAAGGACGCGAGCATGAACATTCCATTGATGTCACGGGGCGTTTGGTCAACGTTGATAGCGAAAGCTTAACAGCTGGAAAAGCCACAGGCTATGATTGCGAGATCAAGAATGTTTGGGATTACACAGAATTTTGGGATGGTTCTGTTTTGCATCGCTTCTCCTTTAAACGGGATGGTTGGCTTGTACGCAATGGACAAGAGATCGGTGGACGCCGCTGCGCTATCCTTAATTTATAAGTTCTCATTAATATTGAGAGGAATTTCTGATGACAAGTTTACAAACAAGTGTTGCTGTGGAATTGCAGGTTCCCCTTGTTTATCAAGACAAAGATGGCAAAGAATCAACACGGCAGAAATTGATCTTTTATCGTCCAAACTTCAAGCAAGCACGCCAATTGGCTATATTGATTGGTCCACAGCTGGCAAAGTTACTTTTGCCTGCTGTAGAAGAGGATAAAACACCTTTGAGCAATGATGTTCTCATTTCCAAGCTTTGTGAGGCTTTATTTACCCATGAAGCCATGGAAGGAATCGCCGCGCTTCTGGCAGAGATGTCTCATGAATCTGTTGAACTGATTAATCGTCTTGATATTGTTGATGTTGTGGCCGTGTTTAAGGTTTTTTTGCTTTTTTTCCCAAACTACACCCCTATGCCAGACAATTTGGAGCCGAACTAGCCCTTTATTACCACTGGTCAGCTTTAGAGATCAATCAGATGGATTTGCTGGAAGTGATTGCCTATCGGGAAGAGTTAGTGCGCTTGAAACAACAAGAATATGAAAGCCAAATGTTAGGATAAGATGCGATCATGGATGTTTCTCTTGTTGTCTGTTTTGTGAATCATCTGCAAGAAGGGATCGCCTCTGCCAAGCGAGACTTAAGAGCCGTGAAGTGTTAGAATTGATGATCAGTGCCAGCCAAGCAGGAATTGGTGAACAAGATCTCGAGGCTTTTAGTATTTATGCCGCCAAAGCAGCAGTCGCTTTTGATATGACAGGGGACCAGATTGGGGAACGCTTTGCTAAATTGCGCAATGTCTTTAAACTTAATCAAGCAGGCATTGAAGATTTAGGGGATGCTATCAACCATCTCTCTAACCACATGGCGGCCAAGGCAAGTGAGGTGTCTGATTTTACCAATCGGGCGACCGGTGCGGCCACCATGTTTAAACTCACAGCCCGTGAAACGGCAGCTTTTGGGACGGCGATGATTTCTGCTGGTATTGTACCAGAGAGTGCGGCGCGTGGTTTTAACTCTATCAGTGCCCGTATTCAGGAGGGAGGCAAACATATTGAAGATGCTTTTACCAATATTTGGCTCTCTCGCCAAAAATTTATGGAAGATCTCGATAAGGATGTCACCGGTACTTTGGTGCGTTTTTTTAATGTCTTGGGCAAATCAGAAAGGGGTATGAATTCCCTCATCGCTATTGCAGGACGAGACTTTACCGGTGATTTTGCCAAATTGGTGGGTAATCCAGAACTGTTAGGGCAAGCTTTAGATTATGTGAAAGACCCAAAAGTCTTTAAAGGCTCTGTGGAACAAGAGGCAGACAAACAAGCAACCGGTGCCATGCGGCAATTTAAACTGTTGCAAAACCGCGTTGTGGCTTTAGGCATTACTATTGGTGAGGTGTTGTTGCTCCATGTGAACAGTTTAATGGAAACGGTTGGTGGTTTTCTAAACGTGCTGATGGCATGGGCTCATGAACACCCTGTTTTAACCGGTGTAATCATTAAAACCATTGCAGCCCTTATGGCTTTTAATATTGCTTTGCGGGTTGTACGTTTTACCATGGCGGGAACCCGCCTTGGGATTCTGCAATTGATTGCCTCTTTTATCAAGATGAGGGCTATTAGACGCATGCTGAAGGCAAGTTGGCGAGGGCTCTTGACTTTAGGGCGCTCACTGGGCTTGCTGACCGCAGGGTTTGGGGCATGTTTCCTCAAACTTTTGCGCCCCATGACTTTATTGATGGGCACTTTGCGGGGAATTGCTGTTTCAGGGGCGGCATTTGCGAGCAGCTTTGGTAGGGTAGGAACTGTGATCGACGTGGTTGGGGCGGGCCTGTCCTCTGTTGTGGGGGGACTTTTTACCCCGGTAGGGGCTGTGATTGCTGCTGTTGTGGCTGTTATACTGGCTGCTGGTTTTGCTTTGTGGAAATATTGGGATCGCTTATCTTCCTTTGTTAAAGGTTTTGCACGGGGAGTATCTCGGGCTTTTGGTCGTGCCTTTGAAGCCGTTATGCGTTTTTTGGGGGCTGATACCAGTAGCATTACCCGATGGAAAAACATCATTGCAGCTGCTTTTGATTTTTCTCAAAATTGGCAAAAGTTCAAATAGGGTCTTGCCTCTGTTGCCCAAAGTTTTGAAGGTTTGTGGGATGGGATTAAACAAAGCCCTTCCAATTTTTGGGAGTGGTTGAAGCGTTTTTTTACACAGGAAAAGCTCTCTGAGAGTGCCAAGGCGAGTATGGAACAAGCTGGGGAAGATTTAGCGGATTGGATTGTTGATGGTTTTATGTCGTCCATTTCACAATTGACAGATTTTTGTCAATCTTTACCTCATCGCATAAAGGGGTGGATTGGGTCGATTGATGTAAGAGATTATTTGCCAAGTTTTATGGGGGCAAAACGTCTATCGAGCCACTTGTGCAATTTGCGGGGGCTGGTCGTGCCAATGCGCCTCTCACAGAGTTGCGAGAGAAAGAGCGCGTCCCCATTACGCATAATCAAAATGTCACAGTGAATATCAATGGCGCGCGTGATCCCATTGCAACTGGTTATGCGGTTCGCCATGCTTTGCAACGGGCAGGGGCCAATGCCTTGCACGGCGGAACAGAATAAGAGAGAAGAGGGGAATGCAAGATCCTTTGATGATGTTAGGACCGCATCAATTTTATGTGGACTGGCTTAATTTCCAATCGTTTGAGGAAGAGTTTTCTGCCTCATGGGTTTCTATGGAGCGTTTTGGCAGATCCCCTGGTTTGCAATTTACTGGTTATGGTAATGATCCAAAAACCATCCACGGGGTGTTGTTTCCAGAAGAGTTTGGGGATCGGGTGGCCATTGATGCCATCACCAGAACCATACGTGCGGCTCAACCCGTTCAGATGATCCGCTGGATGAGTGATAATAGCTACAGTGCCTTAATGCATGGATCCGTGGTGATTACCAGTGTCACGAAAGACCATGACTATATTAGCCGCTCTGGTCAATCGGGGCGTGTTCGCTATTCCATTAGCCTGTTGCCGTTTTTTGATGAGGGCAAGCCGCAAGGACAATATCAAGTGGGCCAATATCAAGGGGGACAAGAGGAGGATTGCCCATGAAGATCCCCGCAAAGCAGCTCGTGATCGAATTTGAGGATATGAGTTTAGACCTGATTTGTTATCATCATGCCTTGTCTGTTTTAGGAGAGCGGCGGCAAGCTGGTTTACTGAAAGGTTATTTAGAAGCCACACTAGAGGCTAATCCAGAGATTGCTGGGTATAATGCTTTTTTGCCGCGGGGTTTAAAAGTCTTTCTGCCTGAATTTGTATCCCAAGAAAAGAACAGTGTGGTCAAACGGCTATGGGATTAATGCGCACATATCCCTTTATTGAAGTAAGGGTAGGGGAGAAACTTGTTCATGAGGTTTTTTACCAGCGTCTAACGGCAACCATCACCGATCATGCAGGTGCTGATACATTCGAGGCGGAATTTGACGATAGTGGCAATGATTTAGAGATTCCAGCAGCGGACAGTGCTCTCCAAGTCACCTTTGGTTATGAGGGAAGTATCCGTGCATTTATGGGGCGTTTTGTTGTCGAAACGGTTGTAAGTTGTGGAGGCAGTGATGGAGAGATTTTGCGCCTTTGTGGCAAAAGTGCTTCCATGCGTGCGGAGATCAAAGAACAGGTGAGCGAATATTTTGACCATAAAACCATTGCTGAGATTGTTGAGACCCTTGCCAAACGCCATGGCTATCAAGCAAAGGTCAGTCCACAATTTACCAAACAAACCTTGCCTTATATGGTGCGCATCGATCAATCGGCGATTGATTTTTTAACTAGGCTTGCTGACCGGATGCGGGCGCGTTTTTTGATCAAAGACAATAAGTTTTTATTTTTAAGCGGAGACAATCTTCCCCTTCAGACCATTCATCACCAGGAGTGTTCCCATTGGGAATTTAGTCTCGAGCCACGCACCCAATACGGTACCATTGAAGTTTGTTATTTTCATCGCACAAAAGGACAACAGCATTCCGTCAAACATCACACGGGGTATACAGGGCCCATTCGCCGTCTGCGCACGTGTTACCCTTGTGAGGCAGAAGCTTTAGCAGCGGCTGCTTCCGAATCGGATAGGCTTTGTCGAGCCATGGGCAGTGGCTCTTTAAGCCTTGAGGGGCGCCCTGAAATCATGGCCGGTCAACCGCTTTTGCTTCAAGGTTTTCGAGGCGAAATCAATGGCCCAGGGAAAGCTGCAACCGTAACCCATCGCTATGAAAAGCAAAGCGGATACACCACAGAAATTACCTTTGAGGGGCACCAGATCAAGGA
>NZ_CAHOYM010000026.1 GCF_903679515.1 Bartonella gabonensis
TTATACTTATACATTACAGCAAATTAATGTTAAGCAATTTTTAATTTAATACGCGGGGATATTTTATGCCTAAAATAAATAATCACTTTACGAATAGCCGTGCTTTATCAAAATTCGCCTTTTTAAACACTCAAAAAAATGGCTAACAACAGCATTGATGCTTTTTATTGCTTTCCTTGCACTCAGTGAGCCAGCATTTGCACAGGAGTTTGGGAAAATTGACGATGCACTTCAAAAAATAGTAAAAGCCTTAACAGGAAAAATTGCCACAATTGCGGTTGCGGGTATTGGACTTGCATGGATTGCTTGTTATGTTGAAATGCGTAAAGCATTTTTTGTTTGTGTTGGCATCGGCATTGTTATGGGTGCATCGCAAATCGTATCAATGCTTTCCCATTAATCTTTAGCCTTTCAAAAATCATGAAAGAGCACGAGAAGCTAACGGAGAATACGTTATTTCTTGCTTGCACGCGCCCTGCAATGATTGCAGGCGTGACGGTGGAAGCTATGGGATTAAATGGGATAAGATTGATGATATTATTTATTATGGCAGGCAATATTTTTCTTTTAACCATTGGTGTTGCCATCCATTTCATATTCAAAGAAATCCTAAAACATGACCATAACAAATTTCGTATTCTTTTGACATGGCAAAAACAAGTATTTTTGCCAAAAATTCTAGTCTATGGGGTGGGGGAAGTATTTCTCCATTACGATTAATTCGTAATTATGAGGAATTGAAATGAAAACAACAGAGCGCAAGCGTGAAAAACAGCCAGAGGCAATCATTCCTTATGTTCGACATGTAAACAAGCATGTCATTGCGCTGGATTCACGCGCGCTCATGATGGTTGTTAAACTTGAAGGCATTAACTTTGAAACAGCCGATATTATTGATCTGGATGTGCTTCACGAACAGCTCAATAATCTGTTTAAGAACATTGCTGATGAACGTATTGCGCTTTACAGCCATATCATCAGAAAACGTGAAACGATTTATCCAGATGGCACTTTCAGATCGGCATTTGCCAAGCAGCTAGATGACAAATACCGTGAACGGATGCTTTCACAGAAGCTTTATCGCAATGAACTTTATCTTTCAATTTTGTGGAATCCGCACGTTGATAAAACAGATAAATTAGTGGAATTTTTCAAACGTTTAGGCAAAGCTAAGCAAAAAAAACGGAAGTTGATGAAGAATCCATTCGTAAACTTGAAGATATTACCACGGATATTATTCAAAACTTAGAGCACTATGGCGCAAGAAGACTGAGTCTTTATGAACATGACGGCACTATTTATTCGCAGCAAAGTGAGTTTATCCATCAACTGGTAGGAGGGCGTCGTGAACGTGTCCCCCTCACATGGGGAACGATAGCTTCGACTGTTTATTCAGACCGTCTAATTTTTGGCAAAGAAGTCATAGAAATACGCACGGAAGCGGGACATCGTTTTGCCGGCATGTTTGGTTGGAAAGAATATCCAGCAAAGACCAGAGTAGGCATGGAGGATGGTCTTTTAACGCTTCCCTTTGAGTTTATTTTTACGCAATCTTTTATCTTCAAGAGCAAAAATGCTGCCAAGCAGATTATGGGTCGCAAACAAAACAAAATGGTCAATGCCGAAGACCGTGCGGGCTAACAAATTATGGAACTGGATAATGCGCTTGATGATCTTGAATCGAATCGTTTTGTTTTAAGTGAGCATCATTTATCCTTAGCGGTTTTTGCCGATGAGCTGCAAGAATTGGCTGATAATCTTGCCAAAGCGCGTTCTCGTCTACAGATGGTGGTGCTGTCATTGCGCGTGAGGACCTTAGGTTAGCGGCGGCATGGTAGGCGCAATTACCTGGAAATTATACTTATCGCACCCGCTCTGGTGCGATAACCAGCCGCAATCATGCGGCTCTTTCTCCTTTTCATTCTTTTCCGGTTAGCAAAATAGATGGCAATGTATGGGGTCCAGCGGTAGCCTTGATGAAGACCTCTGCTGGCTCACCCTTTTATTTTAACTTTCACTTTGGTGATTTAGGCAATACGTTTGTTTGTAGTCCCTCTGGTTCTGGTAAAACGGTTATTGTTAACTTTCTCCTTGCACAACTTCAAAAGCATGATCCCCATATGGTCTTTTTTGATAAGGACCGTGGTGCAGAGCTTTTTGTCAGAGCGGGTGGTGGCACCTATATGCCCTTGAAAAATGTGAAACCAACCGACATAGCGCCGCTAAAAGGCTTAAATTATAACAATCCAGCAGACAGAGTGTTTTTACGCCAATGGATTACCAAGCTTGTTTCTGCTGAAGGGCAAAAAATTAGTGAATCTTAAAAACAAGATATTGCCTCTGCGGTTGACCAACTAGCCCTATTGCCTAAGGAGCAACGGACCATATCTGCCTTACAAATATTTTTTGACACCACCCATAGGGAGGGAATAGCAGAGCGTTTAGAGAGATGGTGTAAAGGCAATGCCTTGGGATAGGTTTTTGACAATCCTGATGATGATGACATAGGCATTGAAGACAAATTTATTGGTTATGATATGACGGACTTTTTGGACAATGATGAAATTCGTCCACCGCTCATGATGTATCTCTTTCATAGAATTCTCTCACTCATTGACGGGCGTCGTATTATCATTGTCATTGATGAATTTTGGAAAGCGCTAGAGGACGATTCCTTTAAAGCCTTTGCGCAAAACAGGCTGAAGACCATTCGAAAACAGAATGGTTTAATGTTGTTTGCCACGCAATCCCCCAAAGATGCGATCAATTCAACCATTGCCCACACCATTATAGAGCAATGTCCCACCCAGGTTTATTTTCCCAACCAAAAGGGAAACCATTCAGACTATGTAGAAGGTTTTAAATTATCAGACCGAGAGTTTAACCTGATACAAACAGAATTAAGCCGGGAGTCACGGCGTTTCTCATCAAGCAGGGGCAAAGTTCTGTTGTAGCAGAACTGAATTTACGGAGCTTTGATGATGAAATAGCCATTTTAAGCGGCACCATCAAAAACATTGAACTTCTCGAAACCATTATGGAAGAAGTTAGTGAATCTCCAGAAAAATGGCTCCCCATTTTCCAAGAAAGGTCAAAACAATGAAAAAACTTTTATGTGCACCAGCCTTCTATGCAGCTTCATTTGGTTTTCAAACAAATGCCTTAGCCATGATGGTATTTGATCCTCAAGCTTTTGGACAAATGATGAAACAATTCGAACAAGGCAAACTACATCTTCAAGAATTGCAGAAACAATTTAAGCTAGGCACAGAACAGCTTGATCAATTAAAGAATCAGCTTGATCAAATGAAACAATTATATAGCTCCCTAAATGCCAAGCCTGACATTTAGGGATTGAAAGAAATGTTTAACCAGCAAGGGAGCAATGGCGCTCTACCTTCTGATTTTAATAACTTTCAACAATCGATGGGCAGCGGCGGTGGTGGCGGTGGCGGTGGCGGTGGCGGTGGAAGCACCAGCAAAAACGCGCAAAAATGGCAAGAAGAACTTAAATATAAAGCCCCCTCAGGGGGTGCAGGATCAAAAGAAGCAGTAGATGCCTTTTTACGCAGAGGAAGTGAAAAAAGCCGAACAGCGCGTAGTCGGACAAGCCTCAAAAGGCCAAGATGTCTATGAAGAAGCCAGTGAAACACAAAAAAGATTAGCAAACTTCTCGATGAACTTGGAAGCACGCAAGAGGCTGGTAAAATTCAAGGCATTCAGGCACAATTATCAGCGATCCAAGCAAAACTGCAAACACAAGTTCTCCAAATGCAAGCTGCCGCGATGATTCAACAAGCAGAAGAAAAAGCGGCAGAGAGACGTGAAATGGAAGAATTTAAAGAACGATACAAAGCTTTGGCAAAAAAACTCCGCGGTCAATAAAGGGTAAAAAAAGAGGGGCAAAAACATAAACAAGATCATCATAACAACATTGCTGCTTTGCACAGGACTTATCGCTGCTGGATGTGAAAAAACCTACAGCGTAGAAGAATTAAAAAAAAAGACAAAAAACTGATGGAAGAAGTACTCGTGAAATGTTTGACATCAGGGGATCTTAAATCGAAAAATTGTAAAAACGCAGAGCAAGCTGAATTTGAAACCCGTAAAAAATGGGGAGGTTTTGGCTCTAAAAATGACGAGCAGCAAAAATCTGCAAAACAAGGGGACAATCATTAATCATGAACAAGATCATCATAACAACATTACTACTTTGCACAGGACTCATCGCTGCTGGCTGTGAAAAAACCTATAGCGTCGCAGAATTAAAAAAAGATGAAAAATTACGCTTAGAGTGGGATGCGAAATGTGGATTTGGAGGAACTTCAAAAAATTTTGAAAACATGCGGTTAGCATTTTTAGAACTTGAAAAAGAATATAAAGCACAAGTTGAAGAAAGGAGTCGTAAAGCAGCAGAGGAGTGGAGAAAAAGTATGGATGAACTTAGGGCTAAAGAAAAAGCTAGACATGAAAAAAGTGAAGCTGAATTTGAAGCAAAACAACGAGCTAAAGCCGAACGAGAAGCGAAAGAAAATGCTGAACAAAAACAAGATAGTAATTAAATCAGAAATGATCATATTTGTAAAAGTTTGATGAAATGGACGTGCAATGGTATTTGAAACTATAACCATATTTACTGATATGAATAGCGCTGTAACGGAGACTCTTGAAAATATAATGAATAATACTATTAAGCATCTTTCGTTGGGGTTAAGTGCTCCACTTAAAGCGTCTTGTACAATCTACGTTATATTTATAGGATACAATATCATCTATGGGCGCTCTTCCATGCCACTGTGGGAGTTTATAGCAACAGTTTTCAAACTTGGCATCATTGTTGCACTCGCCATAAACGCAGCTGGTTATAAGCGATTAAGGTTTTGACGAATAAGAGCAGACAAGTGTTCAGAATGACCAAAATATGCCGCAATTGATGCCTTTATCATTTCTTGTTGCTCAATACCCTTCCAGTTGATATGATGCTCAGCTTCACGCGCAAGTTGCCCTATAAATTCACGCAACGTGCGTCCATTTCCCTCTCGAAACGGATGCAAGGTATTTAACTCGCCCATGTAACATCCAGCCCTTTGGCTAAATTCATCTATATCAAGACCACGCAGATAGTGCTCTTTTGCAAGCTGTTGCGTAATCTTCGGTGCATAACTTTCAATCTGATGATAACTCGCAAACATACTATTGCCTTTAGCAATATCCACTAAACGAATTTGCCCCGCCCATTCATATATATCACCAAACAGCTTTTTATGAATCTATTTTATGTGCGCTAAATCAAACTTACCACGAAGAAGTGTATGCATAAGTTCAAAAGATCTTAATAAGCGAAAGTAGCTTCTACACACTCCAATGTAGTTTTATCCTGAATTTCAAACCGGTTATACATCACACCAGTTTCAGGATCAGTAGAAGGATCACTCTCCCCCTTATACGTCTCCACGTTTTACCCGCTCCAAAAAATCTCTAATTACGTCACTTGTTTCAAGCTCTCCAATAATAACACGCTCCATTTGCTCAACAACCTGTGGATCTGGTTCCAACCCCTCTAAACGTTGACTTGCTAATGCATTTTTAGCTGCAAAGCGACGTCGTTTAATTTCGTCTTCACTCAACATATTAAAACCTCTCTTGGTTACTCTTCATTGTGGCACAAATGTGCTACATAAACAAGACGTCACCCGTATCACATCTTTTGATTTGGTACGCGTTATCGCGTTATTTTTCTCTTGTATATGCTTCTGTTGAAAAAATTTAACAGTCGTTTGAAACTCTTTTATCCGGTCTTTATCAGGTAGGCTGTTGTTTAGAGAATGCTTTCGATAAATCATAATTTTTGCAGAGCAAGCCAAGCACGTGCTGTACTCACACCAGCCATTTCAAGCCTAATAGCAAGATGAGCGCTAACTGTGGATTGTCCATTTAAAACTCTAGAAAGTGTTACACGAGATATACCAAGGCGCTCTGCTGCTTCATTAACAGATAAACCAAGTTCTTTGATAACACCTTCACGCAGTAGTTCACCAGGATGCGGTGGATTTTTCATCATTTCTTAGCACTCCTTCATTAATGATAATCTAGAAAATCAACCATTTCAACATCGACACCATTAAAGCAAAATATTACACGACAATTTCCATTTACAGGAATTGACCAATACCCCTTGAGATCGCCCTTTAGCGGATGTAATCGAAAAGACGAAAAATGTAATCATTTGGGGATAGAACCACTTCAAGGGTACCTAGAATACGTTTCAATTTTTGAGCATAATAAGAAAAATTTTCATTATCTTTACTCTGCTCATTATTTGAAAAGCATAAGTTCATAATTAGAGGGTGCTAAACGCAATAGGAGCGTATCATATCCCCAATTGGCAGCTAAACTTAGAAATATACAAATGATATAACCAATGACCATTGCTGTTTGATGTTCATAGGGTGTTGCACCCGCTACATATCCAGTAAAAAAATAAATAACACTAATAACCCCCCCCTGCTATAAACTCTGTTAAAATAATAACCGGTTTACGAATAAGCAAAAGAAAAAAGGCATATTTTCAATATGGTAGATAAGATTTTAGGAACGATAGAAAACACTCTACGAATTTTTGAAACTGGATTTTTCTCTTTTTTATTTAGTTAGTTAGTAGATAGAGTATCCATTAGCCCCTCCCATATTTTTACTTTGACCTCCACCCCTCACCTCAAAGAACGGGGATTCCACCCAGCACCGATCTGTGAACCTTTAGACTTCTTTCAGCGGGAACCTACTGCTGACCGACTCTATGGGCAAGCCTTTCCCTAAATAATAAAAGACAGTCAGTTTTTGAAAAGCAGAGAAAGATTGTTTCGTAATCCATTCGCTTACAGCGTAAGTATTTATATAACAAAATCCCCATTTATTTTCAACTATTTTATTGTCTTTTTTTGATATTTTTTCTATATTTTTCAAATATATAGAGCATAAAATACCTTATAATTTTTATTATCTTTTTTTAACTTATATGCCCCAATAAGCTCTCCTTCTTATCATGATTTAGGAACCGCGTGAAAAGGACAAAGCAAGCCGCTATGGTTTTAGGTCAAGGACGCCGTCAGGCGCCCAAAAGGGGTTTCCTTGAGCTTAAAACCTAAGGCTTGTTAGTCCTCTCATTAAACGCGGATCGGATATCATGATTTTGGTGAGCGTACACAAAAGTTTAAGAGATGGTAGCCTCTCATTAAAAAACAAAGTTTGTAAGTAAAAAAACTATTTTTCTTGCCAATCTTCCAAGATTATCTTATCAATAAGAGTTATTGGTTATCTACGCAATGATCAATAAGGGATAGTAAACCCTAAGTTCTAAAAATTAGCTCATTATGTGAATCTTCCCCGATTCCGGGAGATTTTGTTATGTCCAAGTGCAATAGCACTAAAAGCAAAATGCTGATTAGAACTCAGTACTTTACTACTCCCGAAATACCAATGCGAGGGCGCTCGCAACCGGAGGGGGCTTTAAAGTGCAAACAAAAAATCAACATTTTAATGACGTTTCTGTAGGCGAAAAAATTCGCTCCAGAAGAAAATCCATGGGAATTTCTCAAAACGAATTAGGAAGACAATTAGGCGCAAGCTTCCAGCAAATTCAAAAATATGAAAAAGGATTCAATCGTGTAGGAACCGAACGTTTGCAGAAAATCGCCGGACATACTGGAAGCCGATATATCCTTTTTTTATAAAGATATTTCAAAAAAAAGAAATATCTCATCCCCTTTTGATACAGAAATTTACAGCAAAGAAGAATACTTCTTTGTAAAAAGTTTTAGACAACTCAAACCTAAAAAACAGAAAGCAATTTTGTCCTTGATTAACGAATAGAAAACAGCTTTGAAAAATAATATAATCCAACGTTACAGATGACAATCAACGCGCCATAGCTCACTTTAATTTTCTTACACTTAAGGTAATTTATTTTTATATTACTTTTATATCTAATAGCTACATTAATAGTAAGAGAATTTTTTTATGTCTGTATTAACTGTTACAGCGAAAGGATAAATTACGCTGAAGCGGGATTTACTACAGCACCTTGATGTTAAACTACGTGAGAAAATTGACTTCACTAAATTACTAGGTGGTAACTTCTTATCAAAACATCACCAAAAGTCACCCGCTTCTCTGACTTTGACATAGGAAATGATTTGCTGGCGAACCTTCCTCCAGCAAATCATTTCCCTATCTTCCTTTTGTTTTTTCAAAAGATTACCTGATCACTTACCTTAAAAAAACTCAAGATTCCTTAAAGCTCAAGCTCCCATAAGCGCATCATGATGAGTGATCACATCCATCAACTCTGTCACGACCGTATCCAACACGTCTCGTGCATCCCCTTCCGCCATAAGGCGGATAACCGGCTCAGTTCCAGAAGCACGGATCACCAGCCGAGCCTCTTTTCCCAACCGCTTTTCTGCTTGATCAATGGCCGTTTTGACGGGATTTTTTTTCAGAACATTTTTATTTTTAATCGTTACATTTTTTAAAATTTGCGGGACAGGTTCAAACCGTTGACACAATTGGCTCATAGGGCTTTGACTTTCCTTCATACAAGCTAAAATCTGCAAGGCTGCCACCAACCCATCACCCGTTGTGCCAAAATCACTGAGCACAATATGCCCAGAAGCCTCACCTCCAACATTATATCCCTTTTGCCGCATAGCATCGACAACATAACGATCTCCAACTTTTGTCCTGATAAGATCCAACCCTTTACCGTTCAAAAATCGCTCCAGTCCCAGATTGGACATAATCGTTGTAACAACCCCATTACACCGCAAGCGTCCCATTTTATGCCAATTTTCAGCAATCACAGCAATCAACTGATCCCCATCAACCGTTTGTGCTTTTTCATCCACAATGAGAACACGATCACCATCTCCATCAAGAGCAATCCCTACATCAGCACGCACTTCATGCACTTTGCGTTTTAAAGAGTTTAAATCAGTTGAGCCACATTTTTGATTAATATTGGTTCCATTGGGTTCATCATGAATAGCAAAAACCTCAGCCCCCAATTCCCATAAAGCACGAGGAGCCGCTTTATAAGCCGCCCCATTAGCACAATCTACAACAATACGCACAGCATCTAAGCCAACATCACGGGGTAAAGTTCGTTTAGCATATTCAATATAACGATAAATATCCCCCTCAACCCGTTTTGCGTAACCAATTTCGGCAGAACTTGCTAAAGATTGTGAAAGATCTGTATCGATCAATTGTTCAATTTTTGCTTCCATCTCATCTGAAAGTTTAAAACCATCAGGGCCAAAAAGTTTAATTCCATTATCATAGAAAGGATTATGAGAAGCAGAAATCATCACCCCAAGATCCGCACGCAAAGAGCGGCAAAGCATTGCAACAGCAGGTGTTGGGACTGGCCCCAATAAAAAAGTTTCCATCCCCGCAGCGGTTAGCCCTGAAACCAAAGCGTTTTCTAACATATAGCCAGATAATCGGGTATCCTTGCCAATCACCACACGACGCGATTGATGTTGTGAACGAAATAAAACCCCTACAGCCATCCCTACTTTCATGGCAAAATCAGGTGTCATGGGAAATGAATTGGCTTTCCCCCGAATTCCATCTGTCCCAAAATATTTTTGCACCATACCTCTTTCCTTTATCCTTCTTCCCTTGGCTTTTCTTTAAAGCGCTAACAGCCCCCCTTGATACAATAGCCCCCTCACCTATAAATGAGACCATTGGACTCGTCCCTCATCTTTTTAGATCATCAAAAACCCTCTTCACCATCTACACATCTAAATCACGCTCAACCAATAATGTTTCTACACCGCACACATAAAGCAAGCTTATCTCCTAAAAAGACTTTCCACGTCCCTTGAACACAACCAAAGGATAATCTCACACCCTTACCCCAAACTTCACAAGGCAATCCCTCGCCTCACCTCACACCCTTGGCCCAAAACCACCAAGTAACAGTCCACCTTATCCCTCCCCTAAAGCTGTCATAATACAACGACTTTGCTTAATTTTTTACTTCCATATTTTTGGTAAATATTAAATCAAAGGCGCAAGCAGTGCTCGCGCCTTTTTTAAAGAATTTAAAAAACTTCCCAAAACATAGTCATTCAAGCGTTATTAAAGAACTCCTATTTTTCTTTATCAGACCCCAAAGGTTTTGACTTCTTTTCAGCACTGCCTTTACTTTGAGAGTGATTGTCTGACTTTGTAGGACCTTTTGCGCTTTGCGTTTTTTTAGACTCAGTATCCTTGGATTTAGTCTCGCTGGATTTTACTGTTTTCTTTCCAACAGCGCCCTCTGCTTTGCCAGCCTCACCTTTAACGGTCTCTGCTTTATGGGGCACTGTTTTAGCGTCTTTTTCATCGACCACAGAGGTCTCTGCCTTCACTGTTCCAGTTTTTGGAACAGAGGAAGTCCGCGGCGCAGCATTTTCATCTTTCTGCGTACGTGAAGGAGCCTTTCCTGCAATGACCTCATTAATTTCAACACCCGTTAAAGTTTCATATTCCAACAAGCCTTGAGCGAGAGCAAACCATTCTTTTCTTTTTGTTTTCAAAATTTCTGTAGCATTTTTATAGGCATCATCAATAAGCTTACGCACTTCCATATCAATCATGCGTGCTGTTTCTTCAGAGACATTTTGTGTCCGTGCAACAGAATGCCCTAAAAAGACTTCATCTTGGTTATCGCCATAAGCGACATTTCCAAGCAGATCAGAAAATCCCCACCGTGTGATCATAGCACGCGCTAATTTAGTTGCTTGCTCAATATCAGAAGAAGCCCCTGATGTGATATTTTCCTTGCCAAATTTTAATTCTTCAGCCACACGTCCTCCCATCATGATGGCCAAACGAGAAATCATCCATCGATAACTCATGGAATAGCGATCACCTTCAGGTAATTGCATCACCATTCCCAAAGCCCTACCCCTTGGGACGATTGTTGCTTTGTGGACAGGATCAGCAACCGGAACATTAAGAGCCACGATAGCATGCCCTGCTTCATGATAAGCCGTGAGTTCTTTTTCTTCTTGTGTCATAGCGGTTGAACGCCGTTCAGCCCCCATCATCACTTTATCTTTTGCATCTTCGAATTCTTGCATGGTCACGACCCTTTTATTACGGCTCGCAGCCATAAGAGCAGCTTCATTCACAAGATTCATGAGGTCTGCACCGGAAAATCCTGGTGTTCCCCTTGCCAAAACTTTCAGATCAACATTAGGGGCTAAAGGGACATTGCGCACATGCACTTTCAAGATTTGTTCACGTCCAGAAACATCAGGGTTTGGCACAACAACTTGTCGATCAAAACGCCCTGGTCTCAATAAAGCAGGGTCAAGCACATCTGGGCGGTTTGTTGCAGCAATAAGAATAATACTTTCATTAGGCTCAAACCCATCCATTTCGACAAGCAATTGATTTAAGGTCTGCTCGCGCTCATCGTTTCCACCTCCCAGTCCAGCGCCCCGATGTCGTCCAACAGCATCGATTTCATCGATAAAGATAATACAAGGCGCATTTTTTTTAGCCTGTTCGAACATATCACGTACACGGCTCGCCCCAACCCCTACAAACATTTCAACAAAATCAGACCCTGAAATGGTAAAGAATGGCACATTGGCTTCACCCGCTACCGAGCGCGCTAACAAAGTTTTACCGGTTCCTGGAGGACCAACAAGCAAAACACCGCGAGGAATACGCCCCCCTAAGCGTTGAAATTTTTGTGGTTCGCGTAAAAATTCAACAATTTCTTGCAGATCTTGTTTTGCTTCTTCAACGCCAGCAACATCCTTAAAGGTGACACGTCCTTGCGCTTCATTCAGCAACTTTGCTTTTGATTTCCCAAATCCCATTGCACCGCGTGATCCATTTTGCATTTGTCGCATAAAAAAGACCCACGCCCCAACAATAATAATAACAGGCAACAAAGAAAAAAGAAGATTGAGGAAGATACTATTTCCAGAACTTTCAGGAACAGCTTTAACATTCACGTTTTTGTTTTCTAATTTCTGTATCAAACCAGGATCACGTGGTGCAAAAGTTGAAACAGTTCTATGTTCGACAGTTTGTCCTGTTAATTTTTGGCCTTGAATGGTCACCGATTTCAGCTCGTTATTCTCAACTTTTTGCAAAAATTCAGAATAGGAGACTTCTCCACCACCAGAACGTTGACTATCTCCATTAAAGAAAGAAAACGACACAATCAAAATCAAGGCAATAACTCCCCAAATGAGGAGAGAGCGGTAATTGGAATTCATATTCAGCCCACTTAATCAAATATAGATTTCAAACAGTTCCCCTTAACATATAACCTTGCCAGCCCCTTGCCAAGGGATGAGAGAAAGTTTATTCTCTTTTAGGGTTATTTTTCTTTATCTTTTCACCTCAAAATTAAAAAAAGGTTCCACAACATTCACCAGCGCAGCATCTTCGCGTGAGGAAAGCCAATTGAAAGGCGCCATAATCCGCTTGATGATAACATTTTTATGAATAATCGCTTGAGAAATCAACTCAGGAATATCACACCCTTTATTATTTGAAATCATCAACAGCGATTGTAAAGAGGGAAAATGAGGCTTTTCAAGATCAAAATTGCTATTTTGCAATAAAAATTTCAGCTGTTCTAAATTAGCTGCTCCAACCTTTACAGCTTCAGATCCATGATTGGTAATGTGATAGCGGCCATCCCATAGAAGAGTTTCATCTGTCCCTACAAGAGCTTCTTTCATATTTCGCCCTTCACGCCACAAAGCAATACCATCTTTGTTAGATTCAATAACACAGCCAGCATAAGTAAAACGCCGCTTTTCTAAAGAATGGAGACAGAGTTTTTGAACAAGCGTGGTCAATTTTTGATTGGAGAGTAAATAAAATCCCCCACCCATCAACACCGCAAAAAGCCCGACCACAAAAGGGAAATTGGGATTTTTTTGTAAAAATGGCAGAGGCTTTACCATGAAACAACGCCCATATTGAACCGTAATATCCAGTGCTAAGATTAAATCGGCAATATTTTGCGCATGTTGACGACGCTGCACTGCGGCTTCATTTATTTTTTGAGCAATATCCGCAAACTTTTGCGGAGGAAGAGATTGGCGCACACGCACGCGTTCAAAATTGCGATCTTCATTTGTGGGATCATCAATCCACGTTTTTCCCTGTAAGCGTAAATAATTCCGCAATGTTTGGCGTTTTACGCCAAGAAGCGGCCGAATCAAACGCACTTTTCTATGCAACAATGCCTCACGTGGAATACAAGATAAACCACGCTCATAGAGGGATCCATCGTTTTTTTCAGCACTATTTTTTCTCATTTCTCTGGTATGATCTTCACCATACATCCCCCCCACTTCACCGCCCAATGCACCGGCAAAACCACCCGCAGAAACACCATCACGCATAGCACCAACTTCACCGTACAAAGTATCCTTACTCTTTTGGAAACGCTGAGACCGCATTTGATAGGTTTCAACCTGATCATTGAGTGTATGGCCCGTCATAATAAGGGATGCGCCTTGTTTTTGCGCTTCCTGAACCAAGAGATTATAGCGTGCAATACGCGCACTGGAAGCAATATGTGTCTTTGGTTTTTTGCCTTCCCACCGCACAGTGCTATGTTTAATGTGATGGGCACGACAAATTTCCGCAACAGTTTCTGCTTCACGCGCTGATTCTTTACGCAATTGGTGATCAACCGTAACAGCAATGATTTCCGGAGGAACAGAGAGCGTGTCCAAAAACTCTTTGGCCAAAAACATCAAAGCCAAAGAATCACTTCCCCCTGAGACGGCAAGAATCACGCGTTGACCCTGAATAAAATCCGATGTTTTAAAGAGATTTCTTGCCAGTCTAACGCACACCGAAAACGACCTCGCTGCTTATTTTGTGGGTTTACAAAACACAGCCTCTAATGTGTTTGAGCGTTTTGATTTTTTCGTACGATGAACACAAGCCTTTTTATTTGGTTCAAGAGCGATCATACTTCTTATTAATTTCAGCAAAATCTCGGAGGTATAGAGCTTCTTTTTATCTGCATACCATGCTGACAGATAAACTTGTGCGGCTTCATGATAGCGTTTTTGTCCCAACAAAGATTCAGCCAACCAAAACAAAGCATCATTACTCAAAGAATCTTTTTTGTAACGACTTTGAAAAGCGCAAAAGCTTTTTTCAGCCTCAACATAGTTGGCAGAACGAATAAAATCATACCCTTGCTTATACAAAGCTTTGGAAGAAGAAAGAGTGTCACTCTGATGTGCTTCAATATGAGCCGTTACGTCATACGCCTTTTCTAAAATCTCCCCTGTTTCCTTCGCATCATGGTCTTTCACATCAGCACCCTTTGTCTGATTATCCCCGCTAAGCTTCTGTACCATCTCTTCTTTTACAGTCTGAGATTTTACATCCAAAGCGGCATTTTCAACGAAACAAGAATAAATGGAAGAATCTTTTTTATCAAAAAGCAGGTGAAACTGCTTGTTAACATTTTTTAAATTGTTATGCTCAAGCACTATCCGTATCTTATGCAAAAGCTTATCTAAATCATAATCTTTAAATAAATCCTGCTGATTCTCTAAAATAATCCCTTGGTGACCCGAAACACCAGAGGCATTCTTCACTGCATCAGAAGCAGCTTTTTCAGCAGCGTCTGTGGCGTTCTTCACCGCATCGGAAGCCGCCTTTTCAGCAGCGTCTGTGGCGTTCTTCACCGCATCGGAAGCCGCCTTTTCAGCAGCGTCTGTGGCGTTCTTCACTGCATCAGAAGCGGCTTTATTAGCCCCATCAGTGGCGTTCTTCACCGCATCGAAAGCAGCTTTTTCAGCAGCGTCTGTGGCGTTCTTCACCGCATCAGAAGCAGCTTTATTAGCAGCGTCMGTGGCGTTCTTCACTGCATCGGAAGCCGCCTTTTCAGCAGCGTCTGTGGCGTTCTTCACCGCATCAGAAGCGGCTTTATTAGCCCCATCAGTGGCGTTCTTCACTGCATCGGAAGCCGCCTTTTCAGCAGCGTCTGTGGCGTTCTTCACCGCATCAGAAGCRGCTTTTTCAGCAGCGTCCGTGGCGTTCTTCACTGCATCGGAAGCCGCCTTTTCAGCAGCGTCTGTGGCGTTCTTCACTGCATCGGAAGCCGCYTTTTCAGCAGCGTCTGTGGCGTTCTTCACCGCATCGAAAGCAGCTTTTTCAGCAGCGTCTGTGGCGTTCTTCACCGCATCGRAAGCAGCTTTTTCAGCAGCGTCTGTGGCGTTCTTCACCGCATCGAAAGCAGCTTTTTCAGCAGCGTCTGTGGCGTTCTTCACCGCATCAGAAGCGGCTTTATTAGCCCCATCAGTGGCGTTCTTCACTGCATCGGAAGCCGCYTTTTCAGCAGCGTCTGTGGCGTTCTTCACCGCATCGAAAGCAGCTTTTTCAGCAGCGTCTGTGGCGTTTTTCACCGCATCGGAAGTGGCTTTATCAGCAGCATCAACTTTATCCGTATCATGTGCTGGATATTCAGAAGCCTTTCGAGCCGCACTTTCAGCAAATGAAGTAGAACAAGCTATGAAAACTGCCATATAAAAGATCGTATTCCAATTGATTTTACGATACATTCTTTTCTCCCCTTTTAAACTCATTAAATATAAATAGTTGAGACAAACAATTCTATTTTTAATGACTGTTCATACCACCAAGCGTTGTAACAACACGTCGATTTTGATTCCAACAGGAAATGTCATCACATACCGCTACAGGTCTTTCTTTTCCGTAAGAAATTGTTTGAATCCGTTGCGCAGACACACCAAGAGACACGAGATAATTCCGCACCGCAACAGCACGGCGCTGTCCAAGTGCCAAGTTATATTCACGTGTTCCTCTCTCATCAGCATGACCTTCAATCATAATAGAATAATAAGGATAATGAAGCAACCACTCTGCTTGGCGTGTTAAAATACGTTCAGCATCCGCATCAAGTGAAAAAGAATCGAGACTAAAAAACACGCGATCACCCACATTAACCGTAAATTCTTGTTCTGAACCTGGAGATGCTTGATTTAAACCGGCATGATTCATACCGTGAAATGCATCGATATTTTTTTTACCACACCCCCCCAAACACAGTAAGAAAAAAAAGAAGATCGCAAAGGAATGAGAGAGAGTATTTTTAGTAGAACGCATAGTCCGTTTCTCCTTGAATTTCGTAAAGAAGGATAAATTCTTAAAAATATTTTTTAAGAATAACCGTTAATTCCTAATGAAGACGAAATTTTTCTTCTTTTTTGTCATCATTTTTCAGTCTCTGCCAATTTTTCTTCTCTCCAGCTATTCCTTTAACATCCCCATGAGAAATTGAAAAACATTACCCTGATACGTCATGTGGTTTACGCTTCCTCTTGATCTTGACGATTTTTTTGCAGCGCGTTCAGTTTTGCAAAAACTTTATCCGCATCAAAAGTCTTGTGGGAATTGTCTTCACTCTCATTTTCTTCGAGAGAAGCATTTTCCGTCACAGAGGCGGGAAGCAATGACCTATCTTCCTCTGCAGCAACAGGGCGGTTTTTTGCTGCACGCTGGAGTTCAAAATCTAAATCGATTTGAGAACACAAGCCAAGCCCTACAGGATCAAGAGGAGACAAATTGGCACTATTCCAATGGGTGCGAAGGCGGATTTGTTCAATCGTTGCTTTTGTTGTCCCAATCAACCGTGCAATTTGTGCATCTTTTAACTCGGGATGGTTGGTCACCAACCATAAGATACCATTGGGGCGATCTTGACGTCGAGAAAGAGGGATATAGCGTGCTCCTTTACGTTTTTTTTCCGGAATGCGCACCCTCGATTGAGAAATTTTCAAGCGTGCGTTTTGATCCGCCTCCACCCGTGCAATTTCACTGCGCGTCAACTGCCCAGAATTAATCGGATTGAGACCTTTAATACCATAAGCTGCCTCACCATCGGCAATAGCTTTTACTTCCAAGACATGCAATTTACAAAATTCTGCAATCTGCTCAAAAGAAAGAGCTGTATTATCAACCAACCAAACAGCTGTCGCCTTGGGCATCAAAAGTTGCGTTGCCATTTTTATAAATCCTCTTCTGCGCCTCTTCATATGAGGCAGGTTACCGCCCACTCAAGAGCACTAGAACTTCTTAATTATATGTTCTTATATGTTCGTTTTTTCCACCCACTTTTAGAATAAAGCGAGACATGGAATAAACCATTTTGCCATGAGATTATATGCTGTTATAGCGTGATTTTTGTCCAACGACAAGAGACCTCTCTTGGAATGATCCTCAACGAAGGTGTCTTTACCTTTAAGATGAATTTTCTTATAAGGGATTTATTCGATTATTTCACCTCATGCTGTGGCACATTTATTCTGGCGGGATGCGTGGTTTTATTGCCTTAACTTCTAAAGAGAACACCCACCCCATAAAGAAGCCCTCAAACAGGAAGGAAAACTATGGCAGGCCATTCACAATTTAAAAATATTATGCATCGTAAAGGGCGTCAAGATGCAATGCGCTCGAAAATATTTTCTAAGCTTGCACGCGAAATTACCGTAGCAGCAAAACAAGGTGCTCCTGATCCCACCATGAATCCACGTTTAAGGCTGGCTGTCCAAAATGCCAAAGCACAGTCAATGCCGAAAGACAATATTGAGCGCGCGATTAAAAAAGCTTCAGGAACCGATGTCGAAAATTATGATGAAGTACGCTATGAGGGCTATGGACCAGGCGGTGTTGCCGTTATTGTTGAAGCTTTAACCGATAACCGTAACCGCACCGCTTCAAACGTGCGTGCCGCCTTCACCAAATCAGGAGGAGCCTTAGGGGAAACAGGCTCTGTCAGTTTTATGTTTAATCGGATTGGGGAAATAATTTATAAGCCAGAAGCAGGAACCGCCGACAACATCATGGAAGCAGCCATTGAAGCCGGCGCTGAAGATATACAATCAGAAGAAACCGGACATCATATTACCTGTGCATTTGAAGATATTGGTGAAGTTTCAAAAACACTTGAAGCAAAACTTGGTGAAGCAGAATCGATTAAAACAATTTGGAAAGCCACTACCCTTGCTCCAATAGATGAAGAAAAAGCTTTATCCGTTTTACGACTGATTTCAACATTAGAAGAAGATGATGATGTGCAAAATGTTTATGCTAATTTTGATGTCAGCGATGAGATTTTAGCAAAACTGTCCGTATAATTCTCATCATTGAGCTCTCTCTTCATCGAAGGGGACTGAAAAATCTATCCCCTCTCTTCTTTAGGTACACATACAAAAGCCCCGCATCAAAAGCGGGGTCAATCATTTATAAAGCCAAGACACACTGTAGCCTCAGAGCTTTTTACATGCCCCAAAGAGTATCCCTATAGCGCCTTTCCATTTGTTCTTAAACAGTCCCCTTTCCGCCCTTCCCGCAAGGGATGAAAATTTCACCCCGATCTGATCTATCAACAATTTGGATTTTCTCAAAACATGTTCCTCTTCTCACACATGAGATTTGCTTAAAACGGAAAACAATATCCCTTATAATATTGATTTACAAAGAAAATTTATCATTACTGAACTTGAATGAGGTCCTTTAAATAGCGTCAATTTCTCTCATTCCAAATCTGTGTGTAGGGTGCATCAATCAAAATCATAGATGTGCACATTATGAAGCAGAAAATCCCGTGTGGCGTAAACCTTAAAGGAGAAAAATACCTTTTCATAAATCGTCTCAAAGGCTGTAAGGCTATTGCAACATGAGAGGCTTGTATAATGCTGGCTTACTCTTTTATACAACATCAAAAGCTTCTGGAAACATGCAATATTTTACGTGACCCATCGTCTTATAAATTAAGGCCATAGAATTTTCTTTCGTTCAAGAAAACACATCAGAGGGAAAGCAGAAAGACCTGCTTGTCAACAATCTGGACTGTGAGCAAACCCGATCAGAAAGGAAGTCAAAAATATCTATAGCAACAGTTTATAGAATAATGGCAATCTAGAAACCTTAAAACAGCGCGATTTTTTTCAAGAAATTGTTTTTGCATTTTCCCCTTGAGAAAATTTTATGATCCATAAACAGACAGCCGATGCTAGATGAAATTGATAGAACCACCCATACCCCCTATCACTGGTTCGTTCTTTTTAAATGATTAAAGATTATTGAGACTGTATAGACTATATTCCTCTCTGTTTTCATCTTTTTATCAAGAAGGTGTTCTATTGTACATTGAGCAATGGCGACCATGCTGGATCAGAAGCATCATTGGGTGTGGGAAGTTGACGTTCATTGCATCCTGTAATGTCAATGGTATAGATTTTGGGACCCATACCGGGATTTTTACGAAAGAACATCAGCACACGACCATTGGGGGCCCAAGTTGGTCCTTCATTGTGAAACCCTGTGGTTAAAATTCGTTCTCCTTGTCCATCAGGGTGCATAACACCGATAGAAAATTGTCCGCTTAATTGTTTTGTAAAGGCGATATAGTCACCCCGTGGCGACCAAATAGGTGTCGAATAACTCCCCTCGTTTAAAGAAATACGCTGAATATCACTGCCATCGGCATTCATTTTATAAATTTGCGGCTTTCCGCTACGGTCTGAGGAAAAGACGATTTGTTTTCCATCTGGAGAATAAGAAGCAGAGGTATCAATGGCAGAAGTTGTTGTCAGCCGTGTCATTGTACGGGTCCGCAAATCCATGGTGTAAAGATTTGCACTTCCATCATTTTGCAACAAACTCATGATGACTTTTTGTCCATTAGAAGAAAAACGCGGAGCAATTGTCATGTTATTAAACGTTCCAATCAACTCTCTTTGCCCCATTTCAATTTGTTGGAGATAAACATGAGGGATTTGATTATCCTCATAAGCCATATAGGTTATTTCTTGTCTTTTGGGTGAAAAACGCGGTGTCAACACCAATTCACTTCCATCAGACATATAAATCAAATTAGCGCCATCTTGATCCATCATGGCTAAACGTTTAATGCGTGCATTTTGGGGGCCTGTTTCATCGATAAACACAATTCTTGTATCAAAATACCCACTTTCTCCTGTCATCTCGCTGTAGATCTCATCGGCGATCATATGGGCCACACGCCGCCAACGTTCTGTCGCGGTATAAAAACGCCGTCCTTTCAATTGTCGCTGTCCAAAAACATCCCATAAACGAAAATCGACTCTCAAACGTCCGTCGATTTCTCTCATGACTTGCCCAGTCACCAAACCTTGTGCTTTTATTTTCTGCCATGAATCAAAATGGGGTTGTTTATTCGGATTAGAAATTTTTTCAAAAAAATGTTCCTTATCAAGGGGTAAAAAAAGCCCCGACCGTTCAAGATCGGCTGTCACCACAGCAGATATTTTCAATCCAATTGAATCATTGGAAATAAAATCTGTAATTGCAATGGGAATGGGATTAAAATCAGCGCTGGAAATTGTTCCTTTCAATTGCGCATAACCCGATGAGAGACTTGAAAGCCACAAACCGCAAGTGACTATAAACCACCTAAAAACTTTATGTATTGTTATAGTCATCATGGAATGCGTCCTTTCGTTAAGCAAATTTATTTTCTTTCATTTATCATCTTATTTCTTGGAGAGGATCAACATTAAAGTCAAAACCTTGCCCCCACAGATCATATTGATCACGTGGAAGATCTACATAAGGTTGACATGAAAAGACAGCGGCATATACCTGCCTTATCATAATCGCTTGTTGACTCTCAAGACCACTTACGGGATCAATGATAGGATCTCCCACCACCATCCCTTCACGGTCTAAGTAAAACCGCAACCGCACGACGGGACGGTTTTTTAAATCGCCACCAAGTGCCACAAGTTTAAGTTTCTGTTGAATACATCCCCCTGCAATACTGACCAATGTTTGTGCCATTTTTGTGGTATCATGAATATTTTTTCTTGCCCCCATTGCTTCTGGTGTATGAGAACGTTTTGCTCCCCCTCCTTGTGACCGCGCACGATTGAGCAAATTATTTTCTTCCAGTGCTAAAATATCTTCAATGGTCTGTTTCTCTTGATTTTTTTTGTTAAGCTTTGACGCCTTTTGATTCAACGTATCCTCTTGCTTCATTGGAAATTTTTCGTCAAATTTTGGTTTAAATTGCGGAAGAAGAATTTTTCCCGGAAGGACAATTTTAGGCGCCTGATGAACAACCTGCTCTGCCGGTACCTTTTGTACCGTTGGAGCCAATTCTTTCGGCGATATCCTCTCTTCATTTTTATGCTCAAGCTCCGGTGCAATCTTAGACGCTTCTTCCGGTACTTGCAAAGGCACCTCCGGTGCAATCTTGGGCGCATCTTCCGGTGTTTCCAAAGGCACCTCCGGTGCAATCTTGGGCGCATCTTCCGGCCTTTCCAAAGGCACCTCCGGTGCAATCTTGGGCGCAACTTCTGGTGTTTCTAAAGGCACCTCCTGTGTAATCTTAGGCGCATCTTCCGGCGCTTGCAAAGGAACCTCCGATGCAATCTTAGGTGCATCTTCTGGTGCTTTTAAAGGAACCTCCTGTGCAATCTTGAGGGCTTCCTTTGGTGTTTTTGAAATCTCCTCTATTTTTGCTTCGACAGATTCTGTAAGTTTAGATGGTTTTGATGGATTGCTTGGCGGCGGCGGTGTAGTCTCAACGGGACGCGGCTTTTCCTTTGGTTGAAAAGGTACAAGACTATCTCGTTGTCCCTCTCCAATATGGCGAGCATCTTCTATCTCTTGGGGGGCAGTGGTTGGTTTAACGGCTGGGATTGCACGGAGTGGCGCCTCCACGGCACCTTGTTGAGAGGAAAACTCTTCGCTCACAGGTGCAAGAGTGATGGGAATTGCTTCCAATGGTTGTGGCAAAGAAACAAAGTTCGTAAACTGAACCACACCCCAACTGATCAAAATAACATGGACCACAAGGGATAAAACCAAGCCTCGTTTCATGCTATGATAGGAGTCTTTGTTCATTCTTTATGCCTTAATTGATACCTTGTATTTTTTCACTTTTAATCACGCTGTGCTCTTTTTAAAAACAACTGTTTATGGTCAATTTTATTATTTATTGTGCTAGACTTGCTAGCGCAACTTGAGAAAACCCTGCCTTTTGAATATCTGCGAGCAATTTTAAGACTTGTTGATATTCAACAGTTTTAGCAACCCGAACAAAAATCCGTTGATCTTTTTGTGTAGGATCGGCTTCCAGAAGAGTTTTAAGCTGTGCAATCAACGCTTGTGAATTTTCATAATAATCTTGATAAATGGCAAAGCGCCCTTGTGCATCAAGTGAAACCGTAAGAGGCGTTTTTTGCGCGCGAACGGGGCCCGCTTGACTGCGTGGCAAATCCAAAGGAATACCGTTTACCAAAAGGGGGGCAGAAACCATGAAAATAATGAGCAACACCAGCATCACATCCACAAAAGGGGTAATATTGATCTCACTCATCAATTGGCTTCGTGAATGATGCCGTCTCCGTGTATTTTTTCGAGAAGAAGAAGCAACAGAAATTCCCATGGGATAAGCTCCTTTTTATAAAGGGGAAGGTGCTGTACGCGTCTCATCAATACGCCGCGAGACAATTGTTGAAAATTCATCAGCAAAATTTTCTATTTGTGCAATGATGCGTGCACTTTCATGGGACAACTTATTGTAAGCAATAACGGCTGGAATTGCCGCAAACAAACCAATAGCTGTTGCCAAAAGTGCTTCTGCAATTCCTGGTGCAACAATGGCAAGAGAAGTATTTTGAGAAGCTGCAATAGAAAGAAAAGACTGCATAATACCAATCACTGTTCCAAAAAGGCCGATAAAGGGACCCGCAGATCCCAATGTTGCAAGAAAACTTAACCTTGATTCTATTTTTTCACTTTCACGTCCCAGTGTCAGATCCATCGCCTTATCAATTCTGCTCTGCAAACTTGTCGAAGTATGGGTTCCTTTTTCAAGAGATTTTTTCCATTCAGCCATTGCCGCCATAAAAACAGCAGATATGCTATTAGTACGTTGACTTTTACAGACGACATAAAGATCTTCTAGCGCTTTGCCTGACCAAAATGTCCGTTCAAATTTTTTTATTTCACGCCGTATTCTCCGATACGTAAAAATTTTATCAAAAATAATGGCCCAACTCCAGACGGAAGCAAGCAGCAACCCAACCATAACAACTTTAACGACGAGACTTGCTTGCATAAACAAATGCAACATTCCCATTGTTTCCGGATTTGTTAGTTCACCATGTAGCATAATTGTTGTCCCTCTAAATGAAAGGTGCACTTCCTAAAATTCTATAAAGCAGATTGTTTTATAGTTTCTAAATTAAAGTCAAAAATTTTAGTCTCACATAAATCCATGCACTAAAACAAGACCCATTTCTTAAATTTTTTTAAAAAAGTGATCACCAGAGGCATCCCTTAAGACACCTTCCTCTCCTTTTCACAAAGGCATTTATGCAAGATCACCATAAAGCCTTCCCCTCCATAAATAATATAAACCATGAGACCAAATCCCCCACTTTACGTTTATGAAAAGAACGCGAAACCATCTTGACTTCCACCCCGCACCGCAAAAGACAAACTTTCTAACCCCGCACCGTTTTGCAAACAATAATCTATCAACACGACCAGCTTCCCTTAAAGCGCGTTCCCTCCTAATTGACTTTAGAGCCCCGCCCTACAAACAGCACTGGCTGCATATTGATTTTTCTTGCCAATCTTTTGAAAGTACTTTATCAATTAAAAGATATTTTGATCGTCTACGCACCGATCAAGAGGGATTAAAGGTCCTAAGCTCTAGCGTACAATTATGCCTACTATTGTGGGTATCCTAGAATTCCGAGAGTTTTTGCACTGTCCAAGTGTGATAAGCACTAAAAGCAAAAAGCTGACTGAGCTCAGTATTTTCAACCTCCCGGAATACCAATGCGAGGGCGCTCGCAACCGGCGGGAGCATAAAGTGCAAACCCAAAAAACCACACTGATCTTTAAATATTTAAACAACAATCTATAAAAATCCGCCTTCCCTTAAAGCAAATTCCCCCTATTGACTTCAAACCACAGCCCCTCAAACAACACTCTTTTACGAGTGTGCAGCATAGCTAATGCTTTAATTTTTTTTGCCAATCTTTTGAAAGTACTTTATCAATTAAAAGATATTTTGATCGTCTACGCACCGATCAAGAGGGATTAAAGATCCTAAGCTCTAGCGTACAATTATGCCTACTATTGTGGGTATCCCGGGATTCCGGGAGATTTTGCACTGTCCAGGTGTGTCTTACGCACTAAAAGCAAAATGCTGACTAGAGCTCAGTACCTTTAACTCCCGGAATACTCATGCGAGGGCGCTCGCAACCGGCGGGGGGCTTAACATGCAAACCCAAAATCCACATTTTAACGATGTTTCTGGT
>NZ_CAHOYM010000027.1 GCF_903679515.1 Bartonella gabonensis
CAAAAAACACCATACACTAAAAAGCGTAAAATAAAAACCTAAAAGGCAAAATACCGCGTATATGATAATCTTAGTTCTTAAAACAAGAGCGAAACTAACCATCGCAAGCAGAAACCGCTCTCGTTACTCCCCGTATATAGTACTCTTTCAACAAAAGAGTCAATATCATTTTTTAATTTTTTCAAAAAATAAAATATGGACTCTAAAAATGCTATTTCAACACATCAAAATCAAATAATAAAACAGACACGCCTCTAAAAAACATAACAAACAGACCTATCAATCATAAAGACGAATTGCGGAATGTTTCGTGCCGGATAACAGCGGCTCTTTACATAAGCCCCCTCCTCTCACAACGGCTATAACTCTCCTTAAAATATCACGACGCCCATCATGTAAAAGACTTAAAGACAGCTTACATATTCTATAATCACCATTGCATAAATATTTTGCACGTTTTATGCTTTTCCATGAGAGCAAAAGGAAGATGTCAATGTCATCTAAACTGACGCGTAACCAAACATTGGTTTTGAACACTTTAAAGAATGCAAAAGGCCCCTTAAGCGCTTATGCGATTCTTGATCACTTACGCGAAGAAGGTTTTCGTGCACCGCTCCAAGTTTATCGTGCGTTAGAAAAACTCGTACAACTAAAGTGTATTCATCGTCTTGAAAGTGTAAATGCCTTTATGGTCTGTTTACAACCTGAACAGTGTCAACACGAACTTACAACTTTTGTAATCTGTGAAAACTGTGGTAAAGTCAATGAAATACAAAACCAAACAATTGTATCGAGTTTAAAACAAATGCTTCAAGCCGTTGATTTCCAAGCGCACAGAAGCACCTTAGAAGTATGGGGGCTCTGTAAAAAATGCGCAACAAAATAAAACCTCTAACTTGCTAGTTTATATATTTAACATTATGTATCGAAAATTGCCTTATTGTTTGAAAAGCTCTTATTACCTTACATACACTCTCCCCTATAGTGATGAGAGTGTTTTACTCATTAGAGCACGCATATTGAAAGTATAAAATCATGTCCATATCTGAGACAATTCTTTTAGCCATAAATTTCAATAAAACGAAAAAAAAGAAAGCAATCAAGGCTCTTCTTATCATTCTAGCACTTTTTGTGCTTTGGTTTAGCTATAAGTGGATAACACATTGGCGTTATATGCTCTCCACGAACGATGCCTATGTACAAGGAGATATATCAGCTATTGCTCCTAAATTAAATGGATATATTGAAAAAATTGCTATTCAAGCCAATCAAATTGTAAAAAAAGACGATATCTTATTTTATTTAGACAATGGTGATTATCAAATAGCCTTGGATCAAACAGAAGCACGTCTCAATACACAGAAAAAAACACTTCTACGCATTGAAGCACAAATTACAGCAGCTCATAGCGCTTTAGATGACGCAAAAGCACAAAAAGCAGCGGCTTCAGCCATAGCAACCAATGCGCAACTCACCTTAAAACGCACCACAGAGCTTAAAGAAAGTCGTTATGCATCTCAATCTGATGTTGATGATGCCAAATCAGCTTATGAACAAGCCATTGCGAATGTTAACCGTGCGGATGCACAAATCGCCGCCGCACGCGCCAATATCCAAGTACTAGAAGCACAACGAAATGAAACAGAAAGCCAAACAAAGAGCTTAGAACTTTCACGTGAAAAAGCTCAACGTGATCTTGATTCAACCATTATACGCGCGCCATTTGATGGAATTATAGGAAATTTAACAGCAAAAACGGGAGATTTTGTTATAAATGGCCAACGTCTTGCCGCATTAGTCCCCATCCATGCGCTTTATATTGAAGCAAACTATAAAGAAACACAGTTGCAAAATATTCAGGCGGGACAAAAAGCTTATATTGCTGTTGATGCCTTCAAAAATGAGGTCTTTACAGGAACAGTGCTTTCTATTTCACCCGCAACAGGCGCTGTTTTCTCCCTTTTGCCTCCACAAAATGCTACTGGCAACTTCACAAAAATTGTCCAGCGAATCCCTGTACGCATTTCTATTCCAGAGGAAATCTTAAAGACCGGTCATATCCGAGCAGGAATGAGTGTTTCAGTAGAAGTTGATACACGTACAAAGCCACAAGATAAAAATCTCTTATAACAAAAAGGTAGAAGATCTTACTATGACATCTTCCATGCCCAAACCCACAGATTCTCATGAACGTATAGAAATACACAAAATTGTGGTTTTTATGGCGATGTCCTTTGGCATGTTCATGGCTATCTTGGATATCCAAATTGTTGCCTCTTCTTTAGCTGAAATTCAGGCAGGTCTTGCAGCAAGCTCTGAAGAAATTTCTTGGGTGCAAACTTCCTATCTCATCGCGGAAGTTATCATGTTGCCGCTTTCAGGATTTTTAGGGCGTTTTCTTTCAACACGTGTTTTCTTTACTCTATCAGCTATCGGATTTACAATTACTTCTGTCCTTTGTGCAACAGCAACATCTATTAATGAGATGATTGTGTATCGAGCGCTACAAGGTTTTATTGGTGGTGGAATTATCCCTAGCGTTTTTGTCGCCTCCTATGTCCTTTTTCCTCCTTCCAAACGCCCAATTGTAACCCCTATCGTTGGACTGGTCGCAACATTAGCGCCTACCATTGGTCCAACAGTGGGAGGCTATATTTGTCATCTCTTATCGTGGCATTGGCTTTTTCTCATCAATGTACCCTGCGGAATTATTATCTCTATTCTCGCTTGGAAATTGATTGATTTTGATAACGCGGACCACTCCTTAATGAAAAAATTTGACTGGTTAGGCCTTATTTCTATGGGGACTTTCTTGGGAACTTTAGAATATGTACTAGAAGAAGGCGCACGTCATGATTGGCTGAATGATCGGCTGATTCGGGACTTATTCATTATCATGATCTTGTCTGCTGCCCTCTTCTTCTGGCGCACTTTTACTGCAAAAGAACCCATTGTTGACCTTACGGCTTTTGCTAATTTTAATTTTTCAGCCGCATCCATTTTTTCCTTTGCTCTGGGAATAGGTCTTTATGGACTCACATATCTCTATCCTGTCTATTTGAGCCAAATTCGCCATTATGATGCCCTCATGATTGGGGAAACATTGTTTCTTTCGGGGTTTGTTATGTTATTAACGGCACCTCTTGCCGGATATCTTTCCGCACGAATAGATGCACGTTTGATGATGGCGATAGGACTTTTGGGCTTTGCAATAGGAACTTGGATGGCAAGCTCTATCACAGACAACTGGGATTTTTGGCAACTCTTTTGGCCGCAAGTTTTCCGTGGTGCTTCTGTGATGTTATGTATGGTTCCTGTTAATAACATTGCCTTAGGAACATTCCCACCAGAGAAAATGCAAAACGCTTCCGGACTTTTTAATCTCACACGCAATCTGGGGGGGGCTGTAGGGCTTGCCATTATCAGCACTCTCATAACAAAACGCACAGACCTACATTATACGCGAATAGGCGAAACGCTTCATCACGCAAATAGACAAACAACTGAACTGCTTTCAAAGCTTACTTTATTCTTCAAAACAGAAACCTTTGATTCGTATAGGCTTGCTCTTGCTCAACTGTTTAATGTAGCACGCATACAAGCAACAATTATGGCTCTTAGTGATATTTTCTTTATCTTAACCATCATCTTTAGTATTTTAGCATTGATGACCATTTTTCTCAGAAAAATACCACCCCTCACGGATTCTCCACCAAGTCACTAAATAACTTAAATTGAGAAATATTTTATCGCTTCCCTCTATTCTCTATAACTTTATCGTCTCTTAAGAGATAAGATAAATCAACATATGATTCTAAACGATTTCTTCTGATAAAAATTCTTTTCAATGCATGGCTATTTAGGCATAAAAAAAAATAACGTCTCACATGAAAAATTATTTTAGATGAGAGGATAATAGACAAAGACCTTATCTAAAGTGCTCTACGCCCTAAAAATAAAGCAGCTTTTTCTGTAAGATTTTTGATTTCTCACCATAGGGCAGAAAAATCATGGAAAGCTTTTGCCCTGTCATGCGATCTCTTATCTTTCTGCCAACCCTATTTACGCTACTATTTTCATAAAAACGAGCCTGTAAGATTCTGTGCGCTTCACACTTTGATTTTTATTAACAAGCGCATTTCCTTTATCCTATACAGAGCAACGATTTTTTGATTCTACATGCGAAACTTGAAATGAGAAATCCGTATTCGACACGCTCACACCAATTGGAAAATATTATCTTTAGATAACTATTATTTTTTATAGTAAAAGAAGTAAAAGTATATTTTTTAGAAGCTTTTAAACATGTAATTTTATTTTTTTATGCTCTTCTAAAGAATTTAATCCTTACCATTTTGACTTGACCGTCTTCTATTTTTCTTCCCCATTACTCAACACACGCTAAAATCATATAAATTTTCTCAAAATATCTCTCTTTTTGAATCAAGTTGATCAATGAATGATCACTTTCTATGCTCTAATTATATTTTTGCTGGATCTACAATGATGAATGACAGCAGTACCATCTTTAATATAAACATCTACACACTAATATAAACATCTACACACTTATTTAATCTTTCAAAGACGCACATTCATCTATATTAAATCGCTAAAATACTTTTAGAAATGCTTTCAATATCCTTTTACCGACAGGCAAATAATCATTTCTGATATGAAAAATTCAAGAGTATAAATGAGAAGATTTCGTTGTAAGAATGCATTAAGTTATATTATCAGATTGTATATTATAATGAGCAACTCGAATATCATGAACATCTTCCTATTTGAAAGCTCTTCATGATGAATCAATCAAAATCATTCCCTTGTTTCTCACAAGCATGGGAATCAAAACTGATTAAAAAAAAGAGTAAGAACCGTCTTGATACAAGATCAACCAATGATATTGAGAGCGAGAAAACTCTATGATGATACCAGCGAAAGCATCCAAAATCATTCAAGAATTCGATTCCCTTCAATATTATGAAAAGGACACTCCTTCAAAAAATGAGTTTTAAATATATTTCTACGACCTTAATTGGAACGATCAAAAATAAGAAACCAGTCCCATTAAAAAGCCATATAACACAATTGCAAAACAAATTTGCAAAACTTTGTACAAAAACTCTTTGCCACCAGCAAATACACTCTCTATGCTAGAGCATTGTTGAAAAGCGAAATAAATACAATCTTCATGCCACTTTATGATGCTGAAAACGACTTGAAACTGCTCGTTCTCCGCTCGCAATCAAAGTACCATAACAACCAGAAAGATAGTGCGGTATCAGTTCCAAGGCTTGAAAACGATGTTTTTCGTAAGGACCAGGCATTGCCAAATTTTCTGTTAAGCGATTTGAAAAACCAAAACGTTGATAAAATTCAAAATCTCCTACTAATAAAATAGCGCCATATTCTAATTTTTTAGCTGTTTCAATTGCATGGCGGACTAAAATTGATCCTATTCCCATACCAGTACATTCAGCTGCAACAGCCAAAGGTCCCAAAAGTAAAGCATGTTGTGTTTCATTTTTTTCTTTAAAAAAAGAAACATGCCAAAGACGGACACTGCCCACAAGCTCACCAAGGGCATTTTTAACCACAAAAGAAAGGTCTTGAGCTGCCAACCGACCACGACGTAAAGCCTCTGATGACTTACGTTTACGTCCACGCCCCATTGTTGCATCAAGCAAAATTTCTCGATAAGGTTTGTCTGCTTCCTGCTCCAATAAAAGTGTAAAACATGCTCCATTCTTTGTTTGAAAATTAATCATGTTCATCTCGGTAACCCACCCTCTTATAGCGCAATGACAAGCATAGCAAAAAATCTAAAAAAACCTACCGTTAAAAGGAAATTTCAGATCACATACGATCGTAAAGGTTCAAAACCATTAAAGGCAACAGATGCGTAAGTTGTTGTGTACGCACCCGTTCCATGAATTAATATCTCATCTCCTATCGTGAGAGATAAAGGAAGCGGATAAGGTGTTTTTTCATAGAGGACATCTGCCGAATCGCATGTTGGTCCAGCCAAAATACAAGGCTCCATAACCTCATCATCATGAGGGGTCTCAATAGGATAACGAATAGCTTCATCCATAGTTTCAGCAAGGCCATTAAATTTTCCAATATCAAGATAAACCCATCGGACATTATCATTGTCAGCTTTTTTAGAGATCAGAATAACTTCTGTGCGAATAACACCAGCATTGCCAACCATCGCACGCCCTGGCTCAATAATTGTCTCAGGGATACGATTACCAAAATGCTTTTTTAATGAATCAAAAACTGCCGTGCCATACACTTGTTCTGTAGGAACATCTTTCAAATAACGCGTTGGAAAACCACCTCCCATATTCACCAACTTCAATGAAATGCCTTCTTGTTCCAAATTTTTAAAAACGGTAGCAGCATCCGATAAAGCACGATCCCACGCACTCAGATCAACCTGTTGAGATCCAACATGAAAAGAAACACCATAGGCTTGCAAGCCTAATTGGTGTGCACGTTTTAGCACATCAACCGCCATAGCAGGGACACAACCAAATTTACGTGACAAGGGCCACTCTGCACCTTTCCCATCGGTAAGAACACGGCAAAAAACACACGCTCTAGGGGCAGCACGCGCAATTTTTTCTACTTCTTCAACACAATCAACGGCATAAAGTGAAATGCCTAATGCATAAGCTTGCGCGATATCACGCTCTTTTTTAATTGTATTTCCAAAAGAAATATGCTCTGGCGTTGCTCCTGCTTTTAAAGCCATCTCAATTTCTGCAACAGAAGCTGCATCAAAAGAAGATCCTAAAGAACTTAGCAAACGCAAGATTTCAGGGGCTGGGTTCGCTTTTATTGCGTAAAAAATACGAGACTGCGGCAGAGCTTTTTCAAAATTTAGATAGTTGTCACGAACAACATCAAGGTCAACAATTAAGCACGGACCTTCAGAACGATGTGTTGCAAGAAAATCGCGAATACGTTGCGTTGCCATCTGCAATTCTCCTTGAGGGAATCTCCCTCACTCTATGCTTAGACAGCCCAAACTGCCAAAAGCCAAAGGACAAAACACACACAACAACCATCCCCATTCTGATCACAAAAAACCAGAAATTAGCATTGCATGCAGCGAAAGAACAGCGCGAAAACCGCGTCATTCTATTTTATCTGCCTTTTTGATTGGAGTTGAGAAAACCACTTCCGCACTGAAGGCAATGAGGTGTGCCTCTATAGTTATCCCAGCACTTAAAAGCTGGAAGACACCAGAAAGGCCCGCACCGTCGTTGCTTCAAGATGTCCTCATTCTTGCAATTGGCTGTAAGAATGACTGGAGCGGTTAGTTCCAGGTACCGTACCGGTTGACCTCACCATTTGAGAACCAGCGGACACCCACAGGCACGTGCGACTTTGGGCAAGAAGTCCTATAAAACGAATCCTTTCTCATTTCAATCATTTTTTTAATTTTAAACATTTTTTAATGCTTAAAGAGAATATGATGCAAAAAAACAACACTCTGCTTCCACCAAACAAAGCCATCCTTCCACTTTCATGGAGCTACTCCCCTACTCTATCCGTACAACATAAATCACAATCTTGCTTTAAAAGCGCCTCTTGTTTAGCTTCCCCATTCCATTTTTCAACATCATCCATAGAAAACAACGCAAAATATCATACGCAATACATTAATTTATAAATTGATATTTTATTATTCTGGCCTTAGATTAAGAATTCCATCGTAAAATGCTTTCATTTTCCCCTCTCTTACAATAAATCAATCAAAATCATTCGCTTACATATCACAAATATAAAACAGTATGTGGCGATAAAACAGCTGAAAAAAGGAAAACACCTCTTATCAATCCTCTCAAATGCAAAGAATGTCCACATTGGAATCTGGGGATATCTAGGCTGAAGCAGTATCATCTTTAAAGGTAATGATATCCTTGCTCCCAACAAAACACCATTATCTTTCTCATTGAGATCCTAAAAAAACATCTGTGCTTCCAACATCCATTTCACCGCATCCTTCAACAAGATATCATGCAAAATGCTCCGTATAATAGAGCTGGTATGGTATAACTCAACGGCGTATTATTATCTTTAGACTTCATAAAAGAACAAGCCGATCCTCATCCCATATTGAACCACCAATGCTGAAACAGCCTCTTGATACTTGAGACGATTTATCAGAGGCATTTCTTTCTTGTATCGTTTTATTCCAAGCGACTTCCCCTGCTTGTAATATGCAAGAGACATGGTTTTGATTGCTTCAACAAAGAAACAGACTTGGAATGAGAGAACCCTCACGATTTTCGAAATCTCTTATTCAACATGTAAACCGTAAATTATTATAAATCGATGTGCTAAATTGTTCGTCAACAGCTACTCCCTTTTAAAAATGAAAAGTATTTGAAATACTCAACCCTTAAAAATCAGGGAAAGCAAATGATCTATAATGATTATTTATATTAACCTAAAGCAAAAGACCGAACAATGTTCGGTCTTGTAAAATATTTTTCTACCAAGATTAAAAACGCTTCTCTCTTAAATTTAAGAGAAAAAAGTTAAAATTTAAATTTCTAAACGACGACATCCTTATGTCCCTTGATGCGCCTCGATTGCACGCAACTTCAACAATTGGAATTGCCTATGGCGCTCACGAAAACGTTCTCTATCCGCTTCACTACGCGTGTTATAACAAGCCTCACAAGAAACACCTTCCTCATAATGAGGCGATAATTTGCTTTCAGCATTCAGAGGAGAACGACACGCGCGACAAAGTTCGCGTCCACATTCTTCAAGTCCATGTTGAACAGAAACACGCTCATCAAAAACAAAGCATTCTCCCCACCATAAACTTTCCTCTTTTGGGACCTTTTCTAAATATTTCAGAATTCCTCCTTTTAAATGGTACACTTGCTCATAACCAAGTTCACGAACATACGCTGTTGATTTTTCACAACGAATACCGCCTGTACAAAACATAGCAATTTTCTTTTTTTTCTTCAAATCAGCTTCATGTTGGCGCACCCATTCAGGAAATTCGCGAAATGTTTTAATCTGCGGATCAATTGCTCCTTGAAAACTCCCCATTGCATATTCATAATCGTTACGGGTATCGATCAAAATCGTCTCTTCATCTTGAATAAGAGCATTCCAATCTTCAGGCTCCACGTAAGTACCAACAACTTTTAGCGGATCAACCCCTTCAACCCCCATGGTCACAATTTCTTTTTTCAACCGCACTTTCATGCGATGAAAAGGCATTTTTGATGCCCATGAATATTTAATCTCCGGCGTTTGAAACGCTGGCTCAGCCGTAATAAAATCGACCAACGCTTCAATCGCTTCGCAAGAACCAGCAACAGTTCCATTAATTCCCTCTTGTGCCAAAAGGAGAGTCCCTTTGATATCCTTTGCTTGACATAAATCCTGCAAAGGCTTTTGTAATTGACAATAATGCTTCAACTCAGCGAAACAATAAAGTGCAGAAACTTTAAAATTCTTTTCCATGTGTTTTGCCATAACGCGCGTTTCATTCAATTTTAAGATCTATTCATTTACTCCTTAACATATTGTGCTTAATCAAACTATATTAAACCATATTCTTTCCAAGAAGAAAAAACATCATGTGCCAAAAAGTAGATGCCCTTTTAACACTTCTCCAGAAACAAACCGTTATACCTGTTTTGCTCATTGACAATATACAAAGTGCTGTACCTTTAGCACGTGCTCTTGTCAAAGGTGGATTAAAAACAATTGAGATCACCTTGCGCACACCAAATGCCCTAAAAGCAATTAAGACAATTACACAAGAAGTCCCTGAAGCAATTGTTGGAGCCGGAACAATTCTCAACACAACACACTACGAACAAGCCGAACAAGCTGGAGCAAAATTTGTCGTAAGCCCTGGATTATCAAATGAATTAATCAATTGTGCAAAAAATAGTGAAATTCCCCTTCTTCCTGGTGCAATAACCCCAAGTGAACTCATGCTAGCATTAGATCAAGGCTATTCATAATCTTAAATTTTTCCCTGCCAAAGCCGCTGGAAGTCTTGCCTTCTTCAAAGCGTTAGCATCTCCTTTTTCTGAAATCTTCTTTTGCCCTACAGGTAGCATAACAGAAAAAAGTGCAACACAATGGCTCCAACTTCCTAATGTCTTTTGCGTTGGTGGTTCTTGGATAGCACCCCAACAGCTCATTGCAATAAAGGATTGGAATGCAATCAGCACATTAGCACATACTGCATCACAACTTTCTTCTCACCCTACAAAAGCACGTTCTACAACATAAGTCGCGGGAGCATTGTTCGCCCCTTCAACAAGACCAAAGCTTTCGCACATCCTTGCACAATCCTTTAACATTGCCATGGAACCACAAATCATTACGCGATCTTCATCAGGAGAAATTTTCGGAAAACCAGTCGTTTCAAAAAAAGCACCACTCTCCATAACAGTTGTAATGCGCCCCATATGCTCAGAAGGTTCGCGAGTGGTCATAGGATAAAATTTCAATTGTTTTGCATATTCACCAATAAGCGGATCCTGTTGTAAAGAGACAACAAGTTCTTTTGCATAAGCAAGTTCATCCTTTTCTCGTGTGGTTTGAATAAGAACCACTTCTGAAAATTTTTCATAAGTGTCAGGATCACGAATAAGGCTTGCAAAAGGAGCAACCCCCGTTCCCGTTGAAAGAAGATAAAGGCGCTTTCCAGGAATAAGAGCATCCAGAACCAATGTTCCTGTGGCTTTCTTCCGCATGAGAACTGTATCACCAATTTTAATTTTTTGCAGATGCTCGGTTAAAGGTCCCCCTGGAACTTTTATCGAAAAAAATTCAAGCTGTTCATCCCAAAAGGGACTTGCAATTGAATAAGCGCGATAAACGGGCTTTTCTGCATTTGGCAAACCGATCATAACAAATTCACCCGAACGAAAACGAAAACTTTCCGGACGATTCAAGCGGAATTTAAACAAACAATCTGTATAATGATAAACCTCTTGAACAGTAAGAGCATATACATTTTCAGGAATCGGAAAATTTGAAGCAACGCTGCTGCTGTTTGACGGAACATTGGTAGCAGACGTATTCATATCCTTCCCCATATCTTTATTGAACATTAAATTTCGAATCCTTGATGTGATATAGTACTTGCATAACCATCTGCCAACAATTTTCTTAAAACAAAAGCTTTAAGATTAACACTTTTATGTCCAAATTAATCGAATGAAGAAAATACAAATATAAATCACATTCAAAAAAATCGAGGATTAAACAATCACAGTACCTTTTAACACATAAGGCTATTTGCCCATTAGAATGCTATAACATTCCTTCACTTGACAAAATTTATGCCCCAACATCTTAAAATAAAACAATTAAAACTTTTATTAATTGAACAATAACCGCACGCTCCCCAACAAAATTCCAACATTACATCCATTGTTTCTGACCTTTTTTACACTACTCTTCCCATACATAAATGAATCTAACGCGCTCTATAAACAATAAAAAAGTAACTTTAGGTTCATGAGACAACATATAAAATTGCCTAGATGAGTGACCGCCCCTCTCCTCGTAATAAAAAATTGTAAGTCATTGTTTGTCATTCTTTGATTGAGAATCGATAATTTATCATTTTATATTCTCTGAATAAGTAAGCTATATCTGTTTTAAGAAAAACAACCTCACCCGCAACAACAGCCTAACATTGCACTCTTCAAAATGATACAATACAATAAGTGCTACTTTCTTTTTTTAATATACTTCAACAAAAGAAAATAAGTAAAAAACAAAAGTCTATGTTTTGCAAATTATCAGTAGCCACCCTGTTGCTAATAACACAAATAAAACTAAAATACCTCTTATATCCAAAGTACCATTTTACATAAAAAAATGACTTTCATGGTGCATAATTCAGTATGGGAGGCTTATGATTTTGACCGTTGCAAACAGTATCTTTTTCTTTCATCTAAGGAATCTTTGTGAAATAACCAAAAAAAAGCCGTATTCACGAACAATGATAAGATTTAAACATGAATAAATCCGTTAATGATGAAATAAACACACACCTCTATGCAGCTGTCGCAACCATTGATGTCAGTGCCATTGTTGCCAATTATATCGCTTTAGCCAAACGTGTAGCGCCAACACAATGTTCAGCAGTTGTCAAAGCAAATGCCTATGGGCTAGGCGCTCACAAAATTGCTCCTGCCCTTTATCAAGCTGGTTGTCGTACTTTTTTTGTCGCTCAAATCAGAGAAGCATTGCACTTAAAAAACATTTTACCATCAAATGTCACGATTGCCCTTCTGAATGGACTTCCACACTTAGCCGAAGAGTTGGTCGCACAGTCTGGTATTGTTCCTGTTCTAAACTCTTGGAATGCCATTGAAATTTGGCACAAGATTTGTCAAAAAAAGGATAAAAATTTTCCAGCAATTGTTCAAATCGATACCCATATGAACCGATTAGGACTTGATCAAAAAGAATTACAAAAACTCATCAAACACCCTACCATTTTTGAAAAGGCAGACATAAAATATATTCTCGCTCACCTTGCTAACGGAGAAGATAATACGCACCCATCAAATTATGCCCAATTAACTTCTTTCAAAACTGCCCTTGCACAATTGCCCCCTTGTAGAGCTTCCTTTGCGAATTCTGGAGGTATTTTTTTAGGCTCAGATTTTTATTTTGACCTTGTTCGCCCCGGTATTGCACTTTATGGAATCGACCCTTCAGGGAAATCCCCATCCCTTCTAAAACCTGTTTTAAAACTTGAAGCCCAAGTCATTCAAAACCGTGTTGTTGGTGCAAAAGCACCTGTTGGTTATGGAGAAAGCTTTATAACCAACAGACCAAGTACTCTTGCAACCATTTCTATTGGCTATGCAGATGGTTGGCTCCGTGCTCTTTCGAATAAAGGAAACGTTTATTTTAATGGACACAAACTTCCCATGGTTGGACGCGTTTCTATGGATTCCATTATTGTAGATACAACCGATCTTGATCAAAAACCTCAAACAGGTGACTGGGTAGAACTCATTGGCCCCCATCAAACACTTGCAAAAGTATCTCTAGATGCCAACACTCTCCCCCATAAAATTCTAACGTCTCTTGGATCACGCTATAAATATATTTACACATAAAGGCTCTTTAAACAAATAAACTGATAAAAATTATTAACTTAGGAAACCAGAGAGATTCTACGAAAGATTTTTACAACAATCAATCGTATAGCATGGTCATGAGACATCGCACATTCACAAAGATCCCCAAACAGACAAATTGATGGGCTGTTTTATAAAAAGTAGGCTTCACCAAAAACACAAAAATTGAACTTTTTTCTCACATAAATTAATGAAAAATAATCTATTGCCAAGTTTTTAAAATTAATGCCAAATTAAGCCAAAATGTTCATTCTCTTCATATCGAACAAGTCAGCCAATCTCATAAGTTTCTCTTATTTCTAACCTTGTTCATCGTGAAAACATCAGATTTATTCTTTTGCATACCCCAAGCTGAACTGCGTCTAGATAAAAATGATTTAAGAGAAGCAATAAATCCTCTTATGAACCATCTCAAGTACCAAGAACTTATACCATTAGACACCCGCAAAGTGTGTGATAACGCCGGCTTGTTATAAGAGGTTCTGTAAAAAGCAACCATGACACAATTTGACTTTGCGTTTATGCACTCGACAAATGTTTATCCATATCTTTTGCACCATCTTCATAAAAATCAGATTGAAGAAAATATTTAAACAATTCTTGGCTCAAAAACTTGAAAATTTGACGAGATGCGACAACAGAGTTTTGCGTGCCTTTATGATCAGAAGCACTAAAATTGATTTTATTCCTTTTGCAACCGGTCATGGGCTCCTTGGGAAAGTAGGATGTTACAACACATGCAACAAAACGGACCTTGTCTCTATAAGTTTTGCTTTCGTTAATGTGGATTGGCTGGCTAGAAATAACCGATACGCTTAGTCAACTCAAACCATATCATACAATAAAAGAAAAAGGCGCGCACGCCTATCGCCTCCAAAATACAGCTTTTTTGTCGACTTTTCTGATTTTGCTCATGTTATAAAAACAAAGAAAAATTCTAGAAAATAGATAAATAACGCCATAGTAATAGGATCAATAAGCACAAAACCCACACAAAATGTGTGGGCTTTTTTCTTTATGCAAATAAACAAATTAAATACATATTTTTTATTTAATAGCTATTTCCCAAGGGTGGACACGAGCAAATGAGCATTCTGTCTCCCGCAACATTATTAATCCGCGATACAGGAGGCCAATATTTATTGGCTGGATCAAGGGAACTATTGGGGAAAGCAGCTTCTTGTCGCGAATAGGGTCGCGCCCAAGCATCATCTAAAGTATCTGCAACTGTATGAGGGGCATTTATCAATGGATTATTATCTTTTGGCCAAACCCCGTTTCCAACTTTCTTTGCTTCTTCAGCAATCGAGAGTAATGCATCACAAAAACGATCAATTTCTGCTTTTGGTTCTGATTCTGTTGGCTCAATCATCAAAGTTCCCGGAACAGGAAACGACATTGTGGGCGCATGGAATCCATAATCAATGAGACGTTTTGCAATATCATCAACACTCACCCCATACTGATCTTTTAATACACGTGTATCCACAATACACTCGTGAGCAACACGTCCATGTTTGCCCCGATAAAGAATGGAATAAGCGGATGAAAGACGTGCAGCAATATAATTAGCATTTAAAATGGCTATTTGTGTTGCATATTTTAAGCCATCAGCGCCCATCATTCGAATATACATCCACGTAATAGCGAGAATAGACGCACTTCCATAAGGCGCTGCTGAAACCGCATGGGTTGAGCCATCTTGTTCATGCCCTGGTAAGAAGGACTTAAGATGTGCCGCGACCCCGATCGGTCCCACACCAGGACCACCCCCTCCATGGGGAATGGCAAATGTTTTATGAAGATTCATATGACAAACATCAGCGCCAATATCAGCGGGACGCGCAAGCCCTACAAGGGCATTGAGATTAGCGCCATCAAAATAAACTTGTCCGCCATTTTCATGAATAATAGAACAAATTTCCTTAATACTTTCCTCATAAACCCCATGAGTTGAGGGATAAGTAATCATGAGAGCAGCCAATTTATCCTTATGCAATTGCGCTTTCATTTTGAGATCGTCAACATCAACATCGCCATCGCTTAAACATTTTACCACAACGACTTCCATTCCTGCCATATGGGCTGAAGCTGGATTAGTACCATGCGCAGAGGCCGGAATAAGACAAACTGTCCGTTGATGTTCTCCCCGTGAGTGGTAATAGCGTCGGATAGCTAAAAGTCCAGCATATTCACCTTGAGCACCAGAATTTGGCTGAAAAGACACTTGCGCAAATCCTGTAATTTCACACAACCACGCATTTAACTGATTGATCATCTCCAAATAACCCGCCGCATCCTCTGGTGAAACAAAAGGATGTATATTGGCCATGCTCGCCCAACTCACAGGCATCAATTCAGCTGCCGCATTCAGCTTCATTGTACAAGAACCAAGAGGGATCATCGCCCGATCCAGTGCCAAATCCTTATCGGCTAAACGACGCAAAAAGCGCATCATATCTGTCTCTGAATGAACCGCATGAAAAAAGGGCTGAGAAAGAAAAGCAGCATCCCGCCTTTGACCAAAGAGTCGTGGAAAAACTTGATCAACCAGTTGTGCACCCCAAAGCTGTGCTAAAGCACAAGCATCTTCTTCTGTCGATAATTCATCAAAATTGATTGCAATGGTGTCATCATCGAGAACACGAACAAGGCGTCCACTCATCTTGGCTTGATGCGCGATCTCTCTGGCTTTTCCCTTCACAACAATGCTGACACAATCAAAAAAAGACTCACCTTCACAAGAAACACCGGCAGCCTCTAAACCAGCAACAAAACGACATGTTAAATGATGAATCCGCTGCGCAATTTCTTGTAAGCCTTTTGGCCCATGCCAAACAGCATAAGTGGTTGCCATATTAGCCAACAAAGCCTGAGCTGTACAAATATTTGACGTCGCTTTATCGCGCCGGATATGTTGTTCACGCGTTTGCAAAGCTAAACGAAAACCAACGCGCCCTTCTGTATCCACGGATTGCCCCACTATACGCCCTGGAATAAGCCGTGTGAGCGCATCATTAACCGCAAGGTAGCCAGCATGCGGACCACCAAACCCCATCGGAACCCCATAACGCTGCATAGAGCCAACAACAATATCAGCCCCCCATTTTGCAGGTGCTTCCATAAGCGTAAGCGCTAAAGGATCAGCCACAACGATAACCAGCGCTCCTTTTTCCTTTGCCTCTTTTATGACCTCACTATAATCATGAAAAGAACCTTTTGTATCAGGCCAAGAGAGAACAATTGCCGCTGTATCAGAACAAATTTCTCTCTCAACACTGATCTGAATGCCTTGTGTTTCAGCACGTGTTTGCACAACATTCAAAGTCTGAGGATGCAAAAGACTCTGAAGGGAAATTTTTGTTTTTTTCTCTCGTGCAAAACGAACAGCAAGGGCATTGGCTTCCGCTAAAGCAGTTGCTTCATCAAGAAGAGAAGCAGCAGCAACAGGCAACCCTGTCAGTTCACTAATCAATGTCTGAAAATAAAACAAAAGCTCTAAACGACCTTGACTAATTTCTGCTTGATACGGCGTATAAGCGGTATACCAAGCAGGATTTTCAAACAGATTTCGTAAAATAACCGGAGGCACAAATGTTCCATGATATCCTTGCCCAATAAAACTTTTATGCATACAATTACGCTCCATCATTTTGGAGAGTTCTTCCAAGGCTTGGTTCTCACTCGCAGCCTGGGGAAGGTTTAATGAACGTCCCAAATGAATAGAATTGGGAACAGCTTGAGAAATGAGTGTATCAACACTATCAAGCTCTAAAACATCCAGCATTTTTTGTGTTTCATCAGGACGCAGCCCAATATGTCGAGAAGAAAAAGAACGCTCGATCATGATACTCATCCAATCAAAACCTTATAAGCATCTTCATCCAACAACCCTTCCAGTTGTGTTTCATCCTGCAATGTCATTTTCCATAACCAGCCTTCTGTTTCAGCTTTCTGATTGACCAATTCAGGATTATCAGCCAGTGCTTCATTGATTTCGACCACTTCACCATCAAGAGGAGAATAAACATCTGAAGCCGCTTTAACGGATTCCACAACAGCTGCCGCCTCCCCTTTGGAAAGTTTTGTTCCCCTTTGTGGTAAATCAACAAAAACCAAATCGCCTAATTGCTCTTGCGCATAATGTGTAACCCCAACAGTCACCATTGGTCCTTCCACGCTAAGCCATTCATGGTCTTGTGTAAAATAAGTTTTAGACATAAAAAATCATCCTTTAAAATAACGTTGTTCAACGAAGGGAAGAGAATGCACTAAGAGCGCAATCTTTTTGCCTCGCAATTCTGTAAAGACTTCTGTTCCTTCAACTTTACATGCGACAGGAACGTACCCCATCGCAACAGGACCATCAAAAGAAGGACCAAAACCGCCTGATGTTACCACGCCAATCTCATTGCCTTGATCATCGAAAAGTACCGCACCGGCACGAATAGGTTGGCGCGTTTGCGGTTTTAATCCAACACGACAACGCGCTGGTCCTTTTTGCAGGGCTTCAAGAAAAGCCTTTGCGCCGTAAAATTGTGCTTTTTCTCGAACACTTTTAGGAACAGCCCATGTGAGAGCCGCATCAATAGGCGTCGTATCTGGGGTGATATCATTTCCATGCAAACACAACCCTGCTTCCAACCGCAAGCTATCGCGTGCGGCAAGTCCAATCCACTCAACACGAGAATCACTCAGCAATTTTTCAGCCAACATATGCGCATGCCCTATCGGCAAAGCAATTTCAAAACCATCTTCTCCCGTATACCCAGAACGCGTTATAAACCAATCTTTTTGTGGGTCAAATCCTTGCATAAAGAACAATTCATTCCCCGGTAGATCGGCATCAGCAAGAACGGCTGCCGCTTCAGGACCTTGAAGAGCAAGCAAGACCCTTTCAAGGGCAATCACTTGACATTCAAAATCAACAGCACGCTTTTCCAGTTCCACAAAATCAGCCTGTGCATTCCCCGCATTGGCAACCAACATAAAACGGCGCTCTTCCAAACGGGTAATGATAAGATCATCAAGAATACCAGCCTGCTCATTCAGCAAATAATTATACCGTGATTGCCCAATCTTTAAAGCTGCGGCATCAATAGGAAAAGCATAGGATAAAAATTCTACGGCTTGTGCCCCTTCAACGGCAATCAATTTCATATGAGAAATATCAAAAAGTCCTGCATGTGCACGGGTATGAAGATGCTCTTTCAAAACACCAAGAGGATAAGTTAAAGGCATATTCCACCCCGCAAAAGCACCAAATTTTGCTCCTGCTTTTTCATGTAGATCATATAAAGGAAGTGTTTTTAAAAAAGATGTTTCTTGTTGTGTGCCCATAATAACTCCAAAGCTGCGCTAACACCCACACGATATGGTCGTCTCTGCACCCCTCTGTCATCAACCTGAGAGACTCGCGAAAAGATTTCTCGCTTACACCTTCGGCGCGGGCTCTCCCGACTTTCCAGATCTGCCTTACTCCTTTTACGGTCCTTAAAGCCTGAGAGATTATGGGCTATTTCCCCTTCGGCGGCAATGCGAAAATTTGCAATCTGCACTCTCCCGCAAAAGAATGAAAGAAACGATAATGCTCTTTCCAGCATGTTCTGATCTATAACCTATCTTTACCGCACTGTCATTAGTAAAGTGAACCCCAAGCTCTCATTTTAAAACTTGCATAAACAACTTCAAAAGATTTATAATAGCATCCTTTTGAAGCTTACAAAAATTGTAAGAAACACATTTTAGGAGATTTAAAACAAAATCAAAAGTGATAAGCAAAAATACCCCTTGAAAATCATGCGAAACGTCACACACTAAAAAGATCGCAAAGCAGTATTCTTTCTTGTACAATTCAATCTTAAGAGTAGGGTTTCATATTCTTTTAAGAATTAAGACAAAGAACTTCAAATATTTTATAAGGTTTATTTTAATGTACAAGAAGTAGATTTTCTGCTTTTTCAAGAGTGTCATAAAATACAATGATTGACAGACTAAAATTACCGAATAAAGGTCACAACATACTCATGAAAGCTGGTAATATCTCCTACAATTGCGAAAATGATCTTCCAAAGCAAATTGCCCTTTTCCCTTTAGAAGGTGCACTCTTACTGCCTGGTGGTTTTTTATCCCTCAACATTTTTGAACCAGAATCGCTTGAAATGATTGAAAATGTTATGGTATCAGATCGTCTCTTGGGCATTATTCAACCTCTTTCATCGGGTACGGACCGCTTTTCCAAACAACTTTATAAAACAGGCTGTATAGGACGCATCACAAACTACAGTGAAACAGGCAATGGACAGCTGTTCATTATATTACAAGGTGTTTGCCGTTTCACCTTAGAACAAGAATTGCCAAATACAAAGTCCTATCGAACAGCTCTCATCCAATCAAACATAAAAGACTTACAAGAACTTGATATTGAAGAAAGCATTCATCGAGAAAGCTTACTTGATGTTGTTGAGAAATATCTGACCATCCATGAAATGGAATATAATTGGAGCAGTATCATAGAAGCCCCTACCCCTATATTGGTGAATGCCTTTTCAGCTCTTATCCCCTTTACACCAGCAGAAAAACAAGCTCTCCTTGAAGCTCCTGATATCAAAAGTCGTGCCCAAACGCTTCTTGCGTTAACAGAACGCTCACTCATGAAACAAACAGGAACAGATTACCGTTTAAACTAATGAACGTAAAACCATGAAAAAAATGACCACAGATCCCAAAATGCTCGAATTGCTTGTCTGCCCAATAACAAAAGGCATACTCTCTTTTAACCGAGAAACACAAGAGCTTATTTCTCTCAAAGCCAAACTTGCCTATCCTATTCGGGATGGTATTCCCATTATGCTTGCTTCAGAAGCACGCCCTTTGCAAAACGATGAAAAAATAACCCATAAAAAATAAATCCTCGTCAGGCAATTTTCCTTTCAAAAGCCCACTGTTTTCAAGCCTCTATCAAGATGATATCTCAGAGTCTTGAGAAAAAGAATTTTACAATTCGACTTTACAACTTTTCAAAGTATCTCAAACGATCTTTATTATCTGTAGCGGATGCATTGATGACATCAAAACTTGAAAAAACCAAAAAGAAAAATGGAGTGTGATTTCAATTGACAATTGATAAGGTATTGCCTTAAGGTTTTGATCCGTATACACGGCGTTCAATGGGGGCTTTCAAATTCAAACCTTAAATCCTGCTTTGTAAATATTGTGGAACTTCCGGGATTCTTGTCATGTCCAAGTGCTTTCAGCACTAAAAGCAAGAGGCTGTTTTGAGTCAGAACTTCCAGATCCCGGAAACATTTATTGCATAAAAACATAGTAAATTCAGTATCTTATGTGAATTTATTTTATATGAATTCACTTAAGAATCCACACTTCTATGCATGTTTAAATTGACCATTTTTTATAAACAATTGTCACGTATAAATAGACCATAAAAAGCAAATCATGATGCAAATATTATAACGCATGCGTCATTTAAATGAAATGAAAAGCCGTTATCATTCATAACAGTTCATAAATTTTATGATACGTTTTTATCACTCACAAATCGCATTGTTTTAAATTTAGCCGTTTGAAATTTTCAATACCATACGTTTAAAGATCACAGCTTGTTTTAAAGATTGGATTGTTATCGCATAAAAAGAAACAAATTAACGTTCGCCAAAATTGGCGAGCGCAAAATCTAAAGAATGTTATAGTAACTTTAAGAAAGTAATCATTTAAAACTTTTATAAGCTTATAGATTTTCATTTATTAAGGGCGCATAAAAGATTTAAAGACAAAATCGTTTTTAAAGCGCTTAATAAAAATTTAGAAAATGATAGGCAGGCAATTATAGATACTATCATCAAAACAAATATGAAATTCAAAAAGTTATATCTTATGAAATCAAAAGCCTTTTTATGTTATATGCAAGCAAGCTATCAACAAACGTTTAAAGGTTGCAGTTTAAAATACAAAATCAAATGAGAGCGCCTCAAATTTAAGGGCATCTATTGAAACAAAGATAAGCAAGCAAAATTCAAAATCGTTGTAACATCATAAAAGCATAGGGCTTTACTAAATTTTGGAGTCAAAAGCGATATTGTTTAAAGAATGCTCTATTCTAAAGATAACGAACTCAAAATTGAGCTGGTTAATTTTTAAAGAAATTAGGTTTTAAAGAAAAGTAAAAATACGCTTATGAGAACCTCTTTAAGGGAACGTTTAAAACCGCTTTTTATAACAGCTATAATTTAGTTATCATTTGCTCTTAAGAACGTCTTATTTACGAAAAAACAAAGCTCTAGATTTCACAGCAGAGTCAATCTTAAAAGCCTTAGATTTTATAAAAGCGTTTTGATTTATTTGATATGTTTGATTTTAGAATGTCAGTTATTTGAATTCACTCAACTCAATTTCGAGGTCAATATTTTAAAACGTTTTAAAGAAGCATTGTGATTATGTGCTTTATTTCAAATAAATGCTATCAAGATTATACCTATCATTTACGGTTCTTTTGATAACTTTTTATAAAAACAAGAGAACGCTTGCAATATGATACGTTTTGTATATACGCATTCATTACTCCATTATGAGTGATTAATTTTAATCATTAGAATCAGACTTTGAAAGCCGCGTCATATCAATTGGCACGGCTTTCTTTTTGAATTCTCTCTTTTATGATGCGTTTTAAACAATGTATCTTATGATGCGTTTATAGTCATTAAAGGCGCGCCCCCCACGCGCCGTTCTTTATTCTGTCTCATCAATCTTGACAAGGTTATCGTTTTCATAAACCTCATAATTTATAGGAATTTCCTTTACTTTGCTTTTCTTGGTTAATTTCGCATTGCCATAAGCGCGACCCCAGACCTTCGTATAGAATAAAACCTTGGCATTGCCAAAAACAGAGCCATAAATTTCAGCACACCCACCCACCAAAGCACCGCCATAGACCTTGCCATGTATTTTTGCACGACCATTAACAACGGCATAATTATAAACCTCAGCATAGCTATGAATACAAGCCGAGCCAGCAACAATGGCACGACCATAAACCCTTGCATAACTAAAGACCGCAGCATCATGAGAAATATGCGCATGATCATAAATATGAGCATCAGCAAGCACGCGGGCACCCCCACTTACATGAGCATTGCCATAAATATTCCCATAAACATGAGCACTACCATAAACAAAAGCATGRTCATAAATTTTCGCATATTGAGAGATAAAAGCCTTGCCATAGATTTCACAATTCCCATAGACTTGACCACACACTTGAGAAAAATGACGTATTTTTGCATTGTCATAAACACGAGCATAGCCATAGACACAAGCTTTATCATATACCCAACAATTGCCATCATGAGAGAGGTTTACTTCCTTTTGAATAAATCCCCCTAAATCCCCCGTCTTAACATCATCAAAATCTCTTAAAGCACGAATGCGATAAAGATTTATAGTATTACGAGTAAGAGCATGTTTGATTTGTTTGATTTCATTGGTTAATTCATATTTTTTGCACATAAGGACACCCTCACAATCTAATGTGATAAAGATTTGCTAAAATTTGGAATGGGAAATTTAAAAGAGGGGCGCCCCCGCAACGCCCGTGCTTTATTTACGCAGCGTCTTTTATGGTTTGATCACAAATGTTGATATGACCATTCAATTTTTTGGTATCTATATATGAATTGCCAAAAACACTTACTTTATCGCAAATATATGTATAGCCTGTAATTTTTGCATTTTCATAAATACAAGCATCATCACAAACCACAGCAAAAAACCAGACTTGAGCATTGTCGTAAATTTTAGCATTGCCATAAGCTTGCGCATAGCCAGTCAATAAAGCGTTATCATAAATTTTAGCATGCCCTTTTATAACAGCCCTGTCAGAGACTTCAGCATGATTCAAAACGCAGGCATAATCGTAAACAAAAGTTCTTCCAAAAACCAAGGCATTATCAGCAACCCTTGCATTGTCATAAATTCTTGCACTATCAAAAACTTTAGAATTGCCTTCAATTTTCGCATTATCGAAAACATGAGCATTATTATAAACACACGCTTCATTATAAACCCAGCAATTGCCATCATGTGATAAGTTGCTTTCCTTTTCAATAAAACCACCGACAACCCCAGCTTTAACATCAGCAAAGTCTTTTAATGCTTTAATGCGATAAAGGGTTGTAATCTCTCTAGTAAACATATTTTTAATTTGTTTGATTTCACTGGTTAATTCATATTTTTTAGACATAAGGATACCCTCACAATTTAATGTGATAACGA
>NZ_CAHOYM010000028.1 GCF_903679515.1 Bartonella gabonensis
ATTTAGTAGATTTATTAATGTAACTATAAAGGAGTAAATGCGATTTTGCGGCATAATTTATAAAACTTTGTTTTTCTAAATGTAGTTTCTGATTATATTTAAATTTAGCAATGGGGTATAATTTTATGAATACAAAACTTCTAACAGCATCTGTTTTTTCTTTGATTTCACCTTCTATAGTACAGGCTGCAGATGTGGTGGCTCCGGAAGTGCCAGTACATCCAGTACATGTTGCTTCAGAAATTGTTGCTTCTTCACCTTTTTCTTGGGCAGGTTTTTATTTTGGAGGTCAAATTGGTGGCTTTTCAAGTAAAATTTCTGCAACCATGCGTGATGTTGATATTCCTCTCTATCCTGATGCGGAGAGTAAAAGTAAACCATGGATTCCCGTTGAGAAACAGTATATGCCTGAGCTTTCTGGGTTTGTAGGTGGTTTATATGCGGGTATTAATTTTGATCTTGGTAATAATTTGATTGTTGGGCTTGATACGGATATCCTTTTTACGAAAAAGGAGGATACAAAAACGAAATTTCTTGCTGAGAAGTCGGGTTCTGGTGGATCAGTCACTAAAGAAACTAGGCTCGGTAGATCTAGCATTGATATTGAAGATACAGAAGAGAAAAGTTTGAAAGAGGAAAAATTTGCCAGTGGATCAGGGCCAAGCTTTCTTCTATCTGATCTAGAGAGTAAAGAAAAACAAAATAGTTTAACTTTTAATCATACATTAAAACAAAAATGGACAGGTGCCACACGGGTACGTGTTGGGTTTTCTGCTGGTCGGGTGATGCCTTATATTGCTGGTGGTGTTACTTATGGTCAGTTTGAAGATATTGTATCGACAGTTATTACGGGAGATGAGCCATTCAGTAGGACAGTGGATGATACAAAAACGATGATTGGTTATACTCTCGGTGGTGGTATTGATTTTGCAATGATAGATAATTTTGTTATACGTGCGGAATATCGTTATTCAGATTTTGGTAAAAAGAAATTGAACGACGAGATTGAAGTTGAGTATAAAACGAATGACTTCCGTGCAGGAATAGCTTACAAATTCTAATTTTTATGGAAATAAAGAAACTCAAATTTAAGGGGTCCTATCTTTGATAGGGCCTTTATCTTTTGAAATTTTATGCATTGTAAATGCTATTTTGGGGTAAAGAAGAAGTTTTTGACTTTGACTGACGATAAGGCATTAAGGAAGCGTTACTCAGTTTTTTAATTATTAAGTATGAATTTCTTTAGTTCATAAGGTATGGACAAAATATTTGTTTGCAAAGAAATGATGATTCACCTTTTGCATTATAGCAATTTTATTTCATAATATCGTTATAGCATTGTTTAAAGATCATTTTTCTACCCAAATGATTAGAAAACAAAAAAATCGCATGGAAATGGTGCGGACGGCGGGACTTGAACCCGCAAGGTCTTCGACCGGCAGATTTTAAGTCTGCTATGTTTACCGTTTTCATCACGTCCGCGATGAGAGTTTCTCTCATAAGCTATATCTTTTATTGAATCAAGAATTAATAACAAAAGAAAACAAAATCATTTTTTTTAGTAAAATTTTGACTGACAATGGTTTTCTTTATCGCTAGAACAGCTTGTATAATATAAACAAAATATGAAATGATCAGAGGTTATGAGCCAATTTATTCAAGACGTCACAAAAGCTATGGTGGGATTGCATCACGTGTTTGCAGAAACACCTCTTCAAAGAAATGACTTTCTAAGTCAAAAATATGATGCAGAAATTTATTTGAAGCGTGAAGATTTAACACCGGTGCGGTCTTATAAGATTCGTGGTGCTTTCAATTTTGTTTCAGAAATGCTGAGTAGTATATCGCCAGATTCTGCATTTGTGTGTGCTTCAGCGGGGAATCATGCGCAAGGGGTTTCTTTTGTTTGTCGTTATTTTAAACGTAAAGGCGTGATTTTTATGCCTATGACAACACCACAACAGAAAATTGAAAAGACACGTATTTTTGGTAAAGAATTTATTGATATTCGTTTGGTTGGTGAAACATTTGATCAATGTTATGAAGCTGCACAATCTTTTGTCGTAGAGAACGGTGGTATGATGGCTCCTCCTTTTGATGATATTCGTATTATTACGGGGCAGGCAACAGTGCTTTGCGAAGCTGCTTTGCAATGGAAAAAACTCAATGGAGAAAGTGAGCCAGATTTAATCATTGTGCCGGTAGGGGGAGGTGGTTTGGCAAGTGGGGTGAGTAAGTTTTTACGTGAATATGGTTGGAACACAAAGCTTCGTTTTGTTGAGCCACAAAAGGCTGCAAGTTTGCTTGCTTGTTTGAAGAGTGGAAAACGGGTCAAACTAGAAAATATTGATACTTTTGTAGATGGGGCAGCTGTGGCTGAAATTGGTGCACTAAACTACACAATTTTAAAACATTTTTCCCCTGATTCTGTCATTACAGTTCCTGAAAATCGCGTTTGTTCCACGATGGTTGAAATGCTTAATGTAGAAGGTGTGGTTCTTGAACCGGCTGGTGCTTTATCGATTGATGCGCTTAAAAGTATTCCACCTCAAGAGTTAAAGGGTAAAAAAATTATTCTCGTTATTTCAGGAGGTAATTTTGATTTTGAGCGTTTGCCAGAGATTAAAGAGCGTTCTTTACGTTTTCAAGGCTTGAGAAAATATTTTATTTTTAGTTTTCCGCAACATCCTGGTGCATTGCGTCATTTTCTATCCACATTATCACCGGATGATGATATTGTGCGTTTTGAATATCTTAAAAAATCAGCGAGAAACTTTGGTTCTGTATTGATTGCGATTGAAACAAAAAAATACGATAATTTTCGTCTCTTAGAGGAAAAATTTCAAGTGTTAGGTTGGCGCTATCGTGATATTACGGATGATCAAACATTATTTGATTTTGTTATTTAAGAAATTGAAATTTTACTAGAWCGAGAAGTATAAAAATGAGATCTATTTTTTATTTTGTGCTGAGTCTATTTTTCTTTTTGATTGTTCATCAGCAGAGTTTAGCATCTCAGCCAACAGAAATGCAAAAAACTGAACTGTCTAAAATAGTTGTTGAAGTCAATAATGCTATAAAAAGTAGCGACTTTTCGCTTATATCTCATTATATGCCTGAGCGGCTTTATAAAGAGATGGCACGTCGATTAAATACAACAGAGGATGCTTTACGTGATAATTTTCTTCAACATTTGCATAGACAATTTGAGAATTTGCCTTCTGGTGCTTATTATTTAGATAGAGAAAATATTGAGTATCTTCAAACAGATAATGATACTTTATATGCTTTAATTCCAACGGCTCTTGAGATGAAGGATCGCATTATTCAATATAAAACTTTGGCGATTTTTGATAAAACTCAATGGTATTTAATTTATGGCGGTCAAAAAACTTTACAAAATCCAGTTTTTCTCGAGATTTATCCTGATTTTATCAAGGTACATTTACCGCTGGAAACAATCATCAAGAAGTAAACAATTTAAATATTTTTTTGTTGCGATGAATGTATTTTTAAAGTCTTTGCTTTTTGAGCATAATCCAAGGATAATGAACATAAAGGTATTTATGCTGGTTTGTTGGCTTTTTGTAAAGTGAAATTATATGCCTTTACCTTGATTTCAAGGTGCTCATGAGTTGCGCAGGTCGCTTTTCAAGCGTTGCTTCGTTTAAAATGTCAAGGATTTCTCTTGCGCGGATTCTTGAGTGGAGAATTCAGCTGTTACTTTGTGAAAGTTGTTCAGCTGAGGGAAGATTTTATTTTGCCTATAAAAAAAGAAGATGTTTTTACAAAGTTAGGTTTGCCTACTCTTTTGATTAAAAATTTACGCATTTCTGGGATGAGTAAACCTAAGCCTATACAAGAACAAGCTATTCCAATTATGTTGAAAGGACACGATATTTTAGGAATTGCACAGACAGGTTCTGGAAAAACTTTGGCTTTTGGCTTGCCTATTTTAAGTCGAATTTTAACTTTGGGTGATAAACGCTGTCCTAAAACTGCACGCGCTTTGATTTTAGCTCCAACGCGTGAACTTGCTGTTCAGATTGATGAAGCAATTCGTACTGTGGCGAAGGGAGCACATCTTTTGACGTGTCTTATTTTTGGAGGGGTATCACGTTTAAAACAAATTAAACGGATGGAAGCAGGTGTGGATGTTTTGATCGCAACTCCAGGGCGTTTGAGAGATCTTGTTCGTGAAAAGTGTGTTGATCTTTCTCAATCTCGTTTTTTGATTTTGGATGAAGCAGATCGTATGTTGGATATGGGGTTTATTCATGATGTCCAGCAAATTGCAAAGCTTTTGCATCAAGAGCGTCAGACAGCACTTTTTTCTGCAACGATGCCGAAAGAAATTGCTGCGCTCGCAAAGTGTTTACTCAATGATCCGGTTAAGATTGAAGTTGTTCCTCAAGGAACTATAGTTGTAGAGATTACCCAGAAATTATATTGTGTGCCTACGAGTGAAAAAAAAATGTTTTAAGTAAACTTTTGACAAATCCAGCTTTTGATTCGGTTATTGTTTTTACACGAACGAAACATGGAGCTGATGCTGTCACACGTCATTTAGTAAAGATCGGCTATTTAGTTGCAACAATTCATGGCAATAAAACACAAGGCGCTCGCCAATCTGCTTTAAAAGCTTTTCGTGAAAGATCGGTGCAGATTCTTGTTGCAACAGATATTGCTGCACGCGGTATTGATATACCAGGAATAAGCCACGTTATTAATTATGACTTACCTGATGAAGCTGAAAGTTATGTGCATCGTATTGGTCGCACAGGACGTAATGGTGCATCGGGTGAAGCACTTACGCTTTTTGATGAAAGTGTAGAAAAGGCTCGTTTGTGTGCTGTAGAGCGCTTGATTCGTATGAAATTAGTGCCTGAATCTGTTCCAGAACAATTTGCAGCATTTCCAGAAAAGCCGATTGTGCTCAAAAGTGGGGAAAAAGAAAAAAATAAAGAACACCGTTTAAAAAAATCTAAAAGTCAAAAACGGTTTTTAGAACGAAAAGATGATGCTGCACAGTTACAATGGAAAAATTCTTCATCTCCAAATGAGAGGCATAAAAAAGCAAATGTGGCGGCAAAGCGTGCAAAGTCTTTTCGTTTTCGCAAGTCAGTCAAGAAGGCGGCTTAAATAAAATTTTGAAGAGAAATCATGTCTTGGGAGTTTTTTACTTTTATTGATTTCTTTTCAATTAAAAAGAGATCTACAACACTTTTGCAAAAACAAGGGAAGTTTTCATTTTTTAAAAATGAAAACCTTTGAATATTTAGATTGATTTAAAAATCTTTTGAAAAGAAAGTCTCATTGTAGAGGCGATTATTTATTCACGTTTTTTCCCTTTTTTAAAATAGGGATAAAGATAAATTTTATTTATATAAAAGATATGTTTTATCTTTCATGATAGCTTTTAATTTAACAATTTGATTTATAATGATAAATGATTGTTTTATATATTAAATAATCCACCTATATCGTAAAACTTTCTCATTTCGAATCTGTTATTAATCCAATAAAACTGTACAGTTACATATGACAAACGAGATTGTCATGTGGATAAACATTTAAGCAATCAATAAAATGCTTCTTGTAACCTCTTGCAAAGACAAGAAATATTTCTAACATTGAGCGTTAGAAAATAGTATGATGATGTGGCTTTTATTGTAGGTTAAAGATGCTGCTTATCAAGGTATTTTATTTTATACCATTGACAGGAGTCATTGTGAAATGGGCTTTGGGAGATTTAAGAGATATTTCTTTAAGAAAAGCTTGCGGTTGCACAATACAATGGAGACAACGCCCATGATTTGTTGAAGGCTTTCACAGGATTCTCAAAAATTTAGATTGTTATACTGTTTGTAATAAAAATACTCTTGTTTAGGGTCGAAGTATAGAGCTTGTAAAACTTTACGCATTCAGTGTTTTTAGACAGTGTGCTGAATCTTCAAGGCAAGGAGCTGTTTTTAAAGTTTATGAATTGATTTATAGGAAGAACCCGTGAGAGTAAGAAGCTGGATTTTTTACAAACTTTTTGGTTGGGAATTTCTGCTTTTAGGGAAGATGTATGGGGGCGATAATATAGATGATTTTGATTGTTGTTTTTCCATTTTTCAAAATGATTACTTTAAGAGCAGATTTTCGAGCTTAATTGCTTTATTGACTAAAAATCATTTTTGGTTGGAAAACAAAGGTTATACAAAAGCGTTTTCATTACTGAGGGCGTTTAATAATTCTTTCTTATGAAAGAAATTATAAATTGTAATGTTTCAAAAATTACAGTGTCCTTTGATAGAGATGCGGTAGTTTTAAAAAAGTAATTTTATTTGTATTATTCTGAAACAAATAAAAAAATTTGAGCAGTATTTTTCTCATTTAAAATGAAAAAATAGTTTTTTGCATTCATTACAAAAAACATATCCATAGAATATTACATTTCTACTTTATTGTTTATTGCAAAAATCCAATTCCCAAACTTTTTTAACGAATCCCTAATATTTAACAATGGGAATAAAAAGAATTCTCTGTATAGGATAAAAAAAGTGGCTCCCCGGGCCGGATTCGAACCAGCGACCAACCGGTTAACAGCCGGTTGCTCTACCGCTGAGCTACCGGGGAACAGTGCTCAATGATTTAGCTGAAGAGGCTATAGCAAAGCAATACTGATTTGCAAAGGATAAAATTACTTTTTTTTAAAAAAATGTGATAAATTGTGTAAGCAAGAGGAAAAAAAGCAAGAGAAGGTTTCTACACCTTGACGGATGCTTTACCTTCCCTTATTGAGACTTTTATGTTTGTTGATGAGGCCTTGTGGCGGAATGGTTACGCAGAGGACTGCAAATCCTTGTATCCCGGTTCGATTCCGGGCGAGGCCTCCAGTCGATTTTAAACGAAACTGCTTTTAGGGGAGGTATAAGAAAATGGATTATTTCCCTCTACAGTTGTAAAGACACTTTTTTGTGAGAGATTTTACTATTGGAATCAAGTTGTTGACTGTTGTATCTTTTTTTGTAACGCTCATAGTTTAAGAGATCTTAGTCCCTCATTTTTGCTATTTTGTTTGTTTTTGTAGGTTAGGAGAAAAGAGTCGTTATGGTTGCAGATTTTGCTGAGCTTCGTTGCAAAATGGTTGACAATCAAATTCGTACAGTCGATGTAACGGATTTATCAGTTCTTGAAGCGTTTTTAACGATATCTCGTGAAGATTTTGTATCGGAAGATATGAAAGCATTAAGCTATCTTGATACCGATATCGTTTTATGTCCAGTACAAGATGAGGTTCCTGCACGCTATTTGATGAGGCCTGCATCTCTCGCAAAATTATTACAGCTTGCTGCTGTAAAATCATCAGATGTTGTTTTAGATATTGGTGCAAATAGTGGTTATTGTGCAGCCTTGCTTTCAAAACTTGCAGGGTCTGTGATTGCGTTGGAAAGTGATCAGTCTCTTTTTGAACGTGCTCTTGAAGCTTTAGAACGTCATCAATGTGATAATGTGGTTGTCATTCATGGTCCATTAGAGCAGGGATATGCTGTTGAGGGACCTTATGATGTGATTTTTATTGAGGGATCTGTCGATTTTATTCCACAAGGTATCTTTGATCAAATGAAAGACAGTGGGCGTCTTGTTGTGGTTGAAGGAGATGGAAATGCTGCTGTAGCACGAATCTACATAAAAGAAGAGGGAATCATTTCAGCCTGTCGTGCTTTTAATCTCGCCGTAAAGCCGCTTCCTTGTTTTTTAAAAACACCTGACTTTGTATTTTAGTGCTTGTTTGTTTTGTGAATAAACGATAATTTTGTCATTTATTTGGGGTCTGTTATTGTGTATATTGCGTTTAAAATAAACAAGAAGTTTCAGGCGTGTTTTGTACTGGTATTGAGTCTTTTACTTTCAGAGACTGTTTGTGCTGAAACATTGATGGATGCCTTTTCTAAAGCTTATAAACACAATGCTAAGTTGAATAGTGAACGGGCTGCTGTTCGTATAGCCAGTGATGATGTTGTTATAGCGCGATCAGGGTTACTACCACAAATTGAAGGGGTTGGGAGCTATGGGCGGAGTAAGTCTTTTACAGATTCTTATATCACTTCTGGATCTATAGGTGTAAGATTAAACCAAAGATTATTTGACGGTTTTATCACACAAAATATGTTTTCTTCAGCACAAGTTAAGCTGCAGGCGCAACGGGAGTATCTTCGTAATGCTGAACAAAATACGTTTTTGGAGACTGTGATAGCTTATGCAAATGTCTATCAGGCACGTCGTGTTGCTGATCTTCGGAGAGAAAATCTGGCCGCTCTTGAAGAGCAAGTTCGTTCCAATAAAGCAAAATTTGATGTGGGGGAAGGAGGGCGTGTTGATCTTGCTCAAGCTCAAGCTGCTCGTTCCGTGGCGATTTCAGAATTGAGTCTTGCTCGTGCTGATGTAAAAGCAGCAGAGGCCGTGTATCGACAAATTATTGGTTCTGATCCTGAGAAATTAAAACGTCCACCCATCGCTACAGATTTTCCTGCCAATCTTGATACGGCTTACCAAATGAGTGTTGTAATGCATCCAGCAATCCTTTATGCTCAATATTTAGTCAATGCGAGTGGTTACAATGTAAAGGCGAAAGAAGGGGCCTTGCTCCCTAAGATTGATTTTTTAGCAACAGCATCTTATAATCGGATTTACAGTGGTGCTGGTCAAGATGGTGTTTCTAAATCAATAGGTTTGTCAGTGAGTGTTCCAATCTTTGAAGGGGGACATACGATTGCGCAGATTCGCCAATCGAGGGAACAACTTGGGCAGGCGCAGCTTCAGCTCGATTTGGCGCATAGTAATACGAGACAAGCACTTACTTCTGCTTGGTATCAGTTGGAAGGTGCACGTGCATCTGTTGTTGCTTACCGTGAAAGTGTTCGTGCTGCTGAAATTGCTCTTAAAGGTCGTGTTCAAGAAAATCGTGTAGGGCAGGCAACAACATTGGATGTTTTAAATTCTCGTACTCAATTGATTAATGCTCAAATTGCGCTTGTAATTGCAGAGCGTAATGCTGTTGTGGCGAGCTATAGTGTTCAATCTTCTATTGGAAAATTGACAGCAAATTATCTAGGCTTAAAAACAATTCAATATATTCGATGACGCATAAAATAGCCTCTTTGATTTCAGATCATTTTAGTTTTTAAAAAATTAGTTAATCCGTTGTTGGATGTGTTGAAAAATAGAGCGGTGATATGTTCTTTTAAGCGCAGAAAGTTGTGTGTAGCGCCCTCTTTATGATAAGCATATTTGAAAATATGATGAGAGGCATGTTGATCTTATGATTCTTTTGCATACACTGAAAGTATGATTCTATTTGTTGTTGCGTCTTTGAGAGGTTGTAAAGTATGGTACAGAGTTCAAGCGTGTTACGTGAGCCAAGTATGGATGAAATTTTGACATCCATTCGTGAAATAATCGAAGAAAATGCGGTTCAATCTGATCACTTTTTAAATGAAGATGTTGCAGTAAATGCTTCGGAAGATCGTTTGGAAGTTTCATCAGAAGACGTTTATGATACAGCCCTATCGGTTGATGATGCTATGAAAGCTTTAGCTGATCGTATTGGTCTTTCTACTGGAAATCAAGGGGGAAGGATAGCGCAAGAGAAAGAGAATAAAGGGGTAGAGAATAATACAGTTGATGTGGATGTGCAAAAGATGAATCTTTCTTCTGAAGAACGGAATTCTGTTTATAAAGCCAAAGAATCTGAAGATGAGATCAGGAAGTCACGGTCAGAGTCTCTAAGGGTTGATCATGTGGAATTGTTTGCGTATTGTACTTCTTCTGCAGAAAAGATTGCAAAGGATGTTTTGCGTCCGGCTATAGCAGAATGGTTGCAGTCTAAATTGCCTGTTTTGCTGGAAGATATTTTACGTGAAGAGATTGTGAAGGCGATTAAAAAATCGTCTTAATTATTTTTTTACAGTATTTTTTATGTTTTTCATTTTATGAGAAGTTTGTTTGAGGTTTTGCGGGCCCTTTCGTGATGGGATGGGGAGCAGGATCTTGATTCTTGGGTTGATCATATATTGTGTTTTTCAGCGGCGTTATGGATGGATAGAATGTTAGAAAAAAACTATGATGCTGCTTCCATAGAGCAACGGGTTGCAAAGAAATGGGAGACTCGTGGAGCTTTTAAAGCGGGAGCGGGTTCTAAAAGTGGTGCAGAGCCTTTTTGCGTTATGCTTCCACCGCCTAATATTACAGGCTCGCTTCATATGGGGCATGCGCTCAATACGGCAATTCAAGATATCATGGTTAGATTTCAGCGGATGCGTGGACGAAATGTGTTATGGCAGCCTGGTATGGATCATGCTGGGATTGCTACACAAATGGTTGTAGAGCGTCAGCTTGCAGAACGCCAAGAGCCAACGCGTCAAGAAATGGGGAGAGAAAAGTTTATTGAGCGTATTTGGGAATGGCGTCATGAAACGGGAGGCATTATTGCAAACCAGTTGCGTCGCCTTGGCGTTTCATGTGATTGGTCGCGTGAGCGGTTTACAATGGATGAAGGGTTGTCGCAGGCTGTTCGTGAAGTCTTTGTCACGCTTTATAAGCAAGGGTTGATATATAGAGATAAGCGCCTCGTCAATTGGGATCCTAAACTGTTGACGGCTATTTCGGATCTTGAAGTTGAGCAAAAAGAAGTTCAAGGACATTTGTGGCATTTTAGATATCCACTTGAGGGTAAAATTTTTGATCCAAATGATTCGACAACTTTTATAACAGTGGCGACAACACGACCAGAAACAATGCTTGGTGATACAGGAATTGCCGTTAATCCGGAAGATGAGCGTTATAAAAATCTTATAGGTAAAAATGCTCTTTTGCCGTTTGTTGGTCGTAAATTATTGATTGTTGGTGATACGCATGCTGATCCTGAGGCTGGAAGTGGTGCTGTAAAAATCACACCCGCTCATGACTTTAATGACTTTGAAGTAGGACAGCGTAATGATTTACGCTTAATCAATATTTTTACCCCAAAAGCTGAGATTTTTCTTCGTGAGAATGAAGCGTTTTTTGATGGTTTGGTTTTATCAGATGAATTAAAAATGTTCGTGGAAAATCTCGATAAAGCGGATCGTTTTGTTGCGCGCCAAAAGATTATTTCTTTGATGGAAGAACGAGGGTATTTAGCTTCTGTTGATGATCATTCTCATATGGTTCCTCATGGAGATCGCAGTGGTGTGCCTATTGAACCTTTTTTGACAGATCAATGGTATGTTCACGCTGCTCAATTAGCGAAGCCCGCGATAGAAGCTGTTCAACAAGGAAAGACGCAGTTTGTTCCCGATAACTGGAAAAAGACCTACTTCAATTGGATGGAAAATATTCAGCCTTGGTGCATTTCGCGTCAATTATGGTGGGGACATCAGATTCCTGCTTGGTATGGTCCTGATGGAACGGTGTTTGTTGAAAGAACTGAAGAAGAAGCTTTCACTTCTGCCCTTTCGCATTATGGTAAAGCGGTCGAGTTAATCCGTGATCCGGATGTTTTAGATACATGGTTTTCATCTGCTCTTTGGCCCTTCTCAACTTTAGGGTGGCCAGATAAAACGACTGAATTATCTACTTTTTATCCAACATCTTTATCTGTGACGGGATTTGATATTATCTTTTTCTGGGTTGCCCGTATGATGATGATGGGACTTTACTTTATGGGGGAAGTTCCTTTCCCAACGGTTTATGTGCATGCTCTTGTCCGTGATCAAAAGGGTGCAAAGATGTCAAAATCAAAGGGAAATATTATTGATCCCTTAGAGCTTATTGATCAGTATAGCGCTGATGCCCTTCGTTTTACTTTGGCTATTATGGCAGCGCAAGGTCGTGATGTAAAACTTGATGCTTCCCGCATTGCTGGTTATCGTAATTTTGCTACGAAGTTGTGGAACGCTACCCGATTTGCACAGATGAATGGTGTAAAGCATAACCCAACTTTTAAGCCAGGACAAACAAAGCTGGCGCTTAATCGTTGGATTTTAACAGAGCTCTCTAAAACGATTTTAGCAGTAACAACGGGTATTGAACACTATAAGTTTAATGAGTCTGCAGCTACACTTTACCGTTTTATTTGGAATACATTCTGTGATTGGTATTTGGAACTTCTCAAACCTATTTTTCAAGGGAAAGATGAAGATGCTAAAAATGAGGCTCAAGCTTGTACTGCTTTTGTTTTAGATGAAGTCTATAAACTTCTTCATCCTTTTATGCCGCATATGACAGAGGAGTTGTGGTCTCTTACAGAAACGCAAGGGATCAAGCGTGAGGATATGCTCGCATTGACAAAATGGCCAGAGGAAACATTGATAGATGAAGAGGCTGCTGCTGATATTAATTGGCTTATTGATGTGGTCACGGGGATTCGATCCGTACGTTTTGAAATGAATATTCCAGCGGCTACACGAGCACCTCTTGTCGTTGTCGAAGGAAGGGAATTAACGCGAGAGCGTGTGCAGCGTTATGATGCACTTCTTAAAAAGTTAGCGCGTATTGAAGTCATTGATTTCTCTGATAAAGTTCCGGAAGTATCAGCACAAATGATTTTGGGAGAGGCTGTTTTTTGTTTGCCATTAGGACAGTTGATTGATTTGGAGGCTGAACGTGTTCGTTTGAGGAAGGAGGTCCGTAAAATTGAACAAGATATTGAAAAAATATCACTTAAGTTAAATAATCCCAAATTTATAGCAAATGCAAAAGCAGAAATTGTTGAGAGTGAACGCAATAGGGTTATAGAACTGCATGCTGCGCAAAAAAAGATATCTATTGCTTTAGAGCGGTTGGGCTGATTCTCACTTTTTGTTTTTGATGGATAATTTTTTAGAATTATGGTTGGTATCAATTTTTTAAAGAAAACTTTTTCTTTTGTGAGTCTTTCGTGAATGCGATCATGAAATCTCTACACGGATCTAGCATTTTTATGCTCATCATTGAAAAAACATCTCTTGAGGCACACAGGCTCATTTTGCGCCGGCATTCGTGAATGCTATAGATATAAAGTCATTGAGCCTCCCATCTTTATGCTTGTGAAGTAACACGTTGGCGTTATTATAAATTTTGCTAGCACTCGTGGTGGGTGGGGATAGTCTTTGGCACTTGAGAGAGTTCATAATAGGCGTTTTTAGTTCTTTCTTACACAGTTTCATTCCATCTGGTTTCTCCTGCTTGTAATGTGCCAGTGAATGGTTTTGATTGATTCAACCTGGTACAGGTTTGAAATGGGAGAATTTTATGATGTTCGGGGGAAAATTCATTTAATAAGAAAAAAGTAAATTATCATTATAATTCAATATGTTAGCTTGTTTCTGTAAAACACTATCATTTGGTGCAATAAAGCATATAAAATTTTTACATGTGGTATTTTTTGTTATATGAAGCGGTGAATATTTGGGGGAGGTCTTATTTTTGTAGAGTTTATAAAGGCGCAAGCGGATAAGATCATTATATTTTCTATCCACCAATGTTGTGGTAGCTCTTGTATTTGAGCATATTTATTAAAGGCGTTTAAAGTCCTCTTTTAAGCTCATTCGCAAACCTCACTCATCGTTTATTCGCAAGTTATTTTAATTGCTTCACTATGAGAGGGGGAAGGAATTCTTCTGTATTGGAGAGCATGATTCACCTTAAAAATGATGATTTATATTTATAAATCAAAATTTATCATATGAAGCAAAGCATATGGAGTGACCAGCAGTTAGAATCTACCGAAAAAACTATTGTTTACAGATTGATGGGGGTGAGAAATTTTATCTTTCAGCTAGAGAGACAGCTGTGAAGTTATAAGTTAATGATCATCATTATATTTATCCATCTTTCATGTTATATTTTGTACTTAAATGTTTACTATTTATCATATATTCCCTCCGTTCTCAAAATTTTGTTCAATGCGCAGGTTATTTTATTGATCGATTTTTACGCATTCATATAAATTTAAAAGATAACACAATCCTATAACGTTAAAGGATATATTATCAAATATAGAGTGATGATTTGTATATAAAAATCAATTTGTTGTATATCAAAATGAACGCTTAATTTTATTGAACACTTTTGACAGTTTTTATTTATTGGTCTTTTCTTTTAAAAATTTTACTTTAGAATCTCTTGTATTTCTTACTAAGAAGAAGCGTTTAAAGATCCACAAAAAATTTGTAACGGATAGAATCATTAACATTGAGAGGGGGAAAATGGTCAATAGATTTCAGATATGGAAAAAAGCTACGATTGTTGTAACTTTAGGAGGATTTTTTTCGACTGTTTATGTTTATACAATAAATGCCAAAAGCTTGCAGGAAGCAAATGATAGTTCGTTTTATTTTTTGAAACGTGGCATGTCTGCTTATAAAAAATGGCAGATCAATCAGGCTATTTCAGCGCTACTTTGTGCCGCTAAGAAGGGCCATATTGGTGCGAATTGGAAACTTGGCTCTATTTACGCAAATGGTGATGGTGTTCCTAAAGACGATTACAAAGCTTATCATTTTTTTGCATATATCGTTGAAAAAGGTGCTGATTTTGGCTCAGAGGATGAAAATTATGTTTTTGATGCATTGGTTAAGTTTGCTGGGTATATAAAAAAGGTATTCCTCAATCACCTGTGAAACCTAATCCTTCTTATGCTGCTCGTCTTTATATGCAGGCTGCGGTGAACTACGGAAATCCTAAAGCTCAGTATCATTTAGGAAAAATATTTTTAAAAGGAGAGGGAAGGGAAAAGAATCTTATACAAGCAGCACGATGGTTTCAACTTTCAGCAAAAAAAGGAAACCCTTCCGCCAAAGCGATGCTTGGAAATATGCTGCTTCAAGAAGGAAAAATCATTCGTGGTACGGCAATGCTAACTGCAGCCTACGAAAAAGCTAACGTAAAAGATAGAAATTGGATTCGCCCTTTTCAAGAGCAGATTTTTCTCTTTGCAATGAATTTGAGAAGCGTACAGCAATTTCACTGGTTGCTGATATTTTAAAAAATAAGAACTTTTAACTATCTGATTGTCATATTTTTTATACTCTCTCATTTGTTATTAAAAATCTACAGTCTTGTGGTCAAGTTTACAGTAGAAATAGCTTTTTTCGATAATATAACGGCTAATGACTTAGGATTTTAGACAAAAACTCTTGCGTCCGTGGTGTTCTAGATTGTGGATTAGAAAAAAACTCTTTAGATGAACAGTCTTCAAGAATTTTCCCTTGATCCATGAAAATAACACGCTCCGAGACTTTTTGTGCAAAACCCATTTCATGGGTTACACAAATCATCGTCATACCTTCTTCTGCTAAATTGATCATGACATCAAGTACTTCACCTACCATTTCAGGATCTAGAGCAGAGGTTGGTTCATCAAAGAGCATAACGAGTGGATCCATAGTTAAGGCACGCGCAATAGCAACACGTTGTTGTTGCCCTCCAGAAAGTTGACCAGGATATTTATCTTTATGTTCAATGAGTCCAACGCGTTCAAGATATAACAAACCATGTTCAAGTGCTTCTTTTTTGCTGCGTTTTAAGACTTTAATTTGTGCAATTGTTAAATTTTCTGTGACCGATAAATGTGGGAAAAGCTCGAAGTGCTGAAATACCATTCCTACATGGCTGCGCAATTTAGGCAGATTTGTTTTTTTTGAATGAACTGGTGTTCCATTAATCCAAATTTCACCTTTTTGAAAAGGAACAAGAGCGTTAATTGTTTTAATGAGAGTTGATTTTCCTGATCCTGATGGCCCACAAACTACAACAACTTCTCCTTTGTTAATATTGGTTGTACAATCTTTAAGAACGTTAATTTCGCCATACCAATTAGAAACATTTTTTATTTCGATCATATGCGTAGACATTTTTTTCCCTGTTAGCGAATAATGGATACTTTTTTTTGTAAATATAAAACGATTTGTGACAGTGTAAAACAGATAACAAAATAGAAAATAGCCGCTAAGATATAAGCTTCTTGTTTTACACCAAAATTATTAGCAGCAATATCAAAGCCATTCAAAAGGCTATGACTGCTGATGGCATAAACAAGGGTTGTATCTTGAAAAAGGATAATGACTTGTGTTAAAAAGACTGGAAGCATATCTCTAAAGGCTTGAGGAAGAATGATAATGTACATACTTTGCCAATAGGTCATCCCAAGAGCTTGTCCCGCATATTTTTGTCCTTGCGGAACTGTATTGATACCAGCACGCATAATTTCAGCAAAATAAGCTGTTTCAAATGCGGTAAAGGTAATGAGTGCTGATTTATCGGCACCGATGGATGTCCCCGTTAAAAAAGGCAGAAGCACAAAAAACCATAAAATAACCATCACAAGTGGTATTGAACGCATAGCTGTTATGTAAACGATTGCAAACCAAGAAAGAAGTTTTATGGAAGAAAGGCGCATCATTGCTAAAAGCGTGCCGAAAATAAATCCCAATACCGTTGCAAAAAGCGTTAGAAAAACGCTAAAAAGTAAACCTGATAAAATGTAAGAACGAAATACATCAAAGGTAAAAAAGGAAAAATCAAAGTCTGAAAAATTGAAAGGAAAATGAATTCCAAACTGAGAGCTTATGAAATTTATCATATTCAATTTCCCTTTGTTTGAGAATTAGGAATTTTGAGTATTTGTTCAATGACTGTCATCACAATGAATACGAATAAGGCTATAAGAATATAAAGAATCGTAACAAGCAAATAGTTTTCGTAAACATGGCTTATCTCTTCAATTGCTTGGTATTGAAATTGCATGAGCTCATTTATTGAAACGGCGAATGCTATAGATGAATTCTTCACAATGCCCATTGCTTCTGAGGTAAGCGGTGGCATAATTGAACGGATCGCACGCGGTAATATGATATAGCGATAACTTTGATAAGTTGTAAGCCCCATTGCCATAGCAGCATAGCGTTGTCCTGAAGGGATCGCTTCAATGCCTGAACGAACCTGTTCGGCAATACGGGCCGATGTAAAGAATCCCAACGCGCATGTTACTAAGAGAATGGGAGAAAATTTCATCGCTGGTGGATAAATTTTGGGAACGACAAAGTACCATAAAAATACCTGTACAAGAAGAGGAATATTACGCATAATTTCTACCCAAATAGTACTAATAGTGCGAACTGCACAATTGATAATGGATATTTTAGGTAAAGTGCGCATTGTTCCTATAATAACACCACAAAATATAGCTAATATAAGTGAAGTGATGGACAATATAGCCGTATTTTTAAAGCCATCAAGAAGTGTATCTAAATAGGTATGACTTATGCCGGGAGTTCCCAAGCATCCTGTTACCAGTGTTTGAGTAAGGTCATCTCTACAAAGGAAAGAAAAGTCCATTAATTGATATTCCCTCAAATTAGTCATTCACAAAAAGGACAATAAATTAAGCGTACCTTCATAAGCAGAATTTATTAAAAAGTGAACTAAAATATAAACCACACTCAATTTTTAAAGAGTGTGGCTCTTTTTTTCAAATTCTATAAATCTTTTTCTGAGTAGCTTTCTCGAGGCTTATTGTTTGGGTGATCCCAAGCATATCTTGTCTGTTTTGATAAAGGAAGATTCATAACAGTATTAGCAGGCGGAATTGGTTTCATAAACCACTTATTATAAAGCTTTTCAAGTGATTCGTCTTTAATCTGACGTAGGATACTATCGTTGATTGCTTGTTCAAATTTTTTGTCATGTAATCTAAGCATGCAGGCGATGGGTTCAACTGAAAGTACGGTGTCAAGAATGACATAATCCGATGGATTTTTTGATTTTGCAATATGTCCAGCAAGAATTGAGGCATCCATAACAAATGCATCGGCACGACCAGATTCGAGTAATAAGAAACTATCTCCGTGATCTTTTCCTTTGACGACCTTAAAATGAATGTTTTTTGCACGTTTATTTTTACGAATAAGTTGAACAGATGTCGTACCGGTGGTCGTTGCAACTGTTTTTCCATTTAAATCGTCAAGAGATTTTATGTTAGAGCTTTTCTTGACAGCAATGCGAACTTCTTCAACGTATGTTGTATAAGCAAATACTGCTTCTTTACTGCGTGAAATATCATTTGTTGTTGAGCCGCACTCAAAATCATAGGTCTTATTTTTTAAGAGAGGAATTCTATTTTGAGAAGTGATGGGAAGATAATGAATTTTAATCGGTTTACCAATTTTTTTTGAAATATCATTAATAATACGTTCCGCCATTTCTGTATGAAAACCTACATATTTATTATTGCCAAGGGCATAGGCCAAACCAGATGATTCACGGACACCTAAAGTGATTTCTCCTGTTTGTTTTATTTTTTCAAGCGTTTCATTTTCAGCATGCGCGACGCTTGTCAGCCCAATGGCTGCTGCTGCAATAAACATTAACAATGATTTCTTCATTTATGTCCGCCATTCATTTATTTTTATTTTATTTACTTAAGATATACTGTTTGCACGGTGTAGCATAGTTATTCTTTTGAGTGGAATTTTTTTGGTGTCCTATGAAATAAGGGTTATACTTTCTTAATTGATATTAAGATGAATCCAAACAGGAACGTGGTCGGATGGTTTTTGGTATCCCCTCACTTCTGTTTGACTATGAGCGCAAATAAGGTGATCAACTGCTTCTGGTGATAAGAGTAAATGATCAATGCGAATTCCATTATTTTTAGGCCATGCCCCAGCTTGGAAATCCCAAAAACTGAAGGAAGGAGTATCGGTGACATTCCGGATAGCATCGTAAAGACCTAAATGAAGGATACGTTGGAACGCTTTTCTTGTTTTTCGAAGAAATAAGGCATCTTGATTCCATTCTTGAGGTTTTTTTGCATCTAATGGGGTAGGGATGACATTATAATCACCGGCTAGAACAAGAGGCTCTTCATATGCAAGCAATGATTTTGCATGTGCATATAATCTTTCCATCCAATCCATCTTATAGGAATATTTTTCACTCTCAATGGGGTTCCCATTTGGCAAATAGAGAGATGCAATACGCACCACGCCTTTGTTTGTTGAATAAACAGCTTCAATGTAACGTGATTGTTCATCATTATCGTTGCCTGGTAGTCGACGGATCACTTCATCCGGTGTTTTTTTAGAAAGAATTGCAACGCCATTAAAACTTTTTTGTCCATGTGTTTCTATATGGTAGCCTAGATTTTCAATTGCATCACGTGGAAAATTTTCATCAATACTTTTAATTTCCTGTAGACAGACTATGTCTGGCTGAGCTTGCTGTAGCCATTGATATAATGTTTCATGTCGTGCTTTTATTCCGGCAATATTCCACGTTGCTATTTTCATGGTGCTCATCATTCGATATTAAATTGCAATTTAATTTTCTGCATGAATGTTTCACCGCAGTAACATCATTGCTTCTTTATTTATAGGGCGATAGTACTATGGTAAATTGATTTATCAAGAGTCTTGATAAAAGCAAATTTAAAGTTTGAAATTTAATTTATTTTCATTTTTGAAAACTTTCTGCTGTTTAGTTCTTGACGAATGTCTGTGTTCTCGCTATTAGACACGGATATAACCGATGTGGAAGTGATCATTTGTTTTGGATGTGATCCAAAAGATCATTCAAGCGGGTGTTTAGAAGATTAAAAGCAAATGCTAGTGCAAAAGGCTATTGCCTTCTCTGCTTGTGATCGGGTAGACTGTTTTTAACAGGTGTGCCCGATTTTGTGTGTAGAATCAAGCATCTATTCCAATTTTGTTGGAATAGATGAAGATAAAAATAAAAAGCCCGATTGGGTGAGACGAATGTAGATCGAAAAGAGGAAGGTTGCATGCCTACCGTAAACCAGTTGATTCGCAAGCCGCGTGTGGCGCCAGTTAAACGTAATAAGGTTCCTGCTTTGCAGTCGAATCCACAGAAGCGTGGTGTTTGTACGCGAGTTTATACAACAACGCCGAAGAAACCTAATTCTGCTCTTCGTAAAGTTGCTAAAATTCGTTTGACGAATGGATTTGAAGTGATTGGTTATATTCCTGGAGAGGGACATAATCTTCAAGAGCACTCTGTTGTGATGATCCGTGGTGGTCGTGTGAAAGATTTGCCAGGGGTTCGTTATCACATTGTTCGTGGTTTGCTTGATACACAAGGTGTCAAGAATCGTAAACAGCGTCGTTCAAAGTATGGCGCGAAGCGTCCAAAATAATATTGAGAGACAAAGCCAATGTCCCGTCGTCATAGAGCAGAAAAGCGTGAAGTTAATCCAGATCCTAAGTTTGGTGATTTGGTTATTACAAAATTTATGAATGCCATTATGTTTGATGGCAAAAAGTCAGTTGCAGAGCGTATTGTTTATGGTGCACTTGATTCTGTAGAAAAAAGAGTAAAAACAGATCCGGTGGATTTGTTTCATCGGGCTTTAGAGAATGTTGCTCCTCATATTGAGGTTCGTTCACGTCGTGTTGGTGGTGCTACTTATCAGGTTCCGATTGATGTGCGTCCTGATCGTCGTCAGGCTCTTGCTATTCGTTGGTTGATTTCAGCGGCACGTGGACGGAATGAGACGACCATGATTGAGCGTTTATCTGGTGAATTGATGGATGCGGCTAATAATCGCGGTTCTGCTGTGAAAAAGCGTGAAGATGTTCATCGTATGGCTGAGGCTAACCGTGCATTTTCGCATTATCGCTGGTAGAAGTTTTAAACTAAGGCAAATATAATGGCTCGCGAATATAAAATTGAAGATTATCGTAATTTTGGTATTATGGCGCATATTGATGCCGGTAAGACTACGATGACTGAACGTATTCTGTTCTATACGGGTAAGAATCATAAAATCGGTGAGACACATGATGGTGCTTCTACGATGGATTGGATGGAGCAGGAGCAAGAGCGCGGTATTACGATTACATCTGCTGCAACAACGACTTTTTGGGAAGGGCGAGACGGTCGGAAGCGTCGCTTTAATATCATTGATACGCCAGGGCACGTTGATTTTACCATTGAGGTTGAGCGTTCTTTGCGTGTTCTTGATGGGGCAATAGCGTTGTTGGATGCTAATGCTGGTGTTGAGCCTCAGACGGAAACTGTTTGGCGACAAGCTGAGAAGTATCGTGTCCCTCGTATGGTTTTTGTTAATAAGATGGATAAAATAGGAGCTGATTTCTATCGTAGTGTGGAAATGGTTGGTTCTCGGTTGGGGGCTAAAGCGCTTGTTTTGCAGTTGCCGATTGGTGCTGAAAATGACTTTGAAGGTGTTGTTGATCTTGTTGAAATGAAGGCTTTAAGGTGGGATGGTTCTATTGGTGCCTCAGCGGTAATAAGTGAAATTCCCTCTAATTTAAAGGAAAAGGCTGAAGAATATCGCGAGAAACTCATTGAGATGGCTGTGGAGGTCGATGAGGCTGCCATGGAGGCTTATTTGGAAGGTGTTATGCCAACCAACGAGCAGCTCGTTTCTCTTATTCGTAAGGGAACGGTAGAGGTTCAGTTTCATCCTGTTCTTTGTGGTACGGCTTTTAAAAACAAGGGTGTGCAGCCGCTTTTAGATGCTGTCGTTTCTTATCTTCCTTCTCCGGTTGATATTCCGGCGATTAAGGGGGTTGATGTGAAGACTGAAGCTGAAACGACACGTGAATCTTCTGATGATGCTCCGCTATCGATGCTTGCTTTTAAAATTATGAATGATCCTTTTGTTGGTTCGTTGACTTTCTGTCGTATTTACTCTGGTAAAGCTCATAAAGGTATTTCTCTTGAAAATACTGTGAAGAAGAAGAAGGAGCGTTTAGGGCGTATGCTTCAAATGCATTCAAATTCTCGTGAGGATATTGAAGAGGCATTTGCTGGTGATATTGTTGCTCTTGCCGGTCTTAAGGAAACAACTACAGGTGATACGCTTTGTGATCCTTTGAAGCCTGTTATTTTGGAGCGGATGGAATTTCCAGAACCTGTTATTGAGATTGCAATTGAGCCAAAAACAAAAGCAGATCAAGAGAAGATGGGTATTGCTCTTAATCGTTTGGCAGCAGAAGATCCTTCGTTTCGTGTTAAGTCGGATGAGGAGTCGGGACAGACCATTATAGCTGGAATGGGTGAGCTTCATCTTGATATTATTGTAGATCGTATGCGGCGTGAATTTAAGGTTGAAGCAAATGTTGGGCAACCTCAGGTTGCTTATCGTGAGTCAATTACTAAAATGACGGAAATTGATTATACCCATAAGAAACAATCGGGTGGTGCTGGTCAATTTGCTCGTGTAAAAATTGTTTTTGAGCCCCATGAAGGTGATGATTTTATTTTTGAATCAAAGATTGTTGGCGGTGCTGTTCCGAAAGAGTATATTCCGGGTGTTCAAAAGGGGATTGAAAGTGTCATGGGGTCAGGTCCTCTTGCAGGATTCCCTATGCTTGGTGTGAAGGCGACTCTCATTGATGGTGCTTATCACGATGTTGATTCTTCTGTGTTGGCTTTTGAAATTGCTGCGCGTGCAGCTTTTCGTGATGGAGCAAAAAAGGCAGGTGCACAGCTTCTTGAACCGATCATGAAGGTGGAAGTTGTTACGCCAGATGATTATGTTGGTGATGTTATTGGTGATCTTAATTCTCGTCGAGGGCAGATCTCAGGAACTGAAGCGCGCGGTATTGCAACGGTTGTGAATGCGATGGTTCCATTGGCCAATATGTTTGGTTATGTGAATACCCTTCGCTCTATGAGTCAGGGGCGTGCGCAGTATACAATGCAGTTTGATCATTACGAGCCTGTTCCTTCAGCTGTTGCTTTGGAGATTCAAAAGAAATACGCGTAATTTCAGGTTGGTAATTTAATTTTTAACTTAGTCCTTGGCTTGGACGGAAAATGGAGAGCTCAAATGGCGAAGAGCAAATTTGAACGTACAAAACCGCATGTTAATATTGGTACGATTGGTCACGTTGATCATGGGAAGACATCATTGACAGCAGCGATTACGAAGTTTTTTGGTGAGTTTAAAGCATATGATCAAATTGATGCAGCACCGGAAGAGCGCGCACGTGGTATTACCATTTCTACAGCACACGTTGAATATGAAACGGAAAATCGTCACTATGCCCACGTTGATTGCCCTGGACACGCAGACTAT
>NZ_CAHOYM010000029.1 GCF_903679515.1 Bartonella gabonensis
TGTTAGAGCCAGAGGTAGCTGCACCAGCAGCTACGCCGCTGCCATCGTTGGTTGCTTTTAGAGTAACATTTGTGACCGTAATATGCTCACCTCTGTCTGCTTCTAAGGCTGTAGATTTTCCTGTCACGTTTCCTGTTGTCATTGTGATCTTGGATCCTGCACCTTCTGCATAGAGGCCTCCTTCATCATGGGATGTAATTTGAGTATTATCGGTTAAGATGATGCTGCTGCCATTTTGAGCACATATTGTTGCATAGCTTGAATCAAATGATCCTCCAGAGATTGTTATCTTAGAATGATTATTTGCAATTATACTGTTGCCTGTTTGAGTCACTTTTACATTTTTTAAATGTAAGCCTACTTTCTTTTTTTTAAAGTATCCCTTTGCCTGAATTTTTCTCTTTACCGGTCGATATTGTTACATTTCCCAGCTTATTTTCATCGTTTTTACTATTCACAAAGCCAACGCCAGTTGTAGAAGCCGTAATGGTTCCTCCAACCATTTTAATTTTGCCACCCTTAATTGCCATAATCCCAACTTGAGTATTTTTAACCGTTGTATTTCCATACAATTCAATCATACTATCAGAGATACCGGCTGCTGCACCGACCCCATGGCCATTTGTTGTTAGAGAAACATCCGTGACCTTAATGTGTCCACTGTTTTCTGCAAGTAATGCTGTTTCGCTGGATACTTTCCTCCCCCTCATTGTGATGGTATAATGTAAACCATTTGTATAGAATCCTTTGCCATTTGATGATGACGTAATTTGGGGAGTGCTTTCTTTACTGTTGATCAAAGTAATTTTGCTGCCGTTTTCAGCGTATATCTCTACGTCTTTTCCCTCAAATGACCCTCCAGAGATCATTATTTGAGATTGATTATATGCAAGTATGCCGTGTTTTGCTTGTGTAACGGTTACATTTTCTAAAGTGACTTTACTTTCTTTGTCAGTACCTATTCCTGTAATAAGAGTTTTTTTATTTTTACTGCTTGACATTTTCACATTTCTTAGCTCGTTTTTATCACTCTTGCTGTTCGAGAAGTTAGCGCCTATGCCAGAAGCTGTAACGGTCCCCCCCGATTATTTTCAGTGTCGCACCATCTTTCGCTTCAAGACCAAATAAAATGTCAGAAGCTGTTCCTTTTATTGTTGTGCCATCCATCAATTCAATTGCAGTGTTAGAGCCTTCGGCTATTATAGCGTATGTATCCTTTGAGTATGTTACTGTTAAATGCTTACCGATGATTTTACTGCCGTTTTTTGCATGAAGTGCATTATAGGTATTTCCATGTAGTGTTACTGTTTTTCCATCAAAAACTTTCAGAGGCTTAGCATGTGCACTCAATTGAATATTAAAAAGCATAATAGCTGATGTCGCTATAGATGACAGAAGGGATTTTTTATACACGAATACTCTCCTTTTAAAGTCCCCAATATTCATTTCCCCGCACTCTTCAAAAGAAGAAAAAAAAATATATATTGCTTTTTGTTAATTCATAGCTTTGATAATTTATGTTGCATTCTCTATCAAAATTAAAGTTGAAGTTATATTTAAATACGCAATGTTTAAATTTAATTTATAATGTATTTTTCATTATATTTAAAATTTAATTTTTCGTTTTATTGTTAATATTATAAAGTGCTAATAATTGTATTTATGATATTTTTATTGATGCCAATATTTATCGGTCTATGATTAAATAAATACCATGTATAAGAAAATATACTATAAAAGATAAGTGTTTTTAAAGTTGTATATTTTCTAAAAATGTCAAAGCTTCTATAGTTTTAGAGTCAATAATGAATAATTTTTTTGTTTGTTGTTTGACTTTATATTTTATATTTAGTAGTAAAAGATGTTTTTAAAGTGGAATGTGTGATGATTAATTGTTCTTAATCTACGTTTTTTATTAAGTATACTATAGTATCAAATGAGTTTTTGTTAGCAAAAATGAGAGAAGACTTTGAGGTTTTTTTAAAATCTTCGTGCATCTTTTGAACAAAATTAATATAAAATATTAATGTTAAAGATATAAAACTTGTTGACAAACTATAATTACTTTGAAAAGAGAACGGTAGCGGAGGAGGGATTTGAACCCCCGACACAAGGATTATGATTCCTCTGCTCTAACCTACTGAGCTACTCCGCCAAACCGAAATTATAATTGCAAATAATTATATCTTCTGCGGATATAAGGGGTAGAATAGTGAGATGTCAAGCATCGTTTTTAAGCTTTTTTCTTATCATTCTATTTTATCATCGATATTTAGAAGTATAATTTTATAGATAAAGTAAGGTAAAGCATAAAAATGATGCCACGTGTAGCGGTTTTAGGATGCGGTTATTGGGGTAAAAACCATATACGGACACTCCACTCTCTTGGGGCTTTAGCAGCTGTTTCTGATATTGATACTGATCGTGCTGCCAGTTTTGCTGCGATGTATGATGTAGAGGTTGTTACACCAGATGATCTTTTCGCTCATCAAAATATTGATGCGCTAGTGTTAGCGCTGCCACCACAATTTCATACACAAAATGTGTTGCGTGCTGTTAAAAATGGTAAAGATATTTTGGTGGAAAAACCAATCGCCTTGAATGTTGCTGATGCTAAACGTCAAGTTCAGGCGGCTGAGGATTATGAGCGGGTTTTTATGGTGGGCCATATTTTACGTTTTCATCCGGCTTTTGAAAAAATGTGTGAATTGGTGAAAAACGGAGAAGTGGGGGATGTGCGATATATTTATTCTCATCGATTAGGCTTTGGAAAATTTCATACACACAGTGATGCTTTATGGGATCTTGCCCCTCATGATCTTTCAATGATTTTGGCGTTGACAGGATGTGAACCCTCCGAAATTCGCGGTGAGGGGGCTGATATCGTTGATCAGATTTCTGATTTTTCTCATGTTCATATGACTTTTCCAAATGGTATACGTAGTCATCTTTTTGCTTCACGCTTGAGTCCTTATCGTGAGAGGCGTTTAACTGTTGTCGGGACAAAGGCTATGCTCGTTTTTGATGATATAGAACCGTGGAGCCGTAAATTGGCAATGCACCATTTTGCCGTTTGGAAAGAGAATAAAGAGTGGGCTTTTAGCATGGATGAGCTGAATTACATTAATGTTTGTGAGGATTTTCCACTTACTTGCGAATTACGGCATTTTCTTTATTGTATTAAAACGCGTCAATTGCCTCGCACAAATGGTGATGATGCTATTGCAGTTTTACGGATTTTAACAGCCGCTGGTGTCAATTATGATAGATAAAAGAGATTAGGTAGCGCTTTTGCATTCTTGTGATGATCAATGGAGTTAATATGCAATTCATCGACCTTGGGGCGCAGCGTGCGCGTATTGAAGATAAAATTAATTCTGCAATTGCGCATGTGGTCGCTAGTGGTAAATATATTTTGGGGCCAAAAGTAATAGAGTTTGAAGAAAAATTGGCTGAGTATCTTGGCGTTAAACATGTCATTGCATGTGCTAATGGAACAGATGCTTTGAAGATGCCTCTTATGGCTAAAAATATTGGTCTAGGGGATGCGGTGTTTTGTCCTAGCTTTACGTTTTCGGCAACGGCTGAAGTGGTTGCTTTGGTCGGGGCTGAGCCTGTTTTTGTTGATGTTTTACCTGATACATTCAATATGGATGTTGAAAAACTCTCCCATGCTATCGAAATGATTAAAAAAGAGGGACGGCTAAAGCCAAAGGCTATTATTGCCGTTGATTTATTTGGGCTTTCGGCTGACTATGTGCAAATTGCTCAAGTGGCTGCAAAGGAAAATCTTTTTTTAATTGAGGATGCTGCTCAATCTATGGGTGGAAGAAGCGGGAATACTATGTGTGGTGCTTTCGGTGACGTGGCTGCCACAAGTTTTTATCCTGCAAAACCATTAGGGTGTTATGGCGATGGAGGCGCTATGATGACTAATGATGATTATTTGGCAGAAACTTTACGCTCTATTTTGTTTCATGGTAAAGGTGAAACACAATATGATAATGTACGGATTGGTATGAATTCGCGTCTTGATAGTATTCAGGCTGCAATTTTACTCGAAAAGTTTGTGATTTTTGAAGATGAAATGGAAAAGCGTGTAGAAATTGCTCAACGCTATTCTAATGGTTTAAGAGATATTGTGACAGTTCCAGAGATAGGAGAAAATATTCGTTCTGCTTATGCACAATATACGATTAAGGTAAAAGAGCGTGATAAATTAAAGGATTTTTTACAAAAAAATTCTATCCCTACAATGATTTATTATAAAACTCCTTTACATCAACAGCCAGCTTATAAACACTTTCCTTATGTAAAAGATTCTCTGTCTGTTTCAGAGTCTTTAGGAGAGAGTGTGTTAAGTTTACCAATGCATCCTTATTTGGCGCAAACGGATCAGGATATGATTATCCAAAAAATAAGAGATTTTTATCACTCTTGAGAGCGTGCTGTTATCTTTAAATCTTGTTGTCAATGCTTTATGGGTGCGCCATCTTAGGAGGTATTTTTTTGTTAGAATGAGTGATTAATATTTTAAAGTATTATTTGCCTCTAGGATTTATGAAATGCTGTCCTTTAGGGCGGTGATATGACAAGCATTTGGAATCACTTAATGAGAAGATGGATTTTTAAAAATCGGTGTAGGGTAAGAAACTTTTTTCCTTAACTGAACAAGAAAGTCACGTTTAGTAAAAATTATTTGGGTTGTGAAAGTTTATCGTGAACCTTTGTTGATTTTACTCTTCATTTAAGGTGTTTTAAGAGATAACTTACTTAATGGGACTTTGAGAGAGACACGTTATTTTTTCGCGAATACGTGATGCTAGGTCATTTTTGCTTTTGGATTTTTGAATCAATGTGTTGATGGGTGATGTATTTCCCTCTTGTAGCGCTATGTGAGCCGCTAATGTTGCTGCAAGGTCTTTTGTTTCTTCACGGAGTTCTTCCAGCAGTTGATGGTTAGCTGTCGTATCAAGCCCATGAGTTTGGATTTTTTGTAAACGTTGCTGATAGTGTGCGATTTTTTCACGCATCATTTTGCTTTCCTTTGAAGGTGTTTGCTTTGACAATATTTGGTTTGATTGTGATCGTTTCTTTGGGAGAAGTGTTTTGTGCGGGGAGGTATAGCTGATAAAGTTGTTCTGTTATTTGGCTCAGGTGTATTTTCTGTTGGGCATATTTTTTTTGCAAAGATTCGTATTTTTGTTGGTTTTTTACTAATTCTACAGCATGTTGTGCACGGATAAAATCGTGGTTTGCTTGTATTTCCGTGAGTGATAATGGAATTTGTGCGCAAACATCTTTATGCGCAAAATGAACGGCTTTACGCCAAATAAGAGGAGATAAAAGCACCAGCAACCAAGAAGTGGAGGCAACCCCAAGAATGAAAAAAAGAAACGATTGAATAAGCATAATACCTCTTTTCAAATAAGAATACGTTTAAAACGGATTCCATGTCGCTCTAGGTGTTAATTTTAAATACCCTATGTTGATACCAAGGCGTGCACCAATTCCTGTCCGTATTGGGATTAACAAGGTATCATGGTATTTGAGCACATGAAAACCAACACCTGCAATTAAATAGGCTGAACCTGAAATACCACCATAGCGTCCCCATAAATTATTTATGCTTTTAAGATTGTAAACCAAGATCATGAGGCGGGAACCTTGTCCGCCAAAATCCCATCCTACTGAGGGACCTTGCCAAAAAACTTTCTGCTGACCATAACTTTTGGTAAAAACTTTTCCTTCGCCATAGGTTAATCCAGCAAAAAAGGCCCCGGAAGCTTCTTCTCCTAAAATATAGGCATTCGGATAACCATATTTTGAAAAAATATTTTGAATTGCGATCGCCAGACCACTAGCTGTTTTTCCAAAAAAAATATGACCAGAATCAATAATTTCTTGAAGTGAATAATGGGGTTCATTTTGCTGTATTGGTTTGAGTTGAGCATTTGAAATGTTTATGGTGACGAATAAAAGGAAGATTAAAGATATAATATTTTTGTACCCGTATCTTAGCAGAGAGAGAGCCATAGAGTTTCCTCCTTTTATGAGTGATAAACAAAAAGATAATATTAGAATTTTCATTCTATTCAAATAAAAAATAAGATGTAAGGTTATTTAAATTCTTGAATTTATTTCTGAAAATTTTTTAGCATGATTGTTAATGTTTTCTCTTATGCATCAGATGTTAAGAGTTTTGCTTTAAAATAAAGTTTGTTTTTTTGAATTTAGGAGTTTTCAATCGTTATGACCTTCGCTATTTCTTTAAAGCCTATGGATCTTGCTGCTTTGCTTTGTAGTCGTATTTGCCATGATTTGATTTCACCTGTGGGGGCTATTCAAAATGCAATGGAGCTTTATGATGACGGAGGCGCTGAAGAAGAGGCTTTTCAATTGGTGCGTTTATCCGTTGCGAGTGCTTCTGCACGTCTACAATTTGCGCGATTGGCTTTTGGTTTTTCTGGTGCAAGTGGAGGACAAATAGATACACGTGCCGCAGAGCAGGTTGCTCAACAATATATGCGGCAAGAAAAAGCAACCTTAAAATGGCAAGCTTCCTCTCTTTTATTACAAAAAGATGAAGTTAAACTTTTGCTTAATTTGTTATTGATTGCAAATGCAACAGCTTCGCGTGGCGGTGAAATTGTTGTTATGATTGTGCAAGAGGGAAATAAACGTTCTTTTCGTTTTGAGATTTTTGGTCAAACGCTCCGTATTCCTCCACATTTTCTTGCGTTCTATCATGGAGAAGTTAAAGAAGAGCCGATTGATGCACATGTCATCCAATTTTATTACACAATGTTACTTGCTCATATGACAGAGATGAAAATAAATATTGATGAAAAGGATCGTTGTATTGTTTTAGAAAGTGTGAAAAATATTTAAATAAGAGAGAAGCGCTTAAGTTATGTTGGGGAAAGAGAAACTTCGATCAAATTTACGAGCGATAAGATTATATTTGTTGAATAAGATGTGGTTACTTTGTAAGCTTTAAGCGCTTTCTATATAAAAATTTTTATGTGCGAGTTTTTTTATTTGTGACAGAATTTGTGACAGAGAAAAATCTCGGCCCGCTATATCCCGAGATTTTACAATGTGTATTTTCACTGCTTAAGCGGTTTTTCGTACGTTCTCTTCAATTGGATCACGCAATACATAACCACGTCCCCAAACGGTATCAATGTAATTTACATTAGAAGAGACTGCTTCCAATTTTTTCCGTAATTTACAAATAAAAACATCGATAATTTTTAGTTCTGGCTCATCCATTCCACCATAGAGATGATTGAGAAACATTTCTTTGGTAAGTGTTGTGCCTTTGCGCAAAGAGAGAAGCTCTAGCATTTGGTACTCTTTACCGGTTAAGTGAACAGGACGTCCTGCAACTTCGACCGTTTTTGCGTCAAGGTTAACAGTGAGATCACCGGTCACAATAACTGATTGTGCATGTCCTTTAGAACGACGAACAACTGCATGAATACGGGCAATAAGCTCATCCTTATGAAAAGGTTTTGTCATATAGTCATCTGCCCCAGAGCCAAAACCACGAACCTTGTCCTCAATGGCATTCATACCGGAAAGGATAAGGACAGGCGTTTTTATTTTTGCCAACCTTAGTGTTCGTAAAACATCGTACCCTGACATATCGGGCAAATTTAGATCAAGCAAAATGATATCATAATCATAGAGTTTTCCTAAATCGATACCTTCTTCACCTAGATCAGTGATATAAACATTAAAATTGGCTGACTTTAGCATCAACTCAATGCTTTGAGTAACCGCCCTATCATCTTCAATTAATAATACGCGCATTTTAGATCCCTCACTTCGCTCCTTTACGAATCACAAGGAGCATTTCTATTTTATAAACAGTTGGTAAAACCACTGTTGATAAAAAATCATGAAATCAAACACTTAATAATAAGCGTTTATGAATATTTCAGTAGTACGCGTAACAATCACTACTAAATTCCCCACTATCCATGATAGTGGTTAACAAAATATTTTTATTTTTAAAAGAGGCTATAAAATTATTTAAAAAAAATCGTGTATTTTTTAACATAATAAAAAATGAAGGGCTTTTCCTATAAACTTTAATCTAAAAAAAATAGTGTAAAAAAAAAAGCCTTATAAATTACTTCTTTACAATTTTAGTGTTTAGTTACGGAGCTTTAAACCTCTTCATTTTATAGTGAGAGGGATAGGTAAAAAAATAGTTATGGCTCTTTAAAGAAGGTTGTGTTTGCAAATGCTTTAAGGAAGGACGAAATTATAGTCTCATTAATGGACTGTTTTTTCGGCTAGATATATAACTAAAACGATATGAATTGAGTATGGATGCGCGTTTTGAGTTGGCACAATCAAGGAGTAGTGAGTATGAAGCCACGGGAAAATATGGTGCGGTTGAGGATGTTTCAAGTGCGTGGAAAGCGCCGTGAAATTGCACAGCTTGAGATGATGATTGCAGAATTTGAACGAATGGTGTTAGAACTGGAAACACAGATTTCTCATGAAGAACGTAAATCTGGAAATAATGATGTTCACCATTTTACTTATTCTGCTTTTGCGCGTGCTGCACGGCAAAGACGCGATAATCTGCTCAATTCCATTCGTGATTTACAGCTTCAAAAAACAAATGCTGAAATTGCTCTTCATGAAGCTCATACAGAGTTGCAACATGCACAGTTTTTGGAAGCACGAGAAAAGAAGGCTGCTGCGGATGATGTGGATATTTTGATTCAATCTAATTCAATGGTTGGCTAATTCAATGAATGGGTGATCCAAACAATTATTAAAAAATCAATTCTTTCCGATTTATCTGATTGAAAATAACATAAAAACAGCCAAACTTTTATCAAGTTTAGCTGTTTTTATAAACTGTTTTATGTTATCAAATCATGATCAATGGCAACTTAATGCCTGTAGTGTTGTATCTTGGTCGTTCGTAATCCCGCTAAGCCGTGTTCATCGATTAAACTTTGCCATGAAAGAAATTCTTCTACAGTTAAAGTATAACGTTGACAGGCTTCGTCAAGACTTAACAATCCACCTCTGACAGCCGCAACAACTTCAGCTTTGCGACGAATCACCCAGCGCCGTGTTGTTTGTGGCGGTAGGTCGGCAATTGTAAGTGGACTTCCATCTGGTCCAATAACATATTTCATTTGTGTTTTTATCAAATTGGTCATTCGTATCCTCTACCATTAGTCAAGGACTTGATTCGTTTATAGAGCATGAAATTTAAAAAAGAGCTAAACACGCTGAAAGAAAAAATTAATAAAGTGGTTGAGCGTGAAAAAGAGGTTCAAGCAAACTGGGTAGAAGCGCCTCTTGCAATATTTTACCAGATTTTATTTTGCTAGATTGGAAATAAAGAGAAAAAAGTTTTCCCAAATGATTCCCGTTGTGCCTTATTTCTATCACTCTTTTTTATTTACAGCTGCTTTTAAGAAAGTGATGCTATGGTTGTGAAAAGGATAAAAAGACAATATAAAGGCAATTAATGATATATTAATAGTATAAAAGTGGCAAGAGCATAAAAGTGGTGAAGAAGCGCGCATCAAAATGTTAACATATGGGTATCCATTAATAGAGCACTAAATAGAGAATGAATACATGTTTTTGAACAGTCTTGATTTACCAGGACAACCTAAGGATTCTCGCATTGTTGTTGCAATGTCAGGGGGGGTTGATTCATCGGTTGTTGCAGGTCTTTTGAAAAGGGAAGGGTACAATGTCATTGGCATTACACTGCAGCTTTATGATCATGGAGCTGCAACGCATCGGGTAGGGGCGTGTTGTGCGGGACAAGATATTGAAGATGCGCGCCGTGTTGCAGAAACGTTGGGAATACCGCATTATGTTCTTGATTATGAGAAACGCTTTCGCGAAGCTGTTATTGATCCTTTTGCAGAAAGTTATGCTCATGGAGAGACTCCAGTTCCATGTATTGCGTGCAATCAGACAGTTAAGTTTGCTGATTTACTCGCAACAGCACGTGAATTGGGGGCAGATGCTTTAGCAACGGGACATTATATTCGTTCGCGTTCTCATGGGGCACATCGAGCACTCTTTCGTCCTCTCGATAATGATCGTGATCAGAGTTATTTTCTCTTTGCAACGACACAAGAACAGATTGATTATTTGCGTTTTCCACTTGGCGATCTTCCAAAAGCGCGCGTTCGTGAAATAGCTGCAGAAATGGGCTTTGTGGTGGCCAATAAGCATGATAGTCAGGATATTTGTTTTGTTCCACAAGGAAAATATTCAGATGTTATTGCAAAACTGCGTCCAGAAGCCGCTAATCCTGGCTTTATTGTCCATATCGATGGAAAGATTTTAGGAAAACATTCAGGAATTGTTAATTATACTGTTGGTCAACGTCGTGGTATTGGGGTGTCCACGGGGGAAGCCCTTTATGTGGTTTATCTCGATGTGGAAAATGCACGTGTTATTGTTGGTCCGCGTGAAATGTTAGAAACGCATAAGCTTTTTTTACGTGATGTGAATTGGCTTGGTGATGAGTCATTAGATAATTTTCCTTCTCAAGGTATTGAGGTAGCTGTAAAGGTGCGTTCAACGCGTCCTCCTCATCTGGCGCGCTTGCATTATAAAGACGGTGTTTTTTCCGTGGATCTGTTGGAATGTGAAAATGGTGTGGCACCAGGGCAAGCGTGCGTTCTTTATGATGGAAATGATCATGAGGCGCGTATTCTTGGGGGAGGATTTGTAACGTATTCAGAGCGTGCAGCTGACATTGAAATGAGGTTGAAGCGTGTTTTATGCAATTTTGAAACAAAAGATTCTGCTTCCTCTGAATTTAAAACAACAGCTTCATAAAAAGATAGTGAATTGATTTATCATGATATGATCATTTTTATCCTTCAACCTGAATGAGAGACTTGTGTAAGATTTTTTCATTACAAATTTGTTTTATGATTGCATCCATCAAAATCATGTCTTTGGTACATTACAAGTAGGATTATGGTGGAAAAAACTGATAAAAGAAATGTAAAAATATCTTTTATGAATGCTTTCAAATGTTAGGGGATAAAAACTTTTAGGGCTGAAAAAGAACACACATCATTGGATATTTGTTACAATTTAAAATTTATTGTCTTTCATGGTCAAAGTTGCTAAAATGGGCAAGAGCAATTCCTGAGGCTGTGACATTGAGGCTGTCAAAGCCTTCAGTCATAGGAATCTGTAGGGCTTTTGATTGTTGTAGGATATGATGTGGTAAGCCATCACCTTCTGTTCCCAAAATAAGTGCCATTCTTTTGGTTTTGTTTGCTTGCTTGAGTGTGTGTGAGCCAGAGGGGGAGAGTGCATAAAGATGAAAGTTTTCATCGTTTAGAGCCGCTATAATGTCATTTATATCAGCGTTTTGCGTATAGGGCACTTTTAGAGCAGCGCTGGCAGAGACTCTGATTGATTTATGATAAAGTGGATCGCATGAGGTTTTGTCAACAATAATACCGTGACTGGCAAAGGCTGCCGCATTACGAAAAATTGATCCCATATTATCGTGATTCGAGATACCACATAAAACCAGAATCAAAGCTTGTTCTGGAAGATTTTGTAAAAAACTTTGTAATGATGGAAGCGTTTTGCGTTTACCGATATCTAGAACACCACGATGAACATGGAAACCGGTGATATCATCCATGACTTTTTGTGGAATGCAATAAATGGGACATAGAGGCTGTGTTTTTTCTAAAAGCGGTAGAAGTTCAGGGAGGCGTTTTGCTAAGATAAGCAGCGAAAGAGCAGAAGATTCTTTCGAATGTAATAGTGCGGACAATGTTATTTCCCCTTCAGCAATAAATTGCTGTTATCGTCCAACGAGATCTTTTTCACGGATATTATGATAGTCTTTCAGACGTGGGTCATTTGTTTCGTCGATGGTTGTGATATTCAAATGTATGCAAGATTTTTAATGCTTTTTTCTTTCAATTTCCAGATATGAAAATTCGCTTTATTTTTATAAAGAGAGATAAAAAATATTATTTTAAAACTAATGGTAGAATTTTTGTTGACAACCTATACTAATGAGTGTAAAGTAAAAACACTGATGCGGGATAATAAATTTTTTCGTATCGGGTACAGTGTCTTGGGTCCCCGCTATTTCCCAAGTCCTGTATGCCCTTAATTATAAGGGAAAAGAATCTGGGTCCCCAATGCCCAGATTCTTTTTTGGGGCGTAATTCTTCTTCTAAGTTTTTTGGCAATCATATTTTAAAATTTCCTTAAGCTATAAGGATACAGGAGAGGGATCAGTCTTTTTTTCTAAGGACAAAGATGCTTATAGATGAGGTCATCATGCACATCATAAGATGTAAAAATAATGCATGATCATGAACCATTTGAGCAAAAGCAAGTTTTTCATTCATAAAACGTGAGATGGCTTTAAGTGATTCAGAAAACGATTCATGAAGGGAATGTGTTTGATTGCTCTTGGGGAAAGCTGGTTGTTTATGTTTTGCTCTCTTCATTTTATTGCTGATGTCCGTGTAACTGGGCAGTTTTTTGCTATAACAATGATAAGTTGAGGTGTTTAGTGTATGTTGAAGTTTCTGTAATATTGAGAAAATATTGGTGATATGCCAAAAATATCATTATAGGGTTGAAAATATTATTCCTTGTTGTGTGAAGAAAAGGACGGGGTTCATGAATGTGAAAATCAATATACAAAGCTTAACTTTATACTCTATTTTTATTGCGTGTATTGTTTTTGCTTTGAAATATTGGGCATATCACATCACAGGGTCGGTTGCACTTTATTCTGATGTGTTGGAATCAATTGTCAATATCCTTGCGTCATTGGCGGCATGGTGGGCAGTTAAAGTAAGTATGAAGCCAGAAGATCATGATCATCCTTTTGGGCATCACAAAGTGGAATATTTTTCTGCGATTCTTGAAGGGGTTCTCATTATTATTGCGGCAATCGTGATTTTAAGAGAAGCATGGATAGCGCTTTCCACTGTTAAATTATTGCAGAAACCTGGAATATGGCTTGTTATTCATCTTGTTGCAACTGTTATAAATTGCATGTGGGGAATGATTCTTATTTGGCAGGGAAAACACCATCGCTCACCGGCTGTTAAAGCTGATGGTGTGCATTTTATAACGGATGTTTTTACTTCGCTTGCAATTTTAATTGGTCTGATTGCTGGCTTTGTTGGGGGATGGGGCGTCTTAGATCCTATTTTAGCGATTATCGTTGCTGTTAATATTCTCTTACAGGGGTGGAAGGTGATTAGGAATGCTGTTCAAGGATTAATGGATGTTGGTGTTGAATTGAATGAAACCATGCGCATTCGAGAGCTTATTTCTGCGAATGCAGATGGCGCACTTGAGGTCCATGATTTACGCACGCGTGTTGCTGGGAGGGTTACTTTTATAGAATTTCATTTGGTTGTGCCAGCTGTTATGCAGGTCGGAGAAGCCCATAGAATTTGTGATAAAATTGAAGGTGTTCTTCAAAAAGAATTTGATAATGTGCGTATTTCTATTCATGTCGAGCCTGAAGATGAGGCAAAATTGCCTCCCGGTACAACGATGATACCCTTTATATAAAAAGATTTTTTCAAATTGTCCGTCATGTTACGAATATTAATTTTTTACGGTGTGGCAGTTCATATCTCTTGAAAATATAATGATATTCTTTCGTTGATTTTATTTTGGCGACAATCAAAGTGGAAGGTTAAACTGGGAATCTAAGGCAAGATTTATTATGTTGTCGTACACTGTCATTTAAGGTGTGGTGAGATAAGGCCTATAAAATTTGATCTATTACATGCTTTTAGAATATGCAGCATAAATATTCAGCAGTAAGGTTTGCTGGTGGAGCTTAAGTGAATCATCATGAAATGGTTCGCCACTGAAATTTGTTTAAGAGCATGGACTGTTTACGGGACCGTTGGGAATAGATTTCTTGTTTTTTAAGGCAAGGGGATATAAGGTTTAATTATAAATTTTATATAAAATACTTTGTGAGACAACAATCATAACATATCTGACTTTATTTTGCTCTAAAAACGATAAACAAATAGGATTTTATCCATGTAGCTTGTACGAAGTTAGAGGTTTATCTGGATAACGTCAGTATCTCTATTAAGAATAGAGAAGTTATTTTCATATCGCTAGGATGTTATTAAAGAGCCCTTAAAACAATGATTCCTGGTGTTTTTGCAACATAATCCATAAAAGGGGAATCGACGACTTTTTCGTTTGCTTTGCGTGAAGAGGCATTTCGTAACATTGGCCCTTTATCTGTCATGATAAAGAACTCCACATGTGTCACATCCAATCTAGCAAGTTTTGTATAAATGCCAATGAAATCACCTGATTTTAAACGACTTATAACCTCTTCATTAATAAAGTTACTTGGAATATACGTTACTGTGCGTTTTACAACCGGAAGTCCAGGAAGATAGTTTCCATCATCAGCTTTTTTATTGAGATATTTTTCTATGCTGACTGCATGAGGACTTATTTCAGCGGTAATATCAGTGGCCAGTTTATATACTCTATGAGCTCAGCCTGTAAAAAAGTGTTTTCGATTTAAAAAATGAACATTACCCTTAATGTAATGCGTTCTTATAACATTATTGATGAATTCTTTCAGGGATGTTGATTTTCGCAATGCTTCAACATAATCTAGATAAGTGAAACAATCTAAGCCTCTAAAATCAATGATGAGTTTTTCTGGTGTCTTTTCTGAGCCATGTAACATATTTGCTTTGTAAGGTGTCCCTAAAAAGGCCTTAGAAAAAAATCAATCAGGGCTCCTTTTTCGTGATCATTTATTTCTGAACGTTTTTTGAGAAGAACATTTAATTTATTTAAAGTGTAGGGATCTAGCTCTACACTGGTTGTTTATTGGGTTTCTATTTTATTTTCTAAAACACCCTCTTGTGAAACAGAATTTTGAATACCACATCCTGTCACAAACATTAAAGTGAGAATTAATTGGGATATTTTTCGCATTTTATACACCATTTTTGAATTTAACAGTTTACAGACAACTCTCATTAAAAGAGGGGTGTCTTCATACTTATTCGTTAAATCGTTATTGGATTTAATCGTAGCATATAATCATTGATGGACTCAATAAATATGATCAGTTTTTACAGTGCTAAGCTATTCTGACGATGCTTCTTTAATCTTATCGTATATTCTAAAGGAAGTGAAAGAGCTTATTTTTTAAAAGATTTCAATTATGATAGGATATCTGATAGATCAAATAGTATTGAGATTTTTGAAAGGTGTGGTATGAAAAGGGACAATAATGTTTGATAAAATCAATCATAATCTCTCTAAAATTGTTGGAATGTTCTATATTCTCTGAGGCCTTATTCATATTTATTTTCATGAATATTTATTCGTTTAATGTAAAAAAATAATTTTTATACTTTAATAATTATATATCAAGTAAAACATAATTTTATATTTTTATCTTGACTCTTTTTTAAATTTTTACTTTGTTATTATTTTGTATTTGAAATTTATACGGTATAGAGTACTTAAAAAAGAAGAGAGTAAAAGAAAGCGGGGGTGTAACGGTGCGTGTAAAATGAGTAACTGAGTGTAAAATAGTATGTATGTTATGCAAGATCACATGCTCAATCCGAAATTTGTTCGACGTGGGCTCATTTTAGTGTTCATCACTTTATTGTTAGATATTCTTGGCATTGCAATTATTTGTCCTGTTTTGCCGGAATATTTTTCTCAGTTAACTGGAAAAGATGTTAGTACATCTTTTGTAGAAAGAGGAAAATTACTTGCAGCTTATTCAGTGATGCAGTTTTTGTTTGCTCCTGTTATTGGCAATCTTTCTGATTGTTATGGTCGTCGTCCTATTTTGCTTGTCTCTATTATCTGCTTTGCTCTTGATAATCTGATATGTGCTATAGCATGGAGCTATTCTATGTTATTTATCGGGCGTCTTTTGTCAGGAATAAGTGGTGCTAGTTTTGCAACTTGTACAGCTTATCTTGCGGATATATCGGATGAAAAAACCCGTACACGCAATTTTGGTCTATTGGGTGTTGCATCCGCTTTAGGGTTTATTTTAGGGTCGTTTATTGGTGGTTTTTTAGGTCAGTTTGGTCCGCGTATTCCCTTTTATTTTTCTGCTGTTTTTTCACTCATTAATTTTATTTTTGCTTGGATTATGCTTCCTGAAACTCTTTCTTTGTGGAATAGGCGCTTTTTTGATATTAAACGGGCAAATCCTTTAGGCGCTTTTTGGCAACTGAAGCAATATCCGATGGTTCTTTGGGTATTGTTGGTCTTTTTTCTTTATTGGTTTGCGGAATCTTTATGGCTAAGCATTTGGGCATTCATTGCAAAAGAGCGCTATGAGTGGAGTTCATTTTCTATTGGGCTATCCTATAGTGTTTTTGGGATAGGCCAATTTATTGTTGTCGCTATTATTTTACCTTATTTTTCCAAACGATGGAGCGATTGGCGTATGACGATAGTGGGGCTTTTATTTGCATCGGTTGCGATGCTAGGCTATACATTCGCAACAAAGGGGTGGATGGTTTATATGGTTTGTGCGTGTACAATGCTTGAATATCTTGTTCATGCACCTATCCGTGCTATTGCTTCAGCGCAGGTGCCGATAAATGTACAAGGAGAATTACAAGGAGCCATGACATCTGTTGTTTCATTGAGTTTAATATTTGGTTCTGTTTTTTATGTGTTTCTCTTTGAATGTTTTACAGATAAAAATGCACTGTTTTATTTTTCTGGAGCTCCTTTTGTTGGAGGTTTTTTGCTTCTTGTCGTTGCAACGGTCATTTTTACTTTGCGGGTACGTTAATTTGTTGAAGAGAGATGGTAAGTATATTTTGCTAGAGAATGCCCTAAAAATTATATTTGATAGGCATAAAATTTTTTTGTGATGTTTGTTTTGCAAAGTATTGTATAAAATACCGGCCTACCTTTCTCATTCATTACAAATAACTTTTTTGTTTTGTAATATAGTTGTGCATCATAAAGCCTGTGTTTTTTGCTTATCACCGTTCAGTGTTCATGGGGCAGTCTGCTGAGAAAAATGCATCAGTGTTAGATGCATCGGTGTTGTATGAACAATTTCAAATTTTTTATACCCAAATTGGAAGTAAAATATTACCTCTATTTATTTGTAGCATTTCTGGAATTGAAAGAAAAGCTTATTTGAGAAGAATATAAAATTATAAAGTTGAACAACCTTTTTCATTCGGCTTTACCGTTTTCAAAACTATTATCTACGCTAATATTTTTTTAAGAGTAGAGATTTATTGCCTTGTCTCACACTTTTGTTTGTTTCATTCTTTAGTAGGAATGATGCTTCTGAAGAGTAGAATGTTTAGAACTTTATTGTGAATCTGGCTCTTGTTTTGAGGGGATCGTTTTAATGGGTTTGCTACTCATTTCGTGATCGTGTCGATGAAGAATAGAAGCAAACAGTGCTATAAATGGTATCAGATTCATAATACACGCATCTTTTTATTTACAAAAAGATTCAGCACCATCATTCTACTTTGTTTGGGGCGTGTAAGCCCGTGATTTTGATGGATATAATCCTAAAAGGAAAGGCATGAGAAAGAATAGGAGGAGAGTGAAAAAATTTTACGCTATTCAGCTCTCTCATTTAAGTTGCAAGATAATAAATAATACTACTTATTCTATAATCTGTCGGTAATAATATCGTTATGCGACATGAAAACGATATTATTCGAAAAAAAGAAGCTAGAAGGTGAGGCATTTTGTCTTAAGATATTTTTTTATAATTCATAATGAGATCAGAAAAATGCTGAAAGAGGTAGTGACTATCTTGTGGTCCAGGGGAAGCTTCTGGATGATATTGAACAGAAAAAACTGGTTTTCCAATGATTCGAATTCCACAGTTAGAACCATCAAAGAGAGAAATATGTGTTTCTTGAACATGTTTTGGTAAAGAGGTTGCATCTACAGCAAAACCGTGATTCATCGATACAATCTCAACTTTTCCGCTGTTAAGGTCTTTAACAGGGTGATTTGCCCCATGATGTCCTTGGTGCATTTTTACGGTTTTTGCGCCAACCGTAAGGGCGAGAAGTTGATGACCAAGACATATTCCAAAAATTGGTAAATTATGATCAATCAATGCGTTGATTGTTGGAATGGCATATTGAGCTGTTGCCGCGGGATCTCCTGGTCCATTAGAAAGAAAAACACCATCAGGATTCATTGCCAGAATTTCTTTTGCCGTTGTGTGGGCGGGGACAACAGTAATACGTGCTTTTTGTGTTGCCATAAGGCGGAGAATATTGCGTTTAATACCATAGTCAATGGCAACGATATGAAGATTGTGTACATTGTTTGTGCCATATCCTTTATTCCAACTCCATGATTCTTCATCCCATTGCATTGATGATTGAGATGTCACTTCTTTCGTAAGATCAAGATTAAGGAGGCCGTGCCATTTTTGCGCACGTTTTTTTAAAGAAGGAATATCAAAATTTCCATCAGGATCATGCGCAATGACAGCATTTTGCGCGCCCTTTTCACGAATAAGAATTGTGAGTGCACGTGTATCAATACCACAAAGCGCAATAATTTTATGGGCTTTAAGCCATTGATGAAGATTTTCATTGGCACGATAATTTGAAGGATGTGTAATATCTGCCTTGAAAATAGCGCCAACAGCACCGTGATTGTTGAGGGGCGTAAGAGCTTCAATATCTTCACTATTTGCCCCTACATTTCCTATATGAGGAAATGTAAAATTAACGATTTGTTGTGTGTATGATGGGTCTGTAAGGATTTCTTCATAGCCTGTGATAGCGGTATTAAAACATACTTCAGCTTCAGCAATACCTGTTGCACCTGCACCTTTGCCTTCAATGACGGTTCCATCAGCTAGGACTAAGAGGGCTGTAGGTTTGCTGATACTCCAAGGACTGCTCGATGAAATTGTTTGTATCATAGTGTGTATCCACAATTTATTTTCTGAAAAGTATAATGATCAACTTTACACAAAGATCATACCTCTAACAGACGCTGTGTCTGTTATTCTAGTCATGTTTTGCTTAAAATAGAGAGTATAAGGACATTCCATGAAGAGGTAAAGTCTTGTTTTTATCTTTGTCATAGATCAAGTTCTCAATTATTTTTTTTATTCTCCATTGAAAGATGGATAAAGATTAGTTAAAAAGCGTTTTCCGCTGGAACAAAATTGGATATATTTATGTTGCGTGATCAGATTGATGGGGCTCTTAAGGCTGCTTTGAAAGCGCAAGATAGTGCGCTTCTTGCGACACTTCGTTTAATGAATGCTGCGGTTAGGGATCGTGATATTCTTTATTATGATGAAGGGAAGCTAGAAGTAGATGATCAGCAGATACAGTCTGTTTTCATTAAAATGCTTCAACAGCGTGAGGCGTTAATGCGTGTGTATAAAGAGTCTGGTTGCTTGGAGTTAGCAGAGAAAGAACAAGCAGAAATAGAAGTTATTCGTGAATTTCTTCCCTATCAGCTTAAGGAGATAGAAGTAGAGCAGGTTATTTGTGAAGCTTTGGAACAAACGAAAGCTGAAAAATTACGTGATATCGGTAAGGTAATGGCGTGGCTCAAGGAACGGTATGCGGGGCAAATGAATTTTTCTAAAGTGTGCAATAGTCTTCGTAAAAAATTGCAATAGATCTTATCGATTCAAAGGAATTGGAAAATATTTCTTATTGTGCAAGGCCTTTGTCCGTCAGTAGGATGTCGGTCAATCGTATTTATCTTATACATAAAGCTCTTATCAAAAAAATACTCCTTTGAAGTGAACAAACTTATTTTTTGGGGCTCATGGAGCAATAAAATGCTTTTTCTGTCTCATATTTTGCTGTTCTTCAAAGTCTGTTACATTAATAAAGAACAAAAAGATTATAATTTTTTACTTTTAAAAAGATTTATTATCTTCACTGTTAAAGATAAAAAAATAGGATGATAAAAAAGCTAACTCATCTTAATTTCAAACTTTGTTATAAGCGTGTATTGTCGTCTTTTTTGATGGTTAAAAGCGCTTATTTGATTAAAGAGTTGCCGTTATCTTCCAAGAGGGATAATTATTTGGCAAGAGGTTTAAATCCAGATGATCTTATCAATATGGTGCGTATCTGCTTAATTCAAGCGCTGGTTTTCATAATTGTGATAAGGAATCCAGAACTCTAAAATGCTTTTTTTGGGTGACTATTTTTAAAGATGAGATAAAGAGATCCTTCGAAAAGAAGTCTTTGTTTGTAATTTGTTTTGAGATGATTTTTAAAATTATTTTCTCAGCAACGCCTTCAAGCTATGAAAATCTCTACATTAAGCAGAATAAAATGAATATCCGCTAGTTATAGTGTTGGTACAGTGGTGAATCGATTAAAAACAGTTCAGTGAGCAACAGTGGCCTTCCCGTTAGCCGTAAGCGGGAACGGCGTGCCCATAGCGCGCCTTGTTGGCCAATATGAATGTAATCGCGGGTTAGTTTGTCACTGTTAAATAAATAGTGTCCTAAGGGGATAGTTCCTAAATGCATCAAGGCTTGATTGTGGTGAAGGGTTTCTTGTGGGATGACAGTGCGTCCAAGGAGCCAGGGTTTATTGTCGCCCATCAATATGACTTCGCGTAGCCAATAACGCGCACTTTTGGGCAGATGTGCTGCTTCTTCTTGTAATTTATCTTGCGGAATAAAACATTCGCGTCGTAATTGAACTTGGAAGTTGGTACAATATTTTTTTAATCGAAGCGTCATCGAGCCCGATTCCATAAGCCAGTCGCGAATGTTTTCTGGTACGGGAGGATTTTGATCAAAGAGCCACTTCAGAGGTGGTAAGATGGAATCTTCAAGATAAGACATCGTTTTACTCCACATCTAAAATCCTATTCCCTATGTTATGTTGAGTGCGCTCAAGAGATGGTTTTATTGTAATACAGGCGTATAAAGGCAGCAAGATTTTAACGGAAAAATTGAAAGAAAAGATTTTTAAAAGAAGATAGGGGGAAAATAGGTTATCGCGTTATTTTCATAAAAGAGCAAAATAATCTCTTTATGCTTTATCGAGAGTGCTTTCATAGAATGCATTATAGAATTTTCTTGATAGCACGAGGAGAATGGGTAGGATAGTCCGTGCTTTAACATTGGTTTGTAATACATATGAAAAAGCGATGAAGAATGCATCTATGGAAGACGATATAAAGAGGAAATTTTAAGAGGAGTAAAACCCTTATGTTATAGTTTAAAATAGGAATATATTTTAAAAAAATTAAAATAGATTATAGTATTTCATTTATATAGTACTTAACTTATTATAATAAAATCATCTTATATTAAATTATAATAAATATTATTAATATATTTTTTATTGTTAAGAATCAATTTAAAATGGGGTATAAACCTTATCGCGTTTATTTTTTTATTTTGTATAATATAAAAATACTTTTTATTATTTTACATTTCCTTCTTGTCTTTATCTTTTAACAATGCAAAAGAGCTCTTCGGTTTTTTAATTCAAAATGGGCTTGTTGATGAAGTGTATAGGCGTTAAGTACTCCGGGGTAGGATCTTTCATCATCATAATTGGTTTTTGGAATCTTGTAGATTGCTATGACAGTGAGATGAGCTGGATTTGCACGTTTGAAGCAAAAACACGGTGTAAAAATAAGTTCGTATTTCATTAAAATAATGCATACACCCCTCCTGATATGCCTAGGCTTATATAGATATAGAAGGGTGCATTATAAAAGTCTTTACTGTTTTTTGTTTAGATGAATGATGGGGTATGCTAGAAATCGTAGCTTAAGCACTTCACCATCATCCCCAAAATGGTATCAATGCGTTACGGAGAAATATTTCAAAATATTTCAGTTGTTTTATTGAATACCAAAAGGTGATTAATAAATAAATGTTCTATGATCGAATTTTTCGTCCTATCCATATAAGAATACAGGCTCCTATAAAACCTGAAATAAGATAACCAAGCCAACCAGCAAAACTTACGCCTAAAAGACTAAAAAGGAAGCTCGCTAAGGCAGCGCCAATAATCCCTAAGATAATATTTAACAATATTCCTGTTTGGCTTTTCATAATATACTGTGCAGCCCAACCTGCAATCCCGCCGATAATGATAGCTGCAATCCAACCGATGTTTGCATTTTCCATGATATTCTCCTTTGCCTGAATTGAAATTGTAACTAGAGTAAACTTTGTAAAGATCAAGGTTTATTCCCTTTTTACCCAGTGGAAAGGGTATTTTTGTCAGAATTTTTACTTATTACTTTTCTGTATATTCAAATAATATTCATATTTATATCAGTATAATATCTAATAAATTTAAATATATAACAAATTTTAATTTATAAATAAACTATTTAATTGAAATAATATCAGTTAAAAAAT
>NZ_CAHOYM010000030.1 GCF_903679515.1 Bartonella gabonensis
AAGTTCTGTAAAAAGGTAAGTTCAAGGGGGAAAATGGGGGTGTTGGCGGGGGACTTTGAGAGGCTTAGCGTGATACGTATTTCTGGGGTATTATTTCATTAGAGACGTTTCTCGAAATAGTGCACATTGTTGCTGTGTTTTTAAAACGAGCAAAGTCATTGCTTACTATTCGCTCCCCGGTTCGAAGTGTTTGTTCTTTGCGACTAATGCCATTCGCGGAATCCAAAAATGCTTCTGCGTACGCAAACATCGGATCATCAAACTGTGTTTCAAACTTTGCTTCTAAGAAATGTCGTGTTAGACTATTCCAAGAGCCATCATATTGTACGACAATATTTTTAAAAGCCTCAAATTCACTTTTAAAGTCTTTAAATACAAGTGGCGGCATGTTTTTATCGCCTTGCCATAAATCAGCAAAGCGTTCACAAAAAACAAGCATGATGTTAATGTTTTAAAATATCAAATTCTGGAGGATTGTTAGGTAATGTTATTAAATATCTCCAAAATGGACTTTTATTATGGCCGATTCGCACAGTCTGTTCTATATATGTTTTTTAATATTCTATCTGCTTTTTTTGCTTTTTCTAATTTTGCGTAATATTCTGAACTCGTGTAATTTTATGGACATGTTCTTGGTAAAACCTATCGTATTCAGTGAGGTTGCTCACTGTCGAACAACCCGATAATATGGTTACAGAAAAAAACGTTATAGGTATTATGACGTATATTTTAGATAATAATTTTATCATTTTTAATATTTAATAATGAGCATGAATATTTAACAGATTTCTGTTGAATAAATCACTCTGTGTTGCTTTTGTGTTGAAAATATGTGCAAAAACATGTTTAATGACAATGGTGATAGAGATCATCCTGTGTCTAAAGGGTGTGGTACAAGGGAAAACCCCGCATGTGTGGGGTTTTTATTCATTGCGCGGGGGAGATGAAAGCAGAGAATATAAGGGGGAGGCTGGTTGTCCAAATGCTTATCTTAGGGTGGGAATAGGGGAGACATACAGCGCCCTAAACGGAATATATTTGTTGTTGTGCAAGAGAAGATGATCGGCGGGGGGGCTTGAGGGGATCAACGGGGTGTGTTCAAACAATGAGTTTATAATAATTCATTCTTGAAATTCAATGAGAGGCTCCGGTAGCCTGCGTGTTTTTCTTCAAAGGCTCTTATCTTGAATTGAGTAAAATCATTTGTCTTTATGTGACAAGCGGGGGGAGGCTTTGAGGGGGAAATATTCAAGAAATAAACAAGAAATAAAAATGTGAAAGATAAGGGGGGCTAAAGGATAAGGGGCTGTTCCACAACAGAGAGGCTTGGGCAAAGGGTGGGGGATTATTCTTTGAGGTCTGTTTATTTCAGAAGCTGTTCACAGAGCGTTTGGGAAATTAAGTGCGTCATGGAGACCATTGATTGTGAAGCTATTGAAATGCGCATGGTTTAAAGGATGGAGGATTCGATGAAGCTGATGGAGAGGGCAGAGGGAAAAGAGTGATATTTAATGGGCAAGAAAAAAGGGGGGAGAAGAACAATAAAATGGTGCTGCGAGAGAGGATTGAACTCTCGACCTCTCCCTTACCAAGGGAGTGCTCTACCACTGAGCTACCGCAGCCGTTTTCAATCGTTGCGCTGTCTTGTGCCATATTGTCAGAAAATAGGCAAGAGAACATTTGTATATTCTTGCAAGAAAACGTATCTTATGTCATGACAGAGTGTTCTTAATACTCTTATATATTCTTAATACTCTTATATATTAAAGCGATGAGTTGCTTGGATAGAAGCTCAACACGGCTCAAAAGGTTGCGCAATGACACAAATGCATCAAAAACAAAAGCACGATGAAATGAATCAGCAAGATGAAAAAGCAAAACGACGCCAAGAAAGATTGGCACAACAATTGCGACAAAACTTAAAACGTCGAAAAGAGCAAAGTCGAAAAAGAGCACAATCAGAGCTCTAAAATGCAAAAAAAATGTTTTTTAGGGCATCTTTGCAACCAAACTTCTCAATAATTTGTTTTCATAGTTTAAAAGGCGTTTTTAAAAAAACGATCAATAAGGCATAACTTTCCAAAGGGGGAAAAACTTTCGGAAGAGGTGGTGCAAAGAAAAAGAGGGAAAACACGATGGATTCTATTCAAATTGTTGGTGGGGAAGAACTTAAAGGAACAATTCCTATTTCAGGGGCAAAAAATGCTGCTTTGCCTCTTATGATTGCGGCACTGTTGACAGAAGAAACCCTTACGCTAGAAAATATTCCCCATCTTGCCGATGTTGAGTTGCTTATTCGTATTCTCAATAATCATGGTGTGGGATATGCCGTTGATGGACAAGAGCTTAATGATGATGCTGTTAATTCAAGAACAATCCATTTTACTGCGCAAAACATAGCCACAACACGAGCACCTTATGAATTGGTGAAAAAAATGCGGGCAAGCTTTTGGGTTATCGGACCGCTGCTTGCACGATGCTGCGAGGCTTATGTTTCGCTTCCTGGAGGATGTGCTATTGGAACAAGACCTGTTGATTTTATTCTCGAAGGACTTAAAAATTTAGACGCTCATATTGCGATTGAGAATGGATATGTTCATGCAAAAGCTCCAAAGGGATTAAAAGGGGCTCATTACCGTTTTCCTAAAGTTACGGTCGGGGGAACTCATGTGCTGCTGATGGCGGCAACAATGGCAAAGGGAACAACCGTTCTTGAGAATGCAGCTTGTGAACCAGAAGTCACAAATCTTATTCGAACCTTGAACGCCATGGGGGCTCAAATAACCGGTGAAGGAACAACGACGCTGACTATTGAAGGGGTAAGAAAACTTAAAGGGACAAGAATACGCGTCATTGCAGATCGTATTGAGGCGGGAACATATGCAATGGCTGTGGCGATGGCAGGGGGAGATGTCTTTCTTAAAGCCGCCAACCCTAATCATCTTACAACAGTGCTGAAGGTTCTACAAAAAACAGGGCTTGAGATTCAAATCGAACCTCAAGGAATTCACGTTAAGCGAAATCCAAAAAACACAAAAATTATGCCCGTTGATATTAAAACCGGACCTTATCCTGCTTTTCCAACCGATCTCCAAGCGCAGTTTATGGCACTGATGACATGCTCTGAAGGAATTGCGCATATTACGGAGACGATTTTCGAAAATCGTTTTATGCATGTTCAAGAACTTAATCGTTTAGGGGCTAAGATAAAACTCGATGGACAAACGGCAACCGTCTATGGAACAGAAAAGTTGCAAGGTGCCCCCGTGATGGCAACCGATTTGCGGGCTTCTGTTTCTCTGGTGATTGCGGCATTGGCAGCAAAGGGCAAAACAATTGTCAATCGTGTTTATCATCTTGATCGTGGTTTTGAGAGATTAGAAGAAAAATTATCTCGCTGTGGTGCGAAAATTCAACGCATAACGGCGTGACCTTGTCCCAAGTAGCATGCCAATCCTGTATGGGGGGTGTTTGGGGGTATGCGTTAAGGTATATTTTTAGGTGTGCTATTAGAGGTGGCTTTGGAGAAAAGCTCCATAGAACAGAGTAGGGGCGATGGCGAGGGGGAGATGTCTTTCTTAAAGCCGCCAACCCTAATCATCTTACAACAGTGCTGAAGGTTCTACAAAAAACAGGGCTTGAGATTCAAATCGAACCTCAAGGAATTCACGTTAAGCGAAATCCAAAAAACACAAAAATTATGCCCGTTGATATTAAAACCGGACCTTATCCTGCTTTTCCAACCGATCTCCAAGCGCAGTTTATGGCACTGATGACACGGGGCTTAGGCGTGTGTTCAAACAAGTACTGTTAGAATGTTATATGACAAGCTTTTATGATATGGATTATGACATATAAAGCTTTCAGTATGCGTGCGAATGCTCTGATTGAAAAATATCTCATCCAAGCAGGATATTATCATAAAATGAGAAGATAGAAGAGCAGATTTGCTATCAGTGTTATAAGGCTGAAGATCTTCTTATTTATGTTTTTTGTCTTATCATTCCTTATAAAAGTATTACATAAGTATATATCAAAATGATATTAATTATTCTTGATATTTAGTGTTTATTTTAATATAATAATATAGTAATAAAATATTTTATGTATTTTTATAGTATTGATAATTAGTAAAGGAAAATGAAATATACTTTAAAATTATTGATCGCTCTATTCGTTATGGTTGGATGTTGTCAAGCTCAAGTTCCTCAAACTATTGTTGATGCATGGAATAAATATGGTGCAAATCAACAGGAAGAAAAAGTTCTTGTTTATATGACCGTAGAAGAATTTCGAAAACTTCCTTCATATACAGAATGGTGTATCGCCAATGAGAGGGATCCGTATTGTTATCCTCCTGGATTTGACTGTATAGCTCATTTTAGCAGAAATCTTGAACATTGGGAGTGATGAAAATGGCGATGTAACTTCTTTAACAAATAAAAAATGAACATGAACTGCTTATAGGAAAGCCGATAAAAGGTGGTTATAATAAATAAGTAGCTTCATTCTTTAAAAGCTAAGAAAGAGTGGTCTTGTTCATGGAGTGCAGATAAAACACGATGGACGAAATAAGCAACGTCTCTCATATTCCGTGAGAATTTATAAGGTGCTCCCGTGATGGCAACCGAGGGGCGTGGCTTTTTGCTTCTCTTGTGATTGGTGCCCCTTTATCTTGTTACATGAGGGGGCAGCCAAGGGGGGGGCAGCGAGGGGCGAAACAATCGTCAATCGTGTTTATCATCTTGATTGTGTTTTTTAGAAGTTAGAGGAAAAATGAACCCGCTGTGGTGCCAAAATTCAACGGATAACGGCGTAAATCTGTCAAAGATATCTTGAAGACTGTCGCTAGGGGCGATGATTTCTTTATCCTGAAAGGTTGGAAAAAAACGTTGTTGTGCGAAAATTAGATTTGTTGTTTGTGGGGAATGGGGCATGTTTTGGGTGTATTTTTAGGAGGGGCTGATTTCAAGGATCAAGAGTTGTTCGTCCTTTCCCTAAATACCGGTCTTATCTTATGGTTTGGGAGCGCGCGCATAAGCGTTTGAGAGAGTTCTTATAAAAAAGAAACATACCTTTAAATTTTATTGCTGGTTTCCTGAAATTACTTTATGAATAAACCTTATGAATTTGGTCGTATACGCAGCGATCAAGAGGGATTCAAAACCCCTAAAATCCGAGCGTGAAATGAACCCACTCTTGTGGGTATCTCGGGATTCCGGGAGTTTTTCCATGTCCAGGTGTGTTTGCACACTAAAAGCAAAAAAAGCTGACTCGGATTCAGTGTTTTGACTCCCGGAATACTTCTGCGAGGGCGCTCGCAACCGGCGGGGGAGTGACCTGTGAAAGAAAAAAATCCACATTCTAACGATATTTCTATAGGCAAAAGAATTCGTTTGAGAAGAGAAATGTTGAAAATTTCTCAAAAGGAATTAGGGCGCTTTTTAGGTGTCAGTTTCCAACAAATCCAAAAATATGAAAAAGGCATCAATCGTGTTGGCGCTGGGCGTTTACAAGAAATTGCTGATATTCTGGATACCTCTGTTTTCTTTTTTTACGCCGATATCTCAACAAAAGAAAATGACTTATGTGCCTGTGATGAAAGGATCTCAAGCCAAAAAGAGCACATTCTTTTGCAAAGCTTTAGAGAGCTCAAACCTAAGCAACAAAAGGCAGTCTTGTGTTTGATTGCTGAGAGACAAAAATTGTTTTTAATTTTTATTGCGGATTTCTTAAAATTATTTTATGAACAGGCGAATATTTTTTTGTCGTGCAAAACGGCTTTATGAGGGAACCCAAAAAGTGATGATCCAAGCGTAGACATTAGCCTGTTTTATAAGTATCGCAATATTCCGGGAATTTTTGCCATGTCCAGGTGTGTCCGCACACTAAAAGCAAAAAGCTGAGCCGAGGTCAGTGCTTTCAGGCTCCCGGAATACTAACGCGAGGACGTGCACAATCAGTCAGGGAAATGATGCACGCATGGAAGCTAAAAAAGAAAGCAATCTTATGATTGATTTCTCATGAGCCTAAAGAGTCTTTTTACTCCAGACTAATTTATTCTGGAGGCTCTGTCTGAGGCAAGAGGGGTGGTGGCGTTTTCCCCACAGAAATATTCCAATTCTTCATTTTAAAAATCATAAAAGTTTTATTCTTTATCCTTAAAGGAGGGCAGATAAAAAAAGGGGGGAAGATAAAACACTGTGGGTTAGAGGGCAACACATCGCATGGGAAGAGAGCATGGGTAAACCGTTCTTGTTGTGGCGACGGATTCGAAGGCTAACAAGCAGTTTTTTCAATGTTTCTAAAGGGGTATCATGGTTCATTGGCTTGTTCCCGTTTGCAAAATTCTTTTTAAAACCGACCAAGCAGCATATTCTTGTAAGACAACACCTAAAAGTGGTCGTGTATAGGGAAAAGTGATATGATCATCGTCATAACCTTTCATCTGTACTGTTATGGTCGCATGTCCAAGGCTTTCTTTCTGCTTTTCTAATATCTCGATGGAAGGGGATAGGCTTACTTCAACCGCAATCTGCGGAATATTTTTTGCACGCTTTTCTGTCGCCTGAAAATATTTTAAAAGCAGCGGATCATGGATCAACCAATGCACCTGTGCATAGTTTTCTAATTGTTGAGAGGCTGTTGTGACTTCTCTGTCAACCAAATAGGGGCGAAAATGATTTTCAAATTCTTCGATTAAATGCGGTTCCAAGGGGGTGGCGGATTGACCAACCAGTTGCACCAAAACATAGGGGCTTTTCCATAAAAAATGTCGTTCAAAAGGCGCATGGGCAAAATGACAATCAACCCAATGCGCAATGGTACTTTCATCAATTCCAATCAATGTCCAAGCATATTCCGCACGCGATACAGTAGAATATTTCTTTGCATTTTGCTGTAAATAATCTTCTAAAAGGGCAAGAGCTTGGGATGGTGGACCAGGCAAAACAACAAGTGTGCTTTCATCACAAGAAAGATAAAATCCCGGCGCGGTGCCGGTAGGATTGTCAAGCACTGTTGCTGTTTCCGGAAACAAAGCTTGACGCGCGTTATTCTTATCCGGTGCAATTCCTAACCGTTCCAATTGGCCTTTTATTGTGTGCCAAACATCTTCATGATGCACCAAAGGCCGCCTGACAGCTTGGAAAACGCTATCACGTGTTTTATCATCAGAGGTAGGGCCTAATCCCCCACTGATAAGGATAAGATCTTCTTGCCCAAGACAAGAGGTGATCGTGTCACTGATTTGCTGTAATTGATCTGCACAAACAAAATGACGCGTGACTTGAATGTTTCTTTTTTCCAAGCTTTGGCTTAAATCTTGTAAATTCGTATTCAAATATTGTCCTGAAAGAAGTTCATCACCAACGGTGATAATGGCTGTTCGATATAAAGAGGCAGGATTTGTAGGAAGATTGCCAACAGCTTCAGCCATGTGACGGGGGGAGGCATCTCCTCCTAGATCATAGGGGAGTGTTTTTCCCCTACGAATAACTTGATCAACACTTTGAGATAATTGTTGTGCTTCCTCGTAAAAGCCTAAATGCTCTAAAAGTAAAGCTGCGGTATAAAACATCGCACAAGGATTTGCTTTATTTTATCCAGCAATGTGTGGTGCACTTTTATGAGCGGGGTTAAAACAGGCAATCTTGTGCCCCACATTTGCTTGAGGGGAAAGCGCTAAACCACCCATCACGCCGGCGACAAGATCAGAGAGAATATCGCCAAACATGTTTTCAGCAACAATCACACCAAATTGCTCTGGCTTTGTTGTAATCCACATTGCTACCGTATCAACATGATGAATATCTGCTTCAATTTCTGGATAGTTTTGCGCGATTTTTTCAAAAATTTCCTGAGCAAATTGTCCATTTTCTCGCATCACATTGGGCTTATCAGCAAAAGTAACCCGCACAAACTCATGGGATCGTGCATAAGAAAAAGCATATTCAAATAAACGCTCTAAACCAAAGCGTGTTTGTAAACGAACGGTCCATGCTGCTTCTTTTCGACCATATTTTTCTAAATTAGGATGTTTTAACCAAGCGGATGTTTCAGACGGGATCCCCCGAAAATCTAATCCGGCTGCGAGTCCTTCACTCTTGTCGCTGATAACACAAAACTGAAAAGGCTTTCTCTGACCAAAGATATATCTTATGGGACGTATAGTTGCAAATAAACTCAACTTTTGCCGAAGCTGAAGGAGTGGAGAAATATAGGGAAGGTTTTGCGCTCTTACATGTGAGGTATGTTCTTCTAAAGACGCTTCTTTTTCTGGATCTGTCACAGTGCCAAGTAAAACAGCGTCACTTTCAGCTATTTTTTGCCACGTTGCGTGAGGAACAGAATCTCTTGTCTTTTTCCAACATTCAAAACCAATATCCCCATAAGTGAATTCAATCGGCAATTGAAATGACTCTAAGACCATCAATGCTGCACCACAGATTTCTGGTCCCACGCCATCGCCTGCGAGTACAAGAACTTTCTTTTTCATCAATCCCCCCAACATATGTAGCTCTGTTCCAGAGATAATGGGTCTCATCGCGGGAACCTTAAATTTTCTTTTTAACGAGAGATGTTCAAGGAAAGAGCAAAAGATTTGCCTATCTCCAATGGATCTTCTAGGACCAAGAATAACACGATGTAAGTGCATAGCCTTTAAACTCCCCGCACACTTTTTGCTTTAAGTTTTAGAGTATTATGAGTCCCTCTTCTAACTTTAAAGACATTTTAGTCTCTCACAATATTTAAATGATTTAAGGCTAAAAGAAAAGCGATAGAGTTTTAATGTATAGGTGAAAAAAAGAATGGCTCTTTAGATTTTCTGTTTGTTGCAAGATTTTTCCTCCATTGTAAAATTATGCCAATTTAAAAATACTAATCACAAGAGGGAGGCCCCTTACATTCTTTAATTTCCCCATATCCGACGGGTGAATATTATTATACGGAGGGGGAAGCCTAATAAGTTTAGCATCCTCGAGTAGCATCATTTAACAGCATTGTAGAAAAGTTGAAGATCATCATGAGAGCACAAAGTCGTTTGAGCTAGGTTGGCCATGGGGTTGAGTGATCCTTTACGAGGGTCGATTTCAGTATATTCAATTTAAGTAACTGTCAGATTTTTAAGTGGCTCAAAAGATGTCGTCTCGTGGAAAAAAAACGCTTCCATCACGCAACGGGATATCAAGATTTTTAAGCATTTTCCCAATTTGGTTATTTGACTTGATTTATGGTGATAAAATAATTGGCTTTTCGAATATAAATGATAAAACCCACGCTACAACAGATTGCCAATAAAATGGCAACAGCTAACGGATTATGATCGGATATTTTTCCAATCATTGCGGCGCTTAATGCAGCGCTTCCTAATTGTAAGCGCCCATAACACCGGATGCTGCTCCAGCTGCTTGCGGATGTCAGGAAATCGCTAACGCTGTTGCCTCATGGCAACAAAAAGCCATTGCCAAAGGTTAGAAGTGAAATGGCACTTAAACTCGTGACAAGAGGTCACAGACTCACATAGATTTGGAGACCAAATAATATTCCTCCTATGACGAAAATAATATATCCACGTCGAATGGTCCGTTCCATAGATTCTTGCTTAAGAAATCTTTGTGCAACCAAGTTGCCTAAAACATAGGTTAAAGAAACACCAATGTAACTATACCCAATATCGTTACTGGGTAAGCCCAGAGCTGTGAGAAAAAAAGGTGATTCCACAATGTAAGCAAAATAGGTTGCATAGGAAAAATATGGTATCAATGCGTAAAAAATAAATTGCTTATTTATAAGGACTCTTAAACTGCCCTTAAGGACTCCTATAGGCGTGAAAGATTGACGTGCTATAGGGGAAGAGTCTCTGTTAGGACAAAATAACACAGCAAAATGGTTGAAAATATAAAAAGGCTTAAAAAGATAAAAGTGGCTTGCCAGTTAAAAACTTGCAATAACACTCCCCCAATTAATTTTGCTAAGTGCTGGTGATATTCCAACAAAAGGAAATATAACCAAATAAAGCTTTCCTGCAGCCTTTTTATCCATCAAATCATTAATGATAGCGCGACTTAAAACAATCCCTGAACAGGCGGCCTAAGACCTTGTAAAAAACGCAGTGCAAAAAAGTTTGAATATGAACGGTGTAAATTATACTCAATGTGGTAAAAACCACAAAAATAAACCAAACAAAAGTGTCTTTTTACGTCCAAAATTATCGCTAAGCGGTCCATAAATCAGTTGTCCAACAGCTAAGGCAAGTAAAAAAATGGCCATCGCACTTTGAATCTCAGATTCACTCACTTGGTACTATTGACGCATATCTCCAAGGGTAGGTAAAAAAATATCCGTAGAAATTAAACCACCGATGGATAAACATACAATAGAGATTATAAATAATAAAGAAGGCTTATTGTTCACAAAAAACCTTTTCAAAATTAAGACTTTTAAAGTAAACATGATCTGTACTTATAAATATAGTGATATTGTATCATCCTTTATCTTTATTCACAGGAAAAGAGGTCACTTTTATAGGTTATCGTTCTTCACTCATTTTAATGAATGTTCGCTTATAAAAATGCCTGAAAATGATAGAGAGATCTCCCATTTATTATAAGGTGAAAAAGCACAGCTTGCTGAGTTTTTAAAAAGGGGCGCGTGGCATTTGAGCTATGCAAAGGGGTCCTTAAAAGAGGGGGGCGCGGTTTAAAAGAAGCTTACCAAAAATCTGGAACTTCAGGCTTTAAATGAGGACCAATCCGTACCGCCGAGACCTTTTCTGCTAAGCCGGTGCGGTCTGAAATCTCAACAGCAAAACCACAAAGAGTGGCCGGACCACGCGCCGGTTCAAAACGATCTTGCTTCGTTTGATAAAGAAAACGGTGTAACGGTTCTTCTTTATCCATTCCAAGGGATGAGTTGTAATCGCCACACATGCCAGCATCTGTTAAATAAGCACTGCCACCTTCTAAAATTTGTGCATCAGCGGTGGGAATATGCGTATGTGTACCAACGATAACGCTTACACGACCATCAAGAAAATGGCCAAAACATTGCTTCTCGCTTGTCGTCTCTGCGTGAAAGTCAAAAATAATGGCATCGGCTTGTTCCATCAAGGAGCAGGCAAGTAGAATATTTTCCGCTGTTTCAAAGGGATCTTCTACTTTGTTTGGCATAAAAACACGACCCAAAAGATTGGCAACAAGAACACGTGCACCATTCTTTGCTGTAAAAACACCAGCTCCTCTTCCAGGAGTCTCTTTCGAGAAATTGGCAGGACGTAAAAAACGATCACTCTCATGCGCATACACTAAGGCTTCTTTATGGGAAAATGCATGGTTGCCCATGGTGATAACATCAACACCCGCCATTAAAAAATCTTGATATGTTTCTTGGCTAAGACCAAAACCATCAGAGGCATTTTCACCATTCACGATAACAAAATCAAGCCGCCATTTCTCAATCAGTTGAGGAAGATGCTCAAAGACGACTCTACAGCCTGTGTTACCAACAATGTCACCCAAAAATAAAAACCGCATAGGCGCTTTAATCACATTTTAATATTTTAAGAAACCTTTTTCTGTAAAAATTCCTTGAACCTGGAGATCATGTTTTGCTGCGGGAATAGAGGCAACCTCCTGACACGAGAAACCTATGCCCCATAATGCCATGTGATGTCCTTGTTTTTCAAGGGCTTCAACTGCGCGGTCATAATAACCCCCTCCATAACCAAGACGGTGACAGTGACGATCAAACGCAGAAAGTGGAACAATAATATTATTGGGGATAACAGTGGCATTGTCTGCACTTGGTCCAACGGTGCCAAAACGCATGGGCTCGAGAGTCGTGTGCGCTGAAAATGCCCGAAAAATCATGGTGGTGGAATCAAGAACAACTGGTAAGGCTAAACACCCCCCGCGTGATGCTACAGCATCAAGCAGTGCGCGCGGGTCAATTTCCGATTTGATGGGCCAATAGCCTGCTAAAATGAGACGTGAAAAATCTGTGCTTTTTTTTTCCAAGTATTCAAGAAAGTGGCGACAAGCACGCTGTGAAAATAGGACGCGCTCTTCTGTTGAAAGAGCCGCACGACACGATAAACCACTCTTGCGGGCTTGCGCGCGAAGAGATGAAGCTGTTTCACAGAGGGGAACTTGGGTCATTGTCTCGTCACTTAATTAAAAAGTTGATATTCTAGCCATGGTTGGCATTTTGTAAACCGCTTTATGGACAAAAGTCGTGCGTGTGAAACAAGCCGTGTGTGTGAAAACAAGAGACCGCTCTTTTGTTGAAAGAGCCTTTTTTAGGCGATACGCCGCTTTTGCGCTGCCTTCGCGAAGGGATGCAGGCGATAGGGGGGGTATTTTTGTAAGCGGTTGCAAATCTCATGATGTTAAAACCTAGCCTCATTTTGATCTCAAAGAGCCTATTACTCTTTGTTTCATAGAAAAGGAGGCTTATAGAAAGAAGCGTCTCATGCAAAAGAGCACGATCACTTTGGGGAGGAAAATTTTATGGGTGCAAAAATGATGCAAAAAAAGGTGATCCACAACAGCCGATGGAAAAAGTCGACCCCAGGAACCTACATAAATAGGTGGGCGCCATATGAAAAAGCCCACGGGCCTAATCAGGGACAGCTCCCTTGGAGATCATTAAGGTCTCAGGATACGTTATTTCCTGTCGAGAAGTGCAGAACACCCCCTTTAATATAAAACAATTTCAGAACTTCTGCTAGAGATAAAATACTTCTCAAATGTTTTATTTTTTATAAAGTTTTACAAGAGGGATTTTTATACTCTTGCTGATGGTTATTGGACAGCGCTGAAAGGTGGATGGACGGCTCATTCAAAGTAAAAAAAACTCAAAAAAAATGAGGGATGGGTGAGGGTGAATGAAACAACTTTTTTCATTGGCGCTTGTCTTTGCTCTTTTGCGGCAAGGCTTGATTTTTATGTTTTACAGGAATGTTAGGAGGAGGTTTGAAGGGGAATATTTCTTAAAGGATGTTTGTTGGATTCAAATGAGACAACTTTGACGTTTTTAGCCTTGTGAAGTGTATGGCTGTTTTATCAATTGTGAGGGCACATATGAGGAGGTTTTTCGTTTTGATCATTTGTCTGAGTTTGTAAAAAAACATTGCCAGAGGGTGTGGGGCTGGAGGGTGTGGTGCTGGCGTTTTCTCAGTAAGGAGCAGGGGGCGGGGTTATTCGACTCGGATGGGCTCGTGCGTTTTATGTACACTGAAAATATGTGTAAAGGATCTTGTTTATAGACGACAGATTCAAAGAGCTTGCGATGATTGTTCGTTTAACAAAGCTTCAATGCGTTTTTGAATCCTCTGCATTTGTGGATAGATGCTTAATGCTGTTTCATAAGCTTTGAGAGCAAGTTTTGGGCGCTCTGTCGCTTCCATGGTAACGCCAAGTTCAAAAAAAGCAATGTAATTGCGTGGCTCAAGTTCAAGAGCATGCTTGAGATCAAGCATGGTAAGTTTGAAATCATTCAGTTGAATGTGAATCCAAGCACGTCTTACCCAAGCTTCAGCGTAATTAGGTAAAAGGGCAAGAACATTATCAATATAATCAAGCGCAAGTCCATAATCGTCGCTGATGATCGCATTTTCAGCCCATGACATTAAAAGATCAATCGTCTCACTCCCCGATTGGGACCATAAAAGTTGAAGTTGTTGACTGATCTTTTTTGCTTGAGCAACATCAGCACAATATTTCAATTCTTTCAGTAAACGTAAAACTTCCGCTTCTTTGCGTTGCTTAAGGCTGTCAACATGGGAAAGCTGCTTTGAGTCAAAATCTTCAAGAATCATCGCTGATGAATCAGAATCAGAGGGCGATGCGGAAGAGGGAGGAGAATTGGGAATAAGATCTTCTAACGGTAAAAGCGATTGTAGAGAAGGGCGATCTTCTGGAAGTGAAGGAGGACTTTGCCCATAACCAGAAGAAATGAAACAAAAAATGCCTATAAAAAAAAGCAAAAAAATGCGCTGAAAAAGATAAAAAAAACGCACTTGAAAAAATCGAAAAGCTTTTAAAATAGAAAGATACATAAAAACAAGCCCCCAAAAGATAAATCACTAAACATTATCAAACAGTGGACTCGTAACCAACGGACTTATATCCTCAAAAAATCTCAAGAGAAAATTTTTTGCCTACAACAAAGTAGGCATAAAAACATTTACTCTGAAACAATTAACCTTGGCGTGCTCTAAAACGTGGGTTCGTTTTATTGAGGATATAAACACGCCCTTTACGGCGCACCAAACGATTATTACGATGGCGTTCCTTGAGTGCTTTAAGCGAATTTTTAATTTTCATCCTATTCACCGTTTAAACAGTTTACATAACACAATATTATAACGACAATACTCAAAAAATTACAACAATGTACGGCACATACATGTTATCTTATCATAGTATTCTTGCATCATAACACTACACGATACACTTTTTCACTGTGATCATAAAAATAAAAACGCACCCTTAAGGCACGTATCAATACACTTCATTAGCACAATGAATAAGTGAAAATTGCAAAAAAGTGAGCAGAATTTAACAAGAAGCTTTATTCTTGTCAAGGGGCTCTCTGTGTCAAAAAGGGCGCCTTGATGGTCTCCTTGAAGATAAAAATATTGAAGAAAAAGATGGATAAGGCGTGGAAATAAGCTTTTAGTTTCTCTGCTTTGAACAAATAAGCGCTGTTCGGGAGAGTTAAAGGGGTAGAGGCATGTCGCTTGAGCCGTTGGAATTGTTTTTTGTATTTGGTATATGACACATCCATATTATGCCTCTAGTCTTAAATGTTCCCTGACGATAGAGTCTCATACCTTAAATAATTGGAGTGATAATCACGTCTAGAAATATGAAAATAAGAATGATCGTTTTTTAATAAATCATCTGTTGCACGATTTTTTTATTGATCAATCCTTTTGTTACATTCTTGAATCGCTAGATCTCGTCCTGTAAGTGCTTTACGGTACAGTTTGCGATATTTAAGGAGAGAATAAAAAAGCCAAACGGATAATGTCATGAATGCACAACCACCAATAATCTCTAGAATGTGCCCTAATATTATAGCTTCAGTCATTTTTCTCTCCTTGTTGGGTCTTGCTTAGCAACGGCTTCGTCCAGTTGTTTTATGACCTTTTTTAGTTTCTTTTTTACGATAATGTATAGCACCAAAGAAATGGGTATCGAACCGTACAGAATTAATACGAATATCAGCCCTATTGCAGTTGCAGCATCTAGTTGAATTTTATCCGCATTGCCTATTATTGAAAGGAAAATGTATAAACAGACACTTATAAAGAGTATGAGTATAAATTCTCTCAGGGAAATAACACCAGCTTTTACTGTTTCCTTAACTTCTTTTTGTATATCAAGGACTAAATCCCATTGAGAGTATGTATCATTTTATTCTTTTGATGATGTATCTGATATGTTTGGTGTTTGTATTGTCATGTTGATATCAGTTTTTTTGAATATTTTGTCTTGTTAAAGTTAAAGATCTCACTTTTACATTATTTTTTATAAAATAGAAAGAATATTTCTGTATTCTTATGATTGTAATATGAGTTAACTTCGATTTATTATTATAAATATATCCTTTGTTACTTATAATAACAATGTATAATTCTTTATTATATAGTATAAACGATTTATTTCGTGAGTACAATTATCTTTATGATTGAACAATTAGGTGAAAAGGCATTGAAAATGAAGTGCTCAAGTCAACTGAATTGACTGAAGGAAAGCTCGATTATTGACAGATCGGCAAGGGATTCTTCGTCCTTGAGAGCCGGTAGATGCTTAAATGTAAATAACTTAACCTTATAGGCGTGAGAACGAAGGCGCTAGATATAACAAAGGAGATAAATATTCATGAGCGCTATTTAAAACAGCTATTGTTTTAGAGTTTATACTCAATTTACGGTTTTCTTTCAATGTGTCGTGTATTCCATCTGTTGTTTTAAGCTTTATTGCCATAAGGCAAAGGGGGGCGCTTAAACCCTTGGAAGGTCTTACCATAGGTAATATCGCTTTCGTGAGGGGGAAGGATGTTTCCCCGATGGATAAGCTTAGTGTTGTCAGTCTATCTTTGACATAGAGGTCAGGCAGGGAGTGGGCACTTGGCACTTTTTATGAAAAAATGAACATAAAAAAAGCGAGACGAGAGGAAATAAAAGCCCATTGTTAGAGCGTTATCATGGGTGCAAGAGGCAAGTCTTGTCCCTTAAAGGTCGGAATTAAAAGGCAATAGCATGGGAGAGGAATGATGCAGTGGAAGGTGGAGGTAAAGTTGGAGGGCTGGTGGATTGCTTTTAGCCATGCAGGGATGTTTTAAAAGAGAGGAGGAGACGTCGTTGGATTGTTGAAGGGTGGTTTTGTCTTTTTAGGGTGGGGACATGAGAGGAGAAGGGGCTTGAAGTGGGAAGGGAGAGCCTGTCTTTTTTGTCTTCATTGGGGGCAAAAGCCTTTTTATAGGGGGGAATAAGATTTGCTGGCTGGTCCTGTTAATTGGATGACATGGCCCATTTTGCGGTAGGGTTGAGCTGTGCTTTTGCCATATAAATGGATCGACGTGCGTTCTTGCGTGAGAAAATATTTTAAAGAGTTCAAATTATTCCCAAGAAGATTTGTCATTTGGCAATCACTATGGCGATAGGGACTGCCTAAGGGAAGACCACAAATAGCACGGATATGCTGTTCAAATTGTGAAGTGATGCAGGCCTTTTGTGTCCAATGACCAGAATTATGCACACGCGGTGCTAATTCATTCACTAAAAGACGATTATCCATTAAGACAAAAAATTCAATGCAAAGAACACCAACATAATTAAGGGCATCCATCACTGTAACGCTGATGTTTTGTGCGGCTTTTTGCACCTCAAGGGGAATATGGGAGGGAACAAAGGACTTATGAAGAATCCCATTTTTATGTTGGTTTTCAGGGCAATCATAAAAAATATGCTCTCCTTGTTTGGTGCGCGCCGAAAGAACCGAAATTTCCGATAAAAAAGGAACAATTTCTTCCAAAATACAAGGCTGTCCCTGAAAAGTATTTAAGGCTTCTTCATAGGTTTGTTCATCGGGGTGATCAAGCTTGATCTGGTTTTTCCCGTCATAACCAAAACGACGCGTCTTTAAAAGACCACGTCCGTCTAAGGTATCAAGAGCAGAAACAAGAGAAGAAAAATCGTCAACAGTATGCCATGAGGCAGTGCTGATTCCTTGATCTCGTAAAAATTGTTTTTCAAAAAGCCGATCTTGGGCGATTTCTAAGGCTTTAGAAGAAGGATAAACAGGCTTGCTCTTCTCTACATATTGAACCGTTTGAAGTGAAAGATTTTCAAATTCATAGCTGACCACATCACACTGAGCAATAAAATCATCTAAGGCTGATATGTCATCATAGGAGGAAACTATATGATTGTTGGCTGTTTGAGCTGCTGGACAATCGGCTTCAGGGCAAAAAATAACCGTTCGAAATCCTAATTCCGCAGCCGCTATGGCGAGCATGCGGGCTAATTGTCCACCACCAATTAAACCAATAACGCTGCCTGAAGGAAGCATGTTGGAGGAAGTGGTATCGGAAGGCGTGGAGCTGGAGGGTGTGGAGCTGGAGGGTGTGATGCTGGATGAAGCGGGCGTGTTGGAAGATGGTGTCATTTTAAACCTCCGTTACAGGCGTTAGGGCGACACCAGCTGTTTGTTGCTGACGCCAATCTTCTAATCGTTGGGCGAGATCATGGTCGTAAACGGCCATAACGGCTGCGGCTAAAAGGGCTGCATTAATTGCCCCTGCTTTGCCAATGGCTAGTGTGCCAACCGGTATTCCTGCTGGCATTTGCACGATTGAAAGCAAAGAGTCTTGACCAGAAAGAGATTGTGAGTGCACTGGAACGCCAAAAACAGGAAGGGACGTAAGCGCTGCGAGCATACCAGGAAGATGGGCCGCCCCGCCAGCACCGGCAATTAAAACTTTAAAACCTGCTGCTTTTGCTTCCTTGGCAAATTGATAAAGGCGTTCAGGGGTTCGGTGGGCTGAGACAATATGCGAACTATGAGAAATGCCAAGATGCGTCAAAATATCGGCACTATGGCACATCGTTTGCCAATCCGATTGGCTCCCCATTAAAATCGCGACATCACATGATTTTTTCATCATTCTGCATCCTTTTCAAAAGGTTCAAGGCGATTCTTTATTATTCTTTTTTTTAAGAGTTTTATCGTCTCTTTGCAAAGTTAATTGATGACAGAGAAACAACTTTTTTAAATAAGATTGAAAGGGCAAAATTAAAAGGGCCATACCGAAGCTGAAAAATACTTCCTTAAAACTCCTTTAAGCACTGTTCTTTCAGCTTTTCGCTGTTAAACATGTTCGAGGGTGGAAAAGTTCAACAGCAAGAGAGCTGTTTACAACGTTTACTTTGAAGAAAAAGAAAAAAATACATTACTGGAAAAGTCTGTAAAGACTATCAGCTTTTTACAAAATGTCTCATTTTTTATTGTTAAAATAAATACCGTTCCCATATACTGTAACATATGATGTAATATGAAATATTATTTATGATAAAAAAGAGATTTTTATGGCAAAAGTGCGTTATAAATAAGAGGGTTTTGAGAAAAATAACAGGAAGTATCTTTCCTTTCAAAGGTTTGTTATTTTGCTGTTTAGGGATGGGGGGAAATAGGATCTTTCAATAATTGATGAGATAAAGAACGCGAATAATTAACGCTTTAGTGCTTTTGTTCAAAGGCGCCTTTAGGCGATTATCTCTTGCATCATTTCTTCACATAAATGTAACGATAAGACCATCAATAGAACGACAATAGAAAGTGAAGTATGAATTGTGAATAATAAATCCGTGGTCTCTTTTTTGCCTAATTTTTTAATATGTTGAACGCTCAGAAGTAAGATAATATTAAACACCGTAATATTAAGAAAGGAGATTTAAAAGTTATGTTTCTTCCATTTTTAATCGCTTTAGGCACTGCAGTAACGACGGTGTATGGCAAAAAAAATATAAGTTATGTTTTATGGGCTATTTTGTTCGTTGTTATTCTTCTTACCTTTAATCATCACGCAACTTCTACTTTAAATTTATCTTTTTGAGAGAATAGCCATGGAAAATGTTGAACAAAAAAATCCTCATTTCGTCACCTTTATGAATACGCTAGGACTGATTGGATTGTCCATTGTCTTGGTGGTTGCTTTTTATTATCAATTGGTAAAATTTGAGTTACCTTGTCCCCTTTGTTTGCTGCAACGCGTTGGATTGATGCTGGCAGGATGTGGGTTTTTGCTCAATATCCACCATAGGGTGAAAAATACCCATTATGGTATGGTTATTATCGGTTGTATGGTCACCAGTGCTGTTGCTGCACGGCAGGTATTTTTGCATATCACACCTGATGATCTGGGATATGGTTCAACGTTCTTTGGATTGCATTTTTATACTTGGGCCTTCATTATTTCTGTCCTTTGTATCTTTGCTGTTGCATTCGTTATGATTTTAGGCGAATTGGCACACAAGTTCAAAGAGTTTTCTCCTTTTCCAATCTTTAGTAAAACAGCAAGTTTCTTATTTGTGTTTTTAATTGCGGCAAACTTGGTTTCGACTATTCTGGAATGTGGTGGCGGACAATGCGCCGATGATCCTGTAAGATATGAATTGTTATCAAATTGGTTCCCTTCAGAGTCTTAAATCTTTTTAATTATTCCTCATGTTAAAGAAGCGGAGATGTTTAGAAATCCGCTTCTTTTTTATTGGAGTTATGGTCCTTCAAGATTTTTGATCTTCTCAAAGTGATCTTTTATGGAGAGCTTGGCTTTTATACTTGTTTGCGATTAATCTTTTGTAAAAAAGACTTGGCTTGTCGTTTTTTTCTCACGCAGGCGTTCTTTTTAAACGGTGTTGAAGGATTCGCTCAAAGAGGCTTGTCTTAAGCCATTGGATTGTCGCGTGCAGAGGGGTAAAAAACGCGTTTTTTTAAGGGAATATTAACTATAAAATTTTTTATTCTTGAATTTTTTACACTTGGTTCTAGATAAACCTTTGTATTCATTTTTGTGCTTCTGAGGTATTTAAGTATTTTTAGAGGAAGTCGTTTAAAATTTAGAGAATTATTTCAGTAATTTTCTGTAGAGGTTTGTTTGTAAAAGACAGACCTTTTTTTTATCTTCTTTTCCGATATTTTCTTTTTCTAAAAAGCCTTTGTTTTAGAAAAGGACGAGCGTTTTTGTTTTGAGGCTTCTCCTTACGAAAAAACATTGACGTAGAAGAACAATTTATCGTTGTAGATGTTGAAGAAGAAAATCAAAAAAACTTTCTCATGTTCAACTTTCTGAGAGTGAAGCCATTCAATCGATTATTGTGCATCCTAAAAAAGCACGGCATGTGGGACAAAATATTTTTAAAAAAGTTGTAAACAGCTTCTTATGAACCCTTTTGATAAACAAAATTGAATCACAAAATTTTGTGCTGGTCAATAAAATAATGGACCAGTTTATCTCTATGATTAAAATAAAAATAGGGGATTGACGTGAAAATGAACACAAGTCTTTAAAGGCGGTTTTTTAAAAACGTGATCGTATCATCATTTTGTACAGATATTTCTGTAAAAATGGTAAAGCGTAAAAACGTGGATCTGTAAAAGTTAAGGGGAAGTTTTAAGGTGTGTAGGGGATTTATGGGGTGTGTAGGCTTGGGGGTGTGTTGGGATTTTTTTTATGGTGTGGAATGGGGGAAAGATTGGGGGAAAAATTCAGGGG
>NZ_CAHOYM010000031.1 GCF_903679515.1 Bartonella gabonensis
CATGGAAAAGATTTTAGCAAAACTTGATAAAACAAATATTGAAGAAGAAGCAAAAGATCTTGATAAATTCTACAAAAGTATCACGTTCTGTACAGCAGGAATTACTGAACCCCAAGCAAAGCAGAACCTTATTATCAAGCTTTACGAAAGTTTTTTTGCCAAGGCATTTAAGAAAACCACGGATAGGCTTGGGATTGTTTACACCCCCGTTGAGGTTGTTGATTTTATCATTCACTCTGTTGATGATGTTTTGCGCAATGAATTTGGCAAAAGCTTGGGATCACGGGATGTCTCTATTCTTGACCCCTTTACAGGTACAGGTACCTTTATCACACGGCTGTTACAATCAAATCTCATAAAACCAGAGGATATGGAATATAAATTCCGTCATGATATTCATGCCAATGAGATTGTTTTACTGGCTTATTACATAGCAGCGATTAACATTGAATCGACGTATCATAGTTTGATGAAAGGTGAATATATTCCTTTCAAGCATATTGGTTTGGTTGATACGTTTCAGACGCTTAAAGAAAAAAACTTGATAGACGGTATACTCAAAGAAAACAGTGAATATTTAGAACTTCAAAAAAATCTGAATATCAAAGTTATCTTTGGTAATCCCCCTTATTCGGTAGGACAAAAAAACGAAAACGACAATGCAAAGAATAGTCCTTATCCCATACTAGATAACCGTATTCGTGAGACTTATGCGATTCAATCCAAAGTAACCAGTACACAAAAGTTATATGACAGTTATATTCGTGCTATCCGCTGGGCGAGTGACCGTATTGATAATGCTGGAGTAATCGGCTTTGTTTCTGGTTCGGGTTATATAGAAAAGTCTACAATGGACGGTTTACGAAAATCCTTAGCTAAAGAATTTACCAGTATTTATGTTCTTAATTTACGGGGTGATATCCGTAAAAATATATTAAGCAGTGGAAATGCTCAAGAAGGAGGGAATGTTTTTGGCAATGGAAGTATGACTGGTATTGCTGTGACACTATTTATCAAAAAAACCAATGTTTCTGGAGATTGTAAAATTTACTATCATGATATTGGTAACAATCTTACAACAAAAGAAAAACTTACAGTAATTGAATCATTTGATAGTATTGATGGTATTACACGGAGTAAACAAGGTTGGCAAATAATTACACCAGACAAACATGGTGATTGGATCAATCAACGTGATGAAAGTTTTAAAACATTCCTAGCCATAGGTGTTAAAAAAGGTCATGGTAAAAAGCTGTTTGAGAGTTATTCTCTTGGAGTTTCAACCAATCGTGATGCTTGGGCGTACAATTCGAGCCGTAAAGCTTTAGCTAACAACATGAGTAATATGATTGCTTTCTATAATAGTGAAGTAGAACGTTTTAATAATGCTTATAGACATGTTGATAGCAGAATACGTAAAAATGCTGTAGACAATTTTGTTAACGTTGATGCTAAAAAAATCAGTTGGAGTAGTAGTCTAAAAGAAGAATTTGTAAGAAGAAAATTTTCCGAATTTGAAAGTAATTGTTTAGTTCAAAGTCTTTATCGTCCCTTTACAAAGCAATGGCTCTATTACAATCGTATTTTTAATGAAAGAACTTACCAGATGCCTCGTATATTTCCGATGGGGCAAGTAGTCGAAAATAAAGTCATACAAATTACAGGTATAGGAGCAAGAAGTGGTTTTTCTGTTTTGATGGCTAAAAGTTTACCTAATCTTACTACAATAGAGAGTGGTCAATGCTTTCCACGCTATATTTACAAAGATAATACGGTCTCAAAAAGTAAAAGTGAGAAACAATCGCATTTATTTTTAATTTCTACAGAAGAAAGCAACAGTGCTGGTTTACAGAGACGTGATGCCATTACAGATGAAGGACTAGACCATTTTAAAGCGGCTTATCCTAATGAAAATATAACAAAAGATGATCTGTTTTATTACGTTTACGGTTTACTTCATTCGGAAGATTATCGCACTCGTTATGCTGATAACCTCTCTAAAGAATTGCCTCGTATCCCTTGTGTAAAAACTGCTGAGGACTTTTGGAAATTTGTTACAGCAGGGCGTGAATTAGGGCATTTGCATATGAATTATGAAGATGTGGAACCTTATCCAGTCACATTTAAAAAAGGCAATCCAAAACAGACTGATATTCCTAATCCTAAAGAATTCTATTATGTTAAAGAAATGAAATTCTTTGGAAATAGTAAGGAAAAGGATAAATCGACGGTTATTTACAACAGCAATATCACAATGACAGATATCCCTCTTGAAGCTTATGACTATATCGTGAATGGCAAGCCGGCTCTTGAATGGGTTATGGGGCGTCAATGCGTTAAGACAGATAAAAAGAGTGGTATTGTGAATGATGCCAATCGCTATGCTGTTGAAACAGTTGGAAACCCTGCATACCCTCTAGAATTGTTTCAAAGAGTTATTACCGTAAGTTTAGAGACAATGAAAATCGTTAAGAACTTACCAAAATTAGAAATTAGAGAAACTGAATAAGCTCATTAAGGCATGCTCACATAATGGATATGCTCATTATAAGGGGTATAGGATATAGCTATACCTCTTTTATTAAGGTGATTAGATATAATCTTAAAAGGAGTGTTTATATGCGTTCTTCTAAAAAAAGAATATTTGCATTTTTAAACACTCTTATTTGGATTGCCTTTAAGAGTTTATACCGTAATCTCAAATAATAGCTTTGTGCTTTTTAAAAGCTCTGTTTAAAGAGAGTTATGTATATTCATTTTGCTATAGGTTTTGACAGTGTTTAACCCCCCCAAAAAACCTACAAAACCCTTTTAAATATATATTAAAGATTGTATTTATGTGTTATGTTTAATATAGGTTGTTTATTTAAAACATTAACATATTGAAATATAATAACTTTTACTTTTAATTTAAAAAATATATAAAGGGGGTATAAAAAAGAACCTCCAAAACCCCCTAAACCTCCAAAACTCATAACTATAATAATCTTGATAGCATTTTTATCATTATAAACTGTCTTTTGAAGGCTTTAAAAGATCACATGCTTTCATAAAGCATGTTTTAATTACGCACTAAAATGATTACTTTTGTCAGTTCAATTTACTGACACATAACTGACACATATATATTATAGATTGAATTTATGGTTGTATTGTCGATATAGGTTGTATCATTAAAATGCTAATGTATTGAAATATATTGTTTTTAATTTTCTCTCATTTGAAAAAAATGCTGTAGGGTCTAAAAAGAACTGACAAAAATGACAAAAGTCTATTAAAAGTGATTTTGCTCATCTCTATAATGATAGTCTCTCTTTAGATGTTTTCATAAAAAGCAATAAATCACAATTATCATTGCTCTTATGAAAATGAAAAATGATGCGGTGGTTATAATGAATAACAGCTATAAAACACCCGTGAAAAAAGACTGGTTTTCATAATCATAATGCAAATGAATGCATTGGTTATAAAAACAGTTCCTATAAAAGTCTGTTAAGTTGCAAATGTATTATAAAAGAAATTAACAGAAATCTTAAAAACCATTTAGTGAAAAACATGATAGGTWATAAAGCTAAAAATACGCATGATGAGAGCGTTTCTAAATATTATAAATGTATAGATTCAAAAAATAATGCAATCTTTTAAGAAAGCCAATAATATAGCTTTAAAAGCATATAATACAAAAGATGCAATTAATAAGCATATGATAAATATATACACAATGAATTAAAAAAATCATAAAAAAATATCAAAAAAGTACATAAATTAATTGACAATAAATACGTATTTTGTTATATAAATAATCAAGTGATCAAAACACTTTGTGATTAGCGGATAGATTACGAAACAATCTTTCCAAAGCTTTTAAAAACTGGCTATCTTTTATGCTATGATTAGCATATATGATAATTTTGTCGGGTGTCGTTACGCCATATAATACCCTTATGGGAAAAGCGTAACAACGGACTAATCACCGTGTTTTGAACGCCCGGCGCCCTTATAGGGTGTCAATTTCAAAACTCTTGATTAGGACATATTAGTATGAATACTACAGTAAAAAACACCCCCGTTATTTCTAACATTTCAAATGAAACCGCTTCTGTTAACAAACAAGAGCCTGCAAAAAAATACGAATTTACCAATGAAAGTTTCACTTTTGATGGGATTACTTTACACCGTATACGTGCTTTAAGAGATTTTGATGATGTTAAAGCCGGTGACCTCGGTGGCTTTATCGAAAATGAAGATAATCTCTCTCATGATGGCAATTGCTGGGTATATGATAATGCCGCCGTTCTTTTGAATGCAACTGTTTATGAAAATGCTAAAATCTATAACGAAGCTAAAATCTTTAGAGGTGCAAAGGTTTATGGCAATGCTATCATAAATGGCAAGGCTTTAATTTTTGATACAACCGCTCATATTTATGAGAATGCAAAAATTCATGATAACGCTAGGGTCTGTGGTCATGTTTATGGCAATGCCGTGATTAGTGATAAGGCTACCATTTCTAATGATGCCTATGTTTATGACAATGCGCATGTGTATGAAAGTGCTCATGTTTGTGGCTATGTTTTTGGCAATGCTTGTGTATATGGTAAATCACGCATTTATATCTGGGCGCGCGTTTATGATAATGCCCATGTCTTTTGTAATGCTTGGATTAAGGATTGTGCAAATATTTATGGCAATGCCAAGGTTTCTGGCTCGGCGCGCGTTGGTTGCCTTGCTCAAATTTATGATAATGCAAAGGTCTATGGTAAATCTAATATTGATCATCAGGTAAAAATTTATGGCAATGCTGTTGTAAATAGCCATGCTAAAATTCGTCATGATATTTGTGATGATGATCAGTTATTAAAAGACGCTGCTTAAATAAGCACGGGCGCGGCGGGGGCGCCCCCTCTTTAAAACATTTCATTCAAAAATTTAAATCTCTTTATAAAGGAATTGTGCCATGCAAAAAAAGTTTGCACTCACAAATGAGACACGTGTATTCGATAACAAAATTCTTTATCGCATTAAAGCTTTAAAAGATTTTGATGATGTTAAAGCAGGTGACCTCGGTGGTTTTATTGAAAAGGAAGCTAATCTATCCCATGATGGCAATTGTTGGGTGTATGATAAAGCTTGTGTCTATGGCTATGCCCGTGTTTATGACAATGCAAAAATACGGCATTATTCTCAAGTGTGTGGTCAAGTCTATGGGAATTGTGAAATCTATGGCAAGGCTTTTATCTCTCAATATGCAAAAATTTATGACCATGCTTGTGTCTATGGCAATGCCCATGTTTATGGCAATGTTTATAGCCATGCCCATGTAAGTGGGGGTGCCCGCGTTCTTGCTGATGCTCATATTTATGATTATGCTCATGTTTCTTATGATGCTACGGTTTTTAGTTATGCAAGGGTCTATGGTCGTGCCATTGTTGCTGGCTCGGCTTGTATTCATAGCTATGCTGAGGTTTATAATTATGCCGTTGTTAATGGTCGTGCAAAAATACATGGCAAGGTCTATGGCGGTGCTTTGGTGGGTGGGTGTGCTGAGATTTATGGCTCTGTTTTTGGCAATGCCAAGGTTTTATTCTATACTAAGGTCTGGGGTCGCGCTTATGGCAATGCGAAATTAACCAAGAAAAGCAAAGTAAAGGAAATTCCTATAAATTATGAGGTTTATGAAAACGATAACCTTGTCAAGATTGTTGATGAGACAGAATAAAGAACGGCGCGTGGGGGGCGCCTTTAATCTATAAACGCATCATAAGATACATTGTTTAAAACGCATCATAAAAGAGAGAATTCCAAAAAAGAAAGCCGTGCCAATTGATATGACGCGGCTTTCTAATTTTGATTCTAATGAATAACCTATACCACAATGGAGTAGTGAATGCATATATACAAAACGTATCATATTGCAAGCGCTCTATTATCTTTATGAAAACTTATCAAAAGAACCGTAAATGATAGATATAATCTTGATAGCATTTATTTGAACGAGAGAGTGAATTTAGAAACTATAAACGCTTGTTATGGCTATCAAACGTATTAATAAAATGCCCTTTTCTTTAAAGAGATTCATTTGAAAAAATACATAAATCACAATGCTTCTTAAAAGCGTTTCAATATACTGACCTCGAAATTGAGTTGAGTGAATTCCAAATAACGCATTTTCTAAAATAAAAACCTATCAAACAAATCAAAATGCTTTTATCAAATCTAAGGCTTTTAAGATTGGCTCTGCTGTGAAATCTAGAGCTTTTTTTTCGTAAATGAAACGTTTTTAAAAGCAAATGATAACTAAGTTATAGCTGTTATAAAAGAAATTTCAAACGTTTAAACATTCACTTAAAGAGGTTCTCATAAGCGTATTTTTACTTTTCATTAAAACCTAATTTCTTTAAAAATTAACCAGCTCAAATTTGAGTTCGTTATCTTTAGAATTAAGCATTTTTAACTTAGTATTATTAAAATAAGCACTTGAAATTATACCTATATGGGTATATTAATAATCATGAGTAAAATAAAACGTATCATATGGCTTGGATCTTCACTCAAAGATATAAAAAGTTTTTCTGATCTTATTCAACAAAGGATTGGTTATGCTCTTTATCTTGCTCAGATAGGAGATAAAGGAGAAAATGTTAAGGTTCTCAAGGGATTTGGATCTGCCAATGTGCTAGAAATTATTGAACGTGATATTCAAGGAACTTATCGTGCTGTTTATACGGTAAAATATAAAAAATCTCTTTATGTGTTGCATTGTTTTCAGAAAAAATCGACCCATGGTATTGCAACACCAAAACCAGACATAAATCTGATTAAAGAACGTCTCAAATTAGCAGAACAATTAGAAGGAGATTAAAATGATCAATGTTTTTCACGGTAGTTCCAATGTTTATACGGATCTTGGTTTTTCAGATTCTAGAGAGATGCTTATCAAAGCACAACTTGCACATAAGATTAGTCAAATCCTTAAAGAAAAAAACTTAACACAAAAGCAAGCTAGTCAACTTTTAAAAATGACTCAACCAAAATTGTCTAAACTTTTAAGTGGAGAATTTCGAGGGATTAGTGAAATGAAAATGCTTGAGTGTTTGGCAAAATTGGGAAATGATATCAAGATTGTTGTGAGTTCAGAAAAAGTTAAAACGCTTGAAGGACAGTTTGAAGTTGTTTTTGCTTCTTAAACCTCTTTATGATTTGCTTTTTATGCTCTATTCATACGTGACAATCTTTTGTAAAAAATGGTCAATTTAAACACGCATAAAAGTGTGGATTCTTAAGTGGATTCATATAAAATAATTAACATAATACATTGATTTTATTGCATTTACACATAAGTTGTGGTTTCATGTTACGATAACACGCGTTGAAAATGGTTTAGATGTTGCTTTAAGCGATTGTAATGTACACCATGAATCACTTCGTCAAAAAATGATCAGTGCAGCTCTTTCATATGGGATTACACGTTTATCTGTTGGCGGTGAAGTTTTGATTGAACGAGAAAAACCAGTGATTTACTTTGGAGATGTTCGTGTTGAATTGCCTGCTGGTGGTTTTCTTCAAGCAACCTGCGAAGCTGAAAATATAATGAGCATTATTATTTTGACTCATTTAAAAAAAGCAAAGAATGCTCTTGATTTGTTTTCAGGGGTAGGAACATTTACCTTGCGTATAGCAAAAAAGATGAATGTTCATGCAATAGAAAATGATGAAAGTGCATTAGAAAATTTAAATTCAGCAGCACGTTTTTCAACTGGTTTAAAAACAGTCACTTGTGAAAAACGTGATCTTTTCCGCTATCCACTTTCTGTAAAGGAACTTGAATGTTTTGAGAGTATTGTTTTTGATCCTCCCCGTGCTGGTGCAGAGGAACAAGCCCGTGAACTAGCAAAGGCAACAATACCCCGTATAGTGGCAATTTCATGTAATCCTATTACATGTGCGCGTGATTTATCTCTTCTTGTATCAGGAGGATATACAATAGAAAAAATCACGCCAATTGATCAATTTGTATTGTCACCCCATGTTGAAATTGTTGCTGTTTTGAGCAAAAAGAAGAAGGGCTGGAAGCTTTAGCTTGAAAATTTTTTAACGCCATGAAGATTTTTTAAAAAAGTTTATTTGAATATTATTATAAAAATCTCTCTCAAATTTATCTACAATAATAACCTTTTTCTCATTGAATGAAGAGCACCGAATATAGACAGTGTTTTTATTTTAAACGGTTTTATTATAAAAACATTCAAGAACGTGTTACCCCACACAAAAGACAAACATATTACGAAAAAGGTATGTTTGACGGTATATTTGAATAAGCCGGCATCACCGTTATATTTGCCCTCTCTCAAGGTCGTGACAGCTTTTGGTATTTGAGACAATTCATGAGCGGTATGCCCTCCTTTGTACAGTTTCATTCCACACGGTTCTCTCTGTTTGTAAAGTACCAACTAATAGTTTTTATTGATTCAACATACGCAGATTTAAAATAAGAGAATCCTACGGTATTCAAGGTTCTAATTCAAGTTGAACAACACCATATTATCTTTATAAATCAATGCATTGTATCAAAAATGATTCTCCTCATAAATCGTTTCAATAGGTGGGAAGGAAGCGATATTGGGAAGAAATGAGCAAGCTTATTCTTTATATAAGCGCAGTTCCACCGATTGTCATATTATTGATTCGAAGATGAGGTTGCCCAACACCAACAGGAACATTTTGCCCTGCTTTTCCGCACATACCAATACCATTATCAAGTTTACTATCATTTCCAATCATTGTGATACGTTTCATAACATCTGGTCCATTTCCAATAAGAGTGGCGCCTTTGATTGGTGCAGCAATTTTACCATTTTCTACTCGGTATGCTTCAGTACATTCAAAAACGAATTTTCCAGAAGTAATATCAACTTGTCCTCCACCAAATGAAACAGCATAGATACCACTTTTAAGGGAAGAAATGATTTCTTCAGGTGTTTTATCTCCTCCTAGCATGATTGTATTGGTCATTCGTGGCATTGGGGCATAAGCATAGGATTCACGCCGTCCATTTCCGGTTGATTTACTCCCCATAAGCCGTGCATTAAGCCTATCTTGCATAAAACCAACGAGTTTTCCATCTTCAATGAGAACGTTATATCCTGAAGGGGTTCCTTCATCATCGATAGTTAAAGAGCCTCGGCAATGAGGAATTGTTCCATCATCAACAACTGTAATACCTTTTGCCGCAACTTGTTGTCCTAAAAATTCAGCAAAAGCAGATGTTTTTTTACGGTTAAAGTCACCTTCTAAACCGTGACCTACGGCTTCATGGAGCATAACGCCAGGCCATCCATTGGCTAAGACAACATCAAATGTTCCTGCAGGTGCTGCTTCTGCTTCTAAATTTGTTAAAGCCATACGTAAGGCTTCATCCGCGGCTTTTTTCCAATTGTCTTCATGAATAAATTGGTTAAATGCTTGTCGCCCCCCACATCCATAAAAACCATTTTCACGTCGATTGCCTTCAGCTACAACCACAGATATAGAAAGCCGTACAAGGGGACGAATATCGCGAACAAAATACCCATCTGCACGTAAAATTTCGACATGTTGTAGTGAGCCAGAAAGAGAAACAGTCACTTGATGCAATTTATCATTTTTTGCCCGTAAATAAGCATCAATTTTTTGCAAAAGAGCACTTTTTTCTTCAAATGACGGAGCATCAAGGGGATTATGCGGTTGATAAAGTCTCTTATTTGTTTGTTGAGGGGCTATGCTATAGGGTCCGGCATGATTATTATAGGTAACAGCTTTAGCTGCTTCACAAGCACGTTTGAGTGCAGCAGCTGATAATTCATTAGAATGTGCATATCCAGTCGCTTCTCCAGCAACGACACGTAGACCAAACCCCATATCTTGATGGAAAGAGCCATTTTTAAGTTGTCCATTATCAAATAAAAGGGCTTCACTTTCTCTATACTCAAGGTAAAGCTCCCCATCATCAGCATAATGAAGCGTTTCCTGTACAAGTGATTGCACTTTAGAGGAAGCAATATCAAAATGATCAATCAGCGATTTCATGAGAATTATCCTATTTTTATTGGGGGCTTAGGAGATTTTAATCATCCAATGTGCGTTGATTTTATTTACGTGGGTAAGGTTGCATAGGCATCACCAAGACCATTTAGGTCAACGAGACCTCCAATTCCTTGCTCAGGGGTTGTAAAGATAAAATAGGTTGCCACTTTTCCTTTTAAAAAGAGTTGTAAGATGTCTTCTTTAAGAAAAGCTTCAGCAACACAATTATCACCAAGACAGCGACGATATTCCATTCGGCCCATATTTTTATCGTCAATTTTGATTCCAACGCCAGGACGTAATTCGACGCGAATCGGAACAAAAACACGCATTAAAGCACCTTGCTTTTGAGGAAGTTTATAAAATGTAACGCGCAAGGTAATATCATGGCGACCTTGTGTATGGACGTTTTGTACAACTTCACACTGCATATTAGGTGTTCCTGGTGGTAGAGTACAAACCTTTGTCCATGCACCATAGGTTTGTGGAGCAGGGACATTTTGCGCATAGGGCGTTTGTGCAAAAGCATAATTGATCAAACTATTATAAAGTGTGTAAAGAACAGCACCAATAAAAAAAGCTTTTTTGAATAATTGATAAAATATCACAGAAAACCCTATCCGACCTCAACACAGACACACAACCATGCATAGATTTACATAAAAAATGAATTCCCCACATAAAACCTATACCACAAAACCAATATTTACCAAATATATTCATCCTTATGCAAGAAATAAAGAAAAATGAGAAGAAAGAGCATTTTATAGAAGATAAATTTCCCGCATGGCTTTATGATATTTGGTAGAGTACATTTTTATGATAAAGTTGTAATGTAAGAGAAAATGTTGATTAAAAAATATATTTTTGTTGCAAATATTTCTCTCTATTTTTAGGGGATTTATACAAGAGGGCTGTGTCGTATTTTTTCAAAAATGCGACGGGTCTTAATTAGTCATTGCCATACGCGAGATAGTGTTTGCCAAATCATATTTGTTTGTGAATGACAGAAATGGAAAAGGGTTTTGAGTGGAATGTCTGTTTCAGAAGAGTTATCGGTTACAAATAGTAAATCAATGCCACCAAAATCCAGTATCGGTGATTATATCAGATTATTAAAGCCGCGTGTTATGTCACTTGTGGTCTTTACTGCGCTGGTTGGTTTAATGGTGTCTCCTGCTTCCATTAATCCGTGGTATGGTTTTTTAGCAATTTTATGTATTGCTGTTGGCGGCGGTGGTGCGGGAGCACTGAATATGTGGTATGATGCTGATATTGATGCCGTGATGGAACGGACCAGAAAGCGCCCCATTCCTATGGGTAAAATCAGCTCTCAAAAGGCATTTATTTTTGGCATTGTTTTGTCTCTGCTTTCGGTATTGATTATGGGGAGTTTTATTAATTGGTTTGCGGCATTTTTTCTTGCGTTTACAATTTTCTTTTATGTCGTTATCTATACAATTTGGTTAAAGCGTATCACTCCACAAAATATTGTTATTGGTGGTGCTGCTGGGGCTTTCCCACCAATGATTGGATGGGCTGTAACAACTGGGACAGTGAGTTTTGATAGTTTTTTATTATTTTTAATCATTTTTATGTGGACCCCCCCTCATTTTTGGTCTCTTTCTTTATTTTCGTCTCTTGATTATGAGGCTGCAGGTATTCCGATGATGCCTAATGTACGAGGTGAATACTCAACAAAAAAACAGATATTATTTTATACTATTTTTATGGCACTATGCGCTACTGTTCCTTGCTTTACTGGTCTTGGTGGAATTTTTTATGGTATCTTTTCGACAATTTTAGGTATTATTTTTATTTATTTTGCCTATCGTTTATGGAAAGCTGAGACACATGATGAAACTATTTTGATGGCCAGAAAAACGTTTTTCTTTTCGTTACTTTATTTGGCAGCTATCTTCGGAGTTCTTTTGATTGAATCTCTTGTTTGGTATTTTATCGACCTTTAGGCAAAAAAATGAAAAAGTAAATTTAAAAAGGGCTTTTCTGCAAGAAAATTCTGTAAGAAAACACGATAGAGTGTGTTCTTATGCAAAAGATGATATTGCGCGTTTTTTTAATTGCTTATTCATGTATAAGGATAGGTTATTTAAATATGAGACTAAAGCTATAGAGATTAAGGATGGTTTATGTCTGGACTTCCCCCTTTAACGATACGTCTTTGTGGACCGCGTGGATTTTGTGCAGGGGTTGATCGGGCTATCCAGATTGTTCTCCTTGCATTAAAAAAATATAGTGCTCCCGTATATGTTCGTCATGAAATTGTACACAATCGTTATGTGGTTGAGGGATTACAGAAAAGGGGAGCTGTTTTTGTTGAAGAACTTGATGAAATCCCAGAAGAACATCGCAATCAACCGGTTGTTTTTTCTGCCCATGGTGTACCAAAATCTGTTTCAGAAGAGGCACGACGTTATAATTTGTTTTATCTCGATGCAACGTGTCCGTTAGTCTCGAAAGTTCATAAACAAGCGATACGGCATCAACGTTACGGCCGTCATGTTATATTGATTGGTCATGCTGGTCATCCTGAGGTTATAGGGACAATGGGACAGCTTGAAGATGGGGCCGTAACGCTTATTGAAACGATAGAAGATGCCTTGCATTATCAGCCAAGTAATCCAGATAAACTAGGATTTGTCACACAAACAACGCTTTCTGTTGAAGATACTGCAGGAATTCTTGATGTATTACAACAACGTTTTCCTACATTAGCAGCCCCGGCTGCTGAGTCAATTTGCTATGCTACAACGAATCGACAAGATGCAGTTAAGGCAGCAGCAAAGGGGAGTGATTTGTTTTTGATTGTTGGAGCGCCAAATTCTTCTAATTCAAGACGTTTGGTAGAGGTTGCCGAAAAGTCTGGTGCCCTGCAAGCTATTTTAGTTCAGCGCGCTGATGAAATTAATTTTGAAAACCTAAAAGCTCTTTCTGTTGTTAGTCTTTCAGCAGGGGCTTCAGCTCCTGAAATTATTATTGATGAAATTATTTCAGCGTTTCGTGCGCGTTATGATGTGACAATAGAATTAGCTGAAACAGTAGTGGAAACGGAAAAATTTTTAGTGAGTCGCGAGTTACGTGACGTTATTTTAACGTCTCAAGATATGGCATTTGTGAATGGTCAAGCAAATAATACAAAAAATGAAAATCAAAATACATAACATGTCTACAACGAAAGCAGAATAATGGCCGTTTATACAAATATTCATCCCAATGATTTAAAAGCGTTTTTAAAACGTTATACAATAGGGGCACTTTTATCTTATCAAGGGATAGAGGAAGGGATTGAAAATTCTAATTTTATGCTGGAGACAACACAAGGGCGATTTATTTTAACACTTTATGAAAAGCGTATTTCAAAAGATAATTTACCTTTTTTTTGTTGTTTGATGCAGCATTTGAGGCAACGTGGAATTCCTTGTCCACAACCTGTTATTCAAAATGATGGGGCTATGATCGGTGAATTAGCAGGACGCCCTGCTGCTATTATTACCTTTCTAGAAGGAGAGTGGGTCCGACAGCCCGATATAGGTCATTGTGGCGAAGTAGGTAGAAGATTAGCACAATTGCATTTAGCAGGACAGGATTTTACACTTAATCGTAAAAATACGCTTTCTATCATGGATTGGCGGGTATTGTGGCAACGTTGTCAAATCACAGAAGATGCATTGTTAAAAGAATTTKGACAAAAAATTGAATCGGAATTAGCTTTTTTACAGGTAAATTGGCCGGTCAATTTACCAACAGGCATTATTCATGCGGATTTATTTAATGATAACGTCTTTTTTGTGAATCATCGTCTTTCTGGTATGATAGATTTCTATTTTGCTTGTAATGACTTTTTTTCTTATGATTTAGCAATTTGTTTAAATGCTTGGTGCTTTGAACCTGATCATTCCTATAATCTTACCAAAGCACGTAAGTTATTGGAAAATTATCAAAAAATAAGACCATTGATCCCTTTAGAATTGGACAAGATTATTTTATTAGCTCGTGGTGCATCCCTGCGTTTCTTGCTCACACGTCTTTATGATTGGTTTAATACACCGCCTAATAGCTTTGTTATTAAGAAAGATCCATGGGAATATTGGCACAAGCTTTGTTTTTTCAGTCATGTAAATTCGCTAAGTGGATTAGGTTTTTAAATTTTATGGCAAGTCAACAAAAAGTCGTTGAAATTTATACAGATGGTGCTTGCTCCGGAAACCCTGGGGTTGGAGGCTGGGGAGCAATTTTACTCTGGAATGGTCATGAACGTGAGCTTTATGGCGGTCATGCTCACACTACAAACAATCAAATGGAACTCATGGCGGCAATTTGTGCATTAAAGGCACTTAAAGAGCCCTGTTTGGTCGATCTTTATACAGACTCAGTTTATGTGCGTAACGGTATATCTAAGTGGATTGAAGATTGGAAAAAGAATAATTGGCGCACTGCATCAAAAAGTCCTGTGAAAAATATGGAACTATGGCAAGCTCTTGAGGGTGCTTGTTCTTGCCATACAGTCAGATGGCACTGGGTAAAAGGACATGCGGGACATCCAGAGAATGAACGTGCTGATGCTCTTGCTCGCAAAGCAATTACTGAATATCGCGAAAATGGGCGTTTTCCAACATAATTGCTATTTGAAATCTTTTTTCTTTTATCATGGGATAACAAGAGGTGCTGACAGTGTATGGAATATAAATGTTCCACTTAAGGCGTGCTCTTTAAAAGAAACTGTATAAAAAATTTTTTGGTTGGTTTTCTCTGGTACGAAATAGAGTGGAGCGCTAAAGAGTGTATATTCTGCATTATCACTGATTTTTTTTGCTGCTCCAATTTGCATTTCTCCGCCATCTAAAAAGAGAGAGAAAGGCGTGGTTTTGTTGTTATTTTGTATTTTTATAAGGAGGGTATTATTATTTTTTTCGGCGCTTATTTTTAGGGCATTTTGCATTATGCGCGGCAAAGAATTTTGGGCATTTTTTAACAAGGAAATGGGAAGAGGTTTATTGTTAAGAGCAGAGGGCAAAAAATCAAAGTTAACAGTCAATGGAAGGCAGATTTTATGGCATAATCCAAGAGTAAGAGAACCACTTAAATTTTGGCTTGAAGAAGATAGATTAAAGGGCAATATCACTTTATCTTTATAGCCTAATGACCAATCATTTTCTGTTTCAAAAAGCTGTGGAGTAGGATAAAAGATTTCATAAGAAACTTGTTGATTGAAATTAAAAAAGGGTGCCATTCCTGAATTACCTGGATTCCGCCAGTACGTTTTCCATCCGGGTTTAAGCATAATTTCAATAAAGCCTTCTCTCATTCCAGAAAGAGAAGGTTCAGTGATTGCTAATCGAATACGACCACCCTCTGATTCATACCAAGAGGTTGAGAAAAGCTGGGATTTTTTGTCTGTTTGAGAATTTACAGGGATGTTAAGTAATTCTAAAACTATGAATGTTAAGCTTAAAGTAACGAAAAGCTTTTTATAAAAGAAAGTTGCGATATTTTGTAAATTTGTAAATATGTGACTTTTTTTCATTGGAGTTTTATTTTCCTAGTGTGCTAAATGGGCAAGCTTTTATCATATAAATTATGGAGAATAACAGATTAATGAAGCAATGTAATGGCTTTTTGGGTGGACAATTACTCATCGCAATGCCTGGGATGAATGACAAACGCTTTATTCGTTCTGTTATTTATATTTGTGCGCATTCTGATGCTGGTGCGATGGGCATTATTCTCAATCAGTTGCATCATATTGATTTTCCAGAGCTTTTGCTTCACCTTGGTGTAATAGACAGTGGACAAAAAAAACAGCTTTCTGAACCAATAAAACAATTTCCAGTTCGTTATGGTGGTCCTGTTGATCCTTCGCGTGGTTTTGTCCTTCATTCAGATGATTATGCTTGTGAAGAAACTGTTTTTATTGCAGATAAGGTCTGTTTTACTGCGACCATTGATATATTAAAAGCGATCAGTTGTGAACAAGGCCCGCAACATGCACTGGTAGCATTAGGTTATGCTGGATGGAAAGCAGGGCAACTTGAGGCAGAAATTTCTACAAACGGCTGGTTAATCAGTTCTACATCACCTAGTTTTCTTTTTGAAAGCGATTTAAGTTGTAAGTATGATAAAAGTTTAACCCGCATGGGGATTGATCCAACCTATCTTGCTTCGGAAGTGGGACACGCGTAGAGTTTTTTCACTTTACACATTATTCTATTATGTTTTATTTTAAAGAAACATTCCTCAGTGCGCTCGAGCTTATTTCGCGATGGTGTTTGTAAATGGTCTTGCGGTAAATCCATTGAGCCCCCCATCTTTATGCTTGTAAAATAACAAGCCGATCACCATCATTATATTTGCCACCTCCTAGAAAAGCTCTTGGCACTTAAGACGATGCATGAAAAGGCATTTTTTCGCTTTTTAAATAGTTATTATTCCTCCTAAGCCCTCCATATTTGTGACACACAAGCAAATGGTTTTGATTGATTCAATATGAGAGAGATTTTGAAATACAGAGAATCTTATGGTATTTGGAGTTTTAATTCAAGTTGAATAACAGTAAATTATCATTATAAATCAGTATCTTGGCTTGTAAGGGAAATGGCTTTGAACGAGAGTGATTAACTCTTCTATGGCAATTGGTTTCGTTACAAGTGTGCTTTGAACATATTTACAGCCTTCTTGACGAAGGAATATGGCTTCTTTTTCATTTTCAACACCCTCTGCGATAATTTGTAAGTTAAGATCTGTTGCCATATTAATGATAGACTTGAGAACGAGTTTCTTCTTGAGAGAGTCGATCGAGATAAGGGAACGATCAAGTTTAACCATATCAAATGGATAACGCACAAGATAGGTTAGTGACGAATAACCTGTTCCAAAATTATCGAGTGCTAGGTTCATTCCAAGTGTTTTAATTTGTTCGAGAAAGTGGGCTGATTGTTCAGGATTGTTTCTTAAGACAAATTCAGATATTTCAATCATCAAGCGCCCTTTGTGGAGCGGATGGCGAAGCAGAGCGGCACGCAATTGACTGATAAAACGAGGATGAATCATTTCTGCGCTTGGTAAATTAATTGAAATAAAGAAAGATTGTTGGGAAAATTTTTCTTCTACATTTATAAGATCGATAATGGCATTATCGATGATAAATTGTGACAAATCCATAACGATTTGTTCATTTTCTACGATTTTTATGAAATCAGAGACATTTAATTTTCCATAAGTTGGGTGATGCCATTCTACAATTGTTTCAAAACCAATAATATGCCCGTCTGATAAATTAAGAATAGGATGGTAGAGGATTTTCATCTCATGACGTTTTATGGCATAATGAATATCTTTCTCCAGAGTATTTTGTTCGAGACCCAAAGTGCGAAAATTAGGACGAAAAGGTTCAATATGGTTTCCACCCATTTGTTTTGCACGAATCATCGCTAATTCACTATCATTAAAAATATCTTTAGCCGTTGATCGACTTTCACTCCATGTCACCAATCCGATAGATGTTGAAAGGATTATTTTATTTTCTGAAAGTGAAATAGGTGCTGAAATTGTTTTGTGCAAATGATCTGCAAATGCTGCAATTTTTTGTGGTTCAGTTTCACTGAGTAAAATAATTGCAAAGCGGTCTGCTGAAAGGCGCGATAAGGTATCTTGAAAGTTAATAAGACGATTTAAACGACGAGCGATTATAAGTAATACAGTATCCCCAACGGCTATGCCTAATTTGCGATTAATTTGGCGAAAATTGTCAAAATCAATCATAAAGACGGTGGGTTTAATTTTAATATTTGCTTTCGCCAAAGAAGTATAATTTTGTAGCCGATCAAAGAAAATTTGTTGGTTGGGAAGGCCAGTTAAGCTGTCGTGGATTGCATCATGCAATAAGCGTTCTTCAGATTTTTTATGATTCGTAATATTGACAATGGTTCCAATGACCCGTGTAATTTTTCCATCTTTTTGCATAGCTGGACGGGCGCGAAGAGAAAACCAATGATAATAACCACCACCGGAAGAAAGTCGAAAAATTTGATCAATACGCCCTTTTTTATTTTTAAGAATGATATCCAATACGGCTTGGAATCGTTCACGATCATCATAGTGCAAGGCTGAAATCCAGTTGCGCATCGTCCCATTGAGGTTGTGGAATTCAGTACCAAAAAGGGTTATCATATTTGGATGAACAACAATACGATCACGCTCAATATTCCAATCCCAGATAATATTTCCAGCTCCTTTTGCTGCGAGGACTTGTTGTTCAAGGTCGGAAAATATTCCTTCATGGAAAGCGTCATTAGAAAAAGTTTGTTGCAGGACAGTAAAGCTAATGAGAAGAACAATGAGCACTAATCCTCCCGCTAATGCTGGCTGAATAATATCATTGTTTAAATATCCTGCTATGCAGGCATAGGCTCCCACACACCAAAAGCTAATGAGCAACCATGTTGGGATAAGCATAATGGCGCGGTCATAACTGCGGATTGAAAAATAGATGATTAACAGTATACCCAGCACAGCGGTAAGGCCAAATGATAGACGAGCAATTCCTGCTGCTCTGATTGGATCATAAATAGCAAAGGCTCCTAAACTGCAAAAGGCAATGATCCAAGCGATAGCCCCATAACTAAAATGATAATGCCAGCGATTAAGATTGAGGTAGGTAAAAAGAAAAATAAAGAGTGTTGCGGCAAGCGCTACTTCTGTACCAGCACGCCAGATTGGTTGTGTTGTGAGTGTAACTGCAAAGAATTTATTTAAAAAGTTGAAATCAATACCAATATAAAAAAGTACCGCCCAAGCGACAGCGGCTGTTGCAGGAAATAGCCCTGTCCCACGGACAACGAAGAGAACGGTTAACAAAAGTGCTAAGAGACCCGATATTCCAAGAAGAATACCATGATAAAGCGTATAAGAATTAATGGCGTCCTTATAAGCTTCAGGTTGCCATAAATAGATTTGCGGTAGATTTTCAGAGTTAAGTTCGGCCACAAATGTAACAACAGTACCGGGATTGAGAGTAATATGAAAAATATCAGAGTTCGTACTAGGTTGACGATCGAGAGAAAAACCTTCACTTGGTGTTATAGATTGAATCCGTTCTGATCCAAGGTCTGGCCAAAAAAATCGAGAATGCGCCATGCGGTAATGGGGGGCAACGATGAGACGATCGACTTGTTCATCTGTTGGATTTGCAAGAGAAAAAACGGCCCAGTTTCCGGAAAACTTTTCACTTTTTGCCTGCACTTCAATACGCCATACAATACCATCTGGTCCTGGCGCTGTACTTGTTTGAAAAATAGAGTTGTTTGTATGGTGAATTTCAATTGCTTTTGAGAGATCAAGCGCAGCATCCTGAGAAGAAATCTTAACGGGCTCAATGGCGTGTGCTGATGTAAGATGGACAAAAGAACTAACAACGATAATGAAAATGATGTCAATTATTTTACGCAAACTCTTCACAATGTCCCACTCTCAATATTTTAGGCTGTTTAATTTTCATTTAGATTTTTGAGAAAAAACGTCTACCTTTTATAATTTATTTACAGAATAAATTGTGATCACTTCCTCTTAATTTATATGATTTTATATACAAATAGATCATATATCC
>NZ_CAHOYM010000032.1 GCF_903679515.1 Bartonella gabonensis
ACTCCCTTGGAACTCCCTTGGAACTCCCTTGGAACTCCCTTGGAACTCCCTTGGAACTCCCTTGGAACTCCCTTGGAACTCCCTTGGAACTCCCTTGGAACTCCCTTGGAACTCCCTTGGAACTCCCTTGGAACTCCCTTGGAACTCCCTTGGAACTAAAAAACTTTAAAAACGTTCTACAGTGAAGAAGCCCGTAAGGCTGACAAACTGGAGTCTAGGCTGTCAACCGCTCATTTGGAAAATATTTTATGAATCCCCTTATTTTTATTCTCTTATTGGTTTCATGTACCGATGATTTTAGCAGTTGCTATTCCAACAATACAATGACTAAAATCTACCCCACAGCTCAAGCCTGTGAACAAGCCATGATACCATCCACAAAAAAATCAGCATTTTATGGACAACAAATTTTTGCCCAATGCATAAACGTACACCCTCATTTACATCAAAAAAAAGTAAAATTGATCTGGTCTGTAACAAACCACGGAAATTTCCTGCTTAAAAGCCAAAATGTTAATGACAATATATCAACAGTCCAGAAAGAAGATTTTTTACCAACATCACTTCCTCTTCTACGTTCTTCTTCCACAAATCTCTTGCACAAAAAACTTTAAACGCATAAACCCATCAGAACTGAAAAAAATAATCAATGCAAGACATGATGGGTAATAAGCCAATGCAACCTTCAAAAGACCATCACACAGAGCAAAATCCTCTGCCCCAAGATCTCCCCTTAGATCCTGCTGTAGAACGGGTAAGAAAAAAACTGATGGGTTTAATGATCGTTTCCGTTTTGATAACGCTCTTCCTCATTCTAACTGTATTGTTTTTAATCGTTTATAAAGTTACCACGAGCTCAATACCAAAACAAACAGAGCTCTCTTCCTCCCATAGCAAAAATCCTCAGGTTATCCACCACACGCTCTCCCTACCAAAAAAAACACAGATTCTATCGCAAAGCCTTTCAGAAAACAATATTGTCCTGCATGTTTTAACCCCTGATGGACAAACACAATTGATGATTTACAATTATCATACCGGTACACTGATTGCCGTTCTTTCCGTTGAAACAACTTAAAGAAATATCAACGACCATGCCTCATTAAGCAAGCCAACATTATCGGCTTACACAGCATGCTTCACGGTATTTAAATATTTTCTTCGGTTTAAAGATTAACCTCTTGGGCGGCGGCGATTTTTTCTTCGTCTCCCCTCACCTCATCGAGATAAAGGGAAAACCTTTCAGTCAATGCATTCCCATTCTTAAAAAACGGATATTGCCCGCGGAAACTCAACATATTGATTTACAATAATCATTTATTTTTTACATGCCAAACGAGCGCTTCAAATACTATAAGATTCTCTCATTTCAGCTCTATTCATGGTGAAATTCATCAAAATCATTTCTTCACACATCACAGCAAAGAATCCTATGAATAAAAAGACTTCTTATGAATTGATTTAAAAAGCCAAAGGAAGAGCTGTTGCAACACTGATAATGAGAACAGCCCAGCTTGCACCTTTTCTGAAGCGAAAATGGTCGATAGCTTTCACCGTATAGCAGCTCTGTAGCGAAATGGACTAGAGTACATTGAGAGATATTAAACACAAGTGCGAATAAACAAAGAAACCTGTCCCCCATAAAAAGAACAGCCTCTTTAAAATACACAAACGTAACTTTTCTCTATCTCCCTTAAACTTATTCCAAGCCAAGAGATCATCTTCTCTTATCACCCCTACTGAGAATGTTGCCCGCGGAAACTGAAAGAATAAAAATTCAAAGAAAGTGAAAGAAGCCGCGCATATACCCATCATTCCATCAACAGCACCATAAAGACCACCACAGCATGCTTGATGCGTGTTTAAACATTTTCCTCTGCTTCAAGATTAACCACACGGCGTCGGCGTGTTTTTCTCTGTATCCCCTCACTTAATCCAGGCAAAGAAGAAACCTCTTCTGTTGATGTTGATGCATCCCCATTGTTAGAGTTTTCTGCTGTTGTAAGTGAAAGCTCAAGAGATGATTCGTCTTGAGAGCGTACCGTACGCCGACGCGAAGAACGACGTGTTTTTTTAACAGGTCCAACATTTTCCTCAGAGCGAGAGTTCTCCGTCCCCGTTTTTTCATCTGAGAGAGCCTCTAAAGCACTTTCACGCGCACCGCCATTTTGTGCTTTGGCATACGAACCATGACCATTTTTTTGCGACTGGGTTTGTAATACATCTGTATCGCACTCGATAGCGTCTGTTTTTTGAGCTTCAGAATTTATTTCACCGCCTTCTTGCCCGTTATTTTCATCGCGATTTTCATCACCACGATTTTCATCACATCGAGCTGATGGGGACATTTGTCCTGCTGCTGCTAAAATAATACGCAAATAGTGCTCGGCATGTTGTAAATAATTCTCTGACATCACGCGATCGCCGGCGCCTTGTGCATCACGCGCAAGACTGATATATTTATCGGCAATTTGCTGAGCATTCCCTCGAATTTTAACATCCGGACCGCTACTTTCATAATTACGAGACAACGGGTTAGGACCGCGACGATTATTATTATTACCATTATTGTTACTATTGCGACCGCGTACCCGTCTATTTTGTTGTGGCCTCATCTTTATCCCTTTTTGGAGTGTGTATCTTATATATGTCTTAATTTACTCTTCTTCATTGCATCATTTTTTGATAATGCTGATCATGTTTAACATACGGTTATCAAGCTATCCGCGTTTTATTTCACTCAAACGAACCCTACTGATATTGATAAAAGCATATATTTTTTTGAAAATCACAAAACAGCAGGGAAATCGTAAATCAGAAATTCCCCATTTCTCTGTCAACCAGCAGAAACCTAGTGATGTTCACATAAAATGCCAAGTGTTTTTTTTAAATAAACCATATTTCACTAAAAAAAATAATTACCTTGTGGAAAACAAAAAGGAGAACACACGTACAAAATATCTGACAAAGAAAAAAACTGCTGCCAGAAAATACGAGAAGATTCTCTTTTTCTTCTGCCCTAAAACCACTGCTCCCAAAAACGCCGATATTCTTTCCCCCTCGTGCTTTGAACTCATAAGCACTTCCACTCTAACGAGTCACTACACGTCCTCTTTATTTTATGAATATAGCCTCTCTTTACTGCTAAAGAAACCCCTTGCGAGCGATAATCTACGATCACTTCACAAAATCTCTTAATTCTTATAGATAGATTAATATGAAGGATTATTCAAGCCCTATAATCACCAAGAGCCTCCTCTTCTTGCTCAAAGAAGCCAACGATCCTCTCAATTTCTATTTTAACTCCATGAATTTTTAAGTTAACCAACCTCTTCATTAATAACAAATTGAATCTAAAATCAAAGTAATTAAATACGAAAAATATTAAATTATTTAAAAATGCTCTCTCAAAATCTATCAATCAGAAGAGCATAACGCATTTTCTCTCTTATCTTTGTCATTATAAAGAAAACTGGAGGGATTAAAACAAGCTTATTAGCACACCCAATAGAGCGCTTTACGCCTGTCTCAACCTTGAAGCTTATAATCTTCTCAACAAGTTCTCCTGAAACCTCACCACGCCCCCTAAAACACTTCAAAGAGAAATCCATAGCCTATACGATTACACCTCAAATGGACTAAAGCTTGTACAGCATCAATACATTTTATGGGGATAGAAGTCCGAGAATAATGAGACGTTTTTTAATCTTTTCAGCAAAATTGGCATCCTTTTAACTTTCCGTATAACACCTTAAAAGTAATTGCGCCTTTTGTCTTTTTCGTTTTCTTTTTCATTAAGAAAACAGTCCCGTAAGAGAAAATAATTTCCATCCCCCGGTCGTACCATTGTCAAACATTGTTTTTTTGCAGTCTCAGAAAGCTTATCCCACATTTCACGAATAGCAAAATAGGCCTCACTTTCCAAATTAAGGCAACGCTGATAAACTTCCCTTTTCATATCGGGCATCACGGAAGCAGAAATTTCCTTGCAATACACGCGCAGGTCAAAAACAGGAATAGCCAATTCAACAGGCGCTTGTTGTGTTATTTTTTTATGAGAAGAAAAATAACTGATCGCCTTTACAACAACAAAACACAATATCACAATACAAAAGACTATCATGCAAACAAAAGCAATCTTGCGATATAATCTTTTGAAATAAGCCTTTTGTCTTGCGCGGATTCTTTTTTCCATAAAGACTATACCCTTTAAACATCCCAAGAGAAGCTTTTTACAACCCAAAATGATAGAAGTATCTTTTTATACAATACAGGGCATAACAGCAAACGATCAATACGCTTAAAGACTCTTTTTTCTCTGTACCGTTTTTTGACTGTTTTTTATCAGATAAACGCTCATAAAAAAACCTTTGCCCTTTATGAAAAAACAGAGATTATCATTTTCCCCCACCAGCTTAAAAGAGAAAGCTTCTTCATCCATCTCAATCTAGAAGCAATTCGTCTTCCTTAAGACACATCCCATTGATTGATAAAGAATTTTCATTATTTTGCATATTGAATAAGAAATCTGAATATCGTAGGTTTCCCTTAGTTTAAAAGCTGTTTTTCCTATTACATCAACCAAAACCACTTGGCTTAAACGTTACAAAGCAGAGCTTGCACATCTCTCAGAAACGGGACAAAAAAGGCCTACCTTTAGCCAACTCAAGTTCTAAAAACTTGTCACAAACATTGAAAGCTCGAAAAATAGATGAAAGCGTCAGCATGCCCTTTTATGAAACACCAAAAGAGAGCTTGCTCTCTCGATTTTATACACCTCTTGGAAGCTCTTGATACCATTCACGTCCCCCTCGCAAAATGAACTTGAGAGTAAGATGGCTCCTTAGAGCTATCGCAACATGATGAGCTAGACAAATATATTGAAGGCATTCGCTTTTCCCAGAGGAACATAATCCCAAAAAAGACATGCGAGAACCAAAAATGCAAGACATCATCTTCATTATTTCAAAGATATGGATAGTTTTAAAAATCGTAAAACAAAAAGGTGCAGACAAGACGCGAATTGTCTCCCTTTACATTTTCACTAAGGCTTTCTCCCCATTTTACGGTTTCCCCCTCATGTCACTCCTCTCTCATGTCACTCTCGGTCAAAAAGGTATAAGGATCCCTTAACACTTCAATGCCCTGAAGACAACCAACGCAAAGAAACAAACAACACCGGCATTTTAAACTTTAAGTGCTCCCTCTTGGGATAAAAATGCACAATCATTTAGTGCTTTTATTGCAAAAGAACATCACAAAATACAATGATTGAGAATAATGGAAAAAGTATCCAAAGCTATCTTAATAACAGAAAGAAAGTGCTCCACCTGTGAGACAATAAAAAAAGCCGCACTATAGTGCGGCTTATGAATAGAGATATAATTTAAATAACATACAAAAGAAATCAAGCATAAATATATTGTACACAAAATGTATAGTATTGCAAGCTTTTTAATTATATTTATAAAACTTATCCTAAGAAAGTATAAAGAATGAGCAATAAAGGCAATTTTTTAACTCATTTATTTGAATACAAAAAAGCGCGTTGTCTCTCTTCTGGCTTTAACCATATGAAGAATCACATCTTTTTATTGAAGGAAATCATTTACAGTAATACACATCTTAAAACCAAAATGTATTTAATAAATCAAACCGATTTATTGATTTCCCTTAAGATAGTCCACGCGTAAACGCTCCATTTAAACACAAGGAATTGATTTATAATGATTGTTCGTTTTTTCATATTAAAGAAGAGATTGGAAATCGTAATATTCTCTCATTTTTAAACCTATTCCTTGTTGTTTCAACATTGCTTCAACCAAAGTGTTGTTTCAACAAAAACCATGTTTCTTGCCAATTACAAATGAACAAACCTGCACAGCATAAAATTATTCAAGAAAGGCATGCCTTTTCATGAAGCGTTCCAAGGGCTATCGCACCATTAGAGGCTCGCACAATGACTTATGGTATCAGTGCCCCCTGTTATGCAGCCTAAAAATGGAGATGCTTTATAAGTTTTATACCCTTCACGCGTATCATTGTGAAATGAGCTTGAGAGCAAGATATTTCTTACAAACAAGCCCATGAATTCACACGCCCAATATATTTGGTTTAGGACGCTCCATTTTACGGAAAAAGGCATCCCTCCAAAAAAGACATCCGATCAAAAAAAGCGTAAAAAGAGCAAATTTTTTATAGATTAAAAACCATGACATGCTCTATTCACAAAATTTTTTCAAAATACTGCAAAAACTTTTCTTCTTTTGCCATTAGTTTCTGCTTGAGTAAGCTTTCTTGCTCTGTGGACTCCAAAACCTTGCCTATATGAGCCCCATCATGCGCTCTTTATCAATTATAGCAATTCTATGCCCCACCGAAAATATAAATAAGCTTTCTCTCATCTATAGCTTCAACGCAGGCATATTATTATGATCACTCTTTTCTATTTTTCCTTTTTAAAAGAAGAAGAAATACCCTTAAAAGACTCAGAAACGATGCTTTTACCAACACTCCTGTGTATTTCTGGCATCTTCAAAGATGTACCTTTTAAGACAAAACTGCTCATATACGCAGCTGCTTCTAGTTTAATTTCTTGTGTATCACTCTTAATGTCTGGTAGAGTTATTCCCCCACTCACAATATTGTTCATATTGTTTAGATCATCTTTTTACGCATTTTGTTTCTGTTTGACATTGGCAAGATCGAGCGTATTTAACTTTTTTTTCTAAAGCATCCATGCGCTTTAAAATTTTTGTCATATCTTCATCTGCTTTTTTCAACAATGCATTTAAAGGAGCATGTCCCATTCTTCCGCTAGCATAAAGCACCACACGAATACATTCAGGATCATCAATATCCGCAATAGAAAATGGAAAAAATGCCATTATATCCCCCTTTTTGAACAGCCTCATAGAGCATTTGAGTCTCTTTTCCCTTTACACGGCTCTTTCATTTCTCGCGCAAAAAGCACATAACCGCGCATTAAAGGCTTTTGTAAAAATTTCCTTATCGAAAATTTTTACAAGATATTTTTTAGATTATATTCTGTTTTTCACCTAAAATGGTTCTTTCCCCCCCTTGCCCCCAAAATGCATAACGACATTGCATACTTTATGGACTTCTGCCAACAAGACAAAGCACACCTCACCGATCTTTAAACAATAATCTAGAAACAATCCGGCTTCTTGGTCTAGCGGGATTCCCCTTGGCGTTCCTCTTTAAATGCTCTATATCGCCACAGCTCAAAGAGGGAACATGAGAGCTCTATAAGCAAACCCTCAATTTCTCACCACACGTTAAAACACATGGCCAACTTGCTCTAGCAAACAGATCGCCCATTTTGAAAAAAGAGAGTTTCCACCATTTTACCGCTCTCAAAATATTAAACATATTCGTTAACCGCCTCACCACCTTTCAAAGAACAACGAAGATTTTTAACCCCTATCGGATTGTCAACAATCCAACGACTCTGAAAGAACTTGATCTGCTGATCACTTATATGATGCACTTACTATAAGGCTCTATGAGTTCTAAGCTTTACAAACAAGTCCTGCTCTGACGATTTGCTATGCAATACTTAATGGCTCAAACGGTCTGACCAGATATCACCACCTTCAATGACAGTATTTTAATGATCATCTTTTACGCCATCATAAAATAAAATTATCCTTGGCACTTTTTATTCTCACCCATTAGAGCGCTAAACTCAAGCGCTCTCAACAATGGAATACGACACCACAAGAGAGATTGGATAAAATCTTTGATGTCTCAGCCCAAAACTCTATGAATTAAGGCAAGTTTTTTGCCCTTTTTACCCCCTCTCCTTTAATGGTTACTGGCCATCTTAACCCTCAATAAGAAAAATAGACACACACAAGCCTTTACACCTCCCACAAAGGGGGGCACAAAAGCAAAATCATCAAAGAGGGTTAAGGATTCATTTTTTTCAGAAGCGTCTCAAAGTTTTTTCACGATAGATTCGACAAGTTTTTTCATAACAAACATTTTGCAACCATTTTGCTTTCTCTTTTATCTCTCTTAAAGCTTTCATTCTCAAGCTTTAACAGCATAAACCACCGCCATATTGACAGGACGTGTTTCATCGCCTCCTGTTTTTTCCAACAAGATCTTATGTTCATGCTCTCCCGCAGCATCTGTCAACATTTTTTTAAGGAGGAAGAGAGCTGCATACCTTTTAAGATCACCCCAATCCGCCTGAAAAATCCTGTTTTCAGTCTCTGGAAAACTATGCTGGTGTTTGCCCGCCAAATCTGTTTTTCCTTCATGGGTATGGGCTTTAAAAGACTCTTCTTGTCTGCTCCCCAAGCGACGTCCTTTATCAATTTCTTTTCCACTATCGAGCCCCCGTAAAAACATTCCCCGCAAATCGGGAACATTAAATGTTGTTTGCCCATCTCCTTTTCCCCATGTTTCCCCCAGAACAGCAAAGAGATTGGCATAGCTCTTTCGCGAATATTCTTTACCATCACACAGCAGCCACCCAGAGGGTATTTTTTCGGTAGCAAAAGTTCCAATAAATCCAGGTGAGAAAGATTCAGGCAAAGAAGGCGCGGGCGGAATTTCAGGAAGTTGTATGGTAGGATTGGTTAAAAACCATCCATCGGCATTTTTTCCGGCAATATCATGCGTATAGACGAGCTCATAAAGCCCGCCCTTTTGTAATTCTCCCCCCGTTAAAGGCATAATCCCCTCTGGCGTTGCCATATAAGTTGGCCTTGGAGGCAATTGATTTAAAGAAACATTTGTTATTCCTCGATTGACGCCTTGAGCTTTAAAGCGCACAACAATACCATCCTTATAAGTCTCAAAAAAAGACTTTGTCGCCAAACGCAGTGATGTTTTCTTGTTCTCGTTATCAACCGTAAACTGTGTGTCAATTCCCCCCCCGTTATCCAACAAATATTCTTTAATGCGCTGCATCATAGTACGCGCACTATCATTGACTGAACTTGGCGGTTGCCCTTCTGCCCAATTTATACTCTCATCGACATAAGCATTTTCTGATGCGATGATTGACCAATCATAAATCGAACTCATAAAAGGAACTCTTTTTGCAAAAAGGAAAAACGATTAAAGAACGAAGAAAAGAAAGCCGCAATTTTATTTTTAGAAGCCGGCGTTTCCTGCATTTTCATTTTCAAGCCTATTTTGCCATAATCCACATGCAATAATTTTGTTTTTACGTTTACAAAAACAGCTTCCGGCTTCACGCGCAACACTTCTTGTGCCAAAACACCCTGATAACGTTGTGGATTTCCTTTATAATTAAAACTATAAAGAGAATATCCTTTTTTCTTTCCCATCGGGATAATATTTTCTTTTGCTCTCACATCACAAAGTCCTAGAATTCCTCCGACCAATCCCAGCACTTGCTGCGCATCACGCAACGGATCTTTTGTCACAGAAGGTATTATTGTTGATTTTCCTGAAGTTGTTCCGTAATTTCCAGCCGCCTGTGTTCCAACCTGTAACAAGCGTTCCAATCGGTTCCAACCTTGATTATCTTTTTCTGACCATTTTTGGCGCTCCGCATCTAAGATATTTTGGCGGTTGATATCTTGAAGCATTCCGCCTTTCAGAGCATTTCCTTGCACATTACTCTGTCCTTGATAATATGCATTTGCCGCATTCACTTGATCATGCTGAGAGCGATCAATCATCTGGTTTGCATTCATCATATTGTTAATATCCTGATTATATTGCTGTGCTGCAGCATTTGTAGCCAAAGCGCCGAGCTCATCGGCAAGCACGCCGGTATGAGCCCCAGAACCATAACGTCCGGCCCCAGACATCGATTGATTAATCGCATCGGAAGTTTTATTCAGAGCATTTTGCAACGCCATATTAAATTTACTATTGTTTCCAATCCAATTCCCCTTTGCCATACCGGTAAGATTTGTTGCACTGTTGGTTGGTGCATTTAACCACTGCGTGAGTGTAGGATTGTTATAAAGCCCTGCAGCTTGTTGGAGACCGGACAGCGCATTTTTTGTCATATCGCTAAGACCAGCAACGCGCTCTCCCTCATAAACGTTTCCGCCAATTCCTTTATTATAAAGGTCCTTTGCATCAGCAGTGGCTTGTTTAAGAATATCCGCCGCCCAAGCAGGAGGCGCATTTGTTTGTGTTGTTGTCTGTACTTGCGGTGTTTTTTTTCTACTCATGGACCCAGAACCTTTCTATATTGAATAAGATTACGAGAGTATCCGTGATGAGCGAGCCTTTTCGCCCATCCAATTCTTCCAAACATGTGTATTTCTTCAGCTTTGATTGTTCGCGCCCATTTTTCGACCTCATCAATCAATTTGACTAATTTCAGCCCTCCCTCTCCAGCAAGATCTGAGAGAACGACGCATTTTTTCCCCGTATGGGTACTTTCAACTTTTGTGATTGCAAAAGCACTAAATTGGATTTTATTTTTTAAGACCAGCCACAATTGTGCTTGTCCTGTAGCAATTTCTTCAGCAATTTTTTCCAGACAAACATCATCCGGAAAGCGCTGAGCATATTTTTTCAATGCCGCATTGAGCCCCTCTTGATAGGGGGCTATTTTTTCCCATGGCCAGTGCTGTGTTAGATGAGCAGAATAGACATCTTTACAATCTTGATAATCTTGCCTCATGATTTTAGCTCTCTTAACTTTTCCCCGCACGCCCTTAAAAACATGCCTCTGCGGACTTCACATATTCCATGTTTAGCGCACCCTTTTCAAAAGAAAGCCCCGCTATCCCTTGTGTTTCAAGAAAGAGAGCGCTTTTTTTATAAAAAAACATGGTGCAAACAATTTTCTCATCATAAAGAAGCATCAGCTCTGCCTTATTCCTTTGATGATAAAGGTATAGAGCTATCCCCTCTGTTCTTTGATGATCATGGCTTAGCTATCGCATATATCTATTAATGATAAGGGCATGCCTATCGCATGCCGGCGGACGTCAATTCCACATCAAATCCCGTGACATGGGTCCAATTCATTCCTTCAGGAATACGCAATTTAAAGCGATAAAACCGTGCCCTTGCGCGACAATGAATTTGTCCGGTATTATGAGAAGGCTGTTTTTCTGGCAACCAAACGGTTTCCTCTTCAAGAGATTGCCGAAAGCGCATTCCCACAGACAAATAAAACTTTCCACTATTAACTTGAGGCATAATATTTTTCACGCGGGTTATCACACCATTTGTCTGCCCCATTTCTTGTGATGTCACCACACAAGCCATAGGGGAACCAGAAAACGAACCCAGTCTACCCTGTTGATCAAATGCTCCCAAGATAGGCGATTCATTTTTCCACGCTTTACTATCGAGAGAAAAAGCCAAATCATCAATATTCTTAGACACAAAATCAAGACCTTCCAAAGTTGTTCCAGTCAAGAAAATGGGGAGGATCATTTTGATATCCACGAGAGCTTTTGTCCATTTTTGCAACCCCCAATCATAAATGAGCAAAATCCGTTTATGAAGGCTTTCATCGTTATCCACCATCCAATACACCCGATTATATACGCCATCGATCGCCGCAGACATGGTATATAGATTACTCTGTCTTGATTTTGCAGTCATGGCTCGATCGACTTTTTCAAAGCCAATGGGTATAATCTGTCCGTCATTTGTTATTTGATAAAAACCGCCCTCATCGGCAAAGAATGCCATATCACCGCGACAAACAATTGATTCAGCATTTTTTGCGCCTCTTTTATCGTGGATTTTTTGGAAACTAAAAATAATCTTAGAGCCTGGGATAAAAGAACCGGCATAGATTGCAGAACGCATAAAGATAATGGGGTTTGTTGTCTCCGTTGCCCCTTGCACGAAACCACCATCAGGAAAATCTTGATAATCACAGCTTTTTTTTCCCACGGTCCAAAACTCAGCATCATTCAATCCAGACCAATGAACCCGTCTTGGATGCTCGGTCAATTTCATCAAACAAACAAAATCTCCCCAGATACGAACAATTCCTGCTTGTGGTGGATTTCCCCCTAAATTTCTAAATGTTTTATCATGAATAATATCGATCACTTGTGGTTTATCATTAGCATTCACCGCAATGATCAAATCACCAAACAAAGCAAAAGACCACGGAGCATCGACATTAGCCATATAAGCCCTTCCTTTTTGGCTAATATCTTTCCACTTCATTGTTGTATTATCAAGCAAGAAGAGTTTTTCTCTTGTCCCGACAACAATAGAAACCCCATTTTTTGTTTTAACCGCAAGAGCACCTAAGATCGGCTCAGGACATGGCTCTGTCAAAGATTCAAAACTTGGCATAGGGATGTAAGAGCCATCAGCTGGAAGCACATTGACAAGTTCATCGGTAAAAATTCCATTGATATCCGCCACATCGGGTCGATAATCAGCAATTGGGAAAAAAGCCATCAAGCCTCCATAAAATATTTGAAAAGCCCAGTGCCAAAACACCAAGGCTTGCTCATTGAAACCAAAAAAGCCCCTAGAATAAAACGCTAAGAGCACAAAATTTAACAAAAATACAACTATAAGCTGCTAAATGCCTCGAGAAAAATAAACTTCCATACTGGCGCACCCACAGCCCCCAGCACTTGACCAAAATCACCAACACTCTTTCAATACCAACACTTGCCAATACTAGCGCTTCCCAAGTCTTGAGAAAAAGCTATAAAAATCCTTCTTAAAACCTTTGAAGAGCCCAGTACAATGCAAGCAACCCAGTACCCTTCAAAAGATACGAAGGCTTATGGGGTTAAAACCACAAAATCCCTTAAAAAGAGAGCAAAAAGCCACACAAGGACACAACCTAAGGTTATTTACTCAAAAAGATCAACATCCACCGCCCTCCAGTAGCGTCTCACCTTCAACATCTACTCCTCGATGCCCCTCTAGACCTTAACACCAATCCAAACTCTAACACTCATTCACGCCCCAAAGCGCTTCATTAAACATAAACCCTACACTCGTCCTTAATGCGCAATCTTAAGCATAAAAATTGGAAAAACGTTTTTTTTAAAAATTCATAGGGCGAATTTTTGTGGAATCTTTTCGGCGTGATGTTTCAATACGCAAAGCTTGAAGCTGTTCTTGAAAATCTCTAAAAGAAGCGGCAGCATATTCAGAATCTTTAAGAATATTTTTATAAAGTTCATATTTTGCCCGTGCTTTAATAAGATCAAAAGCATAAATCAACCAAGGATTATCGTCCTCTTTGAGCTGTTCATCTACCAAATAGAGAGGCGTATAAGAAAGCTGTATGGTTTCGATATTTTCTGGTGTTGGAAAGAGTCCTATTTTTTGATCAAGGCACGTATAAAAGAATGGCGTTCCCAACTCAGGATGCATTCCATATTGTTGATGAAGTGCTTCCAAGGGCTTAAAGAACAACTTTATTGGAGTTGTATCCTTTACTGCTAAAAAGACATCTTCCAGCGTTTTTTCTGTTTCAATAAAAACTCCCTCTTCTCGTCCATACCATGTTTTCCCACTTTGTGTGTTAAAGGTGCTTTTTCTTCTTTCATTAAAGAAAAAAGGTTCGCGTTCACATAAACGCAAAGCTGTCACAATTGAATCTTGAATTTGTCGTGAATATTCCGCTGTTGTATCGTCAATTTCATCTTGAATAAGCGCAACCATAGAGGCAAAAGTTTTAAAATGGTCTGAATGTGTAAAATCGCGATTATTAGGATCATCGGATAGAATAGTCATAAGCCTGTCCTTTTTCTGGAAGCATTTTAAATTTTTCCCCCAACAAGAAAAATTTGTTGGGGGAAGGAAGCAAACATTCGCTTTAAGCAGGTGCTCCATAAGTTGGGATGACGATCGTTCCAAAATCTTGAGCCCCTTGCGTACTTCCTGGCAAGGTAAAGCAAGTTTTTTTCATGCCCATAATGGTTTTTGCTGCGACTCCGAATTCTCTTTCATAGTCGAAGAGTTCTTCCACCAATTTATAGCGTGTAGCACCTCGATCTTTTCCAAAAGCAATCACAGCACTTTGCGCCCCAAGCAACACGGCACGACGCACATTGGGGACAGCTTTGTTTGCTGTTCCAGATTCAACCCCTTCGGTAACATGTTCAGCTTCGCGCAAAACGACACCATTATACATGCCCAAAGATCCATCATAGAGCGGATTTTTGATACGGCTTCCACTATAGATTGCCTTGGTAATGTCGAGCCATTGCCCCGCATCTGTATTGGTACGCAATTGCGTCACTTGGGTTGGATGAAGATAAAGCACATAGACATTTTCCCCATCGATCCGTACGGGACGAATTTTAGGGTTAGCTAATTTAGCGCGTTCCACCGCTTTATCGATCAGTTTAAGATTAAACACATCGTTTTCTTTTAAATCTTCATCTTTTGTTTTCCCATTAGGGCGCACCATGCGTTTATCGGTTGGTGCGGTTGGGGCATTAAAGCCATAATGAACCGGTTTCAGTATAATGGATCGTCCTTCAAAGTTAATAGACTTTGCGGTATATCCACACACTTGAATGAAGAACATCATACTCAAACGATCCGCATACCAATCCACCAAACCATTTTTTGCTTCCGTGCGCAAATCGTGGAGAATCCGTTGCTGATCAATGGTCCCTTCATTTTTGACCCGCACGGCATGAACAAGTTCATTAATGGCCAAGCGATCATTGAGAAACTGTAAAGCTTCTTCATTTCCTTCTAAAGTTTGCCCTTCACTGACCCCATCACCGAGCAGCTGCACACGTAAATTAAAGCTAATGGAATCGCCACTTGCTTTTGTGGTTTCATCTTTTAACTGTACGATACTGTTTGAATCATTTCCAATCAGTGGAGCAATCGGGATTGCTTTTGAGACTTCTTGGTTTAAGAGTTTAGACCATGTGCGCACGACCATTGGGTCATTGAGTCCGATATAAGTTACAGTCATTTTGTCCTCTAAAAGTTTATTGACATAAAAAAACCCGGCAAAACGCCGGGCGCTCAAAACACCACATTTCATTTCAGATGGTGCATAGGTTGTTTTTGAGTGTTTTGTTTCTGTTTAGCGTCTGCCTCCCTCTGATAAGAGCTCTCTTCACCGCCTCTTTCGCTTTAAGAGATCTCCTCTTCCCTCTCCACCCACACACCCCTCAAGCCCACACACCCACACTCCCCCCACATTTCACGCGCCAGAAGCCCTATCACGTCCCCGCAAAAAACACCTGCCACATTCTTATTTTTAAAATTCTCTTCCACCCATTAAACGATTAAAAGCAGCTTTATTTTTAGGATCAACAACCCACGCGCTAAATTCTGTTTCTGACATTTTATCCAGCATATCCAAAGAAATCGGTCCATTTGGCGTCAAGCCGTTATAAGCAGCAAGAGTACGAGCAGAATTGTGTCTTTCCTGTAAATTTTCACCCATGTTATTCTGAACATTGGTATAGCCAAATTTTTGTGCAATCGTGTAAATCACTTCAGCCGGATTTTGATTTTTTTGCGCACAATCGCGCAAGATCTGCTTCAACTCATCACCAATCCTTGCATCAATATTTTGTGGATCCGCCATCTCAGGATAGAGCGAAGCAAAAGCTGCCAACTGTTTCGCCCGCGTTTCATAAATAAAATCAGCCGCTTGATCAAAATCATGATGTTTTTGTTTAACACTTGCCACAGACTGCTGATAAAACGCCTGCAATTGTTCTGCTTCGCGAGCCGGAGAAGGTCGTTGTTTTTCCTGTAACAGCCCTTGTTTATGCAGTGTTTTTCCCAACCATTGCATATAGCCCATAAAGTCCTTTTGCGGATCTGGTGGCACATTTTCTTCCCCTTGAAGCTCTTTTACGCCCTCAGGCAAAGATGGCTGTTGTTGAAACCTTTGCCCTTGAAAATTATCTTCAAGTGCCTTTTCTTCTCTTCCAATTTCCCCTTCTTCTCCCTCTTGTGTTGAGGCGAGAAAATCCTGTTTCAAATGGTTCTGTTCTTCCGGCGTTAAGTGTTCTGGATCCATGATCATTAGCCTTTTCTTTTTTTAACAAACAATAAAGTGAAATTTTTCCGATAAAACAGCTTGCGAGCCTTGCTTCCTATAAGCCTTGATCCCCTTAAGGCTCTCTGACCACTTGGAAGGCTTCAGCATGTCAACACCATGCTCCCCCCACCATGAATCACAAAACCCTATCGAAGATTTTCCACGAACATGCACTATCGCACAAAACAACTCTTCTAAGATAATAGAGAGGCACCCTTTCGCGGCATCAGCAATACTTCTGCTATAGAAATTTATAGACACCCTTCAATCGATAAAATTCATCCAAGATCGCCTATCATAAAGCAGCCTATTGTTGAGCATTTGCGCTTTGCAACATCTGCATGATCTGCTCTACGCCCCCATGATCTCGAAGCGCTGAAGCATTTTGCTCTTCTTGCAGAGCGTTTTGCGCTTTTATCGCAATTTTATGAATAAGTGAGGCCGGTAAAGGCGAATAGCGTAAGAGATCAAGCATAATCTCTGGTGTTGCAAAATTTTGCATCAAAGGAAGCAATTGCATGATGAGAGCAAAAGTACGCTCTTTTTCATTGAGACTTGTTGGGGCATCATCCACGACAATATCATATTCCAAACTTGTCACCATTTCACGTGTTAGGGGAACATATTGTGCATTTTCATCCCCTGCGATACGAACCAACCGCCCATCAGACAAATAATTTTGAATAAGATAGAGAATAATTTTTCCCTGTCGTTGCCGATATCGACGCAAACCATCAAAAAAGGACGCCAACAGATTAAGGGATGATTGGCGCCGTTGTTGTTCAAGAATACCCGGCTGATTAACCGCTCTTGTTCCAATAAATTCAGAAGACAAGCCGGTCACCTGTTCGAGAGCACTCTTTGCTTCATTAAACAATTGGAAAAAGCCTTGCGGAAATTGTGCCACCGGTTTAGGCTGAATTCTGCCCCCAGAGACAGCGCCACTTTTCAACCAAGTAATACTATCGGCTCTAGCCCAACTCTCGACCGCTTGTCGATCATCATCAAAAGCATCACGCTCTGCCATAATACCGCCTTTTGATTGGCTATTGAGCAAATGCATCACTTGACTAAAATATTTATTCGCCCACCGTTGCGGATCTTTTGTAGGGCGCACAAGACCGTAAAAGTGTCGGCTTAATTTATCAAAAGTACCGGTAATACACTCCCACCCCAATTGACCAGCAGGAACTAAAGGTTTATCAGGCACCTCGAGTAACTTTCTACCCAAAAATGCCCGTTTGACAATTTTTCTGGTCAACCTTGTTGCTTGAACATCGGGAAATTCTTCTCTTAAACTTTGAAAATCCTTCTCCAAATAATCGATAAACCGTCCACTTTGCGACTCGAGAACCCTATAGGCCACCTCGCGTTCAAACCAGCGACATTCAGCTAATGTCACCATTTTAGGACGTTGAGAGCTTATTCCCTCTTCCAGATAGGTTCCATCACCGTGATAAGGGTGTGTCATCCCATCACTGGTTGGGTGTAAAAACCCTTGATGTTTCACCCAATCAGCATGAAGATTACTCCAATGCACATGGGGAAACATTTCTTGCGCCACCGCCAGAGGTTTTTCATCAATATACCATAAGCGCTGAGCATCAATGAGATTAGACTTAACGGCACTGGCATCCCAAACCATTTTCATAGGATCGAGCCTTGCAATAATGGGTTTTCCTTGCGGATCTTCTTCATAATCAAGGCGTGTATCTGTCCATCCCATTCCGCAAATGATCGCATCTTGAAAGGCATCGGAATCTTCATATTCCCCGTCAGCTTCATCGCGAAACCACTCAGCCGCACCCGTCAAGATCTGGTTTGCAAAAGCTGCTCCTTCTTGTCGTGGAATAAATTGCACTTGTCTTTTATTATTGCGCTCAGCCCCAATGACAGCATTAATCAGCGGGGCAATACGGTTAAAAGTCATCACTGGTCTGTTTTGTTCGTTCAAAACAGCCAAGTCCTGTTCATTCCATTGCCGCCCATTATAAAAATCGTAGTCTTCTTGGGCATTTTTTCGCCATTTTTCCACATGAGCAATATCATCTTGATACCAACTCACGAGTTTTTTAAAGAGTGCTTGATGTTCAAGCGTTTCGATTTGATCGAAAGAAGAAAAAGAAGAATCTATAGACATATTCATTAAAAAGCCATCCATGAAGTTTGAGAATGGTGAGAAGAGCGATAAGATTTTTTTTGTGGTCTCGCATGGGGCTGTTCATAAGCCACACACATCAATCCAAAGGCATCAGCCCCATGGCTTGCCCAGTCATGTTCAGCGCCAAGACCAATATTGCGTTGTTCATCACGCTTTTCATGATACCAAGCGAGTGCTTTTCTCCCCGCGCATGTTGTGTCACGATTAAACCATAGAGCAGGAAACAAACGCCTTACAGCTTCGATACGCATTTTGACAGCGCCGGTTCCCTGATTAGGTATGATTTTGGTTTGAAAACCAGCTTGTTGAAGAGCACTTTCAAAACTGACATTATAGACACGGTCTTTTGTCGCGCCATCATGGGGCAAAACCATCAACGCCTTTTCATATCCCCGCTGAAAGACCCATCCCACATGCTCTGAGAGGGGCTGACCTTGGGCTTCATAATAATCGAGCACTCGAATTTCGCGTCCCACAAATTGCGCGACCCACAAGGCAGTTGCATCGGCTTTAGCTCCTGTTCCTCCGATATCCCAAAAGATTCTCACCTGCATCAAAGGATCACGTGGAACGGTTGTAATCCGCCCTTCCATTTCGGCTTCCAGCAGACATTTCTGATAATAAGCACCTTGCACAGCCTGAAGATATTCCCCTTCCCAAATATGGTTATATTGCTCTGGTCTTTGCTGCAAATCGCTCAATCGATCCCGATTGAGTTTTTCTGGAAATTGCGGATTATCCCGCCAATTAATTTCCGCGCCTTTGATATTGGGATTATCGACATTTCGGAAACGTTTTTCCACGGGAGCATTTTCATGACAGGGATTCCAAGTAACCCATAATTCTGCATTCCAATCGTCTCCCTCTTCGCGTAAAGTTGGGATAAGTGTTTGCCAAGCAGTCTCCGTGACTGGCTCTGCCTCATCAACCCAGCAAAGGAACACCCGCCCCATTGATTTAATACTAGCGATATTTCGATCAAGACCGGCAAACACATAGACGATACGTCCATCTTTTGATTTAATATATTTATCGCCGATTTCATAATAATCTTGGAGAAAAGGATAGGCTTCAATTGCGCGTTTAATTTCCTCCAAAGAACTTTCATTGAGAGAATTTTGAAACTGGCGGGCACAAAGGATAATCCCACGTTCTCCCGTCATTCCATGTCGATATCCCACCACAGCCGACATCAAAGCAAAAGAGCGTGTTTTTCCAGATCCTCGTCCTCCCCAAGCAGCTCGGACATCTGCTTTTCCGGTAAAGACAGGAATAAGCTTTGGAATAAGAGCCACTTGAGCGGTTTTCTGCCCTATTTTTTGAGAAATTTTCTGAACCGTTATCATGATAAATTTTTATACTTTAGAAGCCATTGCGCTTTACATTTTTGAAGATGCCAAGTTTCATCATTCCAGAACCATTGAAAGAAAAACGCTTATCTTAAAAGCACCTTCTTCTCTTCATCCTGATACGCAATACATCCCGCTTTTTGGATGTTCCCCTTTTTTGCACCAGATCCCCTTGCCCCCGCCATAC
>NZ_CAHOYM010000033.1 GCF_903679515.1 Bartonella gabonensis
CCCCAAAGGTTGCCCCCAAAGGTTGCCCCACCGCCCCCCCCACGTGTGAGAGACAGAGCGCAAACCAACACAATCCCCCCCAGCACCAAAAACCAAGAGACGCCTCCTCGACAGACAAAAGTGGCTCCGCCAAAACCCCCACGTGCAAAAGAGAGGCAACAACACAACCCACAAATTCAAGACTCCCCCTCCCACCAACAAAAAGCCGCTCCGCTCCCTCCTCCACGCGTAAGAGACAACATACCAACCGCCAAAATCCAAAAGCCTGAAATCCTCGAGCACCCCTCCACGCACATAAAAACGGCTCCACCAAAACCACCGCGTGCAAAAGATAGAATCCAGCACAAAACAACAGTTCAAGTCGCTCCTTTTCCCCAACAAAAAGCCGCTCCGCCCCTTCCTCCACGCGCAAGAGACAAAACGCCAACCGATGCAAAAATCCAAAAGCCTGAAACCCTCGAGCGCCCCTGCACGCACATAAAAACGGCTCCACCAAAACCACCGCGTGCAAAAGAGAGGCTACAAAACAAACCAACAGTTCAAGAGGGCGAACACCTCTCTGCAACGCTGACTGCACAAACATCCACACGCATGAGAGAAAAAGCACAAACCAGCATAAAAACCCAAAATCCTGAAACGCCCACCCCAAGTGTTAGACCCAAAACATCACAACACAGGAAAGTGAGGCAGCAAAGCAGTTCATCCTCACAAGTCAGTGGAATATATGCAGTTCCTCGTTCAAGCAAACCACACCGAATAGGAGAGAGAAAACAAAGCGACACTGTAGTGCAAAAAACAGCCTCCTCACAAAAAACATCTATTAATACAATGGAAAAAGAGCTCTTGCTTGGAGCATATCGAGAAGAAATACGATTTTTGTGTGGAAAGGTTTATGATAACCGGCTCATTTTAGAACAAAGAATAGAAGAAATCAAAGAAAACCCCTCTATGGGAGAACAACTCTTGTGGGATATTACAGAAAATCCTCTATCTATTTCTAAGCTTGCTGGGAAAAAAGTTCTTGGCATAAAAAATCATGCGCGCAAACAAGCTGAAGAAACGCTTCCTACTCTGTGTGAAACCATTAACGGTTTTTTACATACTTCAAAATATGCAAAAGAGAATATTTTACAGAGTCCTCACGGGGAACAACGACAGCATCAACAAGCGCAACAGGAAGAAGCACTCACTCAACACACACAAAACCCGCTTAATTTAGAAAAGAAGATCGAACCTCTCTCAAATCAGGAAATTGCCCGCAGAGTTCAACAAGATCCATCGATTCAATATGGGCAAAGAGAGGTCCAATATTGGTGTCAAATTGTCTATAATGATCCATTTATTTTGCAATATAGAATGGAAGATATGCACAAAATTCCAGAGTTGGGAGAAGAGCTTATATTTCAAATTGAAAAGGATCCTACATCTTTTGCTCCGCTTTCTGGGAGAAAAACCCTTGGCGTAAAAAATGGAGCACGCAAAGCTGCTGAAGAAAATCTTCCTACCCTTTGTACCGCCATTAAAGATTATGCTGACACGATAAATCAGTTAAAAGAAACCATTGTGCAAAACCACCAGATAGAACAACAACAACGCCATCAACCGCTCACCGATCTCGATAAAAAATTGCAAAAGCAGCAAAGCCTATCAGAGCCCCCAAAGCTGCCTGAACGCTCCACACCAAAGCAGAAGCAAGAGCTTGCAGAAGCATCGCAACAAGAAGAGCGATCACCTCCTCGAGGACGCAGAAGCGAAATATCAAAAACAATGGCTTTGTCGTGATGCTTTCATCACCATTAGCTTTTCATACAAAACTTTAGTGCAATTATCTGGCCAAAATTGCATCAAGGATGCCGTATAACATACAGAAAAATTTGAATAAAAGGTCATATGACAAAATCCATTGATAACATTTCACAAAGATGATCACCATTGACGCTGTTTCATCATTAACTTGGTCCCATGCGAAAAGGGTCAAATTTTTTCATTTTTCAAATCGGCATTCTTCTTTGAAGAAAACGCTATGAAAAATAATATAAGGCAAAAAATGTAAAAAAGAAGCTTATTTAAAAAAATAAATATTAAAAACTTGAAAGGAAATATGCATGAAAGAAAACACAGAACATTGTGCCCTTCCCACACAGGAAGAATTGCAAAAACCCCCTGCAATAAGTGCAGCCGTTTTACAGCAAATCAATGAAGAAGCGCAAAATTTTTTCTACCCCAATAGCAAGGTACTTAAAAATAAATACCGCATCAAAGATAAAGAAATATTAAAAGAACGCTGTTCTGATGATGTAAAAGAAATGATCAAACTGCGCCAAGAACCCCCACCAGAGCAGTTTGATACCTCCTATTTAAAATATCTTCATCACCGCTTTTTTTGCCGTGCATTTGAATGGGCTGGACAAACCCGCGAAGTACCATTTACCTTTGAAAATAGCAGTGTTGCTTCTATGCCCATTTTGAAAAGAATTTACAAAACCTTTTGCGATGGGCAGAAAAATCCAGGAGGGACTAGAAAAATTAGATAAAACCCTTGCTGAAAAAAGGAATTTACAAGGCTTATCCCGCGAAGAATTCGTTGAACATGCCGCTATAATAATGATCGATTTACACCACCTGCATCCTTTCAGAGAGGGCAATAGGCGTACAAAGAGACTATTTATTGAAAAGCTCGCTCAAGCAGCAGGACATACGCTTGACTTTTCTGTTGTGAGCAAAAAGCGCAAAGACTTTGTCCGCGCGGCCGCCATGGAACGTGGCGATCCAGAGCCCATGAAGTATCTGCTTGAAGATATCTCCCATCCAGAAAAATTGCTCATTTTACAAGAATTCACCAACTCCATGCAAAAGCTTGGAATGGGTGAAAAAAATTATTATCTCACTGTCGTTGCAGAAGAAGGAAAAACCTATCATGGGTCCTATAGAGGCTGTGGAGCCAATGGCTTCATGATGGATGTTCAGGGGACTCTCATCTTGGGAAATAAAAAAGATCTCACATCAGAGCAAATACAAACTTTAACAAGTGGTGAGACCTTTTCCTTTACCGCACCAAAGGCTCAAAACCAGCAAAAAACATTGCTTCCAGAAGAAAAAAGAGCCGCTCTTAAAGGCGATGAAAGAACCGACAAGAGCAAAGATAAAGCCCCCATTCAAACAAAGAAAAAACCCATTTTTCACCATGGATTGCCTCTCATGCTTTACAGAACAGCATTAAAACTATGCCCCAAAATCTACAAGAAAAAGAGCAAATGGCACAACCAATGGCTCAATCTGTTTCCTCTATGAGGCAAACGCAAAAAGATTTCCAAGAAACTATTTTACAGACCAGCCATACAGCGATAAATGATCAAATATCTGTCCAAAGGACAAAGGAAACACACTCTGATCATCAAGAAAGAGCAAACCAACGCACCCAAAAAGCAATGGCATACTGGGATACTGGGACAAAAACAATGGACACCACCCCATCTGAATCCTTATCGTCTGAACTTAAAGAAGAGCGTATTCCAGAGAAAATAACAATATTTAAAATGGGGGCTGCCGCCTCCTTTACAGCACCAAGCGCTCAACATCAGCAAGAAGTATTAATCCCCGCAGAAAAAAATAGCCCCCCTTACAAGCAACGAAATTGTCACAAGGATAAAAAATAACGCCTCACTTCAAGCAAAAAGAACAGAAATTGAAACTTTGTGCCAAATCATTTATGGCAATCGGCATATTTTGCAGGAAAAAATTGAGAGGCTCCATGAAAATCACAGGGAAGGAGAACAGCTTATCTGTCAAATTGCCACCTCTCCTCAATCGATTGCTCAGTTGTCTGGAAGCAATATATTGGGCATAAAAAACAATGCGCGCACCAATGCTGAAGCCAATATTTTGCCCTTCTGTAGAGCCATTGAGTATTATATCGATATTTTTAAACAAACAGAAAGAAACATTCTCCATGACCATCATGCAAAACAAAGACGCTGTGAACAGTCGGTAGACATGCCTAAAATTGGGCTGCAAAATCTCCTTTCCTTGCCAAAAGAACAACAGCAAGAAACGTTATCAAACTCTCCTGAATTAAGGACGGAAATAAGGACTTATATTAAAAAAATCAATGAACGCTTATCCTCAAGCGAGCATGAAGCGGTAAAGGAAAATAATCCCGAAAAACTAGCTAAAAGTCTTGGAACATCAGCCGTCAAGGCAAAAGAGATTCTGGAAATCGTCAAGCAGACAAAAGAGATAGAACAAAACATATATCCCCTAGATTTTTATAACCGCAACTTTAATGAGCACTCAGCACCAAACCAGCGCCACTCTCTCCCACATCAATTTCTCAAGAGAAACACTGAACAAACATGTTCAAACACCCTTGAAAAAAAACAAGGAAATATTCCATCTCACAAAACACAGAACGCAAAGGCCATGACTCTCTAAAAATTCATATAAGTTTTCATTTTTTTGCCCTCTCTGGTAAAAAACCTCTGCCCCCTTTAATCGGCAAACCAATCATGCATCGACAAGATGCGAAAACCATAAGGGAGAAAATTTGTTTATTTCTTCAGATTTTACCCCCATCATCTGTAAAAAAAATCTGAATAGAGCAATTGAATAAGGATTGATCATTTTAAAAAAGATCATTCATGCCTTTCATAGCCCTTGTGATGCTCTTGCCTGTAGTGCTAAAAACAGGCAAGATGCTGTTGAAAGGTCACGTCTTGCTATTCTCTGTTTGACGGAATCTCTGAAACGGGAAGTCCGCCTTATTTGGGGAGAATAATAAAACCGTAAAAGGAAAAACCATCACAAGCTTTGTCATCACCTTTAAGCTCAGCCTGACAAACTTTTAAAAGCATCTCAAGTATGGTCTTTTAAAGCATAGAAATTGTTCATTGCTTCACGCTTTTATTTTATTTGCGTGTCTTTAAAATAGGATCATTCCCCTCACATAAAATAGGGTACCATTGGGTTGTTCTCTTCACAAACATCACACCCTAGAGAGAAAGGAGCATTCTATATCCTTAAACTGTTATCACATTGCTTCCATATTTCATTTTGAAAAAGAAATTTTAATTATTTTATGGCAACAATAAAAATCGTAATGCAACAGTAAAACGAGGAACATGTTACAAGTCTTCACACAACCATTGTTGACAGAAAGACAAACACCGTCGTAAAACGCTGAAAATATATTCTTGTATGGGTATACAGATCAGATTTCCACGATTCAAAATGGCTTATTTCTTCTGTCATCGCTTCTCTTTTACCACAAACTCGATATATCTTTATGACATTGATTAAAAAAATTGCAACAGTTGCTTCCGGAACCCTGATGAGTCGTATCTTTGGCTTTGTGCGTGAAATGCTTATGGCAGCAGCGCTAGGAACTGGTCCTGTTTCTGATGCCTTCAATGCTGCTTTTCGTTTTCCCAATACATTCCGCCGTTTTTTTGCTGAAGGCGCCTTTAGTGCTGCTTTCATTCCTCTTTTTGCCAAAAAAATCACTGAAGATGGTCAAGAAGATGCATGCAAATTTGCAGAAGAAGCCTTTGGCGTTCTCTTCACATTTCTATTACTGTTAACCATTGCGATGGAATTGAGTATGCCTTTTTTGGTACGAACCATTATTGCTCCAGGCTTTAGCGAAGATGCAACAAAGTTTAACGCCACAATTCATTTTACTGCGATTATGTTTCCCTATTTAACCTGCATGTCGCTCGCTGCGATGATGGGAGGCATGCTCAATGCTCTGCGCCGCTATTTTATTGCCGCCGTAGCCCCACTCTTTTTAAATATTATTCTGATTGCTGTGCTGGCCTATGCTTGGTTCTATCAACTTGATGCTTGGCATATCGGCTTAAATCTCTCTTGGAGTGTATTGGCCGCAGGGCTTCTTCAACTTGCCTTAATTGCTATTGCTTTACGTCAAAGTGGCATGAAAATTTTCTTCCGCCGTCCCCATTTAACACCCAATGTTCGCAAGCTCTTAACCTTAGCGTTCCCTGCGGCCATCACGGGTGGTATCACACAAATTAATTTGCTCATCAATACCAACATTGCTTCTAGTCAATCGGGGGCTGTCTCTTCTTTGATGTATGCTGACCGCCTTTATCAATTGCCTCTAGGCGTGATTGCCATTGCCGTTGCAACTGTGCTTTTGCCAGAATTAACCCGCGCTTTGCGGAGCAAAAATCATCAAGAAACCCACCATTTGCAAAATCGTTCTATTGAATTAACACTCTTATTAACCCTCCCAGCATCCATCGCTTTTTTGCTTCTCGCTACCCCCATTGTCAGTTTACTCTTTGAGCGTGGACAGTTTACCGATCAATCAACACAGCATGTTGCACAATTACTGGAACTTTATGGACTAGGGCTTCCTGCTTTTGTTCTCATCAAGGTCTTTATTCCTAATTTCTTTGCCCATGAAGATACCAAAACACCAATGATTTTTACGGGCATTTGCGTTTTCATCAATATCTGCCTCGCCTTAACATTATTTCCTTGTTTTTCGGCACGCGGCATTGTGATTGCTGAAATTACTTCTGGATGGGTCAATACACTATTGCTTTGGGGGGTCCTGATTAAACGGGGTTATTGGAAATACGACATCCAACTGATAAAGCGAATAGTATACCTCATGATCGCTTCTCTTTTGAGTGCACTAGCCCTCTATTACGGATTAAATGTATTGGGATTTTTATCTTTTCCTTTATCCTCAGGGGCCTCCTTTTTCTTGCGCGCCAGCACTTTAGCAGGAATCATGCTCGGCATATTTTTGATCTATTTTAGTGCCTATTTTTTATCCAACCCCCGTTCCTTTTTCCATATGCTTAAAAATTTGAAAAAACGTCTATAATATCTATACTTTGTCAAAAATAATAAAACGAATAACTTTGAATTGAAGAAAGCACACTCCTATGGATACCTTCACACCCCTTGTCTTTTCCGGCGTACAACCGAGTGGTCACTTACATCTTGGCAATTATCTTGGAGCTCTTCAGAATTGGGTTGAACTACAAAACGCTTATCATTGCCTTTATTGTGTTGTAGATATGCATGCGCTCACCGTCAACCCAGATCCTCTTATTTTACGGGAATCCACCAGAACAGTGACAGCCGCCTTTCTAGCCGCCGGTATTGATCCCCACAAACACATTATTTTCAACCAATCACGTGTTTTTCAACATGCTGAACTTGCTTGGATTTTTAATTGTATTGCCCGTATTGGCTGGCTTCAACGCATGACACAATTTAAAGATAAAGCAGGAAAAGATCGCGAAAAAGCCTCCCTTGGGCTTTTTGCCTATCCCACGTTGATGGCAGCTGATATTTTAGTCTATCGTGCAACGCATGTTCCGGTGGGCGAAGATCAAAAACAGCATGTTGAACTCACACGCGATATTGCACAAAAATTTAACAATGATTATGCACACCGTATTGCTGAACTCAATTTTGGCATCTCTATGCAAACGAATGAAGAAAAAAGACAAGGCTTTTTCCCCCTTCCAGAAGCACTCATTGGAACAACAGCCACACGCGTTATGTCCCTGCGTGATGGAACAAAAAAAATGTCAAAATCAGATCCTTCAGACTTTTCACGCATTAATTTGACCGATGATGCTGATCTTATCGCCAAAAAAATACGCAAAGCCAAAACCGATTCCGCACCTCTTCCAGATTCCCTTACCGCTTTAAAAGAACGACCAGAAGTAGATAACCTTCTTGGTATTTATGCCGCCTTTGCCAAAGTTAGTAAAGAAAAGGTTCTTTTAGAGTTTTCTGGTCAACAATTTTCGCATTTTAAAACAGCTCTAGCCGACCTTGCAGTCCATAAGCTTGCCCCTATAACAGAAGAATTACGTCGACTTCATCAAGAAAGTGGTTATATTGACTCTGTTTTGCATGATGGCGCAGAACGTGCTAGTATGCTCGCAGAAGAAAATATGAAAAAAATTCGTGAAATTGTTGGATTTTTGCACAATACATAAAAACAATAAACTTAAAAAACTGTAGAGAGCAAAAAAATCGTTTGTACAAAATAGAGAAAGTGCATGATTTCTAAGCCCCAAAATCCGAAAAAAGACCCCAAGAAAAAGAACCTCGTCATCATTGATGAAACACCAGAGTGTCGGCGTGCCGTTGCGTTTGCCGCACAACATGCCCAAAACACCAATAGAACTTTGATCTTGCTCTGTGTTGTTGATAGTGCAGAATTTCAACATTTTCTGGGTGTCAACGACGTTATGCGTACAGAATCAACGCAAAGTGCTCATAAAATATTAAGCGACATTGCCAGTGATGTCCGCACTTCCCATACGCTTGAAACAGAAATAGTGATTCGTGAAGGAAAAAAAATTGATGAAATTTCTAAACTGATCGACGAAGATAAAAGAATTGCCCTGATTGTTTTAGCCGCCAGTGGACATGCAGAAGGACCAGGCCCCCTTATTCAATTAATCGGCAATAAAGGGACAGCTTTTTCAATCCCTGTCATTGTTATTCCCAGCAATCTTGCTGATGAAGATATTAAGTCTATTGCCTAAAAAATATAATATTTTAAAATGGTATGTTTTTTCTAATCCTTCATGATAAAAGGAGAGTTTATGTTTATTCAAACTGAAACCACCCCAAACCCTGCAACCCTTAAATTTCTCCCAGGGCGGGTGGTGCTTTCCGAGGGCGTCTTAGAATTTCGCAACCGTGAAGAAGCGGCGAAAAGTTCACCTTTGGCAGCTAAACTGTTTAATATTCCCAATGTCAATGGTGTCTTTTTAGGCTATGACTTCATCACCGTAAGCAAAAAAAAGGGGGAATGGCAACATCTAAAACCCATCATTTTAGGCACAATTATGGAACATTTTCTATCCAATGAGCCTATCATCACCACCAGCGCGACAACACAAGCAAAAGCCCATGCCCTTAACGAAGAATTTTATGACGAAAAAGACGCTGATATTGTCTTAACCATTAAAGAGCTGCTTGAAACACGTATTCGTCCAGCCGTTGCCAATGATGGTGGCGATATTACTTTTCGCGGATTTGAAAATGGTATTGTTTATCTCAATATGCGGGGAGCCTGCGCTAGCTGCCCCTCTTCAACGGCAACACTCAAACATGGTATTGAAAACCTTTTACGCCATTTTATCCCTGAAGTTTTAGGCGTCGAAGCCATGCCACAATAAATATTGCCCCCACGAAATAAAACAGACCACAGAAATTGTCCCTCTTCCACAATGCTTAAACAACATGGAGTATGAAAATCTTACACCATTTTATCCCTCTTTAGAGGTAAGCCATACTGCCATAAAAACACCATATTGCTTCAAAAAATCTGGAAAATGATAAAGTTTTCCTTTCCCCTAACCCCATAGACCTTAAAATAGTTTTTACCCCCTTTAAAGGTATCATTTCAAGCAACTCATCTCATACATGCAAAGATAACACATCGACTAGAGCGAGCGCCGCGGCGACTTTAAATTTATTTTGCCTCATGACCTTGTCATGCAATTTTACCTCCAAAAACAAAGGATCCGTGACAGCAAAAAGAAAAAACTGTAAGATAGAGCATACATTTGTCCCCTTGTGCCCTATCATTTTCAGTGTTTTAAACGATAAAATCCTGAAAAATACTGCTTATAGCTCCCAATCAATAAAAATCAAATTCTTACACCTTGCAAGAAAATCCTGACAATCTTCTCATTTCAATTGTATTTATTACATCAACAAAAATCATTCGCTGCCCCATCACAAATCGGAAGATAACAAAAACGATTTTTAAAATACCTCTTATAAACATTTCAAATATAAAGACTCACCATAAGAGCAAATATAGGGGAGAACTGTTGGCAACATTGAGCACGGACAAATTATGCAATGGTGTTGGGCTTGTCCTTTTAAATGATAGTGCGCAACGGCGCTTGCCTTATCGCATTCATGGGTATAATTTCGAAAGAGGTTTAAAGCATTTTAAGCAATATTTTTTAAAAGATCATGCTGACTTTTCCTATTCTTGAAATCAAGAATTCCCCCTCTATCCCCTTCACGCTCATCTCCATAAGTTAAGACGCAAAAACTATCAAATGCTGTAAAAAAATAAATCAAAGCCAGATCGATGAAGATTGTTTTGGAAATGATCTGAAAAAAAGCAGAAAAATTCCTTCAATTCAACCATCATAAATTTCTTCCTTTACGGCATTATTCTCCTCATAAAGCGTATGCTTTGACTGTTTTCTTATCAATCAACTCCAATCCCTACCACCAACCGACATCTCTGAAAGGAAAGACAGCTATTTCTCTTGCAAGACATAGCTTTTATATCCCCATAAGAGCAAAGATATTATGTCTATCGGATGAGTATAAGCGATGAAAGAAAACAAGAACGATTGGGAAAAACCAACAAAAGGCAAAAGCAATTGTAAGAGGATAAATGCCTAAACTTTTTTAACAAATTCCGACTTTAAACCCATCTGACCAATCCCCGGAATTTTGCAATCAATATTATGATCTCCATCCACCAAGCGAATATTCTTAACCTTCGTTCCAGCTTTTAAAACAAAGGCAGCGCCTTTTATTTTCAGATCTTTTATCACAATAACGGTATCTCCGTTTGTCAAGATTTGACCATTGGCATCATAAACAGTATAGAAAAGAACAGTATCATCGTTCTTTTGGGGCCATTCATGTGCGCATTCAGGACAGACAAAATTTTTACCCTCTTCATAAGTATAAAGACAGTCACAACGAGGACATTTGGAATATTCAGTCATAAATTCCTCTTTTTTAAGAAAAAACATTCATGATGGGTCATAAAGCAAGAAGGGTTTATCGTCCATTATTTTAGAAAAACATGTTCTGACGTTTTCCTTCAATCTGCCACCTGTTTTCGAAAATGCGATCATCCCATACCATAGATGCATTTATAAGGATGTTTGATCAGCCCCGCATACCATAGATTCCTCTGATATTGAAGCAAACAAAAACTTTCGAATATGATCCATCATGATGTCTTTGCAAGACACGAAAAACATTTCAATGATCTCATGTGATAATATCAGGGCGGTCTCGCCCCAATTCTTGTTGTATGTTTAACAGTTTTAGGGCTACCTGTTGCAAAGGTTGAAGAACATCTTGCGGATTTAAATTGTATCTACGCGGATCCCCTTCATAATGTTCAAAATAAAGCCGTAAGGTCGCACCACTCGTCCCTGTTCCCGATAAACGAACCACCAACCGCGCGCCATTCTCGAAAAAAATACGGATACCTTGCTGCCTGCTAACACTTTGATCCACAGGATCATGATAGGTAAAATCGTCTGCTTTTTTGACCAGAAATCCAGCAATTTCTGTTCCAGCTTGTGGTAAGTTCTCCCGCAAGTGTTCGAGTAAGGCCAAAGCTTTATCTTCTTCAACTTCCTCATAATCATAACGGTGTGCATAAAAACGCCCATAGGTGTGCCAGTGCTGTTGAACAATTTGCGCAACCGTTTTTCCTGTTACCGCTAAAAGATTTAACCAAAATAAGACAGCCCATAAACCATCTTTTTCGCGGATATGATGAGAGCCAGTTCCAAAGCTTTCTTCACCACAAAAGGTTACTTTCCCCGCATCCAAAAGCGTTCCAAAAAACTTCCACCCTGTTGGTGTTTCAAAAAAGTTTAATCCGCATTTTTCAGCAACCAGATCCGCAGCCGGCGTTGTTGGCATAGAGCGCGCAACCCCCAAAATGCCTTTTCGATAACCTTTAATAAGATTGGCATGCTCTACCATAATTGCCAAGGAATCAGAAGGCGAAACAAATTGCCCACGTCCAATAATGAGATTACGATCGCCATCACCATCAGACGCAGCGCCAAGGTCTGGTGCTTTCTCTGACATCAATAAATCATAAAGAGACTTAGCATAAACCAAATTGGGATCTGGATGACCGCCTCCAAAATCTGGTAAAGGAAGACCATTGACCACCGTCCCTTTAGAAAATCCTAGGCATTTTTCAAAAATTTCATGAGCATAAGGCCCTGTTATCGCATGCATAGCATCGAAGCGTAAAGTCAAACCTCGTGTCACAGCCTTGGCAATACAGTCAAAATCAAAAATCTCCTGCATCAAAGCAACATAATCGGCGACAGGATCAATAATCTCGATCTGCATATCTCCCATAAAGGTTATCCCTTGCCGCTCTAAATCAACATCTGGTGCTTCAAAAATTTTATAAAAGGAAAGACGTTGCGATGTTGCAAAAACAGCCTCACATAAAGAGTTAGGCGCTGGTCCACCATTGGAAATATTGTATTTGATCCCACAATCTCCCTTTAGACCACCAGGATTATGGCTTGCAGAAAGAATAATTCCACCATGCGCATGGTATTTACGAATAAGATGCGACACAGCAGGTGTGGAAAGAATACCGCCTCTCCCCATTTTAACACGAGAAACACCATGCGCTGCTGCCATTTTCAACACAATCTGAAGGAGTGTCCGATTAAAGGTGCGTCCATCTCCCCCAAGAATCAACAGCTTTCCTTCAAGAGGTCCAATATTCTCAAAAAGAGACTGTATAAAATTTTCCACATAATGGGGTTGTTGAAAAACAGATACCTTTTTACGCAAACCAGATGTTCCCGGTTTTTGCCCCTCAAAAGCCGTAGTCAAAACTGTCTTTATAGTCATGGTAATACCTTCATATTCTTTCTTTTAATTTTAAGATGAAGAGTATTCAAAGTCGACCATTAATTCCACTTGACGCAAGTGTGAAATATTTGCACACTTGTGAGAGGTCAAAATTTTTTAAGAAGCCCTTTTATTTAAAACGCTCTTTTCCATATGGTTTTAGATCCGAGGGCTGTTTTAAAACCCAATTTTCGTAAAAAAATACAGGAGCATCCTTATGATGAAAAAAAACGTTCCCAATGTCACATTTCATACACGTGTACACGATGAATCAGTGAGTGGAGATAATCCGTATCGGTGGCAAGAAGTTAAAAGCGATGCTTACTTTAAAGGAAAGCGTGTTATTCTTTTTTCGCTTCCTGGGGCTTTTACCCCCACGTGCTCAACCTTTCAACTACCGGATTTTGAAAAACTCTATGATGAATTTAAACAAGCCGGTATTGATGAAATTTATTGCCTTTCCGTCAATGATGCTTTTGTTATGAATGCTTGGGGAAAAGCACAAAATATCAAAAACGTAAAATTAATTCCCGATGGCTCTGGTGAATTCACGCGTAAAATGGGCATGCTGATTGCAAAAGACAATGTTGGTTTTGGCATGCGATCATGGCGTTATGCTGCTGTTATTAATGATGGTGTGGTTGAACAATGGTTCGAAGAAGCAGGTTTTTCAGACAATTGTGCAACAGATCCTTATGAAGTTTCTTCACCACAAAATATTTTAAAAGCTTTAAAAAACTAATTCCAACTCAAAACTATCTATTTAAGCTTTACGACACAAATTTCTCTAGAAAAAGGAATTTGTGTCGTTTCTATTTTTTAAAAACATCTCTTCGTGACAACATTGTGATTGATCATGATAATGTAAGCTTGCTTCAACTTTTCCCCCTGAAATATCGTAACATCCTTCCACTTCAAATCTGTTTTCCATTGCATCAATTAAAATCGCTTAGCTGCACATCAAAAGCGGGGCTGACGTATAGGTAAAAATTGTACAATAAAAATACCTTTTCATGAATCATCGAGAAGTGCCAAGGGGGATCCCCAACCTTCTAGAACAAGCGAAAGTATATGATGATGCCGGTTTGTTCCTTCACAAGCGTAAAGATGAGCATGATCAATGGATTTTATATGATTGGGGCTTTATCGTTATAGCATTCATGAGCGACACCATGAAATTGAAGGGGAAATATTCCAGCTCTTTTCAGCAATTGCTTTAAACCATTACCGCCTTTGGGCTGCCAAAATATCTTGTACTATTTGCACCAATTGCTCTTCATCCACCATCACTTGCGCAGGGCGGCTTTCACGCCATGTTTGATTATCCTTAATTTCATGAGACAAACGCGCCCCTTCAATCAAATCTTTGATCTGTATTTTTCCACTCTCACGTTCTTGTGTCCCTTGGATGATCACACAAGGAGCTTTGCGCCGATCAGCATATTTCATCTGCGCTTTAATTCCCGATGCCCCCACATAAAGTTCCGCACAAATTCCCGCATTTCGCAATTGCATGACCATTTTTTGATAGCGTGCAACAGCTTCTGGCTCTTTATCCATCATCAACACCACAACGGGTCCAAGCATATTTTTCACCGGCAACTTTTCAAGGTTTTGCAAAGCAGCAATCAAACGTGAAATCCCTATTGAAAAACCTGTTGCCGGAATATTTTCCCCGCGAAAACGCGCAACCAACCCATCATAACGCCCGCCCCCACCAACAGAGCCAAAGACAACTTTTTGCCCATCATCATTGAGAACATCAAAAAGCAATGCAGCCTCAAAAACAGGTCCCGTATAATATTCCAATCCACGGACCACCGAAGGATCAATTTTAATGCGATTGTGATACCCATTAGCGGCAAAGATTGTTTGCATTTCCTCAAGCTCGTGAACCCCCTCAAGCCCTTGCGCACTCTGCCCTACGATTTTTCTCAAAGCATCAAGCGTTTCTTCTGCCGTTTTCGCTTCAACGCTCAGTAAGGAAAGAATACATTCAATCTCTTTATCCTTCAGCTCTGCCCCTTTTGTAAAATCACCACTTTCATCCAAACGCCCCTTCCCCAACAACAAACGCACGCCTTCAGGCCCAAATTTATCCAGTTTATCCATGGCTCGAAGAACAGTTAAACGCCTTTCAACCTGCTCATTTCCCACCAAACCAATCAACTGCAAAACACTTTCCAGAATTTTTCGGTTATTCAAACGAATAGCATAATCATGGCGTGCAATACCTAATTTTTCCAAACTATCTGCTGCCATCATGCAAATTTCAGCATCTGCCGCAACAGTTGGTGTTCCAACAATATCCGCATCAAATTGCATGAATTGCCGAAACCGTCCTGGACCAGGCTTTTCATTGCGAAAAACAAACCCCAACCGATAACTGCGATAAGGCTTTGGTAATGTTTCAACATTTTCCGCAAAATAACGCGCAAGAGGAGCCGTCAAATCATAGCGCAAAGACATCCATTGTTCATCATCATCTTGGAGCGAAAAAACCCCTGCATTAGGGCGATCTGAATCCGGTAAAAACTTCCCCAACACATCCGTATATTCAAAAATGGGTGTTTCAAGTGCTTCAAAACCGTAAAGTTCATAAACTTCACGAATTTGCGCAATCATGGTTTCAGTGGCATACAATTGTGCACTTGTACGATCCACAAAACCACGGGGTAAACGGGCTTTGGTTTTTTCTTTTTTTAATGACATGTTATTCTCTAGCAACAATATGTGTTCACGAGATAACCATTATCCCATAGAAACAAACGCTGCAATGACTTTATCACCCTTAAAGCTTTTAACAACATGTTAGAGGCTTTCTAATGTCTAAAGATCAGTAGAACTGTAAAAATCTCTATCCTTGAAAACCGTTAAAAGCTCAAAGCGAAACAAGCGTATTATTTGCCATAAGACTTTTCTAAACACGTTTTATAAATCTTTATGAAAAGAAGTACTCTATATCCATATAAAACCAGCCAAATGAAAGACATTAGAAAAAACACCAGATTATTTACAAATGTTTTTTTAACAAGTCAGTGTGAGTGAAAAATCCACATCTTTTAAGATAAGAAGGAAATAGAGAAAAGGGAGTGCCATACATCATATATTCTGATCAGAAATTAATTTTAAAATGGCTTTTTGTTTGACAGAGGTCAGAACTCTAAAACTTTTTAAAAGCAAATATTCTTCTCTATTTGAGGCGATTTCATCATGATGGTATGAAGCTTTTTCATTTGTGATAATATCCGCATAAAAAAAGGAAATCGGAACTTTTAGGATATCGGAAATTTCCTTTAATCGCCCAGCGTTCACACGGTTTAAGCCTTTTTCATACTTTTGAATTTGTTAGAAACTTACCCCTAAAGCGTCTCCTAGAGTTGTTTGAGACATTCCCAACATTGTCCGCTTCAAGCGAATTTTTTTGCCAACAAAAAGATCAATATTAAGGTTCTGAGCTTGCATTCGCCCCCCCCTAGTGCGAGCGCCCTCGCATTAGTATTCCGGGAGCTTGGAAAAACTGAATCCGAGTCAGCATTTTGCTTTTAGTGCTGGGAAGCACCTGGACAGTGCAAAATCTCCCGGAATTCCGAGCCCTCCACAAAGTGGAATTAATTTCACGCTCGGATTTAGGGTTTTCAAGGCCCACTTGGTCGCCGCGTATACGACTAAAAACATTTTTAATGTGTAAAGTAATTTCAGGATTTTTGCAATAAAAATAGCTTTTCTTAAGATTTGCAGAATTTATTTTTCATGAAAAGTTATTGGCTTCTAACACGCACGCATCAAAATCATCCCCTCATCCCTCCGCCGTTCACGAAAGGATCTCACCCTTATTTCTCTCAAACCAGCCCTCCTAGATAGGGTCCTTAATCCATAAAAACAGCTTTTATTTTGTCCTTCACGCGGGCTCCAGATGAATGATTACATTCTGCTCTCCCATAAAAAACATCAACATTGAGAGGATAGCGATCCCATACGCAATCAAAAAGTGAAACCTTTTTATAAGGAAGATTGATCAAGAAGAGTCTCCCCCCTTAGAGCAAGAGCCCAAAATTTAAGAGAGAAACGTGTTTTTAGATTGCTCGGCAAAGTTATGAATGACATTTTTTAAATCAACACTCTTTGGACCAGCCTCTGTAATCGATCTTGAAATTGAAGGAATAATATTCTGCCATAGCCTTTGAGGAAACTGCTGGGTTAATTGTGTTACTGTGCCCCCTTGTGCCCCAATACCCGGAACAAGAAACAAGCTATTTTCTAGCTGTTCAATTGTCTCTTTTGCTTCACAGCCTAATGTTGCGCCAATCACTGCCCCGATAGGTCCAATATGGCGATATTGACTTGAAGATTGTCTATTATAATCACAAATACGCTGCGCCAAATGAACAGAAACCGTTTGATCCCCAATGCGGGCATTTCGAATTTGTCTTCCCTCTGGATTAGATGATTGAACAACCATAAAAACCGCTGTCTTTGTTTCTTCTGCAATCTTTATCAAAGGAATGAGAGCATCAAACCCCAAAAAAGGATTGACAGTTATAGCATCAGCTTTAAAAGGACTATTGAAACCAAGCCAAGCTTTACCATAAGCTTCAGCGGTAGAACCAACATCACCTCTTTTTGTATCAACGAGAACCAACAAACCTTGTTCCCGTGCATTTTCAACGAGTTCTTTCAAAACTTGGAGTCCTTCCACCCCATATAACTCAAAAAATGCGGCTTGCGGCTTTATGGTCCCCACCTTCCCCACAACAGCTGTTAAGAGGATATCGCAAAAATCTTTTAGACCTTTATAATCTGGGCTCAAACTCCATGCTTGCAAAACTTTATGACTCGGGTCAAAACCAACACAAAGGGGGCCATATTTTTCACTATTTTTAAAAAAAGTTGAACAAAACATTTTATATCCTAATACGATCTGTCTTTAAACTTTTTTATACAATCAAAAAGAAAAGCATTTGTCAAAACAATACAATTCTGACAACACAAAGAAAGCACTCTTATATATTGCTCTTATAGACAAAGTCTGCGCGCATTTAGGAAAGATATTCCCCTTCACAATGGCTTATCAGCATATTTATCAACCAAAATGTTGTCATGAGACAAAATACGAGCAAAAAACATTCCATATTATTTTGTTTGCTGACCTCGTAAAGCCCACCATTTACTCTCTTTCACGCCCCTTTTCTAGGCTCAACCAAAATGCTCGATAAACGCACTTTAAACAAAAGTTTCAAAAAAAACGCACGATCATAATGTTTTCAATCTGAACTTTCGATCTTTCCTATTCACCTTTAGCGGTTAAATTATCCATTATGGACCATAAACTTTGGAACATAATTGGCAAAAAGACATTGTATCTCCAGCATATTCAAGGAGATAAAACATGGAACCCCGCATTCCTGAAAAAACACCTTTCGATACGAATTTTCTAGAAGAAACTTCTCTAGAAACCAAATATTCATTCTTTTATACACCTATTTCATGGTCAGCGATTTTTGCTGGACTGATTACAGCTCTTGCCGTCTCAATCTGCTTCTCTTTCCTTATTGCAGCTTTAGGCTTAAGCCAAATGGACTTTACCTCGTCCTCCCCTTTTAGAGGTTCTTTCCTCTCAATGGGCATTGGCTCTCTCATCGTTATGCTGATAAGCCTTGCTTTAGGAGGCTTTGTAGCTGGGCGTTTTGCTGAAATCTCTGGCGCTCTTCATGGTTTTTTAACTTGGGCTCTCATAACACTGCTAATGGCTCTCCAAGGCATCCACGTGGTTTCATATACAGCAAACTTAAGCGCTAAAGCGCTTGGAAAAAGCACGACTATGATCGAACAAAGCGTCGATGGCCTCTCTTCCCAGCTTTCCCAAATAAACAACGAAAGTTTTGAAAAGTTTTTTGCAACAAAAAATGACAATGGGATTAATTTTGATAAACTAGGCAATGAGTTGCGTACTCTTCTGAACAAAAGCGATATTCCAGCTCTTAATCCTGACCGTTTGAAACAAACCTATCAGGCTGCGCTCAACGATATTGGTTCTGCGATAACCGCTTTCAAAAATGATCCTTCACATTATCGCAGCACTTTAAAAAATCTAGGTGAGCGTCTTTCTGACCGTATAGAAGCTTTTACGGCAAGATTTGATCGTAGCAGTATTATCAAGTCCCTGATGAACAATGGCATGTCGCGTGGGGATGCAGAAACAGCGGCCAGCCGTGCTGTTCACCTCTATGAAAGAGCAGAGGCAAAAACGGAACAAGTTCTCAAAGCTCTAAAACAACAAGCCGATAGCTTATCTCTAAAGCTTGATGCACGGGCAAAAGATGCACTTCACATAGCTGATAAAGCCACGAACACAGCCACACACATGGGTTGGTGGGGTTTTTTAGGCAGTCTGATAGGTGCGATTATTTCGAGTGTTTGTGGTTATTATGGTTACAGAAGCCGTAAGGATTTTTGGGAGCTTTAAAATTTATTCCTCTCAAGCAAGCATAAAAAAGCTGTACAGATTTGTACAGCTTTTTTTCATTTAGTTATTTGAGGGATTGTTTTTCTTTATTTCTGTTCTCTTTATTTTTCCAAAGGATGTGAATTTTCTAAAGAAGCAAAGAGGTTATTGTTCTGGAAGG
>NZ_CAHOYM010000034.1 GCF_903679515.1 Bartonella gabonensis
ATATTTGATTATAATTTATAAATTTTTTATTAAATTTATTGTATTTAGACTCAAAAATGAAATTAATTACTATAAGTTTAATAGTAATTAACATGAGTTTTATTTGAATAAAAAACGATATGGGTCTTAATAAAACCTATCAAAGTGGCTTTAGCTTAATTAAACCATTTCAATGTTCCGTGCTTTAAAGTTGAGTAGATGTAAGTTTTGAATTCATATCCTGCTTTGTGTAGGTTTTTTTAGGATAAAAATAATGCGAAAAATATCAACAGAAGGGCTTACTCTGATTAAACAATTGGAGGGCTTACGTTTAGAAGCCTATGAAGATTCCGGTGATATATGGACAATTGGTTATGGACATACAAATGCAGCTGGCGCTCCAAGTGTCCATAAAGACATGCAAATTACAGAAGAAGAAGCTGAAAAAATCCTTTATCAGGACTTGAAACAGTATGAAGCTGCTGTTGAAAAAGCTGTTACCGTTCCTTTAAGTGATGAACAATTCGCAGCTTTAGTATCATTTGCCTATAATGTAGGAATAACTGCTTTTTATAAATCTACACTTTTAAAAAAGCTTAATAATGGTGAATATGACGCAGTACCAACTGAATTGCAAAAATGGACAAGAGTAAAAGGAAAACGTGTCCAAGGTCTTGTCAATCGTCGAGCAGCCGAAGCAGGGTTATGGGTAAAAGGGGCTCATGTTGCCCCCAATTATCATGTTGTGGAATCTGAAGGCGTAACGGGGATTTGCAAAATAGAAGCTCTTGCACCAATTATAGGCTCTTTTTCAGGGCTTGGAGGACTTTTTGCCGGAAATGGTCCTGTCCAATGGGCTTTAGCAGGCATTATGGTTTTAGCTGCTTGTACAGCGATGGTATATATTGCTAAACGTTTTCAGGAACACCGCCTATGATCTTATGGATAAAAAAATATCTGACGATGACGTCAGCAATTGTAGTAGCGTTTTTTATAGCTTTAGTAAAAGCCTTTTTCATTGGTAAAAAAGTTGAAAAGCAAAAACAAACAAAAGAAGCTTTTAAGATAGCAAAAACACGGCTTGAGATAGAAGATGAGATTAATAAGAAAAGTGATGCTGATGTGCACTCTAAGCTTTCTAACTGGTTGCGCAACGAATGAACGAAACTCTTGTGTTGGATGGCTGCCAATTTATTTGAATCGACAAGACATCAATGTCATTAGCTCAAATTTGGCAAGAGATATTCTAAAACATAACGAACAAGGTGAGCGTTTATGTGGGTGGAAATATACACAAAAGGCGAAATGATAAAATACAATTTCTCTAAAAACATTCATCAATGAAAAAAACTGAAAGATGTGGGTATATTCGAATTAAAAGCAGAATCCCTTAAAGGGTTAAAACACTTTGATGATCTGTTTGCTTTACTTGGAATGATTTAAGTTTAATTGTAATGACAAGGTGATGCTTGGCTTTAAATAAAGGATTCAGTGGGTTATATTTACGTAAAATGGTTGAATATATTATTGTATTCTAGAGATATTTCTGTTATCTTATCAAAACAAGAGAAAAAATATGCCATGGATTACCCTTCAAAGATCTGATGATATAAAATAGGGCTATCTTTAACTAAAATTATGTCTAGTGATCTGTCCATAAAAAATAATCCACAAAATTGTAAAAAAATATTGGTTTTTTATGCGATTTATAAATGACGTTGCTTCAGCTTTTTGCCGTAATGCTCTTGAAGATAGAGTAAATCCTTTCGCACTCTATCTGTTTTTTTATGCTAAAGTGGCGCAAAAAAATTGCGGATAATATTGGCTGTTAATTTTTCTATAGGTAAACTTCCTATCTGTGCAATAACATGCAACTCCAATGGAGATAGCCAACGCTCATTTTTGCCTTCATTTTTTAACTTAGCTTTTTTACTTTCAAAAGTCGCCAGCACGATTTCTTGAAAAATATTGTTTTGCTGCTTTAAGATAGTTTGTTCTCGAAAGACAATAGGATCATTACTTTCTTTGAGAATATCACTATTAATGTCTTGCAAACTTTTGTACTTCTTTTAAAGAAAGTCTTGTGATAAGATCAAACTTCATGTTACGGCACTTATTATAATATCTATAATGAAATAACCAAGGGCGCATATTGTCTTTTCAAATATTCAACCACATTTCTACCCCATCACAATATTTACCTTGAGGCAATGCCCTTACAAATGCCACTTATGTATCTATGAAACACCCTTCCCTCATTTACCTTCTTATTCACCTTTTCACGTATTTCCCGTTCACCTTTTTTGCCCACCCTTTAGACCTCCTTTAATTTTTGATATAAAATTTTTTCTTTAATTCTTATTTTTTATTAAATTGTAAAATGATATGTCGCAATGCGTCCTTGCACATCTTTAGACACTTTGTTTCTCATTTCTAAAGCCATTTCTGCTAACATGTTGTAGCATTTTTTATATTTAATATATTTTTTAGATTTATTCGTAACGTGCTAGAAAAATTTCGATGTTTTATAGAACCTAAGGATTCTCAACAAACTTTCAAAAGTAAAAAACCTGTAATGTATGTTATTTCTTTGTTTTAGAAATCAAAATTGGTGATGCCTCATTCGTTAACAGCAATTGTATTATTTGAAGAGCAATCTGTATGAGATAGTATAATCTCTTTTATAAAGTTCACTGAAAGTTTTTCGAACTTTTAGCATATTTTTTAAAGACAAATGGCACTTTCCTTTTATTTATGCAAAACCCATGCCATCATCTGATAATTTTCCCGCGGATACAAATCCTTTCCGTAATAACTTTCGATGCCACAATAAGGTGCGTCAAAATAAAACAAGATGTTGTAACGTTCATAACGTACAATAAAAACAAACAACTTAAATGTTTAATGTGAATACTTATTAAAGGGTAGTCAATAAGTTTTAGCACGCCTTCAAATTGGAAAAGATTAAACCGCCCCGCGACAACAGGTTTCAACTCTCATCGTACGATTGGCTACCTTTCCGTTAATAATCGCTTGTAAATATAAAACCTTGAAACCGCTTCTAAATCCGTGAGAATTTCTGGATTTTGCTTTATTAAGCGTTGAAACCCTTCACAGCTGCTCATTTGAAACGCTAACAGTTTTTATGAAAGGAGGACCGTGGTGTTATAACATCCTCCCAAAAGTTTACGACATCACTTGAGAGATTTTTGCCGACTTCAGCAAACAGAATGAATTTCTATCTAAAAAAAATACCTCGATAAAAGGCTTTATGTACATGCGATGAGAAATATCCTCAAATAAATTTTGATAATTTTTTTGTTACCAATATCAGCAGTTGGTGTGAGACTAACAGAATGATAATTTTTTTATCGTAAAATATAGCCAATCATTTTTTTATATTTTTTCATCTATCGTGCCATCTTCTCACGGCTTCACGTGATAATAAAATGACCGCGATGTTAAATTGTCTTACATCAAACAGGTTGCTTGCAAATTACCTCTGTTGGCTAGGTGATAACCCATACTCTATTAAAAGAGAAAAAACTTTTCTTTTTCACTCAACGATAAAGTAAATATTCTTCAATTACTGACGGAGTCATAATTCAATCAAACAAAAATTACAATCTTTCTACTCTCAGTAATTCTGCGCCCATTTATATAGGTTTTAAAAAGCACATTGTTAAAAAAATTCATAATAATGCTTTAAGTAATGCTGCAAAAATCGATATCACTACAACTCCTGTTATCAATAAGAGAAAAGAGATTCTCTTCCTTGCTACTGGGGAGACTGTTCAGATTTGTCTTGATGCGATCACTGAACGCAAAAAATATGAAATTATATCAACAGTTGTAAGTGTACCAACAATCCAACCTTTAGATGATACATTTGTATTAGAACTCTGTAAATCACACAGATCTGTCGTTGTTTGTGAAGCGCATAGCATTCATGGGAAACTTGGAGAAGCAATTGCGAAATTACTTATCGAACAGAATATTATCTGCAAATTTGTATTGCTAGGAATACCGGATGCGCCACTCTGTAATGGAAGCAAATGGGATGTTTTGGCAACTTATGGAATAAGTCGAGAAGGTATAACGAAAACTGTGTTAGCAATGACATAAGATACAAAAAACATTACACTGTGTTTTAATATGCTCGCCAGTTCAAACAATAATAATTTATTGATATAAAACATTAAATCGCATTGTCTTGCTTTCTAATGAACGTATTTTTAAAAGATATTATACTGTATTTTTATTGTTTAAAAATATCTTCTATAAAATATTATATCCATATAATACATTATTCAATAAAAAAACATAAATACTATAGAGATTATATAATATAATTTATTTTTTTATCATAATTTATAGATTATCAATAATGCATCTTGATTTTTTAAATAAAATTAGTTATATATTATACGTGTTTAATTTTATTTTAAAATAAAACTAAATGTAATTTATAAATTTATAGTTTTACGATAATATGAAAAAACATTAATGAACGTATTATATTTTTATAAATAAGAGGGAAAAATGTTAACAGCATTATTTATATCTATGTTTTCTATATCAACAGTTGTTATGCCTTTAATCGTAGCGCTTGTTACTTTTTATCCTTAGAATGAGTTTTAACAAAGTGGATAACAGATTTATGAAGTGTTATTTGTGATTTTTCTGCTTTGATTTTTATTAAGATTTTTTTACTATTATTATAGTTATTTGGCATTTTTTATTATTTTATAAAAGAGATTTTGACCTTGTTCTTTAATGTTAACTGTCAACATATCTTTTAAATATACAATGATGCTCTTTTATTAAAAAATTCTTTTTCTAAAAGCAGTATAACATATTGCTTTCATTGCTTAAAAACATCTGTCTTCACTAAACTCTTGTGTGTAATCTCTTTGATTGTCCGAGCACCAGTCAGTGTCATAGCAACTCGCATTTCATTGGCAAAAAGATCAAGCAGGTGAGTAACACCTTTCTCACCTGCTGCTGCAAGCGCATAAACAAAAGCACGACCAATCATAACAGCATCTGCACCTTGTGCGATCATGCGTACAACATCAAGTCCAGAACGAACACCAGAATCCACTAAAATAGTCAAATGGTCCTTTACAGCATCTGTAATTGCAGGCAATGCCCGCGCCGTTGATAAGACACCATCGAGTTGGCGCCCGCCATGATTGGAAACAACAATACCATCAGCACCAAATTGTACTGCCTCTCGTGCATCTTCTGGATCAAGAATGCCTTTCAGAATCATTTTTCCCTTCCAAAAGTTACGAATCCATTGTAGATCATGCCAACCAATTGATGGATCAAAATTTGCACAAAGCCAGCCAACATAATCATCCAGTGCAATTTTCTTTTTGAGATAGGTAGAAACATTTCCAAGATCATGGGGGCGCCCCATAACACCAACGCTCCAAGCCCAATGTGGATGCATAAAAGCTTGTAAAAAACGGCGTAATCCAGCATAAGGACCAGACATCCCCGAATGCGCATCACGATAACGTGCCCCTGGAACCGGCATATCAACTGTAAAGATCAACGTGCGTACACCAGCTAACCAAGCGCGTTCTAATGCATCACGCATGAAGCCGCGATCTTTGAGAACATAAAGTTGAAACCAAAATGCATCTCCAACTGCTTCCTGCACTTCTGCAATAGGGCAAACTGAAACAGAAGATAGAGTAAAAGGAATCCCTTTTGCAACGGCTGCACGCGCAGCTTGTACCTCACCACGACGTGTATACATGCCCGTTAGCCCAACAGGTGCAAGAACAATCGGTAAATTAAGTGTCTGATCAAAAAGCTTGATTGAAAGATCAACTCTACCAACTTGCCTTAGAATCCTTTGACGCAGTGCAATTGTTTGAAGGTCAGTACAATTACGTCGCATCGTTTCTTCAGCATAAGCCCCACCATCAATATAGTGAAAAAGAAAGGGAGGAAGACGACGCTTTGCGGCCTTGCGATAATCAAATGTTGAAGAAATAATCATTGATAGCACCATTGTTCCTAAATGAAAAAAGAAGACATCCTAAAACATATGAGACCCCCCAGAACCTCCTATTTGATATCTTCCCAAAACACTCTATTAAATAGATAGAGGTAACAGGGATTGCAACTTTCTAAAAAAACTAATTGATAAAAACAACGCCTTTCTTTCTCTTTTCCAAATTTAAAACCTCACAACATGGAATAGAACCAATAACGTATTCACTCATCCATTGCTCATGCGCAATTTAAGTGTTATACTTTCTGTGAGCATATACCTCTTCGAAAGTTATTACTTCACCTGTTGGTTTGTTGTAATTTAAAGCCGTCTCTCCCTCCAAAGATTATTTACATTGTCCTTTATAAGAATAGAGAGTCTATATTCATTAAGTATAAACTTATAATCTCCCCTCTCCCCAAAAAGCTAAAAAAACATTTATGAATACTGGAAATAAAGCTGTCACGTACATCAAAAAATTTTCTCATATGCATATTTTAAAATCACACCTGTTACGTATTCATAAAATTTCAACAGTATCTCATTCACATAGAATATAAAAAATTTTAATCTTTATAGGAATAAAAGACCTTCCTCTCTAATAATTCCTCCGGAGATATTATGTCTTAAGACTATAAATGAGTTCCTAAAATTAGAACATTATTCATTAAAAAAACTATTACCAAACTGTAGTGGAAAATTATTTATTGGCTTTTCATGCTAAGTTTCATACCAAAATAAAATATACTAGGCATTTAAACTCTATAAAATGAAGCTAATATCAGCATCTAAGTCTTGTATGTTTGTTTTGAAAAGCGAAGTCGTTATTGTTATATCGAATTTTATTAACTTATTGATTTGTTATAATAATACATATGCATGTTAGATCTTTTTACGACGAAATCATTGACACTATTCTTTTGCTCGTCATAAACGGAGCTCGTATGGATAAAAACTATTAAAAAGACGTAAAAATACCTCTTATATCCTTTAAAATGCAAGGACAGCCATACCTTTTAAAACTGAAAATAGAATGCATGGCATCAATTTTATGAAGAACAAATTCTCACTTAAAATACATTCCTTGCATGCATTTTATCAAAATTCACAGTTTTTAGCTCATTTAAAATGCTTGGACAACTTTAAACCTTGTGCTTGATAATGTGACCCAATATCATGTCCATAAAGGATTGAAGGTCGATTAAGCATATGCTCATAGACCAAACGACCAATAATTTGACCATGCTCTAAGATAAAAGGAACTTCATGACTCCGCACTTCTAAAACCGCTCTTGCCCCTTTACCACCCGCTTTCATATGCCCAAATCCTGGATCAAAAAAGCCTGCATAATGCACCCTAAACTCACCCACTAAGGGATCAAAAGGAGTCATTTCCGCGGCATAAAGCGGAGGCACATGAACAGACTCTCGTGAAACTAAAATATAAAATTCATCAGGATCAAGAACCAGCTCCCTTTGACCACGATCAAAAAGAGGTTCCCAAAAATCTAAAACGTGAGCAACAGAACGTTTATCGATATCAATAACACTTGTATGATGTTTACCACGATAACCTATAAGCCCGTTTTCGTCTCCTTTTAAATTAATGGAAAGCCCAATACCACCAGCGCTAATATTAGGAAGATCATCCGATATCAACGTTTCTTGTCTTTGCAAAGCATGCAGCTCAACTTCATTTAAATAACTTTGCCCTTTTCTAAATCGAAGCTGTGATAAATGCGAGCCAGTACGAACCAAAACCGGAAATGTTCGTGGACTAATTTCCAGATAAAGCGGACCATGATAACCAGCACAAATTTTATCAAACTCTTGAGCATTATCCGTAATGACCCGTGTAAAAATATCTAATCGTCCCGTAGAGCTTTTGGGATTGGCAATAGCAGATAAAAATTCTGGTAAGGCCAAATTTTCCAAAAGCGGAACAATATAAACACACCCAGTTTCCAAAACAGCTCCATCTCGTAAATCAAACTCATGCAACTTTAACCGTTCAAGCTTATCTGAAACTTTTGCTTCAAGACCCGGCATAAAGGAAGCACGTATACGATAAGCTTTTTCCGCTAAACGAAGATCAAGGCTTGCTGGTTGTATTTGCGATTTATCAAACGGCCTGTGAGCTTTCAGAAAGTTATTATCAATCAAAACTTGTATATCACTATCTGCTAAAACACCGCTTATACGCGCCATATATTTTGCCTTCCCTTTTTACACTGTTTCTTTTTTGACCTAGATGATAAATTGGTGCAAGTTATTTTAGGATGATAAAAATTATTTTTTCCAAGTAATTTGTTAATACTTCGAATAATGAAAAACATTTAGTATAATACGCTCTCAAAAAATAATAAGAAGCGTTTAGAAATAATACCTCTCATTCTTGAATGTTGTACAAATGTTGTTATCATAATTTTCGATAAACCCTTAAGAATCCTGTTAGAATTTATTATGATTATACGCCATCTTAGCGAAAATATTATTAATCAAATCGCCGCTGGTGAAGTTATTGAACGGCCAGCAAATGTTGTCAAAGAACTTGTTGAGAATGCTATTGATGCTGGTGCAACGCGCATTGAAATTATTACAGCAAATGGTGGAAAAAATTTTATCAAAGTCTGTGATAACGGTTGTGGGATTCCTGCTGATCAGTTAACTTTAGCCGTTTCTCGCCATTGTACCTCAAAGATTACCGATGATGTGCACAATATCTGCTTTCTTGGGTTTAGAGGAGAAGCCCTCCCCTCTATTGGTTCTGTTGCTAAACTTAAACTCATTTCACGAACAAAAGAAGCTGAGAATGCTGCTGAAATTTCCGTTATTGCAGGAAAAATTGTAGGACCCAAACCAGCAGCTGCAAATCTGGGAACAATTGTTGAAGTTCGTGATCTTTTCTTCGTCACACCAGCACGATTAAAATTTATGAAAACTGATCGGGCTGAAACAAATGCTATTAGTGATATGATTAAGCGAATTGCTATCGCATTTCCACATATCCGCTTTTCTCTTTCAGGACTAGACAGAACATCGATGGAACTGTCTGCAACAGAAAATAACACTCAAGGACAATTACAACGTATTACCCAAATTATGGGAAAAGAATTTGCCCCTAACAGCATCGCACTGAATGCTGAACGCGAATCCGTGCGCTTAACGGGGTTTGCTTGTTTGCCATCTTTCAACCGAAATAACAGCCTTCATCAATTTGCTTATGTTAATGGGCGTCCTGTGCGTGATAAATTTCTATGGAGTGCAATTCGCGGTGCTTATGCGGATGTCATGACACGGGATCGTTATCCTGTCGCTATTCTTTTTATTGATCTCCCACCTGCTGAGGTTGATGTTAATGTCCATCCAGCCAAAGCTGATGTACGATTCCGTGATCCAGGATTAATTCGTGGTTTAATCGTTGGAGCCATTCGTGAAGCATTGCAGCAATCTGGTATTCGTCCTACTTCAACCCGTTCTGAAGCAATGCTCACAGCTTTTCAAACACAAAAACCATTGACACAACAATCTTTGGGCCATTTTAAAAATGCTCACCAATCCTTTTCTTACAGCCCGCAGCCTCATCACTTTGCCGCTGCTTCAATGGTTCACAAACCGTTGGATAGCACCTGTTTTTTTGGTTTAAAAGAAGATGCCACTCCTATTATGGAGGGCTTAAATACACCAAGTAGTGCTACCTACATTCCAAGCACTATCCCTTCATTAGAAGAGTTATCTTATCCTCTAGGCGCAGCCAGAGCACAAATCCATAAAAACTATATTATCGCCCAAACTCAAGATAGTTTGATTATCGTTGATCAGCATGCTGCGCACGAACGATTGGTTTATGAAGCACTCAAAAATGCACTTTATGCCAAACCACTACCTTCACAATTATTACTGATTCCTGAAATTGTAGAACTCTCTGAAGAGGAAGCAACCTGTCTTTTAACACACAAAGATGCTTTGCAAAAATTTGGATTAGGAATAGAGCCATTTGGACCTGGTGCAATTCTTGTACGTGAAACGCCTTCCATGTTGGGAGAGATCAACGTGCAAGCCCTTATTAAAGATCTCGCAGATGAAGCTGCTGAGTATGATACAACAAACAATTTAAAAGCAATGCTTGATTATGTTGCAGCAACGATGGCTTGTCACGGATCAATACGATCAGGGCGCCTTTTACACCCCGAAGAAATGAATACACTGTTACGACAAATGGAGGCAACGCCCAATACAAGTACGTGTAATCATGGACGCCCTACTTATATTGAACTTAAATTAGCAGATATAGAACGGCTTTTTGGCAGAAAATAAACGCTAATCACTTTAGACCAGAAAAATATTTTTTAATTAACTCTCGACTTTATAATATATCTTATGGCATTTTTTGAATAATTTTGAATAATAATGTCAAGTAGAAAGGAACTGTAGAAAATGTTTTCTAATGGTGAACGCGAAGCAAAAGTTCATTATTCTAATAACGGATATGACATTGTGGAATATGGAACTTATACCATTTGCGCCGTTAGCGGACAAAAAATCCCTATAGATGATTTAAAATATTGGAATCATCACCGCCAGGAAGCATATGCCAGTTGTGAAATTTCTTATCACCGTGAACTTGAATGCAATCCATATCTCAAGAAATTGTTAGAAACACAAGAAAAATAGACCTTTAAAAGCTTATAAATTTAGCCTTTGTCTTTCGGCGAAGAAAATTCATAAGAACGTTTTCTAAAGCGAGTCATGACTTCCTCAAGGAGCATACGACAAAAATCTTTTTCAACAAAGTCAACATCCACATCAAAAACAATAAGATTTTTCAAATCTTTTTGCTTATGAATTGTCTGTATACGGATATAATCTTTAGCCGTTGTTGCTAACCATAAATTGTGCATTTGAGCTTTTTGTACAAGGCTTGTTAAATTTTTATCGGTAAAAAAATAATGATCTGGATAGCTATAAGTTTGCACCACATGACCAGACAATTCTTTAATGGATTGAAAAAATTTATATGGATTACCAATACCGGCAAATGCCAAAAATGATTTTCCTGCAACCTCATCAGAAGCACTTGCCTTAAGATGAGCACGATACAAAGGCTTTCCAGTACGCGTAACAAGAAAAGTAACATTATCACGCGCATCCGAGGGACCAATCAATAAAACGCTATCCATAAAAGAAAATTGCGTTTTTAATGGTACACGTAAAGGCCCTGATGGAAAGACTGCTCCATTACCAAAACCACGTATCGCATCAACAACAAGTAACGCATAATCCATATAAAGGCGGCGGCTTTGAAAGCCATCATCCATTAAAATAAGATTACATCCTTCTTGCTGAAGCCGTTGTGCCGCTGCATAACGATTAGCCGATACAGCGACAAAAGCATGCCGTGCCAGTAAAAGGGCCTCATCTCCAACATCGCGTGCAGTGTCATATTTCTCATTTACAAGACGCACTCCTTTAACGGCTCCACCATAACCACGTGATACAACACCAGGGACAAAACCAAGTTCTTTAGCCACTTTGGCAAAAGCAATAACAACCGGTGTTTTACCCGTACCACCACATGTAAAATTTCCAACACATAAAACCGGAAGATCAATCACGGGAGGCTGTCTTGCCATAAAACGACGTGAAAAATAACCATATCCCCATGAAACTGGAGCTAATAAAAAACGCAAAAAATTTTTATTTTTCCACCAAAAATGGGGGGCATTAATATGCATATCCACCCTAACGCTAACGTAAACCTGTTTGTATGACAAGGGGTTGTAAAAAGGGATCTAAAATCTTTAATGTGCGCTCAAGTGCACCTGCCATACCTGTTGCTACCTCATGAGCCTTATCAACCATTTCTTGTCGCAATGTTTCATTTGTTAAAAGCTTATACACCAAAATCGCAAGCTGTTTTGTATCTTGAACCATGCATGCTGCATCACGCGTTAAAAATTGTTCAAACATCTCTTGAAAATTTGAAATATGAGGCCCCGTTAAAATAGCAGAGCCAAGCAAAGCCAATTCCAATGGATTATGTCCACCCTTTCCACATAACGACTTACCAACAAAAGAAACTTTCGATAAGCGAAGAAAAAGTCCCATTTCTCCAATCGTATCTCCCCATAAAATGTCGGTGTTCATATCTGGAATAGCATTTCTGCTTCTCCGAATAAAATGTAAACTCTGATTATCACATTTTTTGATAAGGTCTTCTACACGTTTAGGATGACGAGGCACAATAATTGTCAATAAATCTGGCAAATAATTTTTAACAATCTTATGAACCTCAAAAGCAATCTCCTCTTCCCCTTCATGGGTTGAAATAGCTGCCCAAACGGGGCGGTTGCCGATAGCACTACGATAACGTGCCAGTAATTTTTGATTTTCAACCAAAAAAACATCCGCCTTGAGATTACCAGAAAACGTAACAGATTTTACGCCAAGTGTGTGGTAATAAATGACATCTTTTTCGTTCTGACTAATCGCCAAATCAATATCCTTAAAAATCTGTTTGGCAAGAACACGTCGTTTTTGCCAAGCTTTAAAAGAATGTTCAGACATATGGGCATTAACCAAAATCTGTGGAATACGCATTTTGGCAAGTTCTTTAATACGCAAAGGCCAAATTTCTGATTCACAAATCAAAACGAGATCAGGTTTCCAATGATGAATAAAACGCCGCACTACAAAATCTAAATCCAAAGGAGCATATTGATGAATCAAACGATTACCAAAATGTTTTTTCACAAGAGAGGAAGATGTCACAGTCCCTGTTGTCAACAATACATTGATTTTTAATGATAAAATATGATTAATAAGTGGAACAAGCGCAAGTGTTTCTCCCACACTTGCTGCATGTAACCAAACTAACGAACCTTGGGGGCGTAGAAGAGAGCTTTTACCTAAACGCTCTTTTTTGCGACACCACTCTTCTTTTCTACGAATAGCACGAAAAAACAAATAAAAAGGGATAACAGGATATAAGCAAAAGCCAATAATCCGATAGGTTAAAAGAGCYGCATGTGCCTTTAATTCTACCATTTAAAATCACCTCATCCAGCTGTTTTAAAATATCTATAAGCTTATTTTGTTAAAAAATTTATCAATACTATTGGTTTACATCCATATTTTTTTATACCATCCATATCTTGGATAAAAAACATTTCTCCCATAAGAAAGTTTAAGACACTAAAGGAAAAGACAATGTAATTTTATCCCCATCTTTTTTTAAATTTTCCTATAAGAATAGCATATACACAAAATACAATAGAATAGACCGCTCCTTTACTATAAAATGTCTCTTTTCCTGCTTTCTCTACTCTTCCATATAGAAATATTCACATTCATAGCCATATTTTTCAGATTTAAAGGCATTTTAAATGTTAATAATACTCAGATTTTTTTTATGAAAGTGATATACTCTACATTGTTCTATTCCAATCACAAGAATGTTAAATTTACACTGTTTTGTAAATGCCGTATTTTCCTTTTTTACTTCGCACAACCAAGAAAAATAGAGCAACAACGTTCTCAATTTGAGAACAAAGAAAATTACAATATAATACTACTTATGCAAAAAAGCGATAATCAATGAATGATCTTTACCTTTGTGCCTTTGCAATTGTCATCTAAATTTATCTTATAAATAAAGGGATATACTTCATTGCTTTCACAATAAAAATTTGTGCAAACCATCTTATCATCTGTAAATGCTATATTTTACAAAGGCGCTTTAAAATGCAGTGACTCTTTTTTGAACTCTTTTACGCATTCTGACATCAAATCCAGAAACTTAAATCACAAGACATTCGTATAATCAGGCAATATATTGATGTATAATGATTTACTATTGCGTAACTTGCTCCTGAATATCGTAAAGCTCTTCTATTTAAAGCAATCAAAACATTTTGCTTACGCACCACAGGTGAAGGGGGATAGATAAAAAATACTGAAAAAACAATAATAATGCCTCTTATGCCCTATCTCAAGTGCTAAAGTTTATTCTAATATATTGAGCTCGCAAAGTGTACAATGGTGTAAGAAAAACATTTTTATTCATATTTAAGCATGAAAGATGGTGATACAATAATGGATTTATATCTTGCGCGAATACCATAATGAAATGGATTTGACGCCGTGACAGATATTTTCTTAAGAACGCATAGAGTTTACAACAATAATAGCGTTTTGCTCTAGGATATTTTGTTTCTCGTAAAGCCCCCCCTCTGAGAGAGTATGATAAACAAGCGTAAGATAGCAAATATAATGACCAAATATTCAAGCTTTACTCTGCATTGCCTGTTTCAGTATCAAGAAACTGATGCAAATCCACGATGTAATAACGTTGTAATGCATTATCTACACTGCTTTGCGCTTTTGCCTGCCATGCTTCTTGAGCGGATTGATAACTTGAAAAAATACCAACCACATCTAAATCATCAGGATTCTTAAATTGATTACTCTTAAGGTTTTTTAATTCACCACCAAATACAAGGTGTAAATATTGTTTTTTTTTGTTGGCTTCAGTCATATGTGCCTCCATATCATTTAGATAATTTTAGCGCGTTTCTATGTGATTAAACTAACTTTGCTTGATGAACAACATCTATCATATCCTGACAGCAATTATTTTTACCAGCAATTAAAAGTCCATATTGATAAGGTTCAATTCCGTAAGATAGTAAAGAAGCATCAAGCGATAAAAAACGTCCCCCACACTCCTGCAAAATAAGATCAGCCGCAGCAATATCCCATTCATGACAATTCGGACGAACTAAGACGACATCGATCTCATCTTGAGCAACAAGAACAATACGATAAGCAAGAGAAGGGAGATAATGATAAAAACTAACTCGATTGCGAAAATCATCTGGTAATTTTTGTGCGAGCGATTTATCGAGAGAAATTTTATATTTTCGATGAACCTGAAAGGCTAAACGAGGAAGTTTTATCCCATTTAATGTCGCCCCTCCACCCGTGACAGCTGCATAAACATCTCCTTGAGCCGGACATTGTAGAACACCCACAATAGGACGCCCCTTCTCAATAATAGCAACAGAAATACACCAATAAGGACTACCAGAAAGAAAGCCTCGTGTTCCATCAATAGGATCAACCACAAAGGAGCGTTCATAACTTTTTTGTTCTCGATTATCTTTTGTTTCTTCTGAAATCCATCCATAATTTGGACGTGCTCCAAGAAGCTTCTCTTTTAAAAAATGATCAACAGCAAAATCTGCCTCACTGACTGGTGAATTGCCCTCTTTAATCCAAACATCCAACGTGCATCCAAAATACCGCATTGCTAAATCTCCTGCCTCTCGACAAACGTCACGCAAAAGATTTAAATCAGAAGAATGATGCATGTTATTTTCCTGCAAGTGTCATCCCTTCAATTAACAATGTTGGAGCCGCTGTCCCATAACGCCGATCAATATCATTGGCAGGTGTTAAATGTGCTAACATATGAAGCAAATCAGAACCTAGTGTTACTTCACTCACCGGATAAGCAATTTCACCATTTTCAATCCAAAAACCAGAAGCACCCCGACTATACTGACCGGTAATAAAATCAATGCCATGACCGAATAATTCTGTCACATAAAATCCACTTCCTAAATCTTTTATCATATCGCAAGGCGATACTAAACCCGGTTCAATAGCAAAATTTGTACTTGTCGGCTGCACCAATGACCCCGAACGCACACCGTGTCCATTTGTTTTAAGCCCCAATTCATGTGCTGTAGAGGATGAAAGAAGCCAATTTTTCAAAATACCATTTTCAATAATATTGAGTGCTTGCCCCTCTACCCCTTCTCCATCAAAAGGATGAGAAGCATTTCCACGTAATCGCAAAGGTTGATCTGTTACATTAACATCAGCCTTCATCACTGCCTTGCCTAAGAAGTCCTGTAAAAGACTCGTTTTACGAGCCACAGAAGCTCCATTGACCATAGATGCGATATGCCCCGCAATTCCACGAGCCGTACGCGGATTAAAAATAACATCAACGCCTCCTGTCGCAGCACGAACGGCCCCCCTACGTCGAACAGCACCAAGCCCTGCATTCTTTCCCACAATTTCTGCGGCCTCTAAATCAGAAAAATGTAAGGCTGTTGTATAATCATAATCCCGCTCCATCTGTGTCCCTTCTCCCGCAAGAGCACTGCAAGAACGCGAAAAGCAACTGGAGTGGTAGGATCCACAAAAACCATCGCTGGTCACAAGAATAAATCCACTACGGCCATAAGCTGTTGCAGCGCCGCCAGAATTGCTCACGCCTTTAACATCAAGAGCCGCCGCTTCTGTTCTTAAAGCATCTTCTGTTAAAAAATGACTGTTTGGTACAAAGTCATCAAAAAGATCAAGATCTTTAGGCTGCTTAACCAAATATTCTTTATCTGCCAAACCTTCAAATAAACTATCAGGAGAAGCTTTAGCCATCGCAACAGCACGTTCTGCAAGTTCTTGCGGATAAGATGCCAAATTAGCCGAAACACTTGCCACTTTTTTTCCAACAAAAACCCTTAGAGTAAAATCATTGCTCTCAGCTGATTCTGTCGATTCAACTTTCCCAAAACGAACAGATACACTGGTGGAATGTGCATGAACAATAACAGCATCAGCAGCATCTGCACCAGAACGCCTTGCCGCTTCAACCAACGACACCGCTTTCTCAATCTGGTTTTTGTCAGTCATTCATAGACTCCCTAAAATATTTTATTATTTACATTGATAAGCACTCTGACAAATTCATGTAAATTAGAATATAACTCTTGTTTGTTCATTCATAAAATTAGGCACCTATTATGCATTTTTTAAATGCATTAAATCACTTCCCTTTTCGCTTCTTTATGAAAAGAAGTAATATGTCGTAAAATCTCTTTAGTTTCAAGATTTCTCATGGGTCCTTATCATTTAAAATGAAAAATCTAAAACTCACAATCAGATCAATAGAAGACTTAGCAATAATACTTCGATTTAAGCCCAAATCCTCAAAAACTTAAAACGCATAAAACAACCTAAACCCCACGCCTTTTGCCCTCTGGAGGGTTAAATAACTTTCCACATTCCTATAGCTTTCTTTAATTCTCAAGCAAAAATCAAGAAAATGACTTAATCTTTTTGGATACTTCTATAAGCTCTTTCATAAGAAAACAGCAATCTTGTCAATGGAACAAAACATCAACAGCGTAGAAAATATTTCCTTTCATTAAATGATTCAACAAAATGAGCCGTCATACACTTTTTTTATCCATTATAAGTAATTTTACAGAGGACACTTTTTATATTTGTCAAAAATAAGTTACAATCGGAATGTTTTTCCTTAAGGTTTGGTGCATCCACTTGAGAATCTTTCATC
>NZ_CAHOYM010000035.1 GCF_903679515.1 Bartonella gabonensis
GTTTTAAAAAATAATAAATTATAGTTTATTTAAAAATAAAATATATTTTTAAATAAAACTTTTTTATTATACAATGTAGTTAAAGTTTATAGAAAATTCTTTATAGGATAGCTCGTGTCTTATCGTATTATGCTGCACAACACTATTGTGTAGAGTAGTGATAAGGCATAGAAAATTGTACACATTCGGTATTTTTAGTAATGTGTGGTCAGTATTCAGGATAGAGTTTGCCCTTAGAGCCTTATGTAGGTGAACTATGGATCAGCAGTATTGCCCTTAACAGTCCGCATTGTTTACAAAACGGCCTTGAAGGAAATTCTCTTCTTTTGAGGTATGAGGGGGAGGTTAAGTAGAAAAAGGGTAAACTAAAGTTACCCTTTTTTGAGATGTTTTTTTATGATCTTATTTATTTTGAGGAGCAATTTTTTTTCTTATAAATATAAAATACATTATGCCTAAGAAAATAAACCAAAAGATACTGTATTTTAAGGCTGTTAGGGTATCATGTTCTAATGTCAACAAATAGAGCATGAAAGCAAAAAAAACTAAAATAATCCCGGACATAATGCTACCTCCCGGCATTTTGTAGATGGATTCAGTGTGTAGATGAGGGTGATTGCGACGATACACAATATAGCTAATCAAAATTACGGACCATACGAATAAAAATGCAATCGCTGAAATACTTGTCACAATTGTAAACGCACTTATGATGCTTGGAGATGATGATGCAATTGTGTAACCTATTAAAATACATAGGCAGGAAAAGAATAGAGCATTGGCTGGAACATGGTATTTGGAAAGCTTGCCTAAAATTGGAGGAGCTCCTTTTTGTGTTGCAAGCCCGTATATCATACGGCTAGTCGAAAAAATACCACTATTTGCTGAAGAGGCCGCTGACGTGAGAACGACAAAGTTGACCAAACCAGCAGCTATAGGAATGCCTGCGAGCCAAAACATTGAGACAAAAGGACTTGTATCTGGAACAATTTGATCCCAAGGTGTGACTGACATGATTACAGCGAGAGAAAAGATGTAAAAGAGTACAATACGAACCGGTATTGCATTAATTGCTTTGGGGAGAACTTTTTTAGGTTCTTTGACTTCAGCGGCCGTTGTTCCAGCAATTTCTATACCAACAAAAGAAAAAATGGCAATTTGAAATCCAGCAAAAAAACCTGTAATTCCTCGAGGAAACATATTTCCATCGTTCCATACGTGACTGAGAGAGGCCACAGTACCATTTGGAGAGGTAAAGCCTGTAGAGATCATATAAAATCCAACAATGATTAATGCTAGAATTGCTACAACTTTGATAAGACCAAACCAGAATTCAAGTTCACCGAACAGTTTCACGGCAAGGAGGTTAAAGATTAAAAAGAAACCAATGCAAGCAAAAACAACAATCCATGGATTGAGAGTTGGCCACCAAAAGTGCATATAAGCGATGATGGCAATAATATCTGCAGCTCCAGTTACAATCCAGCTTAACCAATAGCTCCAGCCAACAAAAAAAGCGATTCCTGGTCCTAGCATATCGGTTGAAAAATCAATAAGAGATCGGTATTGCGAATTAGAAAGCAATAATTCTCCCATAGCGCGCATGACAAAGTATAGAGCAAAACCGATAATGGCATAAACTATTATGATGGAAGGGCCAGCTACACTAATTGTTTTTCCTGATCCCATGAAGAGCCCTGTTCCAATAGCCCCACCGAGGGCTATAAGTTGTACGTGACGGTTATCTAGGCCACGTTGTAGTTTCTTCTGAGGATCATCTTTTAAATTTTGTTCATAGTTCATTTTTTTGGGGTTCCCTTTGAATTATTTTGAAACTAAATGACACTAAAAAAGGCATTGTTTCGTATCGAAGCATGATATAAATAAGGTGTAAAGGAAAAAAACGTTTTTTATGATTTTGTGTGGATAAAAAAAGAAGATGGTTTTGAAAAAAGAGATTGTTTTTCTCTTAAATAACATGAGAGATATTTGAATAGAGGGCTTTTTATTGTTTTAATAACGAATAAATGGCTCATGGAAAGGTCTCGATAGAATGGTTCTTTAAAGTTATTTCAAAAACTTGTTAGGCGTTTTTATGACTTTATAATCAGTATGATGCTATCATAAGTGAAAAGGAGTTCCTTTTTTCATAAAGGAAAAGAGGAGTAGTTTAGCTTCTTTCTTCTAAAGTGATGAATAAGAATTTCGTTTAGATATTGATAAAATATTGCGAAAAACTCACATTGTTTATACAAAAGGTCTTTAGACTATGAGAGAGAAAAGCAGCGTTATTCAGTTTTACAGAGAAAATTAAGAAAGAATGGACGATTGTATAAACTCTCTTAGAGGTTGGATTATTCACAGCGATAGACAGAATCACGAAAAGAGTGGTCTCTTAGCTTTACAAGCTCTTATCAAGGAGGAAGTGTTATCCAAAGAAAATGAAAAAAGAAAATAGTGATAAAACTGTTCCTGTTGCTATATTAATACACCCTTTTATTTTTTTCTTTTTTAAAGTGGCGCTTGCGAATGATATAAAAATGGTCATTAAAGTAAACCACGCAAATATATTAAAGGAATGTATCGTGACAAGTTCAAAGCCTTTTTGAATGTTACCGCCAGAAGATAAGAATTTGGGGAAGGCTACGATATAAAACATGGATACTTTAGGATTGAGTATTTGTGCCATAAAACCATCCATGTAGCTGGTTAAAAACTTTACTTTACCCTCAGTATTCTGTTCGTTTTTGGATACTATTTCTTTTGAGTTTAAGGTGTTAATTCCAGATTTAATCGATTTAACGCCCATATATAATAAATAGCAGCCACCCATGAGCTTTACTAAAAAAAAGAGCGTTTTGTTGTTGAGAACAATTGCTGATACACCTAATATGGAAAATGCGCCATGCGCATATGTTGCTGTACACAATCCTAAAACGTTAGCAAATGCATTCTTTTTCCCAGCCTCGTTGCATTATCAATGATAAGGGTCATATCCGGTCCTGGTGAGATGACTAAAAAAATGAAACGATGAAAAAGATCAGTATTTGATGATTCATTTGACTTTTATTTCTGAAATTAATTTATTTTTGAGATATAATTCTATTTCATCAAATGAGGAAAGTTTACCTACTCCTTGTGGAGTGCCTGTACAGATGATATCACTACTTCTTAGCTGAATGTAGTGACTCAAGAATGATATTATTTTTTCAAAACTAAAGATCATATCTTTCGTATTGCCAAGTTGTTTCGTTTTACCATTTAGCTTCATTTCAAAAGTTATTGGGCCGTTTATTTTTTCCTTTTTTATGAATTCAGAAACGTATGCGGCTCCTTTAAATCCTTTAGACAAAAGCCAATGAAGTTTTTTTTCTTTCAGTTTTGTTTGCAAATCTCTTGCAGTTAGATCAAGATCCACCGTTACGGCATCATAACATTCTTCAGCTTTCCTCTCATTGACCATAAAAGTATCCTTTGAGATTCTAAGCACAATTTCAGTTTCAAAATGGATTTCTTTGGAAAAATCAGGAAGATCAATTTGACTTCCTAAGATGAGAGAACTGTTCGGCTTGCTAAATATAACGGGTTCATCTTGAACAACATTACCCAGTTCATGTGCATGTTTAAGATAATTGTATCCGACGCAGTAAATATTACTAATCACAGGAAATCTCCAAGCTTTAATGAAAGGGGGGCTATTAGGCAGTTCTACAGAGAAAACATCAAGGAATGCGTGAAACTAAGAACTTTTGCTTAGATGCTTCTCTAAGTAATCAAAATCGCTGAGGATTTTATCCTTTTCGCTGTTCACTAAGATAGCTTTTTCTTTACTGTTTTTGAGAAATTCTGAGTTAATCATTTTCATATGTTTGGGTGGTAAGAGGGTAGTGTAGTGATACCACATCAGATTATCCTAGACGTGCATTCATATCTTTTAAAAGTTTCAAATTGCGTAATTCAGCAAGCCCCCCATCAGTATATGGCAATAGACAAGAACCTTGAATCCAAAAAGCCTTAAGCGTTCTAGCGTTGCTTTTCCTATTTTTCTAAATTCAGCCCATTTAATGGTTTTATGTTTTGGACGGAATATTTTAAGATTGTTTTCTTGCCATATTTTATCATATTTTTTTAAAGTGTCAGCTACTTCATCTATACAGTAAGAAGGATTGTTAGCAAATTTAACACTGTGCTTTCTTAACTCTTTGTAATCTACTTAGTCATAATCGATATAAAATCGTCTTTACATTTATGCAATTTCTTGGCTGCTTTCTCTGTTATTTTTGCATGCCAGATCAATAAGGCATCAATTTCTTTCAGAATTTCATCAGGAAAATCGTTTTCATTTAAAGGGTTGAAGAAATCAAATTGAGCGCTCAAATCAGCCAGAGGTTTTTCAAATTTCCTCATTTCAATTATTCTATCGCTTACAGCGATTTTCATTGTAATTTTTCTCTATAATCGATAATCATCAAATCTCTAAAGCTTTTTTTATCATAGATATATGATACGCCATCTTCAATATTATATTTGCCAATTATTGGAAAAAAAGACAAAAAATAGCTCTTTAAGAAATATAAAAAAATCTCAAACTTTACAGAAAATAAGGGGTAGCTCAAAGCCGTCTTCATCAGTTAAGTGATCTCATCAGTGATGCAATCTAACGTTTGAAAGAAACTTTCGTGATGTGAAGGTGAGGGGGTGTTTTAATGAAAAAGTTATAAATAATTCTTATAAATCAAAATGTTGTATAAAATCATCATTTTTAAGATTAATGATCATTGATAAATAATTTTGCACTATTTTCTCTATTTAGTGCTCTTCGAAAATCATCAATAAAAATTTTTTTGTACTGAAAATTCGTTGATAACTTAATTTTTGTATATTCATTCTTTCACGTTTTAAAAATATACAAGAAGAACAATACAATTAAGTTATCAACTTCCTATTCTTTTCATTTTCTGATCATAAGAAATTTTTTTACTGACCTTATGGAGAAAAAGAATTAGCTTTTTTCTGGTAACACAAGTGAAGAAATAAGGATTTTAGATATGTTTCGGCGTTCCATTTCAATCACTTTAAAGCGTAAACCATCGGTTTCAAAACTTTCTCCTTCATTCGGCAAATGACCAAATTGCCAAAGCATAAAGCCTGCCAGAGTCGTATAACGGTCTGCCTCATCAACAAGATTTCGTCCAAGATAACCACTTAAACGGCGGATATCAGCATATCCCTCTACAAGTAGACTGCCATTTTCAAGTTGTTCTGCAATCATGAGCTCTTCATCGTCATCAGGAAAGTCTCCTGCAATAGCTTCAAGAATATCGGTTGGTGTTGCAATCCCTTCAAAAGAGCCGTGCTCATCAACAATAATTGCAAGCTGAATCGAAGAATGACGTAATTGCTCCATCAATCGTAAAACATTTGTATTTTCATGAACAACAAGGGGTTCTCGCATAGCTTTTTTCCAATTAATCTTTTTACCCTCAGCCAGATTCAAAAGAAGATCTTTTGTCAACGCAACGCCCACAAATTCATCCACTTTTTCACGCGCAAGAATTAAGCGGCTATGTTTTACCTTTTGTAATTCTTCACGCATTTCATTTTCATCAGCATTTAAATCTAACCACTCAATTTCATTGCGCGGCGACATGATAGAGCGAACAGGACGATCTGCTAAATCGAGAACTCCACGAATCATCTCCTTTTCTTCTGGTCTAAATAATTCAGAAGCTGCGGCTTGCTCAGCAATGACATCTACAGTTTCAGCAAGATGACTATCTTTACTTCCCCCTCCTAAGAGCCTTAAGACAGCATCAGCTGTTCTACTGCGTAGGTTATTCGTTGTAATCATTTTTTCACGGTTACGACGTCCAATTTGATTAAAAGCTTCGATGAGAACAGAAAAACCAATAGCAGCATATAAATACCCTTTGGGAATATGAAAACCAAATCCTTCAACAATAAGCGTAAAACCAATCATCATCAAAAATCCAAGACAAAGGATTACAATGGTGGGATGACGATTAATAAAACGCATAAGAGAGCCAGAGCCACACATCATGACTCCCATAGCAGAAATGACTGCGATATACATAACTGCTGCCTGCTCTTTTGCAATCATACCTGTTGCGGTAATAATACTATCAAGGGAAAAAACAGCATCTAGTACCACGATTTGAACAATGACTTGCCAAAAAACAGCATAAGCAACGCCTGTTTTTCTTTCATGTGATACCCCTTCTAACCTTTCATGCAATTCCAACGTTCCCTTTGCCAGCAAAAAGGCTCCACTACTAATTAAAATAAAGCTATGCCAACTAAAGACAAAAGATGAAAGTGAAAGAATGACCGTATCAAGTCTCATAACCCATCCAATAACTGTAAGAAGGAAAAGCCGCATGATTAATGCTAAAGTAAGACCTATCAAGCGTGCTCGGTCACGCAAATGCAGGGGCAATTTTTCAGCTAAAATTGCAATAAAGATAAGGTTATCTATTCCTAAAACAATTTCGAGAAAAACCAACGTGACCAAACCAAACCACGCATAGGGATCAGAGATCCATTCTATCATTTCTCACCTTTTAAAAGCTTAAAAGCGCGCTATTGATAAAAAAATCATGGGCTTTTATTCGTATATTGGATCATGAATATTGAATGTAAAAAAACTTACATTCAAAGGAAAGAACAGAAAAATATTGCTTAAACGCATGTGATTATTGATAAAACAAAACAACGCCCCATATCGCTGACAACGACAAGAAGGTTCCTCTAAATTTTGCTCGGGCATTATGCTCGATAATCCTCCAACTATAGATTCTGTATAACAATCAGAATATTTATTTATAGAGTTTCTTATAATGGGTTTATTTTTATATAAGATCAAGTGGTGAATATCATATTTTAAACCCTACAGACAATGAGACTATATAAAAAACAATAAAATATCTAGACATCCACCCTTAGGAGCGTTATAGAAACGCTCATTCTCATTTTTTGGGAAGCTTATGGGTGATTAGCTCAGTCGGTAGAGCAGCTGACTCTTAATCAGCGGGTCGAGGGTTCGATCCCCTCATCACCCACCATTTATTTCGTACTATAAATAATTTATTGATTGCGTAAATTTTTTAAAGATATAAGAGACTAAATGAAGGGGGTAAGAGCAAGACGACACCACCATACTGTTTGCTCGCCTTCAATGTTATCCCGACAGCTCTCAGTATTTGAGACGATTCAGAAGAGGCATTTTTAGTCCTTGTCTTATACAGTTTCACCCACACGGCTCTTCCCGTTTATAATGTGCAAGCGAATGATTTTGATTGATTCAACGTGGGAGAGATTTGAAATGAGAGAATCTTATGCTATTTAAGGTTCTAATTCAATGTGAAAAAAATAAATTATATTTATAAATCAATATGCTGTAGAAACAATTGTTTTCTACACAGGTAAATTTCTTCAAGTTTATGGGCGTTTTTTTGAAGGAAAATAGATAAATATTTCTATGTTTATTCTCAGAATAAGCTTTTTATAAAGAGGGCATTTCAAGTTCGAAGGTGAAAAAGATTAATAAAAATAATGATTGTATTAATTTACAGATGAAACTGAATTTCAGCATGATTATCTCATCTATAGGTACACAAAAAAGAAATCATGGATAGCCTTTTATTTATTTAGGAGGGGTTTTAGACGCTCTTTTCCAATATTGTTGCGCTTCAAAAATGGCGACTACAAATAATGAAATGATGAGTGGTATGATCAAATAAAGTATTCTAAAAACAATAAGGGCTGCGATAACATCGGTTGGATTTGTATTGGGCATACCTGTTATGAAGAGTGCTTCAAGAACGCCTACGCCTCCTGCTGGAGCATTGGAGAGAAGAGTTATCGTAAAAGATGCTAGGAAAACCCCAAGAACAGAAATAAAATGAATATCTGCATTAGAGGGGAGAACAGCATATATAATTCCTGCTGCTCCTAAAAGCTCTAAAGGGCTAATGAGTAGCTGTTGAATAACAATTTTTAGCCGTGGATAGGAAAGCTGCATTTTCTTGCCCAAGCGTAAGGGTTTCAGTTGAAGCCAGCTACCAAATGTATAAAGTGCTATGAAACTGAGTAAAATGACTCCAACTATCGTTCCAAGCCATTCAGGAATCTCTTCATGAATGAGAGTGATAATCTCGGGTTGTAGAACCAAAACGATCCCCAACAATAAGATTGTGCCAATTGCAAAAGTAAAAGAACAAAAACCTACTAATATTGCGATTTCTGTTCCGTTTAATCCTTTCATTTTATAGGCGCGATAACGCACGACGGCACCAGAAAAAACTGAAGCACCGATATTGTGTGAAAGAGCGTAAGTTGTAAATGAGCAGATCGCGATAAAAATCCAAGAAATTTTATGGCCTAGATGTTGCAAGGCTATACGATCGTAGCCTGCAAGAGCAGCATAAGCAAGCAGAGAACATAAACAGGCTAATAACCAGTGCTGTATATTTAAATCGTTTAAGCGTTCCAATACGTCTCCGAATGAAATGGCAGAGAGCTTTATATAAAGAATCTGAATAGATATCAGCATTGCTAAGATACCAATTAAGGGCCATATAAATTGCTTTATTTTCACGCGTCTTTATCCGTTTTATGTTTTTTATAAATTTTCATGATTATGCATAACAGATCTTTGCTCTGTTATATGTTCTATAATGCCATTGGCAATTTCTTCATCATCCGTTACTACCACATCAGCACCTAAATCAATGAGATAAGCTGTTTCTGTATCGGATAATGCATGTGTGATTATCTGGATATCCTTTTTCATATCCCGTATATTCACTATATATTCTCCTACTTCAATGGTACTTCGCATTGTAATAACAATTTTATGTGCATTATTTATATTGGCTGCGTTCATTATTTCTTGCTGAATGATATTGCCACAAAGAGCCTCAAAGCCATCTGAAATTGCTTGATCAACGAGGCGCTTTGATTCTTCCACAATCACTATGGGTTTATCGCTATTTATTAAAGATAATGCAACACACTTACCAATACGACCATAGCCAATAATGACGATATGGTTGTTTTTTAAGGTCATTGGTAAAAAATCTTGGTCAGGATCTTGTGGATCAATATCAATAATTATTTGGGCATTTTGTGAAGAGGTAGAAAATTTTTCTAGACGTTTTTTAATTTTATTACAGGCAATAAAAACAAGAGGATTGAGCAAAATAGAAAAAATTGCTCCTCCGAGAATTAAATCATGAGCGTCATTGTTTAAAAGTCCTAAGCTTAGACTTAAACCAGCAAGGATAAAGGAAAACTCTCCGATTTGGGCAAGGCTTGCGGCAATAGTCAAAGCCGTTGTATTAGAATAGCGAAAAGCTTTAACGATGAAAAAGGCAACGGCAGATTTTCCAATGACGATAATGAATAAGGTTGCTAAGAGCGGAAAAAAATGCGTCAATAGCTTTTCTGGATCAAATAACATGCCTACAGAAACAAAAAAGAGAACAGAAAAAGCATCGCGCAGTGGTAAGGATTCTTCAGCAGCACGATGACTTAATTCTGATTCGCTCATGACCATACCGGCAAAAAAAGCACCAAGAGAAAGAGAAACACCAAATAGATGAGCGGCTCCGAAAGCTACTCCTAGGGCAATAGCAAAGACGCTAAGACGAAATAATTCACGTGATCCCGATTGTGCGCTTATTTTTAAGAGCCATGGGATAACGCGTCGCCCAATGATGAGCATCAATGCGATAAATATAATGACTTTCAGGATGGTGAGACCAAAAACACCCGAAATACTTAAATCCAACCATTGAACGAGAGGGTCTAATGCTTCTTTGTTTGTATTGTTGAGGGTGCTTGCCAAGGATGGGATGAGGACAAGTATAAGGACCATTGCTAAATCCTCAATAATTAACCATCCAACTGCAATGCGGCCTTTTTCTGTTTCAATAAGATGACGTTCTTGCAAAGCACGTAACAGGATAACTGTACTTGCTATGGATAAAGCAAGACCAAAGATCAAACTCCCGCTAAGGCCCCATCCCATAATCAGACCAAGGCATAAGCCTAGAAAAGTAGAAAATGCCATCTGGGCAATAGCAGCGGGGACAGCAATCGCTTTGACAGACAAAAGGTCTTTTAAGGAAAAGTGTAGCCCAACACCAAACATGAGCAAAATAATACCAATTTCAGCAAGTTGATTGATAATAACGGAATCTATTTTAAATCCGCCCGTATTGGGTCCTACAATAACACCAGCTAATAAGTAGCCTACTAGAGGTGAAATCCGCAAACGGCTAGCAACCATTCCCAAAAGAAATGCTAAACATAAACCTGCAACAATGGTTGTGATAAGTGGTGTGTCGTGGAGCATGGACTATTTACTATTCTTGATTAAAAAGCGAATGAATGAAAATGCCTCTTATTTCTTTGAAAAAAGAGGAATGATGTATCATATGCATCAAAGGACATTTTCATTTCGTTTTAGTATTTACACGATTATTTCGTTCACGCCACCAATTTCCTAGCAGGAGTAAAATAGGAGCAGCAATAAAGATAGAAGATGATGTTGCAATAATAATCCCAAAGACTATGGGTAATGCAAAATTATGAACGGCACTTCCACCCCATATCGCCATAGGAAGCATAGCAAGAATTGTTGTGGCTGATGTAAAAAAACAACGGACAAGAACCTGATTAATTGACAGATCAATAAGTTCGCGTAACGGCATTTTTTTATAAAGACGCATATTCTCGCGCATCCTATCATAGACGACAACCTTATCATTTATAGAATATCCAACAATTGTTAAGAGAGCAGCGATGGCTGTTAAATTAAAATCAAATTGGAATAAAGCAAAAAAGCCGATCATTTTTGTGGTGTCTAGAATGAGTGTGACAATGGCCCCAATAGCAAAGAACCATTCGAAGCGTAACCATATATAGAGAGCCATGGCAATAGCCGCAAGAATAACAGCTGTAAACGCAGCTTTGGCAAGTTCGCCTGAAATTTTGGGGCCAACAACTTCTATTTGATCAAATGTGGTATCGGGATAGATGTTTTGTACAGCTGTTTTGACCTTATCAATGGCGATGCTTTGTTGTGCTTCGCTCCCACTTTGTTTCTGCATGCGAATGAGTACGGTGTTTTCGTTATCGATATTTTGCAAGGTAATTTCACCAATATTAAGGGTAGAAAGCTTAGAACGCAGAGTTGCTAGGTCTGCTGGTGCTTTCGTGGTAATACTCATTTGGCTGCCGCCAATAAAATCAATTCCGAAATTCAAGCCAGGCTTAAAAAAGAGAAAAACTGAAGCTATTGATAAAATAATAGAGATGCCAATCCCAATGAATCGCGCTTTCATAAAGTGGAAAGTTGTAGTTTGGGGAATAATATTGAAAGCAGAGTGAATATGCAATTTTTTAATTTTCCATTTACGAACAATCCAAATCATGATGATGCGTACAATGGTGATATTTGTGAACATGGAGATGATAATACCAAGCAACATGGTTACAGCAAAACCACGAACGGGACCGGTCCCAAACCAAAAGAGTAAAACAGTCGCTATAATTGCCGTAACATTCGCATCAACAATGGTTGCAAAAGCCTGTTTAAAACCACGATCTAGAGCTGCAAAAGCACTTACACCTTTTCGACTTTCTTCACGGATACGTTCATTGATGAGAATATTCGCATCAACGGCAATACCGATGCCTAAGATAATACCAGCAATCCCAGGCAATGTCAGCGTTGCGCCGAGGAGACTGAGGGCTGCAAATGTTAAAATCGTGTGGAGCGCTAGTGCTATATTGGCAATGAGTCCCCAAATTCGGTAGAGAACAAAAATAAAAATTGCAACAAGCATAAAACCGATTATGCCGGTGTAAAGCCCCATTTGGATGGCATCGGCACCAAGATTTGGACCTACAGTTCTCTCTTCAATAACCGTGAGTGGTGCCGGGAGAGAACCAGCACGAAGCAGAGCAGCCAAAGTTGAGGCTTCTTTGGGGTCAAAGTTTCCTGTAATTTGACCTTGCCCATTGGGAATGACACTATTGATGGTAGGAGCGGTTAAAACCTTATTATCCAGAACAATAGCAAAAGGACGGTTAATATTTTGTCGTGTTATATCGGCAAATATTTTTGCACCAGCGGAATCTAGCGTGAATGAAATAATAGATCGTCCTGGTGTTTGCGGGTCGAAACCAGCGCGGGCGTCTTTAAGAACATTGCCATCTAAGGCAATTTGATCATAAATTGCATAATGTTGTGTTTCATCCGTATAACCAGGAAGAATAGAAACACCTATAGGGGGATTATTGGGGTCCACGTGAGAGGGAACAAGATGAAAACTCATCTTAGCGGTCGTGCCTAAAAGATCTCGCAGTTGTTTTGGATCTTGTAAGCCAGGCAATTGGACCATAATACGATCATTTCCAACCTTTTGGATCGCTGGTTCTGAAACACCAACTTGGTCAATACGGCGACGGATGATTTCTAAGCTTTGTTCAATAGCGTTGCTCACACGATCTTTTATACCTGCTTGCGTTAACGTGACACGGATCATGTCATTTTGAGCACTGATTGTGATGTTATTTTCTGCTGTACCAAAGCTACTGTGTATGGGGGTTATTAATGTTTTTAAGGCAGAGACTGCTTTTTCAGTTTGTGATGCATCCGGAATAAGGGCAACAACGCTATCTTCGACGATACGAACACTTGAGGTACGGATTTGTTTTTCACGCAATGTATTGCGCACGTTGCTTAAAACGATGTGTAATTGATCGCGTTTTAACGTTTTGCTATCAACCTCAAGCAGGAGAGAAGAGCCACCTTGAAGATCAAGACCAAGGGCTACACGGGTGTCGGGCAAGAATTTCGAATTTTTAACTTGTTCGTATGAAAATAAATTGGGTAAGGCAATATAAATGCTGCTTAAAAGGATAATGCAATAAAGGGTAGTGAGCCAACTAGGTGTACGCATGATATATTCCGTTAATAGGCAATCTAACAGTGATTCAAAGTTAAAAGCAAAATAAACTAAGATAATTGTTTTATAATTCAAGGAAGAGGATTAGATGTGTTCATTGGGAGGAGCTCGTTTATTTGAGAAATATTGTGTTTTGACGTTATGAAGTCGTTTATAAATAGCTGAAGTTTTTATTAAAAAGAGATCCAATGTTAGGATTTTTTGAAAGGGCGTTATAAAAATAGATTCTGCATGGAGTGTTACAATTTTTTTGATTTCAGTTGTGGGAACATTCAATTGATCCCCCTTATTTTGTAAATAAAATCTATTCGTTTCAATAATATTCCTAATGATATTACTGGTGTCTGATTGTTTGATTAAAGAAGCACGCGTTCCTAAGTTGCTCGTCAAAAATACGCCAAAACTGGATAAAAAAATCCAAGTCATCAAAGAGCGTAAATTTTCTTTTTTGCAATAGAGGTACAAAAAAAGCATGCAAGAGTGCCTTATTTAATTTAAGTTCAGCTTACGAGTATCCTTTTCTCTTATTATCAGTATTATAGGATAAGGGAAAGCTTTTATAAGATTATTCTACAAAAGTTGAAAATATCTGCCTTATACTATATTTAAAGGAGAGAGTATAAAATCCTTTTTGTGCATCTAAGGTAAATATGTATTCATTTTGTAGAAAAAATACCCATATACTTTTTCTTATTTTGGGGATTCTCGTTGTTTTTAATTCTGGCGCATGGGGAAATAGGGGAACACAAAATACAATTGTTGAACAGACAATAGCGTCTTATTCAGTTGATGAAATTATTCAACAACAACAGTTGATTATTGATAATCTTGAAGAAGATACTGAAACTTTAAAAAGAGATTTTGACAGAAAATTAGAAGATGAGCGTGCTTTGGAAGAATTGCGCTTACGTGCACAAGATATCAGTGAACGTGCTATGGAGGCAGCATTTGTTTTGCGTTCTCCTCTTAATGAGATTAACGCACTTCTTGATCAATTAACCGAGCTCCATCATGACGTAAAAAAACTGAAAAGCTCAGCGAAGGAATATGCTTACTTGATAGAGCAAAAATCCCAAATTAATAGTATTATGCTTCGGTTTGAAGCAATTTTTTTAGCAACAAATAGAATAGCTGAACTTTCTATTTCTCAATCTCGAGAGCTTTTCAAACGCACACTTACAGATAGGCTTGAGTTTTCGATTCCGATGATTAAACATCTTGTCCATAAAACAAAAGAGGTTTCATCAGATTTTCTTTTGTTGTTGAGCTCTTGGTGGAATTTTGTATTTTATTTCAATTTGTTAAAACTTTTTCTTTGCTTTTTGATGCCACTTTTCATCACTTTGGGACTTTCGTATTTTTCTCGTAAGATTCTTGTCCATGTGCATTGCCATTTTACCAAGTCTAATGAGGAAGTATCTTATTTACAGCGCTTATTGATCGCTTTTATTTCAGTTCTCTTACCTTCGCTTATTTGTGTTCTTTGCGTTTATCTTGTGTTGTTTTTATTTCGTAATTTTAATTTAGATCTAGGTAGGCTTACAACTGTTTTTAATATGATCGGTTGTCAAATTATTTTAGTCTTTTTAATCAATCGTTTAGCAGTAGTTCTTTTAGCATCGAATATACCCTATATCCGTCTTTTCAATGTTGCCCCATCGTCTGCGTATCAATTGGTGATTTTACTCACTTCTTTAGGGGGCATTTTGGCATTTGATGCTGTTTTTGATAGTATTTATCAAATTATTTCAGCGCCTCTATCTTTAACAATTGCTAAAAGTTTTATTGCTGTTTTTCTTGTCGCAATATTGCTGTTTATAATAGCATTTGTGCCTTTGCGGTTTAGACGTAGGCGTTTTCAAGGAGAGAAAAAAGAAGCATATTTTTGGCCATTTTATATACGCATTCCTTTTATTGGCTTGGGATTATTGCTCTTTGTGTTAAATTTTTTAGGCTATGTTGGTTTAGCGCGTTTTATTATGCAGCAAATTATGATTGGTGGAGCATTTTTAGTTCTTATGTATTTAGGCATAAAAAGCGCTCAAGCAATTGGAACTAAAGGGCAATTTATAAAGACAGCAGTCGGTCATTTTTTGATGCAGAGGTATCATTTAGAAGAAAAAACAATGAATCAATGGGGAATTGTTGTAAGCGTTTTTCTCAATTTGTTTGTGGTTGTATTTTGTGCAATGCCAATCGCTATACAGTTTGGATTTTCCTATTCTGATTTAAAAGCAATTTTGTGGCAATCGGTGACTGGTTTTCAGATCGGAAATATGACGCTTTCTTTGATTTCTCTTGTAACAGGAATTATTTCTTTTGGTGTCTGTTGGTTCCTTATTCGCCGATTTATTGGTTGGTTAGATCATGTCGTGTTGGCCCATGGAGAATTCGATTCTGGTATCCGTAATTCTATCAAAACAGTGATAAGTTATGGAGGTGTTGTTGTGTCTGCTTTGATAGGGTTGTCAATGGCAGGTTTGGATTTTAGAAATTTTGCTCTTATTGCTGGAGGTCTTTCGCTTGGTATCGGTTTTGGTTTACAAAATATTGTTCAAAACTTTGTCTCTGGACTTATTATTTTAGTCGGAAGACCATTTAAAATAGGAGACTATATAGAATCCGGATCAGTAGGGGGGATTGTTAAGCGTATTAGTGTGCGTGCAACAGAACTTGAGACCATTCAGCGTAAAACAATTATTATTCCCAATTCAAGCCTTATTAATAATAACGTTAGTAATTGGACACGGCGCAATAAAGTCGGACGAATTGATATTCCAGTGACTGTATCATCTAAGGTTGCTCCAGAGCATGTTGTTGAAATTTTATTAGAGATTGCTTCTTCGACAGAAGGCGTTTTAAAAAATCCTCTCCCACAGGTGAGTTTTACGGCATTTGATAATAAGAGCTTTTCCTTTAATTTGGCTATTTATGTGCCTAATATTACCGCGTCTTCTCATGTAACTAATAGTCTTCGATTTGTTTTATATAAGCGTTTTGCTGAGGAAGGAATTTTAGAATGTTGAGATATATTTATGCCTTGATGATAGGTACTTTGTTGAATATTTTTACTATAACGACTTTTGCTGCAACAGTGAAGAATACTGATTTAAAGATACACTCTCTCATTGTTGTCGAAGGAAGTATACCTTCAAAATTGTCTTTAAATATGCATCAAACAATAACAATTTGTATGAAGGGATGCTTTATCACGTTTCCTAATAAAGACCGTTTTGTAATAAAGGCAGGTGATAATATAGAAATTAGTAGAGGAAGAGCAATTTTTAAATAAAATTATTGAGAACTTTTTTGAAAGCAAGTTTTAGTAGGTTAATAAACTTGCATGTTTTCAACGATACATATTTTTCATATAAAATAGTAAGTTATATTTATAATACTTTTAATAAATATTTTATTTTATAATATAATTACATCATTTTTAGCGGATTTAAGAATTTAACTCATTAAAAGAGGCATAAAATATTTTGTTTTGTGTTTTTTATGAGGTATTTTTAATGCAAAATGTTTTATATTTACTCATTTTAGAATATATAATAGATACTTTTGTTAAATATTTATTGTTTTAATTATTTATACTTTAAATTTTATTAAAATTTATTTGCCAAAATTCAATTTTGATGTAATGATATATTTAGTAGATTTATTA
>NZ_CAHOYM010000036.1 GCF_903679515.1 Bartonella gabonensis
ATTTTATTTTCTTTTGTTATGATTGCTTGTTCAATTTTTGGTAGAATTTTTTTTTGATAAATTTGCCATGTTAGGGGACCAACATGTTTGGCGATAATAGTGCTTTCTTTATTCAAAAGAAAAGTTTCTGGTGGTCCATATACCCCCCAGTCAATGGCTGTATATCCTGAAACATCAAAGCCAATCAATTTAAAAGGATTACCAAAACGATTTAAAAAGCGCAGGGCATTTGCTTTATTATCCTTATAATTAATACCAATCAGATCAAAACGTTTATCTTGTGCAATTTTCATAAGAAGAGGATGCTCTTCGCGACAGGGTAAACACCAGGAACCCCAAAAATTGATTAATGTGACACGTCCTTTAAACTGTTTTAAATTAAGGTAACTTTCCTTATCAAGAAGAGGAAGATGCGTATTGGGGGCAGGTTTTCCAGCTAATGCATTTGGGAGAATAGAAGGATCTTGAGGGTATTTTTTATCCATAAAGTTGAAAAAAAACACCATGAGAAGAAGAAAAAGCACCAATGGTCCAAAAAGAACAAACAAAACAGGCAAAGATATATTTTTCTTAAGTTTTTGAGGGATATTCTTCATTCTATTTTTCTCTTTGTGACAGCTCTTTTTTGTTTAGCTGTTGGAGAATTTTTTTTTGGTATAGAGCTTTGCAAAGAATATAGCCAATAAGACATAAGAGGGATAGTGCAGAAAGCACATAGCTTAAAACAACAATTTGCTCGTGTTTAAGGGTACCAAGGAAAAAATCAATTTTCTGAGATAAGTTTCCTAAAAGTTTACTGTGGATGCCATTTAGGTCGAGCATGATGACGAGTCCTGTTGTTGTGTGCGAAGGGATTTTTTTATCTGAAGTATTTGGATATAACGGTTATTGATTTCATTTCGCATAGCCATCAAATAGAGTGCAATAAACATAAAGACGAAACAAAATAACGTGGTTATAAGGGGCCATAACATAGCATTGTCGATTGTTGGTCCTCCAGCACGTAACAAGGAGGCTGGTTGATGCAATGTATTCCACCAATTAACGGAAAACTTAATAATAGGGATATTAACAAATCCAACAAGGGTAAGAATTGAAGTAGCACGAGCGGCTTTTACTTGGTTGTCAAAAGCACGTTCAAGCAGGATAATGGCAAGGTAGATAAAAAGCAGCATTAAAACCGATGTTAACCGTGCGTCCCATACCCACCACGTTCCCCATGTAGGTCGCCCCCAAAGTGCTCCTGTCATGAGGGCTAAGGCGGTAAAAATTGCTCCAATGGGTGCACCACATTTGAGAGCCACATCAGCAAGATGATATTTCCAAATCAAATTTCCTAATGCTGCCGCACTCATCGTTATATAACAGAATGTAGACAACCACGCAAAGGGGACATGAAGATACATAATCTTAACAGTCATGCCCTGTTGATAGTCATCAGGGGAATACATCACGAGAATAAGCCCTAAGATAAGAAGACATAACGTTATGCTGGCGAGCCATGGTATAATAATTTTGCTTATTTTCATGAAACGGGTAAAACTTGCAGGGAGTGACTTCATTTTATATGTGTGAGATAGTTCATTCATGAAATTCATAATAAGCATAGTTTCGCTATGCGGCAATCATCTTTTATTATTCAGATAAAAGCTGAAGCGTTAGAGCAGCAACAAAAGAGCTAAAGAGACTCAAAAAAAGTGAAAAAGCACTAAGAAGTGCCAAGGAAGTGAGAAAAGAGGCATTTGGATTTGTTGGAGCTGTAGCAGCTGAAACTCCAAAAATCATAATTGGAATGATCCACGGCAAGATAATGATGAAAATAAGAAGAGTGCTATGCAACAATGAGCTTGCAAGTGCCGCTCCTATGGCGCCAATAAAAATAATGGCTGGTGTTCCGCACAAAAGAGTAAGTATTGTTGTAAAAGTTATCGTTACATCTAAGTGGAGCATGAGGGCTAAAATAGGTGTAGCAAAAATGAGAGGAAGCATCGTTCCTACCCAATGGGCGGTGCATTTGATAAAGACAATCAGCGTAAAACTTTGTCTTTGTCCTGAAAGGACAAATTGGTCGAGATTGCCATCATCGCGATCGATTTGAAAAAGTTTATTCAGATTAAGGAGACCTGCGAGAAGGGCACCAAACCACAATATCCCTGGCCCTATTTGTGCAAGAATTTTTGGATCTGGTCCAATGGCAAAAGGGGTTATGATCACAACAGCGATGAAAAACAATAGTCCTGTTAGCGAAGAGGATTGTGGCGCTAATAATAGTTTAAGATCACGCCAGAACAGTGCTTTCATTTTATGCTCTCCTAGAGAGGTAAAAATTTTTCCAGAGCGATTGTATGGTTTTCTGGAATACCTAAAGAATTATGGGTTGCGGCGATAATCATACCACCTTGATTGAGATGACGCTGGAAAATACAAGCAAGGAGTTTCTGAGCATGGCTATCAAGTCCCGATATTGGTTCATCTAAAATCCAAATAGGACGGTAGGAGAGCAAAAGGCGGGCAAGAGCTACACGCCTTTGTTGTCCAGTTGACAGAACGTTAAAGGGTAAATATTCAAGATCAGAAAGACCAATATCGCCAAGGGCTTCATAGGGAGAGTATAGAGGTTGACCATAAAACTCTGCCCAGAATTGCAAATTATCAATGACAGATAAGAGAGGTTTCATGGCATTTTGAGACCCAAGATAATGGCACGCAGTTGTAACAGGGTATCTTTGTTCATAGTCTTTAAGGATGATATGGCCTTCAGCAGCCTCAAGAAGACCGGCAATGATTCGGAGTAATGTAGATTTTCCGATGCCATTTGGTCCGGTGATTGTCATCAGTTGCTGTGGAAATAAACGAAAAGAAAGATCTTTAAACAGAATTTCCCCGTTTCTGTAAGCTGCTAAACCTTTACCCGATAACACCATGTGATTGCCTATTTTTTTAATTTTCCTATTCTTTATTACATTATTGCATAAAAAACACGTTTTTTTATGCAATTGTCCCTAGAATAGTTCTAGAAATAGTTCTATAAGGGAGGCGTTACATCAAGATCTGGTGTAGAATGGTTTTTGGCGCTAATTTCCGCATTTACCTATGAAAGGTGGAGGGGAAAATGGATAGCGGAGGTAGTTGCGTCTGCGCTCAAGCTGCGACCTTGACTCGTAGTTTGTGTTGTTCATTCCTGGAAATTGAGTGGTTTGTAGTATGAGGGTGGACAGTCATGATTCACATTGATAGCTTTAATTGTCGTAGAACTCTAAAGGTTGGTAGCAAAGAATATACTTATTATAGCTTGATTGAAGCGGAGAAGAATGGACTTGAAGGCATTTCGCGTTTGCCATTTTCGATGAAAGTTATTCTCGAAAATTTATTGCGATTTGAAGATGGTCGTACGGTTAAAAAAGAGGATATCCTCAATGTTGCTAAATGGTTAAGTGATAAAGGGAGCGCAGGGGCAGAAATTGCCTATCGTCCTGCACGTGTTCTTATGCAAGACTTTACTGGTGTTCCGGCGGTTGTTGATCTTTCTGCAATGCGTGATGCTATGGTCAAACTTGGTGGTAACGCTGAAAAAATTAATCCTCTCATACCCGTTGATCTAGTCATTGATCACTCAGTTATCGTTGATGATTTTGGCACTCCCATGGCTTTTAAGGAAAATGTTGAGCATGAATATGAACGCAATGGTGAGCGTTATCGTTTCCTGAAATGGGGACAACAGGCCTTTCAAAATTTTCGCGTTGTTCCTCCAGGAACAGGGATTTGTCATCAGGTTAACCTAGAATATTTAGCACAATGCGTGTGGATGAAGAATGAAGAGGGGGATGAGACGGTTTATCCTGATACCTGTGTAGGAACTGATTCGCATACGACGATGGTCAATGGTTTGGGTGTTTTAGGTTGGGGTGTGGGCGGCATTGAAGCTGAAGCGGCAATGTTAGGCCAACCCGTCTCTATGTTATTACCTGAAGTGATTGGTTTTCGTCTAAAAGGGAAGCTTAAAGAAGGTGTAACAGCCACCGATCTCGTATTGACAGTGACCCAAATGCTCCGCCAGAAGGGCGTTGTTGGTAAATTTGTTGAATTTTTTGGCACTGGTTTGGAGCATATGACGCTTGCTGATCGGGCGACGATTGGGAATATGGCACCTGAATATGGAGCAACCTGTGGCTTTTTTCCAATTGATAAGGAAACAGTCCGTTATCTCAATATGACAGGGCGTGATGAAAATCGGATTGCCTTAGTGGAGGCTTACTCCAAAGCACAAGGGATGTGGCATGACGAAATGGTGGCTAATCCTATTTTTAGTGATACGATTGAATTAGATATGGAAACCGTTGTTCCTTCTATGGCTGGTCCTAAACGTCCTGAAGGACGTATTGCATTGGAAAATGTTGGGCAAGGTTTTGAGAAGGCATTGGTCGAAGACTATAAGAAAACTTCAGGACAAGATGGGCATTATCCGGTTGAAGGTGAAGAATATACGCTTAGTCATGGTGATGTGGTGATCGCTGCGATTACTTCCTGTACAAATACATCGAACCCAAGTGTTCTTATTGCAGCGGGTCTTTTGGCACGAAATGCTGTGGCAAAAGGTCTTAAAAGCAAACCATGGGTAAAAACTTCTCTTGCACCTGGTTCACAAGTTGTTGAAGCTTACCTTAAAAATTCGGGTCTGCAAAAAGATTTAGATGCATTAGGATTTAATTTAGTAGGGTTTGGATGTACGACATGTATTGGAAATTCTGGTCCTTTGCATCCAGCTATTTCCAAAACGATTAATGACAATGGAGTCATTGCAGCAGCAGTTCTTTCAGGAAATCGTAATTTTGAAGGGCGTGTTTCCCCTGATGTGCAAGCGAATTATTTAGCTTCACCCCCATTAGTGGTTGCACATGCGCTTGTTGGGACGGTGTGTAAAGATTTAACCAAAGAACCTCTTGGGGAAGATTCAGATGGTCGACCTATTTACTTGAGAGATATTTGGCCAACTTCTCAAGAAATACAAGCATTTATCGAAGAAAATGTTACGCGTAAGGTTTTTGCGGAAAAATACGCAGATGTCTTCAAGGGAGATGAAAATTGGCAAAAAGTTCAGATACCTACGGGGTCTACTTATTCTTGGGATGAGCAATCTACCTATGTCCGCAATCCACCTTATTTCGATGATATGCAGAAAACGCCTGATATTTTACTAGATATTAAGAATGCACGGATTTTAGGTTTGTTTGGTGATAAAATCACGACAGATCATATTTCTCCTGCTGGTTCTATTAAGGCAGCTTCTCCTGCTGGAAAATATTTAATGGATCATGGTGTTAATGTTGCTGATTTTAATCAATATGGGACGCGCCGTGGGAATCATGAAGTTATGGTTCGTGGGACTTTTGCCAATATTCGCATTCGTAATTTCATGTTAGGAGAAAATGGTCGAGAAGGCGGTTATACGGTTCATTATCCATCAGCGGTAGAGCAAACCATTTACGATGCAGCAATGGCGTATAAACAAGAAGGTATTCCGCTCGTTGTTTTTGCGGGTATTGAATATGGCAATGGATCATCACGCGATTGGGCTGCCAAGGGGGCTAATCTTCTTGGTATCAAAGCGGTGATTGTGCAATCTTTTGAAAGGATTCATCGCTCTAATCTTGTTGGTATGGGCATTGTTCCTTTTGTCTTTGAGGAGGGGTTAAGTTGGAAATCTTTGGGCTTAAAGGGAGATGAAAAGGTAACAATTGAAGGAATTCATAACTTAAAACCTCGTCAAAAAACCGTAGCGAAAATTACTTTTTCGGATGGTACGGTAAAAACCGTTCCTTTATTATGCTGTGTTGATACTGAAGATGAGCTAGATTATTTGCATCATGGTGGAATTTTGCAATATGTTTTGCGTAAGCTAGTTGTTTAAATGTCTTTGTTTGCTAAGGAATATCTTTAAACGATTAAGCTATAAAGTTGCGGATCAAAGAATTTTGCTTCGTTTTTTATGTCTGTCTTTGAAAATTTAATTGACGTTGGCTTTAACATTGCGCTATAAGTCGCATAAGTTATAAGCAGCTTTATAGTTTTGCTTGGGTTAGGTTTGTTTACATTGGTAAAGTTGTTATTAAGACTCGTTTTACCACGGTGTTGAAAGAGAGATTATATTATGGCGAATACACCTTCTGCTCGAAAAGCGGTGCGCAAAGTTGCAGCACGCACACAGGTTAATAGGGCCCGCCGTTCACGCGTTCGTACGTTTATGCGTAAGTTTGATGATGCTTTAGCAGGGGGCGATAAGGCGTCTGCAGAAACTGCATTTAAGAATTTTGAGCCTGAGATTATGCGTGCGGTTTCTAAAGGGGTTTTTCATAAAAATACTGCTGCGAGAAAAGTGTCACGTTTAGCGAGACGTTTGAAGGCTCTCAGCGTTTAAACTTTTTCTATTTTATTAAGAATCAAGCCAGCATCCGTGAGGATGCTGGCTTTTTATTTATTGTTTCCAAAACTTTCTATTGAAAATAAGAATCGACTGCGATTCTCCTCTTGAAAAAGGAGAGAAAGTTTATAAGGGGGAGTATGGTTATCCACAAGCTTTGTGGATTTTTACAGAGTCTTTTTTGTCAAGCATTTTATTTTTTTTTTAAAATCTGAAGAGATTCTTTAATGATTGGTAAATTCAAAGAAAAAAAATGAATTGAATCAATAATTTTTCTCATTCCCCATTAAAATAAGCATTTTGGGGGTGCTTTTGATTTTATTTTGGCCTCTTGCATTTTACCTCTGCTGTTTTGTATGGTTCTTATGAAAACTAAAAAGCATGAAGGGGTCACGTCAGCGCATTATCCTGTATTTTGTTGAAATAAAATGCTTTGGTTTAGGCTTTTTAAAAGCTTTTGTGTTGGGTGGGTTTTTGATGGTTTTTTGGTTTTCTTAATTGGTATGTTTACCATTTTAGAAGGGTCGGGCATATCATATGAGTGCAAGTAAATCTTATTGGTCATCTTTGTTAGTGGGGTTGTGATGAGGCTATCCTAGGGGAGGATAAGTAATCTTATTTGGGGTAGGGCGTTTTGCCTTCGCTAGATTTATTTTAGCTGTTTGGCAGGACAAAATTTTATTTTTATCAGGATGGAAGATGGTGGATAAATTGAACTCTAAAGCTAGTTCCTTTAAAAGGGTTTCGGTGAATGTCCTGTCGGCAGAGAACATAATAAAGAATAGAATTCCGGAAAGTGACGGGGGTGTTTGTAGGAATGCTTCTATCGGGCATTCTATTATTTCAGAGAAGGAAGGTGCGGCAGCTTTCGCACGCGTGATGGCACAGTTAAAGGTGCAGGTTGGTATTGAGGCTTATACCAGTTGGTTTGGTCGTGTGAAACTTTCTGAATATAGTCGTAATCTAGTAAAACTCTCTGTTCCTACAGCTTTTTTACGCTCATGGATTAATAATCACTATGGTTCTCTTTTGACGCATTTATGGAAACAAGAGAACTCAGCAATTCTTCGTGTTGAAGTCATCGTTCGCGGTATGGAACGGGTTTCAAGAGATGTTGTTTGTAAAACAAGTGCAGCTCCTGTTGTTGTGGAGGAGCAGGCGACTTCACCTTTTGTTGAGAGTTGTGCAGAGTCTTCAGTCAGGAGTTCTCAAGCGGGAGTTTTTGGATCTCCACTTGATTCTCGCTATACTTTTGAAAGTTTTGTTGAAGGGGCATCTAATCGCGTTGCTTTAGCGGCAGCGCGTTCAATTGCAGAGGGGCATAAAAGTGCTTTGCGTTTTAATCCTCTTTTTATTCACGCGTCTGTTGGTTTAGGAAAAACACATTTGCTTCAAGCGATTGCCGCTTCTGCATTGAAGCGTTTAACGTTTGCGCGTGTTATTTATTTAACTGCTGAATATTTTATGTGGCGTTTTGCAACAGCTATTCGTGATAATGATGCTCTTTCTTTTAAAGAACAGCTTCGTGATATCGACCTTTTGATTATTGATGATATGCAGTTTTTGCAAGGTAAGTCGATACAACATGAATTTTGCCATTTGCTTAATATGTTGCTTGATAGTGCAAAACAGGTTGTTGTTGCTGCAGATCGTCCACCAGCGGAATTAGAATCGCTTGATCTTCGGGTTCGGTCTCGTCTTCAGGGAGGGGTTGCCCTTGAAATTGAGGCACCAGATTATGAGATGCGTTTGCAAATGTTGCGCCAGCGGTTGAAGGTGGCGCAGCGAGATGATGGCATGATATCAATTTCTGATGATGTCTTGGAATATATTGCGAAAACGGTTTTAGGTTCAGGGCGCGATATTGAAGGCGCATTTAACCAGCTCTTATTTCGTCAATCTTTTGAGTCTGATTTATCGTTAGAACGGATTGATGAGTTATTAGGTCATTTGACACGTTCAGGTGAACCTAAGCGCATTCGGATTGAAGAAATTCAGCGTACGGTAGCGCGTCATTATAATGTTTCTAAACAGGATTTGTTGTCTAATCGTCGAACACGTACGGTTGTAAAGCCACGGCAAGTTGCGATGTATCTAGCGAAAGTATTAACGCCTCGCTCGTTGCCAGAAATAGGACGTCGTTTTGGTGGTCGTGATCATACAACAGTTTTACACGCTGTGCGTAAAATTGAAGATTTGGTTTGTGGTGATCAGACCTTGGCAAAGGAACTTGAATTGCTTAAGCGATTGATTGGAGAACAGGCTGTATAGCGTTTATCATTTCTTTTTTTGAAGCAACTTTAAGGGATTGAATGAAAGGATTTGTTTTTTCTTATGCAGGAGTGACTTGCCATTTTAAAAGAGGTTTAATAAACTCTAGCAGGCGATTCTTTAAAAAGGATCTGTTATTTTAATTCTAAGGAATTCTTATAGTTTTTGGTAAATCATACGGGGCTTTTATGCGTATTACAGTGGATCGCAGTCAATTTCTCAAGTCTCTTGGTCGTGTTCACCGTGTGGTAGAGCGTCGTAATACTGTTCCTATTTTATCGAATGTTCTGATTGATGCAGAAAATGGTCATGTGCAGTTAAAGACAACAGATCTTGATTTAGAGGTTACAGAATCTTTTACAGTCAATGTTGAACAAGCTGGAGCAACCACTGTTCCAGCATATTTGCTCTATGATATCATTCGGAAACTTCCTGAAGGCAATGAAGTTGTATTATCTGTCGATGAGAATCAAGCAAGTACAATGTCTGTTGTTTCGGGTTGTGCACATTTTCAGCTTCAATGTCTTCCAAAAGCAGATTTTCCAGAGTCACTTCCTGGGCAGTTTGGTTATTGTTTTTCTCTATCAGCATCAGGGTTGAAACATTTACTTGATTGTACGCAATTTGCCATTTCTACTGAAGAAACCCGCTATTATCTTAATGGTATTTATTTCCATGTTATTAATGATGATGTTTTGAAACTGCGTTTGGTAGCGACGGATGGTCATCGTTTGGCACAAGTTGAGATGGAGGCTCCTTCAGGAGTTGAGGGAATGCCGGGTGTTATTATTCCTCGTAAAGCTGTAGGAGAGTTGCAAAAACTTCTTTCAGAAGAAAATGATGGTGATGTATGTATAGAGCTTTCAGAGACAAAGATTCGTTTTTCTGTAGGTTCTGTTATTTTTACATCAAAGTTAATTGATGGAACATTTCCAGATTATCAACGTGTTATCCCTCTTGGAAATGATAAAGAATTAGTTGTTAATAGGCAGGATTTTTCTTCTGCAGTGGATCGTGTTTCAACGATTTCAAGTGATCGAGGGCGTGCGGTTAAGTTAACGATAGAGCATGGAGAGTTAAGACTTGTTGTTAATAGCCCTGATTCGGGCAGTGCGGAAGATCAATTATCCGTAACTTACACATCTGAACCGCTTGAGATAGGGTTTAATTCGCGTTATCTCTTAGATATTGCTGGGCAGCTTTCAAGCGATGAGATGGTTTTTATGTTGGCTGAAGCTGGAGCACCAGCTTTGATTCGTGATAATGATGATGTGGATGTGCTCTATGTGCTGATGCCTATTCGCGTTTAGGGGCAATTGTTTTGCAATGCATGGCGAGTCATGTGCACAAAGTGGCTGTGAGGCAGCTAAGGCTTTTACGTTATCGCAATTATCCTTTTTTTAATATTCATTTTTCGGGTCAGCATGTGGTTTTCACGGGCCACAACGGTGCTGGTAAGACAAATCTTTTAGAAGCATTATCTTTTCTTTCTCCGGGTCGTGGTTTGCGACGGGCGGCATATTCTGATGTTAGCTTTATAGATGGAGGTGGTGAAGGATTTGTTATCTTTGCATGTCTTGAATGTGCACTTTATAATGAAGTAAAGATTGGTACAGCTTGGGAGGTTAGCGATAACAGTCGAAAAGTCCATATTAATGGTGTGAATGAGCCAAGTGATTGCTTAACAGATTACTGTCATATTAGTGTCTTAACACCCTCTATGGATGGTCTTTTTACAGGTCCTTCGCTTGAGCGCCGTCGTTTTTTGGATCGAATGGTTTTGGCGATTGACCCTTTACATAGTCGCCGCATCGCTGATTATGATAGAACTATGCGCGCACGTAATCGTTTGTTTTTGAACGGCAATGAAGATTATGCTTGGTTTGATGCTTTAGAAAAACAGATGGCAGAATTGGCGACAGCTATTTCTGCGGCGCGTATTGATGTTATTCGGCTTTTAAATGGCATGTTTACACAGATGCCATCTCAGATACCTTTCCCACGGGCTTTTTTGCAAATTGATGGTTTTTTAGAAACAGCTCTAGAGAGACTATCTGCCACTGAAGTTGAAGAGCAATTTTGTGATCGGTTACAGCGTAATCGTGCAATAGATCGTGCAGCTGGGCGGACATTAGAAGGACCACATCGCACAGATTTACAAGTTTTTTATGCGGATAAAAATAGAGCAGCAACATCTTGTTCAACAGGTGAACAAAAAGCGCTCTTGACAGGTTTGGTTTTGTGTCATGCACGTCTAACAGGTATGATATCGGAAAGGGCTCCCATTCTTCTTCTTGATGAGATGGCTGCTCATCTTGATGCATATCGACGTGCTGCTTTATTTGATATTCTTGATGATTTATCGGTGCAAACATTTATGACAGGAACAGATCGTCTTTTATTTGATGACCTAAAAGGCCGCGCAGAATTTTTTGAGATTAAGGATGGCACTTTATTGCTGTAAAAAATATGCTAAATATTTTTTTAATAAGTGATGGTCGAGAAGAAAAGGCTTGCTATGTCTGTGATTATAACGATTTTAAATGGTCCTAATTTAAATTTTCTGGGTCAACGTGAGCCAGAAATTTATGGAACTGAAACTTTAGAAGATATTGAAAAAAAATGCAGAGAATGGGCAAAAAAGGCTGATGTTATCATAAATTTTTATCAAAGTAACTATGAGGGTCAGCTAGTAGAATGGATACAGGAAGCAATAGGGCTAAGTTCTGGATTGATCATAAACCCAGCGGCTTATAGTCATACATCTGTTGCGCTTCTTGATGCTTTAAAAATGTTTTCAGGACCGAAAATAGAAGTTCATTTATCCCATATTTATCAACGTGAAGTTTTTCGTCACCATTCTTATACATCTGCAGGTGTAGACGCTATCATAGCTGGGTGCGGGAGTGATGGATATCGGTTTGCGCTTGAGTATATTACAAAGCAATTCATAGATTGTAAAAGGTAAAGAGTAAGCGTGGGATAAGAGCTAATATAGGCATTGAATTCGCTTGATAATTATTTTTTAATCTGTACAATATGAGGTATTATATTTATGACAATTTTTAGTGCGTATGACGGGGGTAAATAAAGATGAAAAGCTTTGTTCGACAATTAGAAATGCTTGTTATTTTAGGAGTAGCACTGCTTTTGTCTGGTTGTAAAATGGACGTCCTTCAACCATCAGGTTATGTAGCACGTCAACAGCTCATTTTGATCGTTGTTTGTGTGCTTGTTATGCTTTGCGTTGTCATTCCAGTCATGGTAAGTGTGGTGTTTTTAGCGATAAAATATCGTGCATCGAATACGAAAGCAAACTACTCTCCTGATTGGGCGCATTCAAATAAAATTGAAGCACTAATGTGGGGTATTCCAATTGTAATTGTGCTGGTTTTAGGTTCGTTAACAGCTTATTATACCTATAAGCTTGAGCCTGCAAAGCCTCTTCCAATAGAGGTTGCGGGTGAAGGAGAACCATTGCAGATTGATGCTGTAGCTCTTGATTGGAAATGGGTTTTTATTTATCCTCAATATGGTGTCGCATCAGTCAATGAAATTTACGCGCCTAAGGGACGTCAAGTTTTATTGCAATTGACGTCAGAGAATTCTGTCAATGCCTTTTGGGTTCCTAAATTAGGTACGGTTCTTTACGCTATGCCGCAGATGAATGCTAAATTATATTTAATTGCTGAAGAACAAGGCGTATTCAAAGGAACTTCAGCAAATTACAGCGGCGATGGTTTTTCTGGGATGCGGTTTAAGTGGCATTCTGTGTCTTCGCAGGATTTTGAAGATTGGATTGTAAAAGCATGGGCTAATGGTCAAGCACTTGATCGCAAGTCTTATCGTCAACTTTCTATTGCGCCTCGTATGGGTGATATTGCTGCGAAGGAAAAAGATGCTGAAGTTCGTTATTTTGCACCTGTTGAGAAGCGGCTTTACTATCGTGTTGTTAATCGATGTGTCGATGAAAATACGGTATGTAATGAAGATTTAATGAAACGCGCTGCTGCTCAGACACTGTGGGGTGCACTGTGTTCAGTATTTGATCCTGGTGTTATTTAAAGGATCAATAGAGAAAAAGCCCTTTTAATATAAGGTTTTTTTAAACTTGAATTTCATTTGAAATAGGTTGAGAAATGTTTGGAAGACTTACAGATCCTACGGCAGGCGCTTTTCATGCGCTTGCACATGAACCGATCGTTTTGTATACATGTATCGCGATTGTTGTGGTTGGTTTAATTGCTGTTGTTGCTTTAACTGTACTTGGGTGGTGGGGGATTTTCTGGCGAAATTGGATTACAACTGTTGACCATAAACGCATTGGTATTATGTATATAATACTTGGAATTATTATGCTTGTTCGCGGTTTTGCGGACGCACTTATGATGCGAACGCATCAAGCTTTAGCTCTTGGGAGTGAATCCGCAGGTTATTTACCCCCTGAGCATTTTGATCAAATTTTTTCGGCGCATGGCACGATCATGATTTTTTTCATGGCTACGCCTATTTTATTTGGTCTTTTTAATTATCTTATACCGCTTCAAATTGGTGCGCGTGATGTTGCTTTTCCCTTTGCTAATAATCTAGGTTTTTGGATTACGGCTGCAGGGGCAATCTTGATTAATATATCACTAGGTGTTGGCAATTTTGGTCGTGGTGGTTGGCTCATGTATCCTCCTTTTACAGAGTTGCAAACGAGTCCAGATACAGGGGTAGACTATTATTTATGGTCACTTCAGCTTTCTGGTATTGCGACAACTATGGGGGCAGTCAATTTCGTTGCAACTCTGATTAAAATGCGTGCTCCTGGAATGACAATGATGAGAATGCCTGTTTTCTGTTGGAGTGCTTTTGTCAGTAATGTTCTTATTTTAGTTATTTATCCTGTTTTAACTGTCGCGTTTGCACTTTTGGCATGTGATCGTTATTTAGGTATGAATTTCTTTTCCAATGTTGGTGGCGGAAATCCGATGGTATGGATTAACTATGTTTGGATTTTTGGTCATCCTGAGGTTTATGTTTTGGTTGTTCCTGCTTTTGGAATTGTTTCTGAGATTGTATCAACTTTTTCTTCGAAACGCCTCTTTGGTTATACTTCTATGATATGGGCCATGGTGGTTATTTTGATTCTTTCACTTCTTGTTTGGGGACATCATTTCTTCACAATGGGTGGCGGTGAAGCTGTAAATACCTTCTTTGGTATTGCTACGATGATCATCGCAGTTCCAACAGGTGTAAAAGTTTTCAATTGGTTGCTCACGATGTATAAAGGAAGGATACGCTTTGAACCTCCAATGCTTTGGTGCATGGGGATGATCTTTACGTTCGTTGGTGGTGGATTAACCGGTGTTTTATTATCGATTGTTCCTGCGGATTGGCAGTTTCATAATTCTCTCTTTTTAATAGCACATTTCCACCATACAATTATTGGAGGTGTGGTTTTTGCTTATTTAGCTGGGCTTGCTTTTTGGTTTCCAAAAGTTTTTGGTTATAAACCAAATCGCATATTAGGTATTGCATCTTTCTGGTGTTGGTTTATTGGTTTTTATCTTGCCTTTTTCCCTGTTTATGCCCTTGGTTTAATGGGAGCGACGCGTCGTCTTCAGCATTATATGGAACCTAGTTGGCAGCCGATGTTTATTATTGCTGCTCTGGGTGCTTTTATTATTTTACTAGGTATCCTTTGTTTTGTGTTACAGGTTGTTTTGGCAATTTGGTACGGTATTAAGCATAAAGGTCATTTACCGGTAACGTTAAATGATTCTTGGGGTGATGCACGTACACTTGAATGGTTTACCTCTTCACCGCCTCCTTCCTATAATTTTGCTCGTCTTCCAAAGATACAGTCTGATGATGCTTATTGGAATATGAAGAAAAGTGGTTATCAACGTCCAACAAGTGGATTTACAAAAATTCATATGCCATCGAATACATCGGCTGGAATTATTGCTGGCTTCTTCTCATTAGTTGTTGGTTTTGCGCTTGTTTGGCATATTTGGTGGCTTGTTGCGGTCGGACTGGTTGGTTTTATTGCAACGCTTGTGTATCATTCATTAACAGGTGATCACCATGGTTATTATATTCCAGCTGAAGAAGTGCAAAAAACTGAAGATGCCTTTACAGCTGTTCTTAAAGAACAAGGAGTGACAGTATGAGTGCAGTAACAATGAATAATGCGAGCACTGTGGATGAACTTCACCACGATAGTAGCTCAGTAATGACGTTTGGTTTTTGGGTCTATATTCTTTCAGACTTAATACTTTTTTCGACACTTTTTTCAAGTTTTGCTGTCTTTTCTGCTTCTTATGGTGGCGGTAAGGCGGGCAGTGAATTTATTGATTTAAAGTTTGTTTTGGTTGAGACTGCTTTTTTATTGTTTTCATCCGTCACTTATGGTTTTGCAATGGTACAAGCACATAAAAACAACATGAGTGGTGTGCGTTTATGGATGGCTATTACCTTTGTATTTGGGTGTTGCTTCATTGGTATGGAACTTTACGAATTCCATGAATTGTTGGGTGAGGTCTTTTATTATGATCCAAATGCTTATGCGGGTATTGATCCTGTAACAGGTTTACAGCTTTTGGGACGGGAAATTCTCTCTGCTTATTGGTCAGCATTTTTTGCTTTGGTTGGCACCCATGGACTCCATGTAAGTGTTGGTCTTCTTTGGATGGTTGTGATGTTTTTTCATCTTCGTCGTAATGGCTTGGATCAGAATAATAAAACACGTTTAGCATGCCTTTCCATTTTTTGGCATTTACTTGATATTGTATGGGTTGGTGTTTTCACCATGGTTTATCTATTAGGAGCGTTGTGATGAGCATGCAAAATGAAACACATGGTCCCAGTACTGGTTCCTATTTGGTCGGTTTTATTCTGGCTGTATTTTTCACTTTGAGTTCTTTTATTCCTGTGATGTATGGAATGATGGAAAGTTGGGCAATTAGTACAAAGGTTGCATATCTTATTGGGATGGCAATTATTCAGATTATAGTACAAATTGTTTTCTTTTTACACTTAAACTCTGGTCCAGATGCCAAATGGAATTTAAGCGCTTTATGGTTTGCTGCTATTTGCGTTTTTGTTATTATTGGAGGCACGTGGTGGGCTATTTCCCATTTGAATTATAATATGATGGGTGGCTCAGGGCGTGTTATTGAACCGGAAATATCAAGTAAGGATGATTCTTCAGTATTTGAGCAGTTATCAAATAAAGATATATCTGTAAGAAAACAGCCAGAAAAGATACTGGACTTAAAAATGTCCATGGAGCAAACTCCTGTAGAGCAAGTACCTGGTTCAGAAATGCCTATGGAGCAAGTTCCAAGTATGTACTCTCCTGTAGATCAAGCGCCTGGTTCAGAAATGCCTATGGAGCAAGTTCCAAGTATGTACTCTCCTGTAGATCAAGCGCCTGGTTCAGAAATGCCTATGGAGCAAGTTCCAAGTATGTACTCTCCTGTAGATCAAGCGCCTGGTTCAGAAATGCCTATGGAGCAAGTTCCAAGTATGTACTCTCCTGTAGAT
>NZ_CAHOYM010000037.1 GCF_903679515.1 Bartonella gabonensis
CCCTATAATAGAGGGGCAATTATAGGTATTTTTATTTCTATTGAAGCTTTCTTTATAATTCATTCTATATTTTTGAGAATTTGTATAGATTTTTGTAGAGTCACTTGGCAAAGGGCTGCTTGCTCGCTATAGATGCAGTCAGAGAATGTTATCGATGAAATAAAGGTGAGTAAATGGCTTTAGAGCGTACTTTTTCTATGATTAAACCAGATGCAACACGTCGTAATTTAACGGGCACAATTACCAAAATGCTTGAGGATGCGGGTTTGCGTGTTATTGCATCTAAACGTGTGTGGATGAGTAAGCGTGAGGCTGAAAATTTTTATGCTGTGCATAAAGAACGCCCTTTTTTTAGCGAATTGGTTGAATTTATGTCTTCTGGTCCAACAGTTGTACAGGTTTTGGAAGGAGAAAATGCAATAGCTAAAAACCGTGAAGTGATGGGTGCTACAAATCCTAGTGAAGCAGAAGAAGGGACTATTCGTAAGGTCCATGGTTTGTCGATTGGTGAGAATTCTGTCCACGGGTCCGATAGTGCTGAAACGGCAAAAACAGAAATCGCTTTTTGGTTTTCTGAGATAGAAATTGTTGGTTAATAAAAGCGTAAATAAGAAGCAAGAACCCAAGACATAGTGTTTTGGGTTCTTGCTGACAAAATTATAGATCTCTTTGAGAGATATGTAGTCATCGTTTTTTCCGCTTTTAATATTGCAACTGTTTTTGCAAGAGCCTATACCCTTTTCTTGAATATCTTTTATTGATGCGCACAACCATGTTTGTGATGTGCAAAAGGGGAGCTTGATTGTTTCATCATCAATAGATTTGAAATAAGTAGATTTATGATATCTCTTTTCTTGTTTAAGTTGCAGAAAGATAGATTATTATTAAAAATCAAGAGGCGATTTCATGAGATGACGTGTTTTAAACCTGCGCGAAAATAATCCCATCCTGTCCACAATGTAAGGAGGGCAGCAATCCACAGCATAGTAATGCCAAATTCCACTGTGTAAGGGAAAATTTTATTACCAGCTGACCCTGTTAAAAGAAAGATAATAGCGATCATTTGTACAAAAGTTTTCCACTTTGCAAGACGAGAAACCGGAACGCTCACTTTTAATTCAGCTAAATATTCACGTAATCCTGATACAAGAATTTCTCGGCAAAGAATGATAATAGCGGCCCACAAAGTCCATCCAGCGATGGTACTATCTGCGGCAAGCAAGAGCAAACAAGCAGAGACGAGAAGTTTATCGGCAATTGGATCTAACATGCGACCAATATTGGATGTCTGTTCCCAAATACGAGCAAGGTAACCATCAAAAAAGTCAGTAATGGATGCAATAATAAAAATGGAAACAGCAATCCAGCGTGCGATATCACTTGATTGTAGGCGTCCTTCTACAAAAAAGCACGCAACAACCATTGGGACTGCAACAATTCGTGCATAAGTTAAAAGATTTGGAAAAGAAAAAGTATGATTTTTCATAGAGCTATTTTAAATTCTTGTGAAAGAGAATATATTCCATAAACGTAACAAGGCTAAAGTAATGAAACAAGCCTATTTTTCATGAAAATGGTTGTGAATTTTTTGTGCAATTGACATAGAGATTCCTGTAACTTTTTTCAAATCTTCAAGTGAGGCATCAGCAACAGCTTTGGCACTTCCAAAATGGTGAAGCAATGCACGTTTTCTTGTCGGACCGATATTTTCGATTTCATCAAGTGGATTTTTGAATGTTTCTTTTTTTCGTTTTATTCTATGCGTTCCAATGGCAAAACGATGTGCTTCATCGCGTAGACGTTGCAAAAAATAGAGGATAGGATCACGGGGGGGAAGTGTAAAAGGAAGGGTACCTTTTATAAAAAAGCACTCGTGTCCCGCATGACGGTCAACACCTTTGGCAATTCCAACAACTGTAATCAGATTATTTAATTGTAATTCAGCAAGTATTATATGCACACTGTTGATTTGTCCTTCACCACCATCGATTAAGATAAGATCAGGCCAAATGGGAAAAAGATCATTCTCTTGATTTTGTATGTCATGACTTTTATTTGGCAAATTATGCTTTTTGATAAGGCGTGAAAATCTTCGTTTAATGACTTCTTTCATCATGCCAAAATCATCACCAGGTGTGATATCTTTTGAGCGAATGTTGAATTTGCGATATTGATTTTTAACAAATCCCATTTGACCAGCAACAATCATAGCTCCTACAGAATTTGTTCCCATAATATGCGAATTGTCATAGACTTCTATACGGCGCGGAGGAAAAGGTAGTTGGAATGTTTCAGCAAGTCCCTGAAGCAATTTTGTATGGGTGGCTGTTTCAGCAAGTTTATGTTCAAGTGCTTCATGAGCATTGAGATAAGCGTGATTAACAAGCGTTTTCCGTTCACCTTGCTTGGGTAAAGAGAGACACACTTTGTGATTTGCTTTGAGACTGAATGCTTCTGTAAGAAGTGTCTTTTCTTCAATTTCTTCGGATAAAAGGATGCTTTTGGGAAGTGGTTTGTCATCATAAAATTGGGCAAGAAAACTCGCTAAAATTTCAGTACGGGAAAAAGAGGGATCTGCTTTAGGAAAATAGGCACGGTTTCCCCAATTTTGCCCCATGCGAAAAAAGAATACTTGAATACAAGTCATTCCTTCCTTTTGAGCAATTGCAAAGACATCTGCTTCTTTTATCGTTTGAGGATTAATACCTTGATGGCTTTGTATGTGAGAAAGGGCTGATAAGCGGTCACGATAGGAAGCAGCTTGTTCAAAATCAAGATTTTTTGCGGCTTTATGCATAGCTTGAACCATATCATTTTTAACAGATTGATCTTTTCCCGAAAGGAATGCCTTTGCTTCTCTCACCAGTTCTTTATAATCACTATCATTAATTTCATGGGTACAAGGTGCAGAACATCGCTTAATTTGATAAAGCAAACAGGGGCGCGTACGGTTTTCAAAAATTGTATTGGTACAGGTCCGTAATAAAAAAGCGCGTTGTAAAACATGAATTGTTTGTGTCACCGCACCAGCAGAAGCAAAAGGCCCAAAATAATGAGCTTTTTGTGTTCGAGCACCACGATGTTTGTAAAGTGCAGGTGCTCGATGATCATTTGTAATCATGATATAAGGGAAGCTTTTATCATCACGGAGTAATACATTAAAATGTGGATGCAATCTTTTGATGAGATTCGCTTCTAAAAGGAGTGCTTCTGTTTCTGTGTGTGTAACGATAAATTCCATATGATATGTTGCACGAATCATGCGGGTAATACGATTATTGTGCCCTTGTTCACGTGCATAGTTTGAAACACGTTTTTTGAGATTACGGGCTTTGCCAACGTAGAGAATATTACCATTTTCACCAATCATCCGGTAAACTCCCGGTTTATGCGGAAGGTGTCTAACAAACTCTTGTATGAATTTGACACCTTGGAATTGATTTTTTTCATTGCTTTGATTGGCATTGTTCCAAGTAAGATTAGAGAGAAAAGAAAGCTTTTCTCGTTCATTTGTCGGATAATTTGTATTATTTCTCAGTATCATTCCGTTTATCAAGAAATGCTTTTTGTTGACTCTATTAAGTATTCTTTATTGATTAAATAATGATTATTTATGTCTTTAATAGCTTTTATCCATCAATAACACATTATAGCATAAGAGTGTGATTTTAGAGTGCCTATCTTTTATAAAAAATATAAGAGTTTTTATTTAAAACAGCTTTAAGAACGCGCCCATTATTCATTAAAAATGATTGGAATAAAAGATTCATAATAATAAAGGGAGGGAGAGATTTTTTAAAAGAAAGAAAATGAATTTAAGCTTATAGCTATTAGCTCGATGATATGTTGATATTATCTAAAAAATAATAGAATCTTACCGCCTTTATATCTTACAAAAAGCTATTTTTTAGGGAAAATATAAGAGTAAAATCTAATTTATATGTTCTTTTTGAAGCCATTTATGTGTTATTTGGGCATTTTCATCTTGTCCAAGACGGCTGATAAGAAAGGGACTGAGTTTTTTCATTTCTTCTTCCAACAGATAAGGAGGGTTGATAATAATCATCCCGCTTCCATTCATTGTAGGTGGTGTTGAGCTTTTTCGGATGCGCATTTCAAGCTGTAAAATTTTAGGAATTCCTGTTTGATAAAACGCGTGAAGAAAACTTTCAATTTCTTTATCATATTTAACGGGATACCATAAAGCGTAGATCCCTCCAGAAAAACGGCGATAGGCTTTCATTAATCCTTCGATAAGGCGGGAAAATTCTCCAGTTTTTTCAAAGGGGGGGTCAACAAGGATAAATCCACGTTTTTCTTTTGGTGGTAAATGAGCATTTAAGGAAAGCCAACCATCCAAATGCAGCACTTTTGTCTGATAATCGCCGGCAAAATTTTTTGCTAAAATATGATAATCTTCATTGTGCAATTCTATTGCAGTGAGGCGATCTTGTTTCCGTAATAATTGACGAATAAGAACAGGAGATCCAGGATAAAATACAATTTCTTTCTCTCTTTTATTGAGGGTATCAATGGTATCACACCATGGACAAAGAAGTGCTTTTAAATCTTCTGGAATAGGTGCTGAAAAAATTCGTTGCACACCTTCGCGCCACTCTCCTGTTTTATGGGCTTCTAAAGAAGAGAGGTTATAAATACCGATACCAGCATGCGTATCTATAACGCGAAAAGCTTTTTCTTTGCGTTTGAGATACTCTACAATGCGGGTGACAATAATGTGTTTAAAAACATCAGCAAAATTGCCAGCATGATAAATATGCCGATAATTCATGGGAGAAACTCTATCATAGGGATAACTGTATCAGGTTATTAACATAGAATAATAGAATTGATATCCATAAAAATTTTCTTTTAAAAATCAAACAAGACTCTCATAAAAAAATTATACACATAAAATATGAATGTCATGGGAGTATTTATTCATTAGAGTTTTAAATCTTTTATATGAACGTTGGAAAAGGAGAGGGAAAACATTTCAACAGAAGCTTTTTGCTGAATAAAGCTGACAGTTGGCATCGTCATATTCCTATATATTGCGGCTTACTTGCTAGCGTCCTTCACACTTAAGCTGGTCGATAAGAACCATTTTAATAGTTTTTATCTCTCGATGCTAACCTCGCTTATGATGTGAAAGTGGATGATTCTTATAAATTAAAATATTTTACGCGTTAATAAAACATATTCTCATATATGATCACGCGCACAAATGCTGTCTAATATGCATTTTGAGGGAGTCCATATTGCGGTGTTATACTTAAATATTTAGAAAAGCATGATATTGCACCTTTTAAAATTTGACTGATTGGTTACGATCATTACTCATACTGTTTATGAAACAATTGATAACAGGATTTCTGCAACGCAAAGAATTGTTGAAAATATTATTCGTAAGATGATAGGTTTTGAGGCAACTTGAATGTTAGATGATTAGCCCCAAAAAAACCTTTCAGGGAATATACTTTCGGAAAAACTTTCAGATACATGTAAATTTTTTTATAGAAGGTTATGATATTATTTTCATTGGTAAAGTTGATTTGGAACAGGTATTTGCAATTTCATGTACAATAGCGTTTTTAAAAGGAAAGATATTGGATACAGTATTTGCAAGAAGATAAGCAGTTCAAGAGATCATATGAAGTTTCTTTAGAAAAATTTTTAAAGCCTTTTGAACTTTGCGTGAAATCGTTTATCATTTTTGAATGGTTTGTTGCTATAATACCCTAAAAAGGGGATGAGAGGGTACAAGTTCGTTTAGTCCATTTCCATTCAAAAGCGTGTGATTGCTTTTAGGTTGAGAAAAAAATATATAAGTGAAATACGATTTTGATACTCTCTTCAGAGAAAGCATGAATAAGTGAGATAAAATTTAAAAGCATAGGATTAGAGAGAGTAATGGGCAATATTTTTTCACCAACACATTTGATTATAATTTTATTGCTTATTTTTGTGCTTTTCGGGCGCGATAAAATTTCTGAATTAATGGGCGATGTTGCTAAGGGAATTAAAGCCTTCAAAAAGAATATGAAGGAAGAAGAGGGAGGCATTGAGGATAAAGTTGAAATGGCTGCTCCTTCCCAAATAATTGATGGAGAATTTCAACAATCTCAGCCGTTATCGGAAAAACATGCAGCAACTCGCAGAAAAGCTCCTTCTGCTTCTAAAGGAGGCAAGGCATCTGTTGCAAAAAAACAGCGTGCCAAATAACAAACGTGTTAAATAACAAAAATGTTATCGTCATTGTGCATTATTTTTATGAGGAAGCCGAGTGTAAGCGATGTTTGGGATTGATGGACCAGAGCTTGTCGTAATCTTACTTGTTCTCATCATTGTCGTTGGACCGAAAGATTTACCTAAAATACTCAAGACAATAGCAAGGGTAAGGGCTTATGTGTATTCAACCGCAAATGAACTTCGTCACCAGTTTGATGATGTAATAAAACAAATAGAGCGCGATGATTTGCAAAAAACATGTTCGGATATTAACGATTCAAGCAAGATGTTGGCAAAGACTTTTGATTCCATTCAAAATGCATTAGAGGATATCCACGATAATTTGGATGTTAAGGCAACACACCATAGATTAGAAAAAGATAAAGAAATTTTGGAATGTGATCAAAAAGAAATCAAGGAAGATAGGACAGTATCTATAGCTTCTCATCATTCTGAAAGCATTTCTGTTGCTTCTAAAGATAAAGAAGATGTGTCATGAATGTAAAAAAAGATGAAGTTGATGCCAATATGACACCACTTTTAGAACATTTAATTGAACTTCGTCAGCGAATTATTTCTGCCTTGGTTGTATTTATGATCGCTTTTATGATGTGTTTTCTTGTTAAAGATTATATCTTAAATTTTTTACTATGGCCATATCAGTGGGCCATGAAAATAGCAGGAGGGCCTCCTGAGAGTATTCGTTTGCAATCAACGCAAGTATGGGAAACTTTTTTAACAAAGGTAAAACTCGCTGCTTTTGGGGGAGTTGTTTTATCTTTTCCCTATATGGCTTTTCAGTTTTATAGTTTTATTGCACCAGGGCTTTATAAAAATGAGCGCGCGGCTTTTTTACCATTTCTCATTGGGGGCCCTATTTTATTTTGTATTGGAGGAGCATTTGTTTATGCTCTATTGGCACCCATAATACTATGGTTTAGCCTTTCTCAACAATTTCTTCCAGATGCTCATTTAAAAATAGAGTTTATCGTGCGTATTTCTGATTATTTGGGTTTTATGACGTCGTTTATTCTCATTTTTGGTTTGATTTTTCAATTACCTCTTATCATCAGTCTTTTAACAAAAGTTGGATTTTTAACGTCTCATGATTTAGTATCTAAACGAAAATGGGCTATCTTGCTCTCTTTTATTATTGCGGCAATGATAACGCCGTCGGATTTTTTTACGATGTTTGCAGTAGCTTTACCAACGATAGCGCTTTATGAGATCTCCATTTTAATGGCTTACGGTATAGAAAAGAGAAAAAATCGGCTTAAGAAAATAGTGTATAATCTTACGCGATGAGAAATGAATAAAAACAATATAAATGAGGAATTTTAATGCTTGATATTAAGTGGATTCGCGAAAATCCTGAAAAATTAGATAAAGCGCTCGTAAGGAGAGGCCTTGAGCCACAAGCCGAAAGTTTAATACAACTTGATCTTGCACGCCGGTCACATGTTGCTAAGGTGCAATTGGCGCAAGAACGTCGCAATGCGATTTCAAAGGAAATAGGACAAGCTTTAGCTGTATCTGATCAGCAAATGGCTGAACGCCTTAGAGCTGAAGTTGAAGAGCTTAAAGTCTTTCTTTCTTCTGCAACAGCAGAAGAAAAACAGCTGACGGAAAGTCTTGAAAACATTCTTTCAGCACTTCCCAATATTCCATTGGATGATGTTCCAGAAGGTAAAGATGAAAGTGATAATGTCGTCATTCGACATTTTGGGACACCTCCAACCTTTAATTTTACACCAAAGGAGCATTTTGATCTTGGTCAAGATCTCAAGCAGATGAACTTTGAGCGAGCTAGTCGTTTGTCTGGAACACGTTTTACAGTGCTTTCAGGGGCGTTAGCGCGGCTAGAACGTGCATTGGGACAATTTATGCTTGATGTACATATCAATGAGCATGGTTATACAGAGGTCTCTGTACCTCTTCTTGTTCGTGATGAGATTGTTTACGGAGCAGCCCAATTGCCCAAGTTTGCTGAAGATCTCTTTCAAACAACAGATGGTCGATGGCTTATTTCTACAGCGGAAGTGCCATTAACCAATTTGGTCAACGACGAAATTCTTGAAATATCAGATTTGCCACTGCGATTTTCTTCTTTGTCTCCTTGTTTTCGTTCAGAGGCAGGAGCCGCTGGTCGTGATACGCGTGGTATGTTGCGTCAGCACCAGTTTTGGAAGGTAGAAATGGTCTCGATTACTAGTGAAGAGCAGTCTCTCATTGAATTGGAACGTATGACGGAATGTGCCGAAGATATATTAAAACGACTCGGTTTGCCTTTTCGCACAGTTGTTCTTTCTACTGGGGATATGGGCTTTGCAGCACGTAAAACGTATGACATCGAGGTTTGGCTTCCTGGTCAAGAATGTTATCGTGAAATTTCTAGCTGTTCCGTTTGTGGCGACTTTCAAGGTCGACGTATGAATGCTCGCTATCGTAAAGAAGGCGATAAAAAATTGCATTTTGTTCATAGCCTTAATGGTTCTGGTACAGCTGTTGGCCGTTGTTTTATTGCTGTGCTTGAAAATTATCAACAGGCTGATGGGTCAATTATTGTTCCAGATGTTTTACAACCCTATATGGGAGGCGTGCGTTATATTACTGCTTAATTTTGCGAAAGGAGAGACACTATGCGTTTATTGCAAAGAGGTAATGCTATGCAAACGCAAGGTTTTCCCATTTTAAAAGAAGTGGTTTGCAGGGACGATAAAAGTGCACCTCCATTAGAGAGCGAATGATACTATGGGGCAAAAGGGTATTTTACAATTTCGTGAGGAGTTGGCTGCTCTTGTACTGAAAATGCGTAGCAAAGGCGTTGATGATGTGCAATTTTTTTCGGCATTAGAGAAAATTCCACGTCAGCAATTTGTTTCTGCTCCTTGGTTTAATAGTGCTTATGATAATAAAGTTGTTCCCCTTGAGTGTGGGGAATATATGGAACGTTTGGAAGAACAACTCTTAATTCTTTCGGCATTATCATTGAAAAAAAAGCATCGTGTCTTAGAAATTGGTACAGGATCTGGTTTTTGTACTGCTTTTATGGCGTGTTTGAGTGACCGTGTGACGACGATTGATCGTTATAAAACGCTTGTTGATTTGGCACGCCAAAAATTTCAAACTTTGGGTATTGAAAATATTGTGATACGGCAGATTGATGGAAGTTGTAGTGTGACAGGCTTGGGATCGTTTGATCGCATTCTTATTTGGCCATCACGTTCTGATGAACCCAAGGAATTTTTAGAACTTTTAGCGGAAAATGGAATTCTCATTCAGGCGATAGGACCTGATGAAGGGGTACAAACGGTGACGCGCTATACAAAAATTGGTAGGCGATTTGAGTGTTTAGAACTGTTTCAAGTGCGTTATCAACCTTTTATTAAAGGTATTGCGGAGAGACTTTGATTTTTTAAATTTAAACAATAGCGCAAATTATTTCGCTTCTTATTTTTGTTAAAATTCATTTTGATCTTAATTGAAGATATTTATGAATAAAACATCTCATTTTAACACTTCGGTAATTTAAAAAAGCTTTAATGGAGTGAGTTGAGTATTGATGAGTGGGCAAAACGATGTGTTTAAAAGTTTTGGATAATATTTTCCGGCATAATTTTCAGAGAATAACTTTTTTAGCGATGGTCGTTAGTGTTGCTGGTTGTAGTTCTGGGACACAACGTTTTTCCAATATGGTCTCTCATCATAGGGTTTCATCTCAATCAAATATAGCAAACTCTACGTCTACAGATCCGAGCATGCTATCGTACGGAGGGGGAATGATGATACAAAGCACTGAATTGCCTCCTGTGGAGTCAAGTGATGTCGATGACAATTCTTCCTATAATTCTCTGCAGCAAGGTAGGGGAACTTTTTCTGATGGTCGTGTTATGGGGGCTCCTCCACGCAATCTTGGAACACTTTCCCGTTCACAAATGGATAACTCTCCTATTTTTCGGCGGAACTCTTATATTGTCCAGAGTGGAGATACACTACTCAGTATTGCACGACAAATAGGGGTTAGTGTTGAGGAATTAAAATCAGCAAATAGTATAAACAGCAATTCCATTTATATCGGTCAGGTCCTTGTTCTACCAAGCAGGCTTACAGTAGCAACTTCAAAAGCACCCCGTCATAACGATTGGGCAGCGTCAACAGCAGAATCTTCACTCCAATCTCAAGTGACGTCTTCTGTAAAGCAGAAGAAGGCTTCTCCTATATATAACGCTCCTGTAACAACGCCACCTTCTGCACAGATAAACAGATCAACTTCTGAAAAAAATTCTTCTAAACAGATGAGGCAATTGAACCATGAATCTGGTTTATCAAGTACTGTTACGAGTACAGATAATATTATGACGCCGCAAGCTACAGGAATTTCTAAGATGCGTTGGCCAGTACGAGGGCGTTTATTAAGCCAGTTTGGTCAAAAAAAAGGAACAATAACGAATCGAGGAATAGATATTGCTGTGCCTGAAGGTTCATCGGTAAAAGCATCGGAAAATGGTATCGTTATTTACGCGGGAGATGGATTAAAAGAGCTGGGGAATGTTGTTATGATTCGACATGAAAATAATATTATCACTATTTATGGATGTAATAGTAAGCTTGTTGTTAATAAAGGACAAAGGATAAGACGTGGTGATGAGATTGCTAAGTCGGGTGTTTCAGGAAATGTTAAAACGCCACGTGTTTATTTTGAGATGCGTAAGAATTCATTACCTGTTGATCCTCTTACATATTTAGAAAACTAATTGATTGATGACGTTAAATTTGAATAGTCTTAATAGTTTATAGAAATTTCATGAAAAAAATTTAWTTTCTTAAATCAATAGCACTTATCAGAACGTTTTAAATCTTCTAAAGATTCTGCTTTCGGTGCTAATTTTGCAATAACGTGGACTTTTTGCTCGATCTACCCTTGTAGATGATTCAAAAAACTAAGCAATGCTTGAGGAGTCGAATAATCAATTTGTGAAGTTGCTCCTTTTTTCAAAGCCGTTCACATTTGATGAAGTATTGGCGTGCTTCATGTCCTTTATCATTACGCTTGATCATCGAAAGGTGTTTGCTCATGTTTAACGTCATAAGTTAGCAGAAAATCATTGGTTTAGAAGAGCAGTTTGTTGGGGCATTAGAGATTATCATCTTTGTGTTTATAAAGTATAAGACAAAATAGTATTATACGATTTGTCAGCGCTCAATGTTGGCAATACTTTTGTATTTGAGGGGGGGGGGGAGAAGAAGAGATCTTTGACTTCTTATCATAAAGAATTTTTATCTTCATGTTCATTTCATAGGTGTGCTGGGCAGAAAATCATTTGGCTTAATTCAAAGAATTTGAAATGAGAGCATTTTACGGTATTTAGCTCTGTCATTCAACATTAAAAAATAATGAATTATCCCTATAAATTAAAGTTTTTTCATTAAAAAATTTTCCATTAGAAAAATTGTTTGGTATTATTTATTGAGTGAGTAAGAAGGCTTCTAGTGTAAGATATATAATAGAGAGGAATAAATCTGTTTTTTTAAGATTTTTCTTATTGTATTCTGTCTCTTAAGGATTTATTGCATTCTTATAACACTGAGATTACATTATCTTGTCATCACTTTTTATGATAAATTTTTGAGAAGATTTTTTCTAAAGCAAAATTTTATTTTAATAGAGTGGGAAATATCTGAAGTTTAATTATAGGAGATGAAAATGTTTATTACGAACGCTTATGCTCAAGGTGCAGGCGATGTTTCCGGTGAATTTTCATTTGTTAGCATTATCCCGCTCATTTTAATTTTTGCAATTATGTATGTTTTTGTCATCCGTCCACAGCGCGCACAAATGAAAAAGCGACAGGAAATGCTTAATGCAGTACGTCGTGGTGATACAGTTATAACAGGTGGTGGTATAATCGGCAAGGTTAAAAAGGTTCATGACGAGAGTGGTGAATTAGAGGTTGAAATTGGTGAGAATATGAACATTCGTGTTATTCGTTCAACATTAGCTGATGTGCGCGTTAAAGGTGAGCCGATTACAGAAAAAAAATCAAAGCTGAATGCTAAAACAAAAACACCACAAAAATCTAAGTCTAAAACGACTGTGAAAGAAAAAGAGAGTGTTTCTAAAGAGAAAAAAGCTTTATCAGAGGAAAATAAGGAAAATGCTTCTTAAAAAGTGTAAGAGCAATTTATACCATTTTAAAAAGCATTTTATAAAAAATATCGGAATATAAAGAAAATTTCACGAGGAGGGATGATTTTTATAGTCACTACAGAAAATGGTGTCTTTATTGTTTTCTGTAGCCTATTGAAATATTTACTTTATTTATGGGATATTACAGCAATTTTTTTTAAGAATGTCCTTATTTCTATAAAGAGAAGTTTTTTATCTTTACGTTAACTAAACAGAAAAAATTTTTAAAAGGCAGATAATTATAGCATTTAATTGCGGTTTATTGCTAACTTTTCAATATATTTTTGTATGACTAGGTCAAGGTTTTATAGTAAAATTTCTACCTCAATATTCTGATGAACTATGGTTAACATATCACTGTTTTATATTTCCGTTAACTTTTATGGTGAGAAGTAAAAGATAAGTGGGTTTTTAAAAATAAAGGGTGCTTGTTCATGTTCGATGCAATTCAAATTCGTGAAGCACATTTTCCAAGTCGTGCGCCTATTGATGCTTATGGAAATGGTGGATTTCGTTTTGCTGATATGTCACATAGAGGTTCTATTATTTGTGTTCCATCAGGAATTTATGGCATTGATATGGCACGGCCTATTCCCACTCAAGAGGATCTGTCTCGTGTTTTAGAAGAAGCATCTGAAATTGAAGTTTTATTAATAGGGACCGGAATTGAATTATTAAGATTACCTGAAGAGTTGCGGGTCCTTTTATGGGAAAAGCGTATTTCATTAGATACAATGAGTACGGGAGCAGCAGTGCGTACATTTAATGTTTTATTGGCTGAAGATCGCGCTGTTGCGGCATTATTATTTGCGGTAGAATAAAGTATTGTTTAATAAAATAAATATACCCTTTTCTAGCATAAAAGACGCGTATGATTATTTTTCTGTGTCTTAAAATATCGTCGTTTAAGGTGGTAATATAAGGAACTTAAGGTATACATAACTTAATACATTAAGTGTATTTTTAATACAGCAGCGAATATTCAGAGCTGGGCTAGTCTGTAGGACCTAGTGTATCATATAAGTGATAAGTCTCTGGCATTTGAGGTGATTCATAAGAGACGTTTTTTTCCTTTTTAAAAACTACCTAGACACTCACTCCGCGTGTGATGTGAAAGCGAATAGGTTTAAGATGAGAAAATCATATGATATTAGGATTTCTAATTCAACAGATAAAACAGTAAATTATTATTATAAATTAATTCGTTACGAACAATAGGAATCTGTTAAGAGCAATTATATTTTTGACAGACGGGTTCGGGGAAAAATCTTTGTTCCTTAGAAAAGGGAAGAGGCCAATCATTTAATTTTATAATCAGTGTATTTTCTATAAAAGTGCATTGTCATCTATTCAGTCAAAAAGTGTTTTACTGTTCTCTATTATCCTAAGTTTTATTACGCATGGCATGTTACGGTTAATTTTTAGTTGTTTTTACTATCAATGAAAGCTTCATTCATCATACATTAAGAGACAGATTTAAAAATCTCATTTTTTGAGCTGTATTTTCTTATCTCTCATTTTTTAATATGAATAAAAAGAGAATATTAATTTAATTGCTAAAAAAGGAACGTTAATAGGTCCATAGAATGCTAGGTTCTCTTCCTTATTGTCTTGATATTTTACGTACCATAGATCGTGATCGCTATATATCGGTTTTATTTGCACCTAAAAAAAAGCGCAAAGCATTGGCTGCTCTCTACGCATTTAATGCTGAGATTTCTCGTATTCGCGAAAGTGTTCATGATCCACTCATCGGAGAAATACGATTACGCTGGTGGTATGATTCTATCGCGCATGGTGAAATGCAAATGAGTGGAAGTAATCCGATTTTGAGTGATTTATTGACAGCAATGACTCTTTTTAATTTACCTAAGACAGCTTTTTTACGTTATTGTGATGCCCAAATTTTAGATCTTTACCACAACCCAATAGAAACGCTTCATGATCTTGAGCATTATTGTGGTGAGACAGCAAGCATAATTTTACAGCTTTCTTGTCAGATATTAGATCCCGATACAGCACAAGATTTTACAGATATCTATGAACTGGGAGGGATAGCTCAAGGATTAAGTGGTGTATTGCGTCTTTTATCATTCATGCAATCACGATATCACTATTATTTACCTACTGATATGCTGAAGGCTGTAGGAGTGAATAGGAAGGATTTAGACACTCGTCGTCTCAGTAATCAACAAAAGGGCCGTATTGTTGAAGCTATGGTAGCATTATCACATGATCATTATAGCAAATTTTACGCGTCTTCTCGTGCTATCCATAGAGCTCTTAAGCCAGCATTTCTTCCGTTAGTCATTATACCGGCTTCTCTTCAAAAAGCTCAACAGCTAGGGGCTGAAATTTTTCAAGAAAATGCAACTTTGCCATTGATACATCGCTATTGGTTGATAACAAGAGCAGCAATAAGCGGTAATTTTCCAAAGATATTGTAAAAGTATATAACAATGTTAGAGTTAGACTAATTTTTTCATATTAAAGATAAAAGGAGATACGTCATAGCAAACCATTTCCTTGTTATAAAAAACGTTGATGTGTTGGTTTTTATGAACGCAAAAGAATAAGGAATTCTACGATCTTTAAAATATGCTGTATTTCCTCATCAGTAAATTGTTTTATTCTGTATTTTAGATAGGTGAGAAGCAGAGAAGGAAAAATATGAGATAAAGATTTAATCCATTGGTTTATTTGATGAAGAATTTTGATATTGAGTGCTTCTCAATGTATTGGTCGCGTCTTATTTGCAAATGAAATATGATTTCTATTTTATTATGAGAGAAATTATCTTGACTGTCTATTAAGTCCATAAAAAAACGCTCATTTTTGAGAAATTAAAAGGATGAAGCCATAATTGATGACTATTATGATATATAAAAATATTGATTTATCATGAGAGGCCTCAAGGAAAGAAGATTTCCTCATTTTAAATCATGTTTAGAATGAATTTTAAAATAGTTTTTTACATAACATTAAGTGTTTAAATGAAAGTCATTTAAGAAAAAAGCAATAGGTTCCTTATGAATGAATATTAAGAGTAGCAATACGACGCGCTGTAAATGAAAAGCAGCTATTATTCATAACAGTTCATAAATTTTATGATATGTTTTATCACTCACAAATCGCATTGTTTTAAAGATTGGATTGTTAATCGCATTATCAAGCATAAAATTTAAAGATGTTATCGCAACATTAGATTATCCTATAAGAGGGTAATCATTTGAAACGGTTATAATATAATTGTATCAAAAAATATGCTATTATAGAAAAATAGAGATCATATAGTTTTCACCAAAATTGGCGAAAACCTTAAAATGCTATTAAAGGAATTAATCGTTTGAAACTTTTATAAGCTTATAGGTTTTAATTCTAAGGGGGCATAAAAGGATTTAAAGACAAAATCGTTTTTAAAGCGCTTAATAAAAATTTAGAAAATGATAGGCAGGCAATTATAGATACTA
>NZ_CAHOYM010000038.1 GCF_903679515.1 Bartonella gabonensis
ATCATAAACTTCAAATACTTTTCACGCATGATCCTCCTCAAATTTGAATCAATTAAAATCTTTTTTTTATGCATCATAAGCGGGATTGGTTTGTGAAAAAATTATATTAAAAAAAGAATAACAAGGTCGATGAATCATTTTAAGGTCTAAGAGCTGGCAAAATGTATGATAATTTGCGCTTTTATGAAGCGTAGCAGAGCAGAATAGATTTTAGATTATTCATGGAGACTTTCTCGTTATACCCCTTCAGGCGCACCATCATAAAACGAGCTTCAGAACATTAAGACATATTTCTTTAAGACAAGCGCATAAATTGGCACCATAAGTGTTTTTATTTGAAGTGTTCTATTTTGCATGAAGGACGTGCCCCCATTTAAAAATGGGAGAAATAAAAGTGTCAAGCAATGCACAAATCCCATTAGGCTTTACAAGCAAGCCTCACCCTATTCATCACACACTTTAACAAAACACATTTCTCTGTAAATTTGTAAATCTTATGTCACTTACCCTAAACAATAGAATTTTACAGGACAAAAGGATAAATTAAAGCAGGAAAAATTTTTTCCTATAAAGAACAAAGAACGCTTGGAAAGAAGTCAAGAATTTGCCTATACTATGGGGCAGTAAAGTATCATAAGGAGATAAAAAATGCGCCTTACAGTTGTTGGTGCAAATGGAAGAATGGGACGTGAACTCATTACAGCAATCCGGCAGAGGAAAGATGTAGAGCTTTGTGCTGTTCTTGTACGCAAAGGTTCAGCTTTTGTAGGAAAAGATGCCAGTACATTAATTGGTTCAGATTCTCTTGGGATTCGCATCACGGATGATCCTGAAAGTGCTTTTTCAAATACAGAAGGTATTGTAGATTTTTCCCACCCCCAAGCCAGTATTTTTTATGCTCACCATGCTGCTCAAAAAAAACTTGTCCATATTATCGGCACCACAGGATTTAGCAAAACAGAAGAAGAAAAAATCGCAGACTTTGCAAAATATACCACAATTGTCAAATCCGGAAATATGAGCCTTGGAATAAATCTTTTAGCCAACTTTGTAAAGAAGGCTTCCAAAGCATTAGAAGCCGATGATTTTGATATCGAAATTTATGAAATGCATCATGCGAATAAAGTTGATGCTCCTTCTGGAACGGCTCTTCTTCTTGGCCAAGCAGCGGCTGAAGGTCGCGATGTTATGCTGCAAAATGTGCGTGTCAACGAACGCAATGGTCATACAGGGAAACGTGAAAAAGGCTCCATTGGCTTTTCTTGTTCACGGGGGGGAACAGTCGTTGGCGAACACAGTGTTATTTTTGCTGGTTCCCATGAGCGCATTGTTCTTTCCCATACAGCGCAAGAACGCTCCATCTTTGCCAATGGCGCGTTAAAAGCAGCTTTATGGGCAAAAAACCATGAAAATGGTCTTTATTCAATGCTCGATGTCTTGGGATTAAACGATGAATTTTAAACAATCAATAAAATAGAGGCACTTCATAATGGGACGCACACTTGTACTCATCCGTCATGGACAAAGCGAATGGAATCTCAAAAACCTTTTTACGGGTTGGAAAGATCCCGATTTAACAGAAAAAGGTCATGCCGAAGCGATAGCAGCAGGAAAAAAACTGAAAGAATCTGGTTTGAAATTTGATATCGCTTACACATCTGCCCTACAGCGTGCCCAAAAAACAACTCAGCACATTTTAGAGCAAATGGAACAATCAGATTTAGAAGTAATCAAAAGCTCCGCATTAAATGAACGTAATTATGGTGATCTTTCTGGTTTAAATAAAGATGAAGTGCTCCAACAATGGGGGCAAGAGCAGGTACAAATGTGGCGCCGCTCCTATACGATTGCACCCCCGAATGGAGAAAGCCTACGCGATACCGGTGCACGGATTTGGCCCTATTATCTTTACCATATACAGCCTCATATTTTGCGCTCTCAAACTGTTTTGATCGCAGCGCATGGAAACTCTCTTCGTGCTCTTATTATGGCGCTTGAAGGTCTCTCCGGAGAGGAAATTATATCTCAAGAATTAGCGACCGGTATTCCTATTCTTTACACCTTTAATCCCGATTCCACTATTTCATCAAAAACAATCATCACACCTTAAATTTTCACAATCATGATGCTCCCAAAAAATTTAATTCAATCGTTTTAAACGAAGAAAATAAATTCTATAATTTTATTGACAGAATTGCTTCACACGCTTAGATGATTTTTATAAGCCCAGATGGCGGAATTGGTAGACGCGCAGGTTTCAGGTACCTGTGCCGCAAGGCGTGGAGGTTCGAGTCCTCTTCCGGGCACCATTTAACTTTATATCAAAAGTGAWTTGTTTATTTTATACATGTTTTTTTATATGAGGGAGATGCAAATAAACATAAGAGGATGGAATTTTCCCACACGCCTCTTAATTGTTGTAAATCAGAACTTCTTTTGAAGGTATTTTTTGCCATCCTTAATGCCCAAATGGTCTGCACTTCTAAAAGACAAAATCTTTAAAGATCTCTCTTATGACAATCATTCAGCCTCAAAATAAATGAGCTTTGAATGTTTAAAAACCTATACCCTTTAAAATCATAAGGAAAAATTTTTACGCTCTGTTGTTTGTCATTCAACAAAACACCCCAAACTCATTAAACTTCAAATCCAATAAAATTGAAAAATCACCACAAAATGATGGACCATAAAAATTCAAAGAAAATAGATTATACAGACTATAACGAATAAGAAAAATTCTCTTTTCTAAAAATCACTTTTCAAAAAAAAATTATTTGATAAGAAAAGTAGAAGAAAACGGAAATACATCCTTAAAATATCTGTACACATTCTCATTGGTAAAGAGAATACTTTTTAATAGCGAACTCAAAATAGTTTATTATCAATGATAATAGGAGAGTTTGTTTTTTACACCACCATGAATCAATAAAAAACGTAGAAACATAAAGCGTACAATCACCCATTACTAAGAGAAAACTCTGATCACAGATCTGAGTTCTATTTTTTGAACCCACTTTTTTTCTCTCTAAAACATGAGACAATCTATTGAATCACGAGTATTACACATCTCTATATTCAAAACGAGTGCTATAAAAAATTCGAGTCCTTGTGCCCCTTTTATTGTTTTTTCTCGAATAATCCCTCGATTTCTGCATCTCGTTCTTTAATCACTTTTTCTAATTCTACAGCGACCTTTTTATACAATCTGGAATGCTTAATAAAAGAATAATAAAGCATAATGATCGCTATGTTTAAAACACAACCAATAATTATAATGGCGAGAAAAAATAATATTATAAGAGCCGTTATTTTTCTTTCCCTTTTTTATGCGGCAAAAGCTTTATCTCACCGCTGAAGAGTGTCTTCTAATTGCTAAAGTATTTTTTCAATTTCTTCGTCAATCGCATGTATAAAATTAAAATAATCGGGGAAGCTATCAAAAAGCATAACGAAATAAATGCGATAAAAATACATATAAGAGTAAGAATATCGAACTCTCTGATCCCATCCAATACTTGGACAATGGTCTCATCCAACATCTGGATAACAGAGTCCACAGCCAAACTGATAACAAATAGGCAAAAGATTATTTTATAATCTTTCGATGAAAGTATCATAGCCTCTTTAAACGCTAAACCTTTAGATTCTTTGTCAAAAGCTGAAGAGACACCTTATGATCTGGATTTTGCAGCGTCTCATACAATGGTTGTATTTCTTGTATTTGTCATACCAGTCTCATTTTATTCTTCATTTTCGGAGCGTATTTCTTGTGCTTCTCTATATCTTTTCCATCTATCTTTTTCCGCTCTTTCACAGTTTCTGTTACACAAAAAACAAAGAGCTCCTATAATAACCATAACGGAGATGATAAGTATTATTGCAAATCCCATTGATCATTCCTTTTTCAATAAAATTGTTGTTCATCTTCTCATGCATTCTTCCCCATTGCATCAATGAACAACTTTTTGTTTTTTTATCGAGATATTTTCTTCAAACCTTGAAGTTTGTTGTTTAAACGATCAACTTCGTGATTGAGCCTTTCAAGTTCTTTATTGAGCTCATCAACATGTCTATGATGTTTAGAAATCACTTCTAAAGTATGTAATGACTGAGCCTGATCCTTAAGCTGATCAGCTTCATTTCCAGCTCGAAAGGCTTCTGTTCTTTTCTCAACATGTTCAAATAGAGTAAAAAACTTCTCGATCCGCTCAAAGATTGCAGCATTTCGTTTTTGCGTTATCTCATATTTATAAGTAAGCTGTTTGTTATTTGGCATATTTTTCAGCAATGCCAAATAGAGTTCTTGCTGTTCAAGAGCTATTCTCTTAAAATCCTCTACCGCTATCCCTACTAACTTCATGGTATCCCTCCACCCCCGTTCAGCATTTGCTTTTTCAAACGCGACTGAATCGAGATTCTGAACAGCTTCATCCCGTTCCTTAACAACTTGAGAACAGAATAATTTATCCACACTCGTATAGCCATATGAAGCAGACACAAAATATGTGTGCAAAAATATGATAAGCAATAAGCCTTCTCTCAACAGAATTTTTTTTGTAAACATTTTTCTATTTTCTCGTACAAAACACCTTAAAATAAACACATAAATTCTTATCAAAAGATTCGTAATGGAATTTATTAAATCTATTTAGAATAATCTACGATAAAAATAAAAAGGGATAAATTGTACATCAATGAAATATTCTATGAAATTAAACTATAAAAATTAATTTATTCAATAGATTAGTTATACACTTTTCTGTTTAGCTCTTTATCTCTATGGAAGAAATTTAATCCCTTTATACGTGAATGAAAAAGAATTTAATATAATATTATAAATAAATCAAAAATAATATTTTGATTAATAAATATAGAGACACTTATGAAATAAGTTATATATAAAATTGATAAAAACAATCAATGTTATAGAGATTACTTTTAATATAGATTTGGTTTTAACAACAGCAGTAAAAAATTGCGTTTTTTTTACAAAAATTCAAATTTATTTATTTGCGATAGTATATTTTAATACTATATTTCTTAAATTAATTAAAAGATCATAGAGTATTAAACTGATAGGACGCATTTTTCTCAAGCAGCATTTTCGAGAGAAAGATTGATTTAATCAGCAGGGGCAAGGAGTGAGCAAAGATATAATTTAGGAGCAGTATATATTATTATTCGTAAAAAGATGCCGTTTTGAAGCAGGCGAAAAGAACTTTATGATCAATTAGAAGCATAAATTAGGGGAATTTGATTTTTCTTACAGCGCAGTCGATCACAAAAAAGATAATAGATAAAATTTAAAATTCACCATTATTCATCATGAGAAGAAAGCTTTCGTCACACGTTTGATTTTCTGAGTTTGAGCTATTGTTTTGTTCTGTCTGTAATATGCTTCAATAAGCACTCTTTTAGGGTGTTTCCATGATAAAAGTAACGGTTATCGAAATAACGAACCTTGCGAAACAATTTTTTAGACGTAAATTGATACGGAGAAACAGTCAGAAAGAAATAGGGAGGATACAAAAGTTGATGAACATAAAAAAGATATCAAAAAATTAGCCCAAACAGATTTATGGATCATTTTTGCTATTTTACCTAATCCGCAAAGAGAATGGCTTGATGAATGGTCTGTAAAAAATAAATGCTCCTCTGTAAATTCTGATTGTGTCAATGATCTTGCTGTCTTGGGTTCATTTCACAGATCTAGAGAAAATGGTTTCTATGGAAGCAACAGACCCACAAGCAATTTCCCTCATTAATACGCTTTGAGGTACCATATAGACCAATGCACCTTTTAAATTTGGGGCTACTTATGAAAACAGCTTACCACTAATCCCTAGATGGGAATATGAAGCCGCTAACTCTTTACAGAAAATATTCTCTTCAGTGAGAATTCTCAATGTACATTCTACGGAATAATACAATGAACAGCCCACGCACCCTTGCTCTCACCTATGGCTCCTATAATGCCGTACGCATGCTCATTGGTGTCTACCATGCGATTTTTTTAATGTCTAGGGGGGTAAGTCTTGCGCAATTGGCACTACTTCAAGTTGTCTTTTCCGCAACTATTCTACTGCTTGATTTTCCTTGTGCTGTTTTAGCGGACAAATATCGACGTAAATATTCTGTAATATCTGGCGTTTTTATGATGGGAATGTTTTATCTTCTCTGCCCTCAAGCCCCCAATATGACAGCACTTGTTATTGCACAAATTCTCTATTCAGCAGGCATTTGCATCATTGTCAGCGCCATTGACGGATGGATTTACCATTCTCTTGGCGATAAACACGATCACTTTTCGCATTATGAGCATCTTTATCACCAAGTGAACTCTTTCGGAAGTATTCTCAGTGGGATTGTAGGCATTGGAACGATCTATTACTCTGGACAATATTTTATGGGATATATCATCCCATGCCTCATGATGGGGTTTATTTTTTGGTCTTCCTTATTATTCCTGAAGAAAAGAAATCGGTGATTGAAACACACAAAACAAAAACAATCTTGCACAATGCAAAGGAAACGCTCTGGATCTTTCAAAACACCGTGGGAGGTGCACGGTTTATTTTCCTCATGTGTTTTTTTAGTGCTGGGATTCAGATTATTTATCATTTCTGGCAACCAATTATCCTTTCAGGAGAAAAAATTGATCACCTCAACGGTTCGCAAATGTTGGTCCTCATGTGCTGTCATATTGAAGCCTTTTCAGCGCAATATTTTTCAAATTTACTAATGTCTAAGTATCATGTTCTTGATAAAAAATATAAGAATTCTATCAAGTATTTTTCCTTCTTTTCTTCTCTGATGTGCATAGCGCTCTATTTTTTAGTTCATAACAATCAAACAGCTGCATCCGTCGTTGCCTTCTCTTTAATCCATGGATTTATTTGTACCGTACCAATAGGAGCAAAAAGCTTATTTTTTTCAGAACTAAACCAAACACAAACGCAGCATATTTCTGGTGTTGTCAGTGCTGTATCTTTTAGCGGAAGAATATTTTCAATTACCGTATTAAGTATTATTTCTTTTCTTCCTGCAAAAGTTTTGCCATCTTATTATCTCATATTACCAACTCTTACTTTTTTCATGTGTGGCTTGGTCATCATAATATGGATGAAGCACGCTCAAAAGTCTTCATGAGAGGAAAACGATAAAATTATCACCGATAATTTTTTCTAAAAGATTTTCTTTTAAAAGAGATAAAAGCTTCTTTAGGCCCTTGACATATCTAGCTTTCAACAGACAACGTGCTCATAAAGCAACAATTCATAATGATAATCTACTACACTCAAATATTCTAAGATTTTTCAAATCTGTTTTATCTTGAATCAACAAAAATCATTCGCGTGAACATCATAAGCAGCAAAAACTGTATGAGTAAAAACGATTGAGAAAGAAAAGAGTCCTTTTATAAACACTCATAGTCAAGAAAGACTGTAACACGGACTCAAAATCCCTAAGCCTACTATATAATGCACTGATTTCATTGAATAATGGCGGAGAGGAAGAGATTCGAACTCTCGAGAGCCTTTTGAGCCCTACTCCCTTAGCAGGGGAGCGCCTTCGACCGCTCGGCCACCTCTCCAAGGAATTGCATAAATGGTATCAATAGAAAGTTCAAGACATTTTCGATTTTTTTTCCCAAATATCTGAAATTTTTTTCTTTATTGTTTCCATAAGGACAAAAAGTTAATAAAGCAAAAATTGTGTCTTTTTTATCACATCTTTTCGAATAGTACATAGATACATTACGAAAAGGTCATTTCATATTTGAAACTCTAAAAAGATTAGTATAGCTAGAATGATAAGTACCGCGTATTTTGCTTATGACTTTGTCTTTAATGTATTAGGCAAGTGATATTCTTTAGAAGAAAATTAAACGGACCTCGGAGATCCCATATGAATATTAAGTCCCTCTTTTTAAGCTCTACAGCAGCTTTTTTAGCAATTTCTGGAGCACATGCTGCTTCAACAGTTGTTGCCGAACCTGAACCGATAGAATATGTTCGCGTTTGTGATGCCTATGGAAAAGGATATTTCTATATCCCTGGAACAGAAACTTGCATGCGTTTGTCAGGAAGTGTTCGTGCTGATTTTGTCGGTGGTGATAATATCGGTGCAACGTCCGAAGCAGAACTGAAAAACAAAAGAAAAACCTACGGCTCATCCTCACGACTTACCCTTGTATTTCAAGCCGCTTCTGAAACAGAAATGGGAACCCTTCGCTCATATGCGAGAATTTCCTCAAGCTGGGGTGATGGCAATGATAAAGCTGCTGGAAGACTTGCAGCCGCTTACATTGAACTTGGTGGTTTTCGTGTAGGTCTTGACGATACCATTTTCAACAGCTGGACTGGTGGTTATGGAAATGTTTTCAATGATGACAGCGTAGCACCTGCTGGCACAACACGTACCAGTTTTATTTCCTACACCTTTAGTGGTGATTCCGGTTTTTCTGCTATTATCGGAGCTGAAGTAGGCAATAATGCAGATACTCTTCCTAAAATACAAGAGACAAGAGAAATGCAAGGTTTCTATATTGAGAAAAATGGAGAACTTGTTCCTGTCACTCAAGATACTCTTCCAAGTAAAGCAATTAAAAATTACACCCCCAATGTGGTTGTGGGTATAAAGTTTATGCAAAAATGGGGTGGTTTTTCAGCCGTTGCCGCATATGATGCTTACTACAAAAAATGGGGTGGAAAAGTCCGTGCAGATTTCAATATTAACGACCGTTTTAACCTATGGGTAATGGCTGGCTATAAAAATGGCCTTGATTACTATACAGAAAATGAAGATCATGAGTTATCACGAAAAAGCACAACGATCTATGCAAACTGGGGCGGTAAATGGGCTGCTTGGGCGGGTGCCACTTATAAACTTACGCCAAAAGCAGATTTGAATGCTCAAATTTCTTATAGTGTTGTAAAAACCTTTGCAACGTCTGTCAATATTGCATATACGCTGGTTCCAGGGCTTGTGATTACACCTGAATTGACCTACGTCTCTTGGAACGATGATCGCGTTATAAAGGATGCAAATGATAATGAAAAACATTTCTTTAATGGAAAAAGTGCTTTCCAAGGTATGATCCGTTTACAACGTTCATTCTAATTCCATTAGGCTATAGCTTTGAAAAACTGGCAACATACGTTGCCAGTTTTTATTTTTGAAATCCAATATCATAAGTACCCTTTCCTGATACTTATTTTCTTATCCTTCTGACAAAAACGACTTAGTTTCACAAAAATATTCTCAAAAAGTTAACCTTATGTGCTTGATAAAACCTCTTCATACGGTATTACCCATCAATTCAAACAATCTCTTCCTTGCTCTTTAAAGTGTACCCCATTGCTTTATGACCCAATTGATCTTTCTTTTGGTAAATTACACCGAACCTTTGTAATTGTAAGGTATGATCTTCTCAGATAAGTTCTACCCTAAATATTCATTTAACTGCACTGAACTAAGGAGCTCATCCCATCCCCTCATACGTCACAAAAAGGGTTAGCGTATAAATAAAACTGAACAAGAAAGAATGACAAATGTTTATGAACGTTTCAAAAGTTAAAGACTGTCGTGCAACATTGAGAGCGAACAAAGTGTATAATGGTACTAGGCTGCTCTTTTATGAAACGTAAAAAGATGATGATAAACAATACACTTCACAGAGGATTTTATCTTCTTTACGAATGCCGTTGTAAAATATCTGTGTGACACACACCGAAAAATATTTCCTAAAACAAACAAGTAAATATGCAATAGGAGTCCATTTTATTTGAAGCATTCTATCTTGATGATCCCATTATAGACAACATCTTAACTTTACTCGTTCTTAATTGGCATGTTTTTAAAGGAAGAAAAATTAAAGACAAAGAAACAGCAAAACTTCATCTCTGCAAACTATAAAACTTTCCATAGAGTCATGTTTTCATGACATGAAACGCTTGATACCATACATAAAATTTTTAAAACGATAAATGCTCTTTTTATATGAAGCCAATCAGCAAAAAATAAGCGCTCACATATCATCATAAAATATCTTTTAATTCAAATAAACTGAATTCACGAAAAATATTTATCAACCAATGCATAAAGAATTGCTGCTGTTTCCACATCGAGAATCCCATCATAATTTTCTTGACGAAAATGAAGTTGAAAAGCTCGGATCAAATTTTTGTACCCTATTTCAGTAGATGCCGCTGAAATATCATATCCATAACATTTCAGCTTCGCCAAAACCTCCTCTTTGAGCGGAAAACTCTTAGAGAATTGTTCTTGATAGCGTTTTTTGGGCTCATCATCATACCATGCCCCTATCCCTGCCCTAGAAAGTTCTTTCCATGGAAAAGCTGCTCCCGGATCACTTTTTCTCCCAATGGCAATATCACTATGCCCCACAACATTCGTTGGCATAATATCGGGATACCGTTGAAGAATATTCAATGCAAGCTCTTTAACGGCATCAATTTGTATTGGATTATAAGGAGAAAAGCTAAACTCCTCGTTATGAGGCTTCATTAAATCAGCGTTCCCTTTTGAAGACTTAGAATGGCTCGTTGCTAAATTAACGATTTCAACCCCAATAGAGCTATCATTGAGATGACTATGCCCAGCCCATGAGCTAACACCTGCATGCCATGCACGCTCGTTTTCATCAACCAGATTAAAAATACGCATATCTTTAAATCCAGCATCACGATATGTCTGCTCTGAAGGATCAGGAACAAGATAGTGTGCACTCACCTTTTCTCCTGTAAGTGCCATGACCGATGCTTTAAAATCAAGAGACGTATAATGCATGACAAGAAAACGAACACGACGATTAAAACTCTTGACAGAACGATAACTGTTATAATCAATCCGATACATAAAAGCACTTTCTTTTTAGCTTTAAAAACCAACGCGTATCACAACAGATAGGACACGAACCGTTGAAAAAAGCAATGAACTTGCCATTTAAACACTAAGAATTACGTCAAAATTTTGTTCATCCACAACATCAATCCTCTTATCAACAATCAAGGACCCATTTTTATTTCTTCTCACCTACGCATAAAGGAAAAACTTTTTGGGTGCTTTACAGCAATTGATGACCAAATAACTGAGCAACACATATTCGCAATCAACGCTTCACGGACATATTTTTCAATAAAATTTGCAAAGCTTTTCTATCAATGATACTGTGCCTTGTCTTTTCACAATATCTCATCTTAATTTATAAAAAATATCGATTATTTAAAACCTTTTATGAACATAAAGTCTATGGATTTCTTTCATATGCTCTTAATAAAAGATAACAACATTAATTTATAATGAGCATTAATCTTTTTTTTACATCTTAGATAGAAAAGCCAGATAAATCCTCTTCTATTGGATTAATCAAGGCCATTTATTTTCACATCAAAAGTAAAGATTAATGGTTAGATAAAAACAACATTGTATGATGCATATATCTTATCCTCTTAATCTAAAGAGCAAAATCCATTGCAATATTGGGGATTAGAAAAGTAACACCACAAAACTCCAATCCAGCATAGAGACCTTCAGTATTTTCGCTGATACCACAAAACTAAAAGGTGACTGAAAACCAATGAGGTATCTTACGAAACATCTATCAGCAAACAGACCTAACTTTTGGCAACAAGGAAAAACAGGAGAAAAATACGGAGATTGACACTCTCTTACAATGAAGGGGAAATTCCTTTTGCTGCTTCTCCTTGACTGGTTACAGCACCAAGCAAAAAAGCATCGCATTCAGTTTTTTAGCAAGTCACTGGAGGAAAACAATCCCCTTCCTGTTTCCAACATCCCGCCCCCTTATCACCATAAGTGAATTCAATGAGCACCTGTCATGGTCTTTTTAAGACCTCCAATACCCCCTCACGGATTTCTGGTCCCAGTCCATTACGCAATGACCCAAAAACTTTCTTTTTCATAATCCCTCTATCCATTCGCTAACGATTGCATTCGTCATAACAGGATTATCATCCCACAAACGCGTACCAGCCCCAGAAATTACTCGATATTCATGATTGACACATTGGCTTTTTGTTTGATTATCAACGGTTGCAAGTAGCGACTTTTCACCCACCAATGCTAAAAACTTCCCCGTATACTTAAGAATCTCATCTCTAGCATCTAATGCCAATAAGAGTTTAAATCCTCTTGTCATCCGTTCAATGGCCATGCCTTTTTGATCTTGTGGAATTTCCAAAGCGGCTCTTTTTTTAATGATGCCGCAAGAATGCATAAAAACATTCAGTGTTTCCAAAGCTCCCACCAAATCATTATTTTCTAAGTGAATCAAAATATTTCCAAGGCGCTGTTGCAAAAGCTTATCTGGATAGCCAGGAGCATTGACAGCAAGTACAGCTTGAACATTGGGAAGCCGTGCTGCCAATATTTGTACTAACATTCCAGCCATAGAAAATCCCACAAGCACTGTAGGTTCTTTAAAATACTTTTCAAGTTTTTCTACCATAAAAGATAAAGTTTCGATAGCAGAATAAGTGCGGAAATAAGAACTCTTAGGAAAAAGCGAAAGTGTATCCAGCAGCGTCACTTGGAATCCTTTTATCACACAGAGCTTTATCAATGGAGAACAAAAAGCCCCCTCATCCCAAATTGGCATCACAGGAGAAAGAATAACAACAGGAAGGCTCATTGATCAATTCCGCCTCTTGCTTGAAAATAGGTCTTATAGCCCAAACTCTTTCCCCAAAATGTCATGAAAATACAGGTATGAAACTCTACACCCACAAAATACCCCCATAACAACCAATGAGATTCAAACTAAGCTTATGACCAATTTAAACCCCATTCAATCCAACAACGCAATAAAAAAATCATTCCATAACAAAGTCTTCAATCATGTAAAACATCAGAAATATTTCTGCATAATGCTCTTTTTATCATTTTACTCAGCTTATTTCTGAGGTCATAAAATGACGCGCTTTTTGAATATAAATAATAAAACCAATCATGCAACACACTGCTAACAAAGTTGCCATAGCTCGTGGGCTATGACCAGAGATCTTTCCGATAACCGCTGCACTTCCCAATTGCAAAGACCCCATAACACCAGAGGCGGCTCCAGCAGCTTTCGGATGCAATGAAATAGCCAATGCTGTCCCTAAGGGTAATAAAAAACCATTACCAAAAGTAAGAACAGCAATCTCCATAAAACTTGTCACAAGAGGCCATGGACTTACATACATTTGCAAAGCAAAAAGCCCCCCCGATAGCAAAAATAATGTACCCTCTCCCCACAGTCTTTTCCATAGACTCGCGTTCAAAAACCCACCGCACCCAAAAATTTCCCAAAATATAGGGCGGCGACACCAATATAGCTATAACTAATGTGTATCGGCGATAACCCCAAAGTCGTGAGCAAAAAAGGCGACTCCACAATATAAGCAAAATAGGCCGCGTAAGAAAAACATGGAATAAGTGCATAAAAAATAAATTGTTTATTTCTGAGAACGTCTAAATATCCCTTCATAAATCCTATCGGAAAAAACGGCTGTCGCTTGTGGGGAGGTAGAGTTTCGGTGAGCACAAGACAACACAGTAAAATAGTCAAAAATATAAAAAAGCTTAAAAAGATAAAAGTTGCCTGCCAATGAAAAGTTTGTATCAAAAGTCCACCAATAAACGGTGCAAGTGCTGGCGACATTCCAATAAAAGGGAAAACAATCAAATAAAGTTTTCCTGCTGCTTTTTTATCCAATAAATCATTGATAATCGCGCGACTTAAGACAAGCCCTGCACAAGCTCCAAGACCTTGAAAACAACGTAATAAAAGAAAAGCATGAATATGAACTGTATAAATCACACCAATTATCATGAATAACCACAAGAATAAGCCTAATAAAAGTGTTTTTTTACGTCCAAAATTATCACTGAGCGGTCCATAAATAAGCTGCCCCAATGCCAATGCAAACAAAAAACAGCCACTGCACTTTGAATTTGAGATTGTGTCACTTTATAATACTGACGCATATCTCCCAGTGCTGGTAAAAAAATATCTGTAGAGATCAATCCCCCTGTAAATAAACAAATAATCAGTATAATAA
>NZ_CAHOYM010000039.1 GCF_903679515.1 Bartonella gabonensis
GTCTATACCACCATACTTATTTTGCTCAACTTTCATGTTGCGATAATTTTGGGTTATTGAAAGAAAATACAAGAGGCATTTTCATTTCTTTTTTAATCATTTTATTCTTCTCTTTGTGTTAATCAAGAAAATGATTTTTATGATTTCAATATAAAAGGAACAAAAGAATTTGAAATGAGAAAATCCTACGGTGTTTAGATCTCTCACTCGAGTGGAAAAGTAATAAATTATTATAAATCAATATATTATTTTATAAATTTCTCTTCATCTTAAAAAAACTAAAACATAAAGATAATATATGGTAGAAAGTATTTTTTCTTCTCTACCATGATGTTTAACAGCCCATGTGTAAAGGAAGAGGAGCTTATTTCTYAATAATTTTAGCAATTCGACTCTATGAGATATTTTTATCTTTAGATTATTATTTTATCGAGATTTTAAAAAGAAGATCAAAGTGCAACTTTACAATGACGAGTAAAGACAAAAAACGGAAAATTATTGATAACTGAAAAAAATATTATTATTTTTTTCAAAAGGTGTTGACCAAATGAAAAGTCAACCGTATGTTTCCCTCACTTTCTACAAACTAGATAGTCTACAAACTAGATAGCTTGTGTGGGAGCGCGTAGCTCAGCTGGTAGAGCAACTGACTTTTAATCAGTAGGTCCAGGGTTCGAATCCCTGCGCGCTCACCAACTATTCAATAATATCAATAGGCTATAAAAAAGCTTGAATCTTTGTTACATTGATTCTTTTTAGTTTTTTTTGAGTTTTCTAGTTCTTTTTGGAATTTTTTAATTCATTCTATAGATAATCATTTTCTATCGGCTATTTTGATGTAGAGTGTTCTTTTGTCCAATACAAAAGTGCTTTATGTTTGTGATACAATTACATCTGCCTTGATAACACATGTGGCTACCTTTGTTCATGGGCTGTTTTTACTCCCCACTTCATTACATGAAAAAAGCTGGTAAAATCATCATAGTTATTTACAGTTTGGATTTATTCACAGCTTATATTATAAGATGATTTTCATTAACTTATTGATTTATATATATTTTATTTTTTTGCATTTTTATATAGTGCATTTATTTCTTATGACAATCATAAAATGGTTAACAATGTGTTAATTTTTTGATAGAAGGAACGAATTCAAGGGTGGTGCATGCGCGAGGGATACATTTAAAAACGTGAATTCTCCTCTCASGTACAAAAAGTGTGACGTGATTTTCACAGCAGTACTTAACAGAATAAGTGGACTGAATAGATGCCTTCAAATCATAAAAATAGATTTACTTCTATTATCAAATCGACATTTCAATTATTTTCTATGGTCGTTATTTCTCAATCACTGGTATCTTGTTGCGCAAGCGAAACGGCACATTTTTCAATAAAAGATTCCTATCATAATAAACCAATTGACGTAAATACTTCTGTTTTACCGAAACAAATTTCCAATCAGAAAAATCAATCAGAAGAAAAAAAGCGTGGGCGGGCAATTGTTGGTAAACCTTACCAAATAAAAGGGAAGTGGTATTATCCTGAAAATGATCCAACATATAAACGTGTTGGCGAAACATCATGGTATGGTTCAAACTTTCATGGACGATTAACGGCAAACGGTGAAATTTATGACATGAATCTTTTGACTGCTGCTCATCCTACAATGCCTTTACCCAGCTATGCTCGTGTTACTAATTTGAAAAATGGATCTTCGCTCATTGTTAGAGTGAATGATCGCGGACCTTTTATGAAAAACCGTATCATTGATTTATCAAGGCAAGCTGCGGCAATACTTGGTTATGTAGATAAGGGAGTCGCAGATGTTAAAGTAGAATATATTGCTGAAGCGCCCATTGGCTATTATGATGGTGCATATTTAATGGCCTCTTATACTCCTGGAAATGCTGCTTCATATTCATTGGCATCAGAAAACGTTTCGAAAAAAAGAGCAACTGTTTTGGTCAAGGAACGCAATACAGAAAATAAAGAAGAATTAGCTAAAGCAGCTTCTATCTCTCAGGAACAACGCAATAAAACTGTTGCAGTAAAATTACCAGAAATTGGCCCTATCATGGTTGATAAGCCGGTGCCATTCGATCAAGTTGCTTCTATAAATAAGCTCAACAAAAGAACAAAGGTCAATTGGCTACAACTGTTTTAATAAAAAATGCATTGGTTTTTAATCGATATCATTTTCAAATAACAAAGTGATAAAAAAGAGTGGGATTGAGTGTTATTACTAATATTTAGTGCGTCTCTTCAATCCATTGCCAGTCTCTTTTGGGTTCCTATGACAGTGCTTGTTGATAAAGCGTGTATTTTTTCTGCTGTGACAGCTTTTGCCAAATGAAGATAAGCAGATTGTGTATGAGTCTGTTGATTGTAATCTCTAAAAATGGCTATAAAATCTAATTGAGAAAGAATATAAAGTCTAAAAAGCAAAAAAATATTTCCTTTTGATTTGGCTTTGCATCCTTCAAAAGCATCTAAGATAATAATATCTTATGAAAAAATTGCACGTTGTCTCATGCTTTTGTTTATCAATTTCTTAATGAAATAACACCCTTCACGTAAACTAAACACCTCAAACAACATACACTTTTGTATTGCTAGTTCAAACATGCTCATTTTAAAGAGGCACATCTGGCTCTCAAGTCTATTTTAAGAAAGTGTTCGTGAATTGTAGAACTGTAAAGCCATTAGATATGACCCTCTTTGCACGTATGAAGATATAAACCAATACCATCATACATTTTGCAAAGCTCTTATGTTTTGCAATAATCCTTGGTACTTCAGAGATTTATAAAAGTGTTTTGACTCTCTCTTTAATAATCTTAATCTTCACCCCTATACTAACCTTAATTATGAAGAGTAAAAAGTGATTTTAATTGATTTAACAAAGGGGAGATGATGAGAGCATCTTACAGCATTTTGATCATCTTCGAGTTTAAAAAATGATCATTTATCATAAATAAATCAACGTAGTACCAATAAAAAAGATAAAAAGTATATCATTTTACTTTTGTTCAAGTTGAATGAAAATGAAATTTTTTCTTGAGTTGTCAATAATCCCTTAATTTGCGGAAATAAAAAAGTTTTTTCCTATATAATGATTCTTTATGCTGATCTTTGGATGGGAGGAGTGGCTATGTATACAGTATTCAGGATCTTATTGACCTTATGGGGAATATTGGCATTTAATACGTGTGGGAGAGCACAGAATTTTCAAACTCCTGCCTCACAAGTGTTGTTACTCGATGATGATACAGAGACAATACTTTATGAAAAACAAAGTGATCTTCCTTTTTTCCCTGCTTCATTAGCAAAATTGATGACGGCGGAAGTTGTCTTTCATCAATTAAAAGAAGGATTGTTAAAGAATACCCAAAAATTCAAGGTCAGTGAAAATGCTTGGCGCAAGGGTGGGGCACCTTCTGGTACAACCACTATGTTTGCAAAAATAAAGACAGAAATCAGTATTTCTGATCTTTTGCGGGGTTTAATTATTGTCAATGGAAATGATGCTGCTATTATTCTGGCTGAAGGAATATCAGGAGATGAGGCCCATTTTGCACAGCTGATGAATCAGCGCGCTAAAATCATTGGATTATCTCAGAGCCATTTTGTTAATGCGACAGGGCTTCCCGAAGAGGGACAGTTTGTAACCGTACGTGATATGATTATATTAGCGCGTCATATTACTCAGGAATATCCAGATTATTATACACTTTATCGTGAGCCTCATTTTACGTGGAATAATATTTTTCAACGAAATAAAAACCCTCTTATTTCTAAGGAAATTGGTGTAGAGGGATTTGGTTTTGGCTACAGCGAAAAAGAAGGATTTTCAATGGTTGCCACCATTTATAAAAATCATCAGCGTCTTTTTTTAGCAATCAATGGTTTGAAAGATGGTAAAAAACATACAAAGGAAATAGAACGCATTCTTCAATGGGGAATAACGGCTTTTGATCTCAAAACGATTTTTAAAAAAGGAGAAACGGTTGGTCGTGCTTTTGTTTACGGTGGGAAGAAAAATTTTGTTCCACTTATTGTTAAAAAACCGATAACTTTTATGCTTTCAAATGAAAAAGAAGTCAATATTACAGCAAAAATTAAATATCATGGTCCATTGAAAGCTCCCATTGTTTCAGGGCAAGCTATTGGCATTATTCAAATTTTAGAAGATAAAAAGGTTCTTGTGGAAAAGCCAGTTTTTGCCGGCGAGAATGTTCAGGAAGGAAGTTTCTTTACAAAAGTAAAAGATGCATTCTATGAAATAACAATTGGATGGTTACGGAAATATTTATAGTTACGCGCTAGTAAGGTGAAGGTTTATACATGTCAGGTTATTTTATAACATTCGAAGGAGGGGACGGGGTAGGAAAAACGGTGCAGATTTCTTTACTTGCTGAATATCTTTCTCATCAAGGGTATGATGTCGTTACAACACGAGAACCAGGAGGAACGGCAGGGGCAGAAGCAATCCGGCATATTTTGTTGTCGGGGCAGGCACAACAATATGGACCATTGATTGAAGCTGTTTTGTTTACAGCCGCGCGCACCGATCATGTTGGCGAGATTATCGCACCTTCTTTGCAAAAAGGTAAAATCGTTTTATGTGACCGCTTTATTGATTCTACACGCGTTTATCAAGGACTCAATGAGACAGTCAATTCTTCTCTTCTTTCTGTTTTAGAGTGTGTTGCGCTCAATGGTATCATGCCTCATTTAACATTTTTATTAGATATGCCAGCAGCGTGTGGTATAAAGCGTGCAAATTTGCGAAGAAAAAAAATAGAAGAAATCGATTATTTTGAAAAAGATCAGTTGGAAATTCAAGAACAAAGGCGTCAAGCTTTTCTTCAATTGGCCAAACAAGAGCCACAGAGGTTTCGAGTCATTGATGCGACTGGCTCAGTGGAAGTTATTGCGCATCAAATAAAAAATATTTGTCATCAGATATTGTTGGATCAGTTTTCATGAATGATGTAATAAATATCTTACGCCAATATGATGATATTGATACAATTCTATCTCCGTCCCAGAATAATGTTATTTTTGGTCATGAGGATGTTCGTCACTTTTTGACACAAATGCTTAAAGAAGAGCGTTTGCATCATGCTTTATTATTTGAAGGAGAATATGGAATTGGAAAGGCGACATTAGCGTTTCATCTTGCTTGGAATATTTTAAGTTCTCAAAAGGAAAATTTCCTAAAACCGGATCTTCATTCTATTCCATGGCGCCAAATTACACAGGGCAGTCATCCTGGTCTTTTGTATATTTCACGTCGATTTGATGCAAAAATACAAAAGTTTAAAACAGGAATACTCATTGATGATATCCGTGATATTATGCATTTTTTAAGCCGAACATCGCAAGATAATGGATGGCGTATTGTCATTATTGATTCTGCTGATGATATGAATAGAAATGCCTCCAATGCAATTCTTAAAATACTTGAAGAACCCCCAGCAAAGGTGCTCTTTATTATTATCGCGCATTCTACAGGAAAATTGCTTCCAACAATTCATTCACGGTGTCAAAAAATTTCTTTTCGACCATTGAGTCATGATGAAATGAAAAAAGTCATTACACATATTTTCACCAATCAGGATTTACCTGATGAAAAAACGATTGAAATGATTATTAAAAAATCCAACGGAAGCCCTCGAAAAGCTGCTTTACTTATTCGCCATGGCGGTCTTGAAATTATTAAAACGATTGATGCTCTTCTAAAACAACCTATTTGTAACGCAACGATTGTACACACGCTTGCACAAACATTTTCATCTGTTTCTTCCCCATTCCAATTTCAACAATTTTGTGATGAAATTCTTGATAAAATTCAACAAAAAGCTATCACGCTCGTTGAAAAAGGAAATTTATTTCTCTCAAAAAAATATGCGCAAAAATGGCAGGAAATTCATCAAGAAATAGAGGAAATACAACTGTTTAATCTCGATAAGAAGCAGTTTATTATTAACTTACTTTTTAGGGTTCATCAGATCATTCATGAGGATTAGTTTTTCCGTGACAATGTGATGAACAAGCGTTATGTCATTATATCTTTTATTTATATTATAGCGTTTTACAACGAGTATGACATGCGTGACACATATTACATAACAACTCCCATTTTTTATCCTAATGGTAATCCGCATATTGGGCATGCCTATAGTGCCATTGCAAGCGATGTTTTAGCCCGCTTTCAACGATTAAACGGAAAAAATGTATTTTTTCTTTCTGGTACAGATGAGCATGGTCTAAAGATGCAACAAACCGCAGCAACATTGGGCATGACACCACAGCAACTTGCAGATCGTAATAGTGCTGTGTTTCAAAAAATGCTTGCGGTATTAAATTGTTCTAATGATGATTTTATCCGTACGACAGAAGAGCGCCATTATCAAGCTTGTCAAAAAATTTGGAAAAAGATGGAAGAAAATGGCGATATTTATCTCGGCCGTTATAAGGGGTGGTATTCAGTTCGCCAAGAAGCCTATTACGAAGAGAAGGATACGGAAGTTGGACCAGATAATATCCGTCGCGAGAAGGAATTAGGTTCTCCCGTTGAATGGAATGAAGAAGAAAGTTATTTTTTTAAACTTTCTCGTTATGAAAAGGCGCTTCTTGAACATTATGAGAAACATCCTGATTTTATTGCGCCTCTCGAGCGGCGTAATGAAATTATAAGTTTTATCAAATCGGGTTTAAAAGATATTTCTATTTCACGGGCAAGCTTTAATTGGGGAATTTCTGTTCCTGATAATCCAAAACACGTGATGTATGTATGGGTTGATGCACTTACAAATTATCTATCAGCAATTGATTTTTTTAATAAAAATTCAAAAAAACGTGATTTTTGGCCTGCAAATACGCATATCATTGGTAAGGATATTATTCGTTTTCATGCCGTCTATTGGCCGGCATTTTTAATGTCTGCTGGGATTGCATTGCCTAAAAATATTTTTGCACATGGTTTTTTACTTAATCGTGGTGCAAAAATGTCAAAATCTATTGGAAATGTCGTTGATCCTTTTGAAATGGTTGATCATTATGGTCTTGATCAGGTTCGTTATTTTCTTCTCCGTGAAGTGCCCTTTGGACAAGATGGTAGTTATAACCATGAAAACCTTGTAAACCGTATTAATGCCGATCTTGCTAATGATCTGGGTAATTTAGCACAGCGCTCTTTGTCTATGATTGCCAAAAATTGTGATGCAAAAGTCCCTAGACCTGCTGCATTTTTAGTTCAAGATAAACAGCTTTTAGAACAATCTCTTCACTTGCTTGAAACTGTACACCAAGCAATGTCTTCTCATAGTATGCATTTAGCCCTTTCAGCTATTTTTTCAATTGTAGCAGATGCTAATCGCTATTTTGCCAACGAACAACCTTGGAGTTTACGTAAAAATGATCGAGAGCGATTTTCTACAGTTCTTTATATAACTGTAGAAATCTTGCGACGAATAGGAATTATGCTTTTGCCTTTCATTCCCCAATCAGCAGCAAAACTTCTTGATAGCCTTGCGGTTGCCGAAGCTGATCGGTCGTTGTATCATATAAGCCATGCAAAAATTCAAGAAGGAATTGATCTTCCACCACCAGAACCGATTTTTCCCCGTTATGTCTTAAAGAAAGAAGATTCTCATCATGCTCATTGATACACATTGTCATCTTGATTTTGAAGATTTTTCACAAGATTTGGATAATGTTATCCAACGGGCTTTAGATGCTGACGTTAAACGTATGATCACAATTTCAACCCATGTTCGTAAGTTAGATAAGCTGTTAGCCATTGTGCAAAGCTATAATCAAGTCTTTTGTTCCGTTGGAACACACCCTAATCATGCGCATGAAGAACAAAATATTACAGCGGAAGAACTTATAAAGCTCTCAAAGCACCCAAAAATTGTTGCGTTTGGGGAAGGGGGGCTTGATTACCATTATGATTATTCTACACCAGAAGAGCAAAAGAAGATTTTTCAAGAACATATCATTGCTTCTCGAGAAACGCAGATTCCCCTTGTTATACATTCACGCAATGCAGATATCGATATGGAGAACATCTTACGCGAACAGATAAAAGAAGGGGATTTTCCCTTTATTCTTCATTGTTATTCGTCTGGAATGCAGCTTGCTCGTGCTGGCATTGAACTTGGTGGTTATATTTCTTTTTCAGGTATCCTTACTTTTAAAAACGCATTTGAAATCCGTGAAATAGCAAAAATTGTGCCTCATGAGCAGTTGCTGGTGGAAACAGATGCACCATTTTTAGCCCCCATTCCTCATCGGGGAAAAACCAATGAGCCATCTTTTGTATGTTATACAGCAGCTATTTTAGCTGAAACAATCGGCTTAAGCATTGAAGAAACAGCTCAAATAACAACGCGTAATGCTTTTTGTTTATTTAACAAAATGAAATAAGGCAAAAGCTATGTGTGATCAGTACCGATTTACAATATTAGGCTGTGGTCCCTCTCCAGGCGTTCCACGCCCCAATGGCGATTGGGGAACATGTGATCCGAATAATCCTAAAAATAAACGTTACAGAAGTTCTTTATTAGTTGAACGCATTAAACAATCAGGAAAAAAAACAACGGTTGTTATTGATACAGGTCCAGATTTTCGCTCTCAAATGATCGATGCGCGTGTAAGCCATCTTGATGCTGCCCTTTATACGCATTCTCATGCAGATCATATCCACGGTATTGATGATTTACGCAGCTATGCCCTTGCACAAAAATGTTTAATAGATATCTATGCAGACAGGTTTACATTAAAGCATCTCAAAAATGCTTTTGGATATTGTTTTCAAACACTAAAAGATTCCTCTTATTCACCCATCTTAAAAGAGCATCTTATCGATGAAGATAGCCAATTTATTATTCAGGGGCAGGGTGGAGCAATAAGCGTCAATACGCATTTACAGTACCATGGAAATATTCATTCCTTAGGTTTTCGCATTGGGAATGTTGCCTATTGTACAGATGTTAGTGAATTTCCTGAAAAAACATTACCCAAATTAATGGATTTGGATGTTCTTATCATTGAAGCTCTTCAGTTTAAATCTCATCCGAGTCATTTTTCTGTTGATCAAGCATTACAATGGATAGAATATTTAAAGCCAAAACAAGCCATACTTACACATATGGACAGATCGCTAGATTACGATGAAGTTGTCAATTACGTTCCAGCTTATGTAAAACCTGCACATCAGGGGCTTATTTTTGAAACAGAAGCATAAGCTTATCAACGCAATATTTAAGTTAAATAAAAACGATTTTTAGAGATTATCCTTTATTTTGTCTTAATTATTACTTTTTTATGTCAAAAATGAGTTTTTTATGTATACGATTTTTAAGTGGGCTGTATGTATTGTGGCTTTAGCAGTTTCCTTGACAGCATGTGGGGGGGCGTTTAGAAAAAAATATTTCAACGACAACATTACATGATGGAACAATGAGTTGTGCTGATATTCAGCGGGAGTTTTTAGCTAATAAACGTCAGATTAATGATACAATTGCAGAGCGCTCTAGAGCAAGAAACAAAAACGTAGCTTTAGTAGCAGCAACTGTTGTATTTGTACCTGCTTTGTTTTTTATGGATGTAAAATCAAGCGAAAGTAATGAAATTGCAGCTTTAAATAATCGTAATATTGTTTTTAGTGATCTTGCGCGAAAGATCAATTAAACAGCTATTTTTCCAAATCTTCCATGAATTTTTGGTGAGAATGTATATTTTAAAGTAGAGTTTGTGGTGTTCCATTCGGGTTAGGAGATTTTATTTTCTGTATCAGATTATCGCATAATATATATTATGGAACTTTTATGCGAAAGATGCATTTTATAGCATCAGCACTTTGGAAAATAAAAGCTATACCATCGTTTTTTATTTTTTACTCTTTTAAAAAAAGAATTATAATTTGTAGGATCACAAAGACCAAAAATAATATTCCATAAAATAATGGTACAAATGGCAGATAAATAAAATAGGAATAATAGATTGTTATTATTTCGATCAATGCTGCACTACACCATAAAATAATGCCCCATAGTGAATACATCCAAAGTCCAATCAAGGCAATAGGATAGAGGATAGCCAATATCGCTGATGCAAATTGCCACTGCCAAGGCATAAGGTCAAAACGCCATAAAATACCTGGAAAGACACCAACAAGGCGTATCCAATAAAAAATACTCAGGCTCAAGCAAATAAGCGCCAAAAATCGTAAATAACAGTTATAAATTAAGTTGATTTTTGAAATCCATTTGGGTGAATTATTTTTCACAATAATAACTCTTGTTCAACAGGTTGGAAATAAGCTTCTACCATTTCATCTGTTACATTTGAAAGTTTATCTGGCTGCCATTGAGGTATTTTGTCCTTATCGATTAACATAGCACGTATCCCTTCATGAAAATCATGTGAATTAATCATATGATGTGCGATGCGGTTTTCAATTTTCATACAATCTTCCAAGGTTCGAGGTGTATTTTGTTTCATTTGTTTCCAGATAACTTTTAAACTTATTGGAGAACGTGATTGCAAAATATCATAACATTCTTGAGCAAATAAAATACCTTCATTACTTTTTTTATGAAGCAATTCAAGGCATTCTTCTAATGTCTGGGCACTAAAACAAGTGTTAATAATACAACGTGTTTTATAATTCGTTTCATAGTCTTTTGTAATTTCGTACTCGTTTAAAGCTAAAGTAGGATCTCCTTTCTCAATAATCACTTTTCTAATCATATCAAACTCAACTTCAGGAACGGCATGTGTTGCTAATCCTAAATTTAAACAATCTCCCCATTTTATATGTGCACTGGTCAATGCAAGATAAATGCCAAAATGATTTGGAAGAGATGGTAAGAAAAAACCTGCACCAACATCTGGAAAAAATCCAATTGCAGCTTCTGGCATAGCAAAAACTGTATTTTCTGTAACAATTCGATGGGAACCATACAGAGAAATTCCTACCCCTCCTCCCATCCAAATACCGTTTAAGAAAGAAATGTAAGGCTTTGAAAAACTTTTGATATAAGCATTTAAACTATATTCATCTCTAAAATATTGATAAGCAGAGGCACTTTTTCCCATATGATAGATTTCTACAACATCTCCACCAGCACAGAAAGCACGTCCCTCCCCTTCAATTAAGACACAAGAAACATCATTATCTATTTCCCATGTCTTGAGAGCTTTTTTTAAAGCGGAGACCATTCTTTGATTAAGTGCGTTTAATGCTAAAGGGCGTGAGAGTTTTATAATACCAGCACACCCTTCTTTCGTAAAAGAAATATCATTACTTGCTCCAAAATCAACTTCCATCTCAACCCTTCTAAAATAAATACTCTATTGTTTTTTTATGTTTTTTACTCCAAACTGAGGAAATATTTGCATGATCGCACCAATACAATATATATAAATTCCTGTTATTGAAATTCCTATTTTAATCCAATACGGAGCCTCTAATCGATAAAAGAAAGCTGCAACACCAAAAAAACACCATAAGAGAAAAATTGGCAAATTAACTTTCCGCAAACGAAGAACTCTTACAGGATGGATGAAATAAATTGGCAAGAAAGATATAATAGCCGATAAAACAATGATGATAAAAATAATCCACTCCTCTGGTCTTACGACAAAAAGTGTAAAAACCATCATATTCCAAACAACAGGAAATCCTTTAAAAAAGTTTTCTTTGGTTTTCATACCAGTATCGGCGTAATAAATAGCCGATGAAATAACAATAATTGCACTCAATGAAAACGATAACCCTACCCCCATAAAACCACTTTGATAGAGGGCAAAAGCAGGAATTAAAACATAAGTTACGTAATCAATAATATTATCTAACAGCTCTCCAGACCATGTTGGAAGCACGTATTTGACATCAAGTTTGCGTGCAATTGGTCCATCTATACCATCAACGAGAAGTGCAAGCCCAAGCCAACAGAACATAGCGGTCCATTCTTTTTGAGAAGCCGATATAAGAGAAAGAAACGCTAAAAATGATCCCGAAGCTGTTAGTAAATGAACAGAAAAAGCTTTTGCTTGTGGCATTGTTACTTTTTTATGGCGTAATAATTTAGCATTTGTTTTGATTTTTTTTGTTAGTTTACGTTTCAAGGTTTTGTTATCCTCGTTTTTAAAGTCTTTATCCATCTATCAATACGCCATTTTTACCTATGATATGACTCAACATAAAAAAAATCATAAAAAGGTTACTTTTTTATATCGCATTATTTATTACATAATATAATAGAAGAGCTTCATACAATAAAAAGAGAGCAATCATTTGGAAATGTTAAAATATTTGCTCATTGAGGAAAGGCTCAACGCGTTGTGATACTTGAAAAGAAAGAATATAAAGCTATTACTGTTATTGGTGCAGGTCCTGTCGGGATGTTAGCCGCATTAAGGCTTGCGCATAAGGGATTTTCTGTTTTTCTTGTTGGTCCCCCTGCTCATACAGATGAGTTACGGACAACAGCTCTTATGATGCCTGCAATACGCACGCTTCAAAAACTTAATATTTGGAATAGTCTTCAAAGAAAGGCTGCTGCTTTATCGTGCATAAGAATTATAGATATAACTTCTAGGATTGTGCGTGCTCCTACGGTGCATTTTTCTTCTGCTGAAATTGGTGAAAAAGCTTTTGGCTATAATATACCCAATGTAGAATTGAACAATGCTTTAGTTGATGCTGTTATGCATACGCCCAATATTAAAAGATTTATTTCTGAAGCTAAATCTTTTCATCACACAAAAAGCCATGTATCTATTACTCTTTCTGATGATAGAGTCATTCAAGCACCCCTTGTTATTGCTGCTGATGGACGTCACTCTCTTACGCGTGCGGCAGCAGGTATAACTATCAAACAGTGGAGCTATCCACAAAAAGCGCTTGTTCTCAACTTTTCTCATGATTTTTCTCATCAAAATACATCAACTGAATTTCATACAGAACATGGTCCATTTACACAGGTTCCGCTACCAGGGCGAAGATCTAGTCTTGTATGGGTTGTTCATCTTTCTCGTGCTGAGGAATTATTGAATATAGAATCAAAAGCAATTGCAAAAATAATCGAAAACAAAATGCAATCAATGCTTGGAACGCTAACCTTAGAAACATCAATTCAAGCATGGACACTTTCGGGACTTCTCGCTCATCATTTTGCTGCGAATCGAACGATTTTAGTGGGGGAAGCTGCTCATGTTTTTCCACCTATTGGGGCACAGGGATTAAATTTAGGATTCCGTGATGTTCAAACTTTGATTGATATTTTACCCAATAAAATATCCGATTTTAACTCTGCAATGATTGTTACACAATATAACCAATACCGCAAACCAGATATACTAATCCGCAGTGGAGCTGTTCATACCCTCAACTCTGCTTTACTTTCTCATATGTTGCCTGTTCATATTATACGCAGTATTGGGCTTGGTCTATTACATAATTGCTCGCCATTACGTAATTTATTTATGCGCGAAGGGATGTATCCCGGTTACGGCTTCAAGGAAATGATACAAATATCTCCAATCAAATCGTCTAAACAACTCTATTGAGAAATAAGGGATAATAACGAAAAATAAATGCTAATTTTGTATCTAACGTACTCATGAAAAATAAAAAAATAGTAACAAGTACACAACCAATAAG
>NZ_CAHOYM010000040.1 GCF_903679515.1 Bartonella gabonensis
GGATGGTTTTCAATGATATATTATTTATAATAAGTTTTTTTCCAGTGTTGTTACTTCTTTTGTATTTAACAATAAATTAATAGCGAGTGTAATCCATTCTAAAGTTTTGTTTTAAATTACATAGGTAACTCTTTTTTGATTTGTTATTGCATAGCTTGTATTGATGTATAACAAAAGCGTTTGAGATAACATAAGTACAAATTTTTGATTGGGCATATAAACTAAGGATTGCTTACAAATCAAAAAATCTATGCGTATCAAAGTTACCTAAGTTTTTTCTTTTTCAAAATGCGCATTTGAATTAATTTTTGTGATCGATAGCTTTTCTATGATAAAAATATGGATTCATTGCATATCCACGAATTTTGCATATCCACCCAAAAATATACGATAACAATTTTACGGCTATGATGGTTTACATTTTTATAAACTGAAGAAATATAATTCTGAACATTACAAATGTTTATGAAAAAATATTTTTATTAGGTTTTACTGAGTTTTTTATAGTTTACATTTTTATCATTTTGTCTTGTCTTGGGTAGAGAGAGAATATGTATTCATTATCTATTTTATCTTAAAAGTGTAAAGTTATATTAATGTTAGAAAGCCATGATTGTGGAAGATAAGGTTAACAGAAGTTATTCTGCGTTTCTGTAGAAACGAATAGCCGTAAAATTGTTGAAATGTTTAATGGTTTTATGGATTAAAGTTAGCAGATTTATCAATGTCTTCTCTCCTGTCTTATTTTATTTAGCTTTTTTAATCTATAATAAGAAAAAAATTATTGTGTTATAATATTTGAATAAAATATTTATATTTTTATGTTAAACCTAAAAAACATTATGTGTAACAAAAAAACAACAAATTAATATTTTTTATATCGTAATATTTTTATATGTTGTTTTAAAGCTAAATTTATAATAAAAACAATATAATAACTATATTTTTATTGCTTAACTGCATAATGTAAAAATACAAATTAAATAATTGACAATATTAAATAAGCATGTATTGTATTAATTATAAATATTATATAATATAAAACGATTATTAAAATAAAGTTCTTAATTAAGATTTTATATTATATTCTTTTTATCAGAATGTGAATAGATATTGTCGATAGATGATGTGTTTTTTGTTTAGTAATAAAGTAAATAAAATTTATTTTTTAAGTATTATATAGGTGGTTATAATGAAAATATTTAAACATTGTATATTGTATATTATTGCAATTGCTATTTTCTTTTCACAGGTTTTTTGTGTTAATGCCAATTCTTTAAATGGTGGATTTCAGAATACTGGTTTCATTTCTGTAATGACACAAGAAAATGGGGTTACTAAAGCTGTTAATATGATTATGAGCCAATTTGGAGAACAAAGTGCTGAGAAAAATGTCCAAAAAGTTGTGGCTTTACTGGGGATGGAGACAGCGTTTTTTGGTTTAATCGCATATTTTGTATATTTCTTTACTAGAAATCCGCCGAGTGCTAAAAGAGGGACAAGTGGAAAAACGTTCGATGCTATGGCGCATAGTGCATGGGCTCTTAATCCCTGATGAACTTTGAATTATTCTGTTATTAAATGTTTTATATTAAATAAGCCGTGATTAAACATCACGGTTTATGTATTTTTTACTTTTAATGGTATTGATAAATTTATCCTTTTATATCATTAAGATATTATTTTCTAGATGAGTGTATAGAACGCATTAAATTATTAAATAATTAGTTGCTTTTGAAGGTTACTTAAATTTTTTCTCTTCTTTGTACTAAGTTTATAATTGATATTTTTTCTATGATGAAATGCATATGCTTTCATTGAGATATCCATAAGCTTTGCGTATCCATTCAAAAAATATAGGGTCATACAATCTTATGGTTATTGTGAATTTCAGTCTGATAAACTGAAAAAGTATAGTGATGCGTCTTAAAAATATTTGCAAAAATGTTTTTATTGGAAGCTTTGAGTTTCTTTGTGGTTTACAATTTTTTTTATCATTTTATCCTAAACAAAGAGGATATAGATTCATTTCTATTTCTCTATTTTATCTAGAAGGGTGGAGTTATACGAATGGCAAAAAAAGTCATGATCGTGGAAGATAATGAGCTTAATATGAAATTATTTCGTGATCTTGTAGAAGCGAGTGGCTATGAAACCGTTGAAACACGTAATGGTCTTATGGCATTAGATTTGGCGCGTTCATCGATGCCATCTCTTATTCTTGTGGATATTCAGTTACCGGAGGTCTCTGGAATAGATGTTATTAAACAATTAAAAGAAGATGAGGAGCTGAGATCAATTCCTGTTGTTGCTGTAACAGCCTTTGCTATGAAAGGGGATGAAGAACGAATTCGTGCAAGTGGATGTGAAGAATATATGTCAAAGCCTATTTCTGTCCCTCATTTTATTACAATGGTAAAGCATTTTGTGGACTGAAACTTTGTTAAGAGACGACAGAAAAAGACGTTGAAAAGCTTATGAGATCGTTAAAGTTATAGTGCAAATATTTTTGTGTTTTTGCAGGTGGGTATATTTAAGTTACCAAAGAAAACTTTAAAAATTAAAATGAAATTTTGATTTTTTTGAGAGCTATGTTTCTTCGTTTTTGTCATAAGAGAAGCGGTTGTTTGGCACTCTTGTTTTTTTCTAATCGATATAGGTTTTTTCCTACATTCATCTAAAAGTTTATTTTAACAGAGTAAAAAAGCCCCGATAAAAACGGGGCCCTATATATTGCACAAAAATTGAAATTAACGTTTTGAAAACTGGAAAGAACGACGCGCTTTTGCTTTACCGTATTTTTTACGTTCAACCACACGGCTATCGCGGGTAAGAAATCCCCCTTTTTTCAAAATTGGGCGAAGTTCTGGTTCGTAATAGGTTAAAGCTTTGGAAATACCATGGCGTACTGCACCAGCTTGTCCAGAAAGACCACCACCTGCAACGGTTGCAATAATATCAAATTGGGTATCCCTATTTGTTGCAACAATTGGTTGGCGAAGAATCATTCTCAGAACAGGACGCGCAAAATATTGGTCAAATTCCTTGTTGTTAATGATAATTTTTCCAGAACCAAGTTTGATCCATACGCGAGCAACAGCGTCTTTACGTTTTCCTGTTGCATAGGCACGTCCCTGCGCATCAAGCTTTTGTACATGGATGAGAGCGACATTTTCATGAGCTTCTGCAGTATTTGTTACTGTGCTAAGCTCAGCAAGAGAATTAATTTCAGCCATAATCAAGCAATCCTTTTGTTTTTGCGGTTTAAAGCACCAACGTCAAGAGATTCGGGCTGTTGTGCTTCATGCGGATGTTGGCTTCCAGCATAAACACGAAGATTCTTCAATTGACGACGACCAAGAGGCCCACGAGGAATCATACGCTCTACAGCTTTTTCAACAACGCGTTCGGGAAAACGTCCTTCAAGAAGCTGACGCGCTGTACGTTGTTTAATTCCACCAATATAACCGGTATGCCAATAATATTTTTTATCTGTATATTTTTTACCGGTGAGAGATATTTTATCTGCATTGATCACTATAACATTGTCACCATCATCAACATGTGGCGTAAATGTAGCTTTATGTTTACCACGCAAGCGGTTCGCAACAAATGTGGCAAGACGACCTAAAACAAGGTTTTCTGCGTCAATAATAACCCATTTTTTCACCACTTCAGTTGGCTTTTGTGAAAAAGTTGCCATAGAAGTATCCTTTATCAAAGCCCTTGTAACACGAGGGCATTTTCATTGTTTGCGTTGAAAATTGTTATCACAGCGAAATATTAACGCGTATTATCTGCTCTGATATAATGTCTTTTGATTGACGTCAAGAGAAAATAAAAACTTTATAAAACAGCATGTTATCAGAGAGGTATTATGATACCGCATATAGAGGGGTGCGTATATACATTATTACTGAGAATGAATATGGCAAAAGACTATTTTATCTTTCAAGGGTGATTGTATTTTATTCACCTTCATTATAGAATAAGCAACAATGCAGCGGTCCCGTTATTTTCTCAATGTTGAATCTTCTGCTTGTGGTCAGGCGTGGTTAGATACTCTTGATGTTCAAGGGATCAATAATGCACGCGCTATTTCTCAAAAATTTGGTTTTCCAGATCAATTAGCTCGTGTTCTCTCGGCAAGAGATGTCGATGAATCTGAAGCTGTTTCTTTTATCAATCCAACATTACGCACGCTCATGCCTGATCCAGAAAGTTTTGTTGATATGCAATGTGCTGCAGAGCGTATTGTTAAGGCTCTTCTCAATCAAGAACAGGTTGCAGTTTTTGGTGATTATGATGTGGATGGTGCTTGTTCATCAGCACTCATAGCACGTTTTTTTCGTTATTTTGGGATTGACGTCAAAATTTATATTCCTGATCGTATTGTTGAAGGATATGGCCCTAACGAATCAGCAATGAGAATGTTAGTACAACAGGGCGCACATTTGATTATCACCGTTGATTGTGGTGCAAATAGTCCAGATGCTGTAAAAGCGGCGAGACTTGCGGGTGCTGATGTTGTGATTTTAGATCATCATCAAATGTCAGAGGTTCATCAAGAAGCTGTTGCTCTTGTTAATCCTAATCGCCCTGATGATTTTTCTAAACAGGAGCATTTATGTGCAGCGGGTGTGGTCTTTGTTACGTTAGCTTGGGTTCATCATTTGTTGCGAAAGAAGAAATTTGCAGGAAAACTACCAGATCTTCTTAGTATGCTTGATCTTGTTGCCTTGGCAACCATATGTGATGTTGTTCCATTACAGGGTGTTAATCGTGCTTTTGTGATTAAAGGACTTCAAGTTGCACGTTTCATGCATAATCCTGGGATAGCAGCTTTAACAAAGGTTGCACGGATAGGGGAGCCACTTAATAGTTTTCATTTAGGTTTTTTGTTAGGTCCTAGAATTAATGCAGGAGGGCGCATTGGTGATCAAGCTTTGGGAGCACGTTTGCTTAGCTGTGAGAATAAAGATGAAGCCGATAGAATAGCAGAACAATTAGATTATCTTAATCAAGAACGCCAAGAAATGGAGAACATTCAATTAGCGCAGGCAGAATCCTATATTGCTTCTCTTTATCAAGATCAAAAAACACCCTTATCACTTGTCATTTCTCATATAGAATGGCATCCGGGAATTATTGGTATTCTTGCATCGCGCTTGAAAGAGCGTTTTTTTTGTCCTGTTTTTGCTATTGCTTTGAAAGAAGATGGAAATGGCGTAGGGTCAGGACGCTCAATTAATGGCATAGATTTAGGAGCACTCGTTCGTGAGGCTGTTACACTCAATTTATTAGAAAAAGGAGGGGGACATAGTATGGCGGCAGGAATTACAATTCAATCAACAAAAATTGAAATTTTTCGAAAATGGCTAGAAGAAAAAGTTTCTGTAATGGTTGCACAATTGCATGCAAAAAAGTCTCTTCGTATAGATGGTTCTCTTTCTGCTTCTGGTGTCAGTCAAGCACTATTTGAATTGCTTGAAAAGGCAGGGCCTTTTGGAACAGGGAATGCAACACCTGTTTTTGTTCTTCCCTCTCATCGATTAATAAATCTATCTGAAGTTGGTAAAGGACATCTTCGCCTCATTGTATCTAATGTGGAAGGCAAAAAACTGCAAGGAATAGCTTTTCGTGCTGTAGGGACAGCGCTTGGTGATTTTCTCTCGAGAAATATTGGTGAAATGATTCATTTAGCGGGGCATCTCAGTTTGAATTATTGGAATGGAACGATCAATCCGCAACTGCGCGTGATTGATGCAGCAGCAGTGGTTTGAAAGAGATATTTTTTTTACATTAAATATCTAGATTAGAAGCAAAAGCAGAATTTTCTTGTATGAAACGAAATCGTGCTTCTGGTTTTGTCCCCATGAGACTTTCTACAGTCTTTTTCGTTTCTTGTATTTTCACGGCATCAATAGAAACACGAAGCAATGTACGTTTTTGAGGATGCATCGTCGTTTCTTTAAGTTGTTCTGCACGCATCTCACCCAGCCCTTTAAAACGACCAATTTCAATTTTTGCTTTTCCCGTAAATTCAGTTTTGAGTAATTCATCCTTATGGATGTCATCGCGTGCATAAGCAACTTTTCCGCTTTGCGATATTCTATAAAGGGGAGGGACGGCGAGATATAAGTGTCCCTGATGAATAAGCTCAGGCATTTCTTGAAAAAAGAAGGTAATAAGCAGTGACGCAATATGAGCACCATCAACATCTGCATCTGTCATGATGATAATACGTTCATATCTAAGATCTTTTTCACGATATTTCGAGCGTGTTCCACATCCAAGAGCAAGGATAAGATCGCTAATTGTTTGGCTTGAGTTCATTTTTTCATGGGCTGCACTGGCAACATTTAAGATTTTGCCACGAAGAGGTAAAATTGCTTGATTTGCTCTATTTCTTGCTTGTTTAGCCGATCCCCCTGCAGAATCCCCTTCAACAATGAATAATTCAGCACCAGCAGCATGGTTTTGGCTACAATCTGCAAGTTTACCGGGCAGACGTAATTTACGGACAGCTGTTTTTCGACTTATTTCTCTATCTTGGCGTCGTTTAACACGTTCTTCAGCACGTTCAATAACCCAATCAAGAAGTTTTGTTGCTTCTTGGGGGGAATTTGCTAACCAATGATCAAAAGGATCGCGGATTGCATTCTCAACAATACGTTGCGCTTCAATTGTGGCTAATCGATCTTTTGTTTGTCCAACAAATTCAGGATTTTTGATGAAAATTGAAAGTATCGCTGCCGTTGAAATCATAATATCGTCTGATGTAATGATCGCTGCGCGCTTGTTTCCTATTAACTCAGCGTAAGATTTTAAGCCTCGCAAAAGAGCTTGACGTAATCCTATTTCGTGTGTTCCCCCTTCTCCTGTAGGAATAGTATTGCAGTAAGATTGCACATGGGCATCACCGCCATGCCAAGCGATGGCCCATTCAACACAGCCATGGCCATTATTTTGGTGCGTTTTGCCAGAAAAAATTTCTGATGTTACGCGATATTCATCTTTTAATGACGCGAGTAAATAGTCTTTAAGCCCATTGGGGAAATGAAAAACAGCTTTTTCAGGAATATTTTTTAAGCCTTCAAGTATGATCGGATCACAAGTCCAGCGAATTTTTACGCCGCCAAAAAGATAGGCTTTGGAACATGCCATCTTATAGATTTTTTCTGGATCAAAAGCTGCTTTTTCACCGAAAATTTCATGATCAGGATGAAAACGAACGCGCGTACCACGACGATTATAAACATCTCCCAAATCTTCCAATCCAGATTGAGGAATACCGCGTGAGAAACGTTGGCGGTAAAGTTTTCGTTCTCGTGCAACTTCAACTTCCATATCATCAGAAAGAGCATTAACGACAGAAATCCCCACTCCATGAAGCCCGCCTGCAGTTTGATAAGCTTTTCCATCAAATTTCCCACCTGAGTGGAGTTGTGTCATAATAACTTCAAGAGTCGATTTGTCAGGTATTTGAGGATGATTTTCGACAGGAATACCGCGTCCATTATCTGTAACGGTTATATAACCGTTCCTATCTAATGAGACTTCAATAGAGTCTGCATAACCAGCAACAGCTTCATCCATCGCATTATCAATAATTTCGGCAAATAAATGATGAAGTGCTTTACTGTCTGTTCCACCAATATACATTCCAGGGCGTAAACGTACAGGCTCTAACCCTTCAAGCACTCGAATAGAGAGGGCATTATAGTCGTCTTCTTGTGTATTTTTTGCACTTTTTTTTGAAATCATCGCTTTTGATTTGATTGGAGATTGTAAAGTGCTTTCTTTTGTATTTACCCAAGATTGGGTTTTATTTAAAACACTAAAAAGATCTTTGTTATTATCGCTCATAGCGTTTAACTATCCACCTCATAAAATAAAATATTTGTTAAAATAAATTTTATGCCTGTTTTTTATTTAAAAATCAATGCAGTTAGGAAACATCAATTGTTGGACCAAAAATTTGTTCAAAAGCTTGTTTGAGAGCAATATCAATATTATGCATTGTTACAGGGCACCCTAGATCAAAAAAGCTCGTTACACCATGGTTTGTAATGCCACAAGGTACAATTCCTGAATAATGGGCTAAATTAGGATTAACATTAATAGAAACGCCATGAAAACTTATCCATTTACGCACTCGAATACCAATCGCCGCAATTTTATCTTCGGAAGAAAGATCATTTTGTTTTGATAGGCAATGAGACTTTTTAACCCAGACACCAATGCGATCTTCTCTGCGTTCACCTTTAATATTAAAGTTTGCAAGCATTTGTATGATCCACTCTTCTAACGCACTAATGAAAGCACGAATGTCTTGTTTTCGGCGTTTAAGATCAAGCATAATATAAGCAATACGCTGTCCTGGACCGTGATAGGTAAATTCACCACCACGTCCTGCTTCATAAACAGGGAATAAATGAGGCGCTAAAAGATCCTTTTTATCTGCACTCGTCCCCGATGTATAAAGGGAAGGGTGTTCAAGAAGCCAAACCTGCTCATGTGCAGTTTTTGCAAGAATTTTTTCTACACGTTCCTGCATATAACGCAGCGCTTCAGGATACTCAACTAAATGATCACTTATTTTCCATTCAACGGGTGGATTTCCTAGAATAGCATTAAAATGATGTGATAAGTGACTACGATCCCTATGTTTCAATTCAAATGTCATTGGCAATATTTATCTTGATGTTTGAGTTAGTATTGTCATTAGAAAAACAATAAAAGCGTAAGATTAAAAGAGAATTTATAAGAAGTGCAATGAGTTTTATAAAAAAATCATTCCGCTTCTTTTACCATCTTCCTGTTGCACCACCACCACCTGATGATCCTCCACCTCCTCTGAATCCTCCTCCTCCTGAATGTCCACCAAAGATTCCACCAGAGCCTCTACCACTCGCATTTAAATTTAAAAACCAAGGGGTGAAGATAATACCCATCCAAAGATACTTTCGTGGACCTACTTTCTTCCCAAAAATCATAGCAAGAATGGGCAGACCAACTACTATAAAGAGAATGAGAAACATGATTGTATTTATAATCATTTCTTCTTTTTCAGCTTGTTTACGTTGTTCTTCAATAGCTTTAGCTTTTTGTTTGATTCGAAAAGAAAAATCAGCATCGCTTTGTGTGATCACTTTGATAATTGCATGAATTGCTTCGATAATTCCTTTTTGATAATTTCCTTCACGAAAATTAGGAATCATGAAGCTATTAATGATGACAGAGGAAATGGCATCTGTTAGTTCACCCTCCAGACCGTAGCCTACCTCAATACGTGCTGCACGCTCATTGGGTGCAATGACGATTAATACACCGTTATTGATCTGTTTTTGACCTAACTTCCATGTGCGAAAAAGAGAATTGCTGTATGTCTCTATATCATTACCCGAAAGAGTAGACAGCGTTACAAGAACAATTTGATCTCCCGTTTTTTCTTCAAGTTTCGCGAGCTTTTCCGTTAAATTTCTCTTTGTTTCATGATCAAGTAAATGAGCCATATCGTTGATATAGCCAGTTAAAGGAGGAAATTGAGTACGTGCGTAAGTGACATTCCCCAATGCAATGATTAAGTATAAAATGCTCAAAGGAACCCATAAACGTAGAAAAAAACGACGTTTTATAGAGTGCTGAAATGGTTTCATTAATTAAAATTAACCTTTGGTGTTTGTTGGCTATCCGTATCGATAGTAAAAGTTGGCATAGGTTTAGCATCACGAAACCATAATTTTGCCCAAATCATTGTTGGCATTGTTTTGAGTGCAGTATTGTAGGCACGAACTGTTTCGATATAATCGCGGCGCGCAATGGAGATACGGTTTTCAGTTCCTTCTAGTTGTGATTGAAGAGCAAGAAAGTTTTGGTTTGCTTTAAGATCCGGATAGTTTTCGACAATTGCCATAAGCCGCGAAAGCGCACTTGATAAATTGGCTTGATTTTTGAGATATTGCTGCATAACTTCCGGATTATTCAACATATCTGCATTAATGTTGACTTGTGTTGCTTTAGCACGTGCTTCGATTATATTTGTAAAAACGCTTTGTTCATGGGCTGCGTAAGCTTTAACTGTTTCTACAAGATTGGGGATGAGATCTGTACGGCGTTGATATTGATTGAGCACTTCACTCCATGCTGCGTGTGCTTTTTCTTCATTTGTTGGTATCGTATTAAATCCGCAGCCACTTAAAAATGGTATTAGCCCTGCCAAAAAAACAATGATCGAAAATTGTTTTAATATTTTAAACATTGAAGAAGTTTGTACATTTAACATAAAGATGTCTCCACAGATATTTTATGTATTATATAGGGTTTATCTTCTTAGTGGAAAGTATTTTGAATTTTATAAACAGCTATTATTATCAACAAACTGATATATCTCTGTGTTTTTAGCACACTTAAGTGTCCTGTTAATATGAAAATAATAGTGAGAGTGTAGATACCATCTTGTGAAAGATCAATTATTTTTACAGAAAATTATATATTTTCGTAGGATTTTGTTTCAGAACGTAGAAGATAACAATTGAGTAAGAAGAATGTAGATATCAATCTGATAGATTAAGGAGAGGATGTATCCATTTTTCCTCCTTTAGAAGTCATGCTTAACCTATTGGATAAAAAAGGCTTTTAAATTATGGATATCAACAATTGTGAAAAAGGGGGAAAGTCTTAAGTTGCAAAATGTTTAACCGCAAAGTGAAAAGTTTGACAGATTAGCTGACGATTAAGATCGCTATCGTTCTTGCTAACCTCTCACCTTATTGAAGACCATACTTCTTCTTTTAAAGAAGAAAAAGCTTTTGTCCATCGTGATGTAAGTGGCTGGGATAGGCATTGCATTAGAGGGGGGATTGTTAATTTTTTAAGGAATGAGGCTCAATATCACGCTATCTTTATCCTAAGGCATGGCTTTTGAAAAAGCATTTTCGTTTAAAAAGTGATTATATCCTTTTTTGTTTTATAGAAGGATCAATAATGTTAAGGAATTATGCTTTAATTAAAAAAGAAAGAAAATTATGACGATTATACTAAAACCGGGTGAGGTAACACTTAGAGAACTTGAAGCTATTTATTTTGATGGTGCAATCAGTAAGCTTCATAATGACACGCATTTAGCTATCGAAAAAGGAGCGCAGCGCATTGCTGACATTGTTGCCGGAAGTGAGCCTGTGTACGGTATTAATACTGGTTTTGGGAAGTTGGCTTCTATTAAAATTGATGCGGACAAAGTCACTATTTTACAGAGAAACCTTATTTTGTCTCATTGTTGTGGGGTAGGAGATCCTCTACCTGAAAATATTGTGCGTTTGATGATGAGCTTAAAGCTTATCTCTTTGGGAAGAGGGGCTTCGGGGGTTCGTCTAGAGTTGGTAAATTTGCTGGAAAATATGCTTGCAAAGGGCGTTATTCCTGTCATCCCAGAAAAAGGATCTGTTGGCGCTTCAGGTGATCTTGCACCTCTTGCTCATATGGCGGCTGTTATGATGGGAGAAGGAGAAGCGTTTTTTCAAAATATTCGTATGAGTGGAGCGCTTGCTTTAGAAAAAGCGGGATTGTCGCCTATTGTTTTAGAGGCAAAGGAAGGCCTAGCCCTTATTAATGGGACACAAACATCAACAGCACTTGCACTTGCAGGTCTTTTTCGAGCTTATCGGGCTGCTTGTGGTGGTTTGTTGGCAGGGGCTTTAACGACAGATGCTATTATGGGATCAACGGCGCCATTTCATCCTGATATCCATATTTTACGAGGTCATTATGGGCAGATTGTTGTATCGAAAACATTAGAAGAGCTTGTAAAGGATTCAGAAATTCGTGTAGCACATTTACGGGGGGATGAGCGTGTACAAGATCCTTATTGTATACGTTGTCAGCCACAGGTTATGGGCGCATGTTTTGATATTTTGCTAGCAGCAGCAAAAACGCTAATCATTGAAGCAAATGCTGTGACAGATAATCCGTTGATTTTAAGGAATGGTGAGGTTGTATCAGGTGGCAATTTTCATGCTGAGCCTGTAGCGTTTGCTGCTGATCATATTGCTCTTGCTTTATGTGAAATAGGATCTATTTCTCAACGGCGTATTGCTCTTATGGTTGATCCAGCAGTTTCTTATGGTCTTCCTGCTTTTTTAGCGCACAATGCAGGTCTTAATTCAGGTTTTATGATTGCTGAAGTAACAGCAGCAGCTTTGATGTCTGAAAATAAGCAAATGGCTCATCCTGCTTCCGTTGATTCAACACCAACTTCAGCCAATCAAGAAGATCATGTTTCAATGGCTTGCCATGGTGCTCGTCGGTTATTGGTAATGAGCGAAAACCTTTTTACAATTATTGGTATTGAAACGCTTATTGCAGCACAAGGAATTGAATATCGTGCACCTTTAAAAACAAGTACTCTTTTGCAGTCTGTTATGGAATATTTACGCAAAAATATTGCTTCTCTTAAGGAAGATCGCTATATGGCTCCAGAGCTTCATCAAGTACATATACTTGTACGTGAAGGGAACTTATTATCTGTTTTACCAGAAACAATTTTTCCTCCACTAGAACCTAAATAATATTTATTTGGAGTTTAAGAGAATAAAGAGACCTAATTAATTAGGTCTCTTTATGCAAGAATTAGGGAAAAGCTGATATATCTTCATAATAATTAATTAAATATTTTCTCATTTGTTGGATCTTATGTATTGGCTTGCTATTTAATTAGCTCTTTAATATTATTATTTTATGATATACTATGAATTATATCA
>NZ_CAHOYM010000041.1 GCF_903679515.1 Bartonella gabonensis
ATATAAAATAAAATTTTACAAAATCTTTAGGAAAAAATTAATCCTGTAAGATGATTTGACACAATTTCAACCGCTAACTAAAAAGCTCATTGGTTTGTTATATACTCATAACTAATTTTATTCTAACAAGCCCATAATAATTTCTGCATCTTTTTTAAAAGGTTAACTTCTTTATGAAGACACCTCAGATGGCTTTATTTTCAGTAAGAGCACGTCTGCTCATTTCAATCATTGCATCACGAAGATGTAACTTAATTTTTGATCCAATAATCATTCCAAAGAAAGGAGAAAGTAAACCAGACATCGTTACCGTATGACGAATTTTGTTAGCTAAAGAACCAGATTTTTTTGAACAAATATATTCATGATCAAAACTCATACGTGTAAGAGGAAGTTTAGCATAAGCAGAAAAACAAGTATTTTTTATAACTTTATTAAATGTAAAAGTTACTATTGGTCCTTTTTTAGGCTTCATGCGTCCTACAGCACCTTCTTTGAAAGGACCAGAAAGTTCTACCCATTCAAGTTCATGATCCCAATAAGGCCATGTTGCAAAATCTTCCCACATAGACCAAATCTGCTCTGCACTTGCTTCTGTGCTAATTTCTTCACTATGTGTCCATTTAAACATGATAATTTCCCCCTTTTTACAAAATCAAGTATATTTAGTGACAAAGAGTAATATATCAATTACTCTTAAAACTGCATAACAATAATATATTTAATCTTCTCAAATGTCCTTAATAGGTAATGATTAAATCAACAAGCGATATTAATAAAATAAACACACAAATGTTCAGTATAGATGAACACTATTGTCTGTCTTAAATAAAAATATCTGTTTTAAGTTCATACAATAACAAAGAAAGAATTTACGCACCCCGTAAAATATAAATATAGAATACATAGCTTAAAGCTTTCAACTGTTGATAAAATGCTGATGATTAAGGTGTAACCGAAAGAAAAGAGACAACAAAGTATCATAACCGTTATCGTGAAATATATCTCCTATTGGAGAAGAAACATGGATTAGTCGTAAAGTTCATAATACATGAAAGCTTTGACAATGCGTTTCGCTTTTGATGTCACTGAAAATAACAAATCTGCACATAACTTACAAAAATGAGCAGCAACACATACTGCTAACTTAGGTGCAATACTATTTACACCTCAAAATAATTTGGGATTGAACAGAAGATCAAATGGGCTTTCTCTCTATTATAGAGCATATATCATAAAACGTTTGCTCTTAGAGCAATAAAAAAGTTTTTAAAAAAAATAGATGAGTTGAGACAAAACGCATCAACTTTTTTAACATTAGAATCTTTTATTGCTTTTCTGCTTAACCTTTAAAGAAATCATATAAAATAAAGGAAACTGTCAAAGAAACGTTTTTTCGTCCTACCAGATAAAAAAATAACTTTCTCAAGATGTAAGCGATCGTAATTTATATAGACGTATTACTGTCTCACCATAAAAACGCTCATCATCTAGATAAAAGACGTCAGGTAAATGAATGATTGTATCTTTCTTTTCTTCAAGTATGAAGAGTGTATCAGCTTTTGCCCATCCCCCTCGTAAAGCTTCTATAAAAGCACGTTCACCTAAACAACGGCTATAGGGAGGATCAGCGCAGATAACATCAAATGGAAGCATTGTTCCAATCTTGCCAAGTTTGGTTGCATTACGACGCAAAATCCGTCCTATCGACTGTAATTCAAAGGCTTCGATATTTTTTTGAAGCAACCCACGCCCCTTAACCGAGTTTTCAACAAAAACAGCAGCCTTTGCTCCACGTGAAAGTGCTTCGATGCCTAAAGCACCAGTACCAGCAAACAGATCAAGGATGCGTTTATTGGTCCAAAATTGTTCTTCACGGCTAGAAAGAATATTAAAAAGGCTTTCACGCGTACGATCACTCGTTGGTCGAATCGACTGGTCAATAGGCGAAAACAAAACACGCCCAGCATATTTACCGCCGACGATCCGCACGTGATCCTCCAAATCGTTTCGAAGTTTTTGCACTATCACGATGTGGTTTAGATTTTTTCATAGCACCACTAAACGATTTTACCTTGTCCTTTCTCTCAAAAGAACGTTCCTCAGGACCACCTCTTATCATTTTCTCTTTATCCTTTAAAAAGCGATCTTTCCTACCAAAGGTACGTGCCTCATCATAAGATGTTTTGCTACGTTTTTGAACCAAACTTCCTTCTTTTTCTTTCTGAAAATGATTGTCTTTTAGTTTTTCCTTACCTTGATGAAAGGATTTTTTACCAGCCAAATCGCTCTTATGAGCCTGCGATTTCTCACTATAGGAAGGCTTTCTTCTTGCACTCTGCGGACGTGCGCCAGGAGCCATCCAAACATTAGCACGGCGAGAACGCGGTAGAAAACGCTCTGCTTTTCCTTCCTCATTTTTCTCCTTATTCACATTTTCATGAGACTCTGCATTTAATCGTGCGCGACCATGCTTAACAGAACAATCTCTAGGGTGGCATCTTATCGCTCTTTCACTTGAAAAGACCCAACCATCATTTGCAACAGAAACATCCTTCTGGCTTTGCTTTTCCGCAACAACCGCAGAATTTGAAAAAGGTTTCAGAATAGGAGCATCAAAATCTGCATTGGCCTGCATAATTAAACGTTCTCCCAACTGATCTCGTAACATCCGACCTTTTAATTCTTGTACAGCTCCTTCTTCTAAATCAGAGAGATGAAACGGACCATAAGATACACGTATTAAACGATTAACGGATAACCCCAATGCCCCTAAAACATTCTTTATTTCACGATTTTTTCCTTCTCGCAAAGCAACAGAAAGCCATATATTAGAACCTTGTTCCCGTTCAATTGAGGCTTCAATCGAACCATAGAAAATACCATTAATCGCAATACCATTTTTAAGATTATCCAGCGCGCTCTGCTTTACTCTTCCATGGGCACGAACGCGATATTTGCGAACCCACCCCGTTATAGGAAGCTCTAATACGCGCGCTAAGCCACCATCATTGGTTAAAAGCAAAAGCCCTTCCGTGTTAATGTCAAGCCTTCCAACAGAAAGAACTCGCGGCATTCCTTTTGGTAAATTACTAAATACTGTAGGTCTACCTTCAGGATCACGGTTTGTAGTAACAAGCCCTGCTGGTTTATGGTAAAGCCATAAACGTGTTCGTTCTATAGGCGATAAAGGTTTACCATCAACTTTAATAAGATCAGAGCGACTAACATTAAAAGCAGGCGTTGATACAACTGTACCATTCACAGCAACACGACCTGCAACAATCATCATTTCCGCATCTCGACGTGAGGCAACGCCTGCACGCGCTAACCTTTTAGCAATCCGTTCACTCTCATTATTTTCATTCATTTGCGTTTCAAACCAATCTTTGCCAGTATGTTCAGAAAATTATTCATATGCACCATACCGCTTATTCTGAAAGAGGAAGTAGCACAATCATTTATCATTTTCTATCCTTTAACAACAATAACGTATCCATTGACTTGCAAGTTTGTTTTAACCACTTAAAAAATAAAGGTATTTCTTTCATTATAAAAGCGTAATAAATGATTCATTCCATAGCATTCCTTATCGAGATAATCTTTAGATTCTCTATGCCCTCTTAGAAAGAACATTATGACTTTGACACCCATGGAAATAGCCCTTTTGGAAGCACAGTGGGCTGCAAAAAAAGATGAGGTTCCCGTAGGCGCTGTCATTACACGTGGAAAAGTTATCATCGCACGTGCTGGTAACTTTATAAAATCTGCATATGACCCAACAGGACACGCAGAAATGCGTGCAATCCGTATGGCGTGCGAAATTTTGCAAAGCGAAAGGCTTCCTGATTGCGATCTTTACGTAACACTTGAACCTTGTGCCATGTGTACCGCTGCCATTTCATTTGCACGCATACGACGTCTGTATTATGCAACAAATGATCCCAAAGGGGGAGCTATAGAAAATGGTCCACGGTTTTATCAGCAACCAACCTGTCATCACAAACCTGAAATTTATTCTGGTTTTAAAGAAAAAGAAGCTGCTCAATTACTTAAAGATTTTTTTATCCAAAAGCGATCCTAAAAACAGTTCTTCATCCATAACTTTTACTCTTAAAAAACTATCCTATTCCTTAAAAAAGACGATTAATCCTTCTGATATAGCGAAAGCTATTTTGAAGCATTTTTCCTCTAACACTCTTTTAACACTGCATATTGCTTCTATTAGATGATGCATTCATTTATGAGAATAGTTCATTGTTTTATCTATAAAATATAAAGTCCCAAAAATCGTAGAATACTCTCATTTCAAATCTGTTTATAGTGAATCAATACAAGTCTCTTTCTTGCACATCACAAGGTCGATTACCCTCTGGATAAAAAATATCCCTTATGAAGACTCTTCACTGCCAAGGGCTATCGCAACATTAAAGGCTGGCAAATACAATGATGATAATAGCCTGCTCCTCCATAAGCATAAAGAGATGGCGGTGCACAATGGATTTTATGTTATAACGTTCAAACAAGCGACGCTATGAAATGGATTCTAGAACCTTGAGAGATGTTTTTTGTGAGGAAAATGCAACACCACTCTCTCGATGCTCATGTCATATTGCTATTTCATGGAAATAACAACCTCCCTACCGCAAAGGAAATGCTCTGCGTGGACGAGAACTTGATATTATAAGTAATAGGAAGAACGCCTCCCATACTTTAATATTTTGCCTTTTCCCTAGCGAGCAATAGCAGCAGTCTTTGCCGGTTGGCGATAACTTAAAGGCGGCTCTGTAAGATAGCGACGGTATTGTGAACTTCCAACTTGTGCTCTTTGACGACGTAAATATTCTTGTCGTTGTTTCGCATTAAACAGTGCAGGATTTTCTGAACTAACGCCATTAACTAAAGATCCTTTGTGAGGAAAAGAAGGACTTCCTTGATGCTGTTTCGATGCGGCTCTTTTATTGACAGACCTATCTTGTTGTGGCAACGGTAAAAATTTGCGTGAGCTAGGACTTGGTATCACAAGTTCTGGGTGGGACTTCATAACAATCTGTCTGTTGTTATTTACTGGTGTTAATGAAGCAATATTAGCAACATCTTCAAAAAACTGTATTGAAACCGGTTTACTTGTCCCATAGGTAGGAGCAGATAAGTTGCATCCCGTTAAAACAAAGCATATACTTAAAATTCCGGTTGGAAATATTTTTACTTCACGTTTTCTCACTGCTTATTCCATTTCCTAAGTATATGGCTAATTACTATTCCCGCGATTTATGAGAGAGCGATCCATACACAAATTTCCCCCCCCCTGCAGATAAAACAACGGAATTTACTTCGTACCACAAAAAACTATATTCATCAATATGGGAAATATACTTGCATTTCTTTCCCTTGATTTCAAATTTTAAATCTTGCCAAGATTTTTTAATTCTCGCAAAGCCGCTGCATCACGAGCAGAGACATCAGGATAAGTTGGGTCACTCCCAACATCTTGTGTATAACGCCATGATCGTGCGCACTTTTTTCCCAACGCTTTCTCTGGATACACACCAACACCTTCAACATCATTCAAAGTAAAAGCATCGGAAGGCATTGTATCCTGCGTAATTGTAAGAGCGCTGGTAATACAAATCTCCGCCATATCCACATTTTCTAATACCTCCCGTAAAACCGGATTGGAAATAAAAACAATAGGAGCGGCTTCTAACGAAGACCCAATATGCTTATCAGCGCGCTCAAGCTCTAAAGCACCTGTCACCACTTTACGGACCTGCCGAATTTTTTTCCAACGCTCAGCCAAAGATTGGTTTTGCCATTCTTCTGGTACAGAGCGAAATTGTTCCAAATGCACCGATTGGCTTTCTGGATAACGCTCTAACCAAGCTTCTTCCATTGTAAAAGGCAACATTGGAGCAAGCCATGTCACCATTCGTTCAAAAATCTCACGAACAACCTGCAAAGAAGCTTTACGTTTTAGTGATGAAGGCGCATCGCAATAAAGAGAATCTTTGCGGATATCGAAATAAAATGCCGATAACTCAATGATTGAAAAATCTAATAATGCACGCATAATCTTTTTAAAATCAAATTCATTGTAAGCACGATTAATCAACTGATCCAGTTCAAAAAGCCGATGTAATATAAATTTTTCAAGATCTGGTAGTGCACCATAAGATATTTCTTCTCCTTCATCATACGCTAAAGTTCCAAGCATCCAACGAATTGCATTGCGCAGTTTACGATATGAATCCACATTGGTTTGAAGAATTTTTTTACCTAAACGCTGATCTTCCCAATAATCTGTTGTCATAACCCAGAGACGAAAAATATCAGCACCAGATGTTTTAATGATCTCTTGTGGCACAACAGTATTGCCTAAAGACTTAGACATTTTCTTACCATTCTCATCCAAAGTAAAACCGTGTGTGATCACTATCTTATAAGGAGAACAAACACGCGTACCACAGCTTTCCAAAAGAGAAGATTGGAACCATCCACGATGTTGATCAGAGCCTTCAAAATAAACATCTGCAGGCCATTTTAAATCAGCCCGATCTTCTAACACAAAGCTATGACTTGCTCCAGAATCAAACCAAACATCCAAAATATCATAAACCTGCACCCAAGGCTCATGCGCATGCTCACCTAAAAAACGTTCACGTGCTCCTTCAGCAAACCATGCATCTGCACCTTCTGCTTCAAAAGCCTGTAAAATACGCTCGTTGACGCCTTCATCTTTCAGAATAATACCATCCTCATTAGCAAAAATACAAATAGGAACACCCCAAGAACGCTGACGAGAAAGAACCCAATCAGGACGATCTTCTATCATAGAGGCAAGGCGGTTTTGTCCAGAAGATGGCACAAAACGCGTTTTTGAAACAGCTTCCAAAGCCCGACTGCGTAAAGTTGAACCATCCCCAAGATCTTTATCCATTGAAATAAACCATTGCGGTGTATTGCGAAAAATAACTGGTTTTTTCGAACGCCAACTATGGGGATAGGAATGTTTTAAACGCCCACGTGCAAACAATCGATCCGCTTTAATTAAAGCGTTAATAACCTCTTTATTGGCATCACCCATTTTTCCATTATCATCAATAACACGAGCAGGGCCCCCTTCACGATCCGGTCCAAAACCCGGAACATCTTTCGTATAGAATCCTGCATCATCAACAGGAAATGGTATCGATGAATCAATCCCTGCTTTCTCCAATAAAGACTTATAATTATTCCAAACTTCAAAGTCCTCACGCCCATGGCTTGGTGCTGTATGGACAAAACCTGTCCCCGCACTCTCTGTCACATGGGCACCATCAAGCAGTGCAATCTTATAATTATACCCTCCAGCCAAACCTTTGAGTGGATGAGAAAGAACAAGAGTTTTCAATTCGTCAGCAGAAATAACACGCAAACGTTTCAAAACAAGTTTGGCTTTTTCTGCACAACTCATAGCGAGAGCATCTGCAAAGAGAAGTTTTTCTCCCTCTTGAGGACCAAAATCATTTTCAGCACTTTCAACTTCGTAAAGACCATAAGAAATCTGCGAAGAATAACTCACTGCGCGATTGCCTGGAATTGTCCATGGTGTTGTCGTCCAAATGACAATATGAGCACCATATAAATCATTAGAACTTGCTTCAAAAATAGGAAACTTAACCCAAATCACCTCTGATTCATGATCATGATATTCAATCTCAGCCTCTGCCAAAGCCGTACGCTCCACAACAGACCACATCACCGGCTTAGAACCACGATAAATCTGATCTGACATCGCAAATTTTATCAATTCACTCGCAATACGTGCTTCTGCATGAAAAGCCATTGTGGTATAAGGCGTATTAAAATCTCCCATGACACCAAGACGTTTAAATTCTTCACTTTGAACCATTACCCAATGTTGTGCAAATTCACGGCATTCTTGACGAAACTCATTCAGAGGGACTTCGTCCTTATTTTTCCCTCTCGCACGATATTTTTCTTCAATTTTCCATTCAATGGGAAGCCCATGGCAATCCCAACCAGGAACATAATTTGCATTAAAACCGCGCATTTGAAATGAACGTACAACCACATCCTTTAGAACTTTGTTTAAAGCATGCCCGATATGAATATGACCATTTGCATAAGGTGGGCCATCATGAAGAATATAAAATGGACGATCTTTTGCTTGTTGGCGCAATTGCACATAAAGCCCCATATTTTCCCAACGCGCCATTAACTCAAGCTCTTTTTGTGGAAGCCCTGCCCGCATAGGAAAATTTGTCTGTGGGAGATAAAGAGTTTTTGAATAATCTATTGTTTCATTTTTCACAGTCATTGTGAAATATTCCTGTCCACTTTTACGATTTCATTTTTGCATAACTTCCCTGAACTCTGCAACTCTGGTTTTTATCTATAGGGAAAGCCGAGCTTATCATTCGTATTAAGCAGCGATCAAGAAAATATATCATCACACTTTATGGGCTTTATCATGAAATTCACAAAAAAAGAAACCAAAAAATGAGCCTAAAAAAATAAAGGCTCCACCAATAGCGGAGCCTCTTAAAAATTTACTCTTAAAACAGATTAGAATTTATAAGCTACACCAACACGGAAATCATTGGTTTTGTAATCAATTTCAAGTTTTTCCTTTGCAAATTTCTTTTTACCAAAATCGGAATAACGATATTCTGCACGCACAATTACATTATCCAGAACCGAGAAATCAACGCCACCACCAAGAGTGTAACCAATCATTGTTTTGGTTTCATCGGTTAAGTTCTTAGAAGAAACAACTCTTCCATCCTCATTCTTAACGGATATTGATACAGTGTCTTGGAACTGTCCATAAGCAATACCACCAGCAAGATAAGGCATAAAGCGATCAGCAGCAAAACCGATACGTACCCGTGTAGCACCGCTCCAATTTTGTTTGAAAGTATGATTTAAAGTTTCAACTTCATCCTCTTGATTAAGACCAAGTTCAGAAGCCATCTTTTTCATTTGTTCTATACCATATACACCAGCATCATTCTTATCCGCTGCTTGTTGAATTTGTGCTCCATGAGAACGGGAAACATGTGGATTAGCACCATGTGGGTTAGCACTAGAAGAGCCATGACCACCTGCGTGAGACCCAACATGCGGATTAGAAGATCCACTACCATGGGAAGAACCATTATGACCTTTGGCTTCACTTGTTCCATTGGAAGCGCCTGTTCCTGAGTTAGATGCCCCTGATCTCGAAAGTACAAGTGTCTGTGTTGGCACTGTTCTTTCTGCTGCTGATGATGGTGCCGATGTAGTTTTTACCGACTCTGATCTTGTTGATGTAGTAGAAGATACTGATACGTTTTCGGCCTTCTGTGTAGGTACTAATTTTGCAGGTGCATTTGGCACACTTGAAACAACTGCTGATGATTGCTCTCCTATATTTGATCCTGCCAATGAAGGCGTTAGCCGTGGTGTGCCCCCTCCTGTGCTAGAGGATGTTGGTTCAGGTGCAGGCGGCTGTAATCCATTTCCCCTATTTGCCGATGCCCCTCCTACACCTGTTCTTGCCGATGATTGCACTGATCTCATCTCTGTCTTTGAGGAGGCTGGTTGTCCCGCTGGCAATGCAGATGACTTTTGGCTTGATGGTAGCGTTGGTGCTACCGCTTTTAATTCCACTGACACCGATTCTATCGATTTTGTTGAATTAACACTGCCTGTTGCGGCTGATCGACTTGATTGTCCAGTTGCTGCTTGACTGGACTGTGATGCTGCAGGTTGTGATGGTGTTCCATTTGTCTCTGAAACTGTTGTTGTTGTTGGTGGTGGTGTTGGTGCCGATCTGCGGAATCTTCCCACTGCATTTTCTACTGTAGCGTTATCAGATGCACCTATAGTAATTGTCTTTGTGTGTTTTTTTCCAGATAAAGTTAAATCCGTATCAACACCAAAAATAAAGCTGTCACCCAGATCAATATTAGAACCTGCATAAAAACCACCTACAAAACCTGAAAGGTTAGGAGAGAACTCTTTATCCAGTGAAAAACTCTTTTCTTGACTGACAATAGCCATATCAGACTTGCTGGAAAAGCCACCAGCCTGAACACCTAAATAAAGTCCCGTCCATGAAAAAGTAGGTGCAACAATGGTAGAAGAAGACGCCATTAATGCTGGCTGATGAGGAATCTGCACATCAGCAGCTAGCGCTGTAGACGCTGAAACTAACGAAAAAATAGACGCTGTTATTAAACGTTTTGTGTTCATAAAATCTCTCCAAATATCCAAAATGAAATGTATATAGAACATCTTTTTTGAAATATCTGTAGCAAAAATGACACACTCACAAAAAAATAAAGAAATTGTGAAAATAAGACTTCTTAAATATTTAATTTTGCATCCAATGAAAATTTATCAACTAAGTCATACTAAAACTATGTGTCTTAAAGTTGGATTCATTTTCATTAAATTTTCGCATAACTGTTAATGGTAACATTCTTTATAAATTTCTTGTGCCGAAATCTAAATAACGCTACTCTGCACACAACAGAATATTGCTTATCATCGGGAAATCAATGCCTGCGCAAATAGTAAAACCAATCATTGACTTTTTTACCAAGTACCATCAGAGTTTCATCTATTTATCAGAATGGTCTATATTTGATGCTTTCGTATTTTGTATCTTAAATCACGAAAAACAAAAGCGCAAAACAATGTATAGTCTTCATTATTTAAAAGACGTTAGATGCTTTTGAAAGTCGTAAAGCTGAATTAAAAGATGATGGTAAAGATGGGCGTTGGTTTACACCTTTACGCCTTCATATTCTCCCTAAATTAGGCTGTCTGCCCGTTTCTGAGATTACACAAACAGAGATACGCAATACCCTTGCCCCTATCTGGCATACAAAAGCTGGAGTAGCCCAAGCAGCATTGATACGTCTTAATCTTTGTCTCAAACATGCGGCTGCCTTAGGTTTGGATGTCGATTTACAAGCAACAACAAAAGCACGCGCTCTCTTAGGGAAACAACGCCATAAAGCACAAAATTTTCCAGCAATGAATTGGAAAGATGTGCCTGCTTTTTATAAAACGCTTTGCGAAGCATCAACCATAACACAACTGGCTTTGCGTTTACTTATTCTTACAGGCGTTCGTACAAATCCTATACGCCATATTCATAAAGATCAAGTTGATAGCAATATATGGACAATTCCTGCTGAAAATATGAAAGGACGGCGTGATACAACAAAAGAATTTCGTGTGCCTTTATCAACAGAAGCATTAGACATTTTAAAACAAGCACGATTGCTTTCTCGTAATGATTTCTTTTTTTCTGCTAGAGGTCGGGGTCCTCTTGCTGCACGCTGTATGGCTCAATATATGAGAGATAATAAACTTGATGCCTGCCCGCATGGATTTCGTTCTAGTTTACGCGATTGGCTCGCTGAAACAACCGATGCCCCCTATGAGGTCGCTGAAACTATTCTAGCTCATACGGTCGGGGGGCAAGTAGAGCGTGCCTATCGTCGTACTGATTATTTAGAACAGCGCCGTGTCTATATGGATAAATGGGCCGCTTATGTCACGGGTCAATCTTAAGATATGGGGTGCATAACCCCATTATCTGTGGATAACTTTATCTCTCTCTTTTCTCATATCGTCTCAATTAAACTCATAAATTATCACATGAGAAAATGTATRATAAAATACTGTTTTCTATGAATAAAATACCTTCAAAAATAAACCAAAATGTGCTTAATAAATAGGCATGATTTGTTGTCATTTTTTAATATTTGAAAGGATTTTACTATGATAGAAAATGATGTTCTTTTAACAGACCGTGAAAGTGCAAAACTACTTCATATGAGTGTCTCAACTTTCCGCCGTCATGTKACCAATGGCTCTYTWCCAAAACCTTTAAAATTTGGTTTTTTATCCCGTTGGTTACAATCGGATCTTATCAATGTAATCGAACAAGCAAAACAGCAACGTCAAAGTAATGCGGCATAAAAAAAACCTTGTCACATAAGGATGGACAAGGCTTTCCATTTTCACACGAAGTTAATGGATAGCAGAATCCGTCCTATGATGCAATATTATAGGATCACAAAATGTCTTCTTATATCAATGCTCGGGGCATTACAAATGCATTACGTGGAGTTTGGCATGGGGATTATGGACTTGCCCGTTGC
>NZ_CAHOYM010000042.1 GCF_903679515.1 Bartonella gabonensis
TCTCTGCTGTTGTAGCTTTTGTATGCCAAATAGGGGCAAGTGTGTTGCGTATCTCTGTTTGTGTAATCTCAGAAACCGGCAAACAGCCTAATTTTGGTAAAATATGGAGTTTTAAAGGTAAAAACCAATGTCCATTCTTACCATCCCCTTTTAATTCAGCTTTACGGCTTTCAAAAGCATCCAACGCGATATCTTTTAAATAATGGAGATTGCTTATTGCCTCACGCTTTTGTTTGTTGCGCTCTTTAATGGGGTCACGACCTTCACGAAGAACAGAACGCCACCCTGTTGCCAATTCACGGGCTTGTTTTAAAGAGACATCTCTTAAAGCACCCAAGCCCATTTCACGACGGCGCCCGTGAAGAGTATAACGATAAATCCATTGAGCACCTCCATCTTTACGCTTATGAAGAAGCAAGCCGGCACCATCGTTATATTTGCCAACCCCCAATGTTGCGACAGACTTTGCATTAAGACGGTTCATAAGGACCATTTTTACTCCTTTCTTATACAAATTTGATCCACACACTCATCCCGCTTGTGATGTGCAAATGAGTGATTTTGATTGATGCAACATAAACAGATTTGAAATGAGAGAATCTTACGTTATTCGGGACTCTCATTCAATATGAATAACGCTAGATTATCATTATAAATCAATGCCTTGCAAGTGGTGTGAAGCACCTTAATGAAGGCGATAAACAAAGGGGACAGGTTAATCAAACCGTCGAGTATCTGAAATCTAAAGGCTACAGTGAAGAAGAAGCACGGTTCATAGCTGGGAATAAAGATGCGTTAAATGCTTTTCTGTTACAAAAAGCGAATGGGGGCAGCGACGCTAGATCTAAAGAAGAACTGGACCGCCTACGAGAAACGATAGAGCTTAAAAATAGTGAAGCGATCAGTAGTAATACGCTTCATGATATTGAACGTTTTATGAATTATATAGAAGAAAAGGGTGAATGGGCTACAGGGAATTCGGCTAATATACAAGCTCAGTTAGGAGTTCCTCAACACCGTGATATGAGTTCACTCCTTGATTCTATTAAGAACCGTATAGGTATTGACCGCTTAGAAGCGATGAGACGGTATTCACGTAATGGCGCTTCTGGTTTTGGTAACCTTACAGAAAAAGAGCTTGATGTATTAACGAGCTATTTGGGAGAGATAAAGTACAACTTGGGTCATAAAGAGCTCTTGTTTAGATTGAAAAAAATCCATGAGATTTTGGGTAAGATGAAATCAGACGTATTGTCTTTGCTAGAAAACGGTAACATTGCAATAACGCAAGAGAATGTTGATAAAGTTACCTCACAGCCGCGTTCTATAGCTTCACAGAAAGGACATAGTGATTTGCCGCTTGTTACCAGCAAAGAACAGGAAGATGCATTGCCTAATGGTGCACGCTTTGTTGGTGAAGATGGTAAGATAAGGGTTAAGGGTGCTTGAGATGGCGTATATTCCTTATTCTCGTATTGTTGATGATGTATCTGATAATAATGGCACGTCTTCAGTGAAGAAGCGTCGTGATAATCAAGGCAAAAAAACAACGGGTTATATTCCCTATTCTCGCATTGTTGATGATGATGCGGCTTCATTTAATTCAAAATCTACAGCAGATGATTTTTCATTTGACGATAAAGATCTTACATGGTGGGATGCGCTTAGGAGTCATGGTACGTCTGGTTTGACAGCAGGGTATAGTGATGAGATACAAGCGGCGAATGAAGCAGGTTTTACAGATTATTGGCGTGGCGATAAACGAGCAGAAGAGATTTACAACAAAAGGGTAGCAAAAGAGCGCGCTTACCAAAAAGCCTTAGAAAAGAAATATCCATGGTTATCTTCTGGTGCTTATATTGCTGGTTCTATTTTGCCAACATTGGCATCATTGGGTATCCCCGCATTAAATTTTTTGAGAGCAGGGACCACTTTAGGAAGTTTAGGTAGGGGAGCACTTGTAGGAGCCGGTTCTGGCGCTTTACATGGTTCTGGTGCAGGAGAAGGCTATAATGATACGGTGAATTCGGCGTTAGCTGGAGCTGCGGGTGGCGCTGTTTTGACACCGGTTGCTGCTTTAGGAGGCAACTTAGTTTCTAAGTTAGGTGGTGCAGCGATAAATACTTTAAAGTCACCTCCACTTGTAAGGAATTATTTTAACCCTGCTCATAAAGAGGTTTCCAATAAAGCTTTGAGAGAAGTTGCGAAACATCTTTACGATAATAAAACTAAAAACATTACTGAACGCCTTAGCTCAGAACCCCATGAGGTGTTTTTAACAGACATGAATGAAAAGCTACGACAAGCTTTGTGGAATTCGTCTAAAACAAATGAAGATGTTTTTAATATCTTAAAGCAAGCACATGAGAAAAGATTAGGCGGTTCTGTTCAACGTCTTGATGATATGATGGAACAGACAATTGCACCATACCAGCATAGAGATACGTTAAGCAGGACATTAAAACAGCAAGGGAAAGAGGCGCATGATCATCTCTATGAACAAGCGAGACAAACTCCAATAGGAGAAGAACATTATCCAGCTCTTAATAAACTTTTTGAAAATAAAGGATTTCAGAAAGCTCTTAAAGAAGCTGTCAATACTTTAGAGGAACATCCCCTTAGTATAAATCCTAGACGATTTTATGATAGAAGGTTTAGCAGCATAAACTATAAACCTACGATAGAGTTATTAGATCAAACCAAGCAGTCTCTTGATGATTTAATCAAGAAAAGTGAGAAACATAGCGATAACCAAAAGATTTTAGGATATGAAATCCTCAAACAAAATTTGGTAAAAATAATGGATGAAATCTCTCCTACTTACAAAGCAGCGCGCGGTAGTGCAGCAAAATTTAAAAACTTTGCAGATAGTTTTGAGGAAGGCAGGCATGCTCTTAGTACGAAACTTGAAAAGAGTGTTGAGAGGGATGCCGTTAAAGAAAATCTTTCTAAAGGAAACTGGAGTAAACAAAATAATACCTATCAGATAGGATTGAGAGATGCATTAGATGATTTATTAAGGAAAAATAGTGACCCTATTAATGAATTCTCTAATCTTTTAAAACAAGATCTTGCATCTGAGAATCTTGAAAGGATTATAGGACCTGAACGGTTTTCTGCTTTTAAAAAGGCAGTAGATCATGAGAAATTCTATTCTGATGCGTCCAAAAAAGGTTATCAAGAATTTCAAGGCACTCCTGAGGTTTCTCTTTTTGATGGGGTTAATTTTTCAAATCCACTTAGTTGGCCTTATGAAGGCTTTAAATTAGCTCGCAACATATTTTTTCACCCGAATGCCCCAGAGGCGTTGCAAGCAAGACAAGAATTAGAACGCGGAATAGCGAAGTTAGCAACTTTTGGCGTTAAAGGAATGGAGCGCAATGAAATTGCACAACTGATTCAAAGTGCTTTAAAGTGGCATCATGCAGGGGTATTAACAGATGGAGGGTTGAAGATTGTTTCTAGAGCTATAGCAAAAGGGCTAGGTCCTAGTGCTTCAATAGAGTATGCGAAATGACCCGTTATACCCCTTCATTTGCTCAAGCGATCCGTGAAGCAGCGGCGCGTTATGGCTTGCCGGAAAGCTATTTATACCGTGTTGCGCAAGTTGAAAGTGGGGGTAATCCGAATGCAAGGAATCCCCGTTCTTCTGCTGGTGGTTTGTATCAGTTTATAGACAGCACCGCCAAGCAATATGGTTTGCAAGACCGTTTTGACCCCATGCAAGCAGCTGATGCAATGGGGCGGTTGACGCTTGACAATCGCAACCATTTAAGCCGTCTGTTGGGAAGGGCGCCTACAGATGCGGAACTGTATTTAGCACATCAACAGGGGGCAGGAGGGGCAGCACGGCTTTTACAAAATCCCCATGCCAATGCAGCACAATTGGTTGGCAGCAATGCGGTTGGTTTGAATGCAGGCAATAACGCAATGCGCGCAAGTGATTTTGTTAATCGTGTTTTTCAAATGTATGGTGGACAGCAAGCCGCCCGCCCTTTTCCTCCTATCGCACGGGGTGGTATGGGCGATAGAGAGAACTTGCTAGAGGTTTTACGGGCATTATTAGCGTCACAAGAAGAGCCTTCAGAAGAAGAAGAGAGTGATGATGATAACCCTTTGATGACGCAATTGATGCGGGCTTTTTACGGAATTTAGGATAACCCATGTCAACGATTTATGATTGGTCGCTAAGAGCGTCGGATAACACGCGTGCGGATGATTTGATTGATTGGTCAGAAGGGCAGCACCCTAGCACAGTTAATAACAGCGCCCGTGTGATGATGCAGCGTATCAAGGAATACTTGTTAGATACGGGTGGAACGCTTAAAGGGATTGTGACGAATGATCATACCCAACAAACGAGTACGATACGTCTTGAAAGCCAATCGCAATTTTTAGAATACAAAAATGGTATCGTTTTGCGCTTTGTGGCAATGGATAAGAATATTGGGGCGACGAGGGTTATTCTGAATGGTTTAGAGGGCAGATCTGTTTATAAAGCGACCGCCTTAGGGGTTGGTGTTTTATCGGGCGGGGAAATCCAGCAGGGTTGTGTTTATACATTGGTTTATAATGGAGATGGTTGGCATCTTGTGAATCCAACCTCTATTCCTTTAGAAGAAGAAAGCAGCCTTTATCCCACCGGTTTCATAGGAACGTTTGGAATGCGAAACATTCCAAAAGGTTGGTTGATTTGTGATGGAAAGGCTTATTCGCGTATTGATTATAGTGATTTGTTTGCGACGATAGGGACGGTTTGGGGAGAAGGGAATAGTGTTACGACGTTCAATGTTCCCGATTTTCGAGGGCTGTTTTTACGCGGTGTTGATGGTGGGCGCCATATTGATGAGGGACGTTCTTTTGCAAGTGTGCAAAAAGATTTAATCGAGTCACATCAACATGAGGGGCAAAGTCTTTCCTTTCCCCATTTTACCAGCAATGAAGACTTTTGGGATGGGAATACGACGGATGTGTTGGGGTATCGTCTAGGATTGTTTGGAGGAAGTTCTCTAGCGAGTTTTATGGGCATAGAGCGTGAGAATTTAGGAAGCTATATAGCAAGTCCTTATGCTCTTGATGATAGCGGAGAGGTTGACTTGAGAAGCTCAGGCGAAGGTGAGACGCGTCCAGTGAATGTATCTGTTCTTTATGCGATTAAGACATGAGGTTTTAAGATGTCGACGATCTATGATTGGTCTTTGAGAGCCTCTGAGAATGCCTATTGTGATGATTTGATTGATTGGACACAAGGACAACGTCCAAGCAGTGTCAATAACAGCGCGCGTGTGATGATGCAACGGGTCAGCGAATATTTATCGGATACGAGTGGTCTGATTGAAAATAGCTTTACGGTTGATGGGGAACAACAGACAACCTTGATAAGGCTTCAAAGTTCTTCTCAGTTTTTAGGCTATGAGAATGGGATATCGTTTTGTTTTAAAGCAAAGGGTAAGAATGTAGGGGCGACCACAATTGCTTTGAATGATTTGGCAGGCAAGCCGGTTTATAAGGCAACGGAATTAGGTATGCGTGCTTTGATAGGAGGCGAGATACAAAAGGGGTGCATTTATCGTTTGGTTTATCGGGATAATGGTTGGCATGTTTTAAATCCTACCCCCTTGCCTTTATTAGAAAAACCAATGATTTCAGTTTATCCTACGGGTACGATAGGGATTTTTGGAATGCAAGTTTTACCAGAAGGCTGGTTGCCTTGTGATGGGGGGGCTTATTTGCGCAGTGATTATCCAGCACTTTATGAGGCGATAGGGACGAGGTGGGGAGGCAGTGATAGTTGGACGAAGTTTAATGTTCCCGATTTGCGTGGTGTTTTTTTACGGGGTGTTGATGACGACCGCGAGATAGACCGTTGGCGTTATCTTGGGACATTACAGCATGACGCGATGAGAAAGCATGACCATGGCGGTCACTCGGTTACGATTTTGAATGATGCCAATGAGGAAGAGAGTTGGTATGGAGATATGATGGTCATCTGGGGGTATATGCTGAATGAGCAGCAAAGGGAAAAGCTTGCCGAACGTTTGGATGTGCAGGCAAAGGATATACGGGTGCATCATACGCTTGCCTTTCCCCATACTCATCTTCATATGCGTGATGTTGTTTTGTCCAGTTCAGGGGTTAGTGAGACACGGCCGATTAATATGAGTGTTGTGTTTGGGATTAAGACGTGAGGTCAAAATGTCAACGATTTATGATTGGTCCTTAACGGCATCTGAGAATGGTGGTGCAGATAATCTTATTCACTGGTCCGAAGGACAGAATCCGAATACGGTTAATAATAGCGCGCGCTTTATGATGCAAAGGATCAAAGAGTATTTATCCGATACGGGGGGTGTGCTTGAAGGGATTGTTAGGGTTGATGATAAACAAAAGACGAGTGCGATACGTCTTTTAAGCCAATCGGGATTTTTAGCGTATAAGAATGGGATCTCGATCTGTTTTAAAGCGAAGGGTAAGAATGTAGGGGCAACAACGCTTGCTTTGGATAATTTGGCAGCTAAGCCGGTTTATAAGGCAACAGAAACGGGTTTATTAGCCTTATCTGGAGGAGAGATACAAGAGGGCTGTCTTTATACGCTTGTATATGATGAAGAGATAACCGGTTGGCAAATTCTCAATCCGACAAGGGAGAAAGTTTCTTCTTTAAAACGCTTACCGTCTGGTTTGATAGGTCCTTTTGCGATGGAACGCTTGCCGGATGGCTGGTTGCTTTGTGATGGGCAGGCTTATTCGCGAAGCACTTATAGAGCGTTGTTTGATGCAATAGGGGTGACATGGGGTGCGGGAGATGGCGTTATGACGTTTAATGTTCCCGATTTTCGGGGAATGTTTTTAAGGGGATTGGATAATGAACGCGGTCTAGATCCTTGGCGTTCATTTGCAAGTATACAGGCTTGTTCTTTGAAAGCGCATGAACATTTTGTAGGTTCAAGCGCTTCAGATGAGCGTTCTTCACGCAAAAGGCGGGATGTTTCTTTGCCAAGGCGAAAGCGCTCTGTTGATGAAGAGTGTTTAGGGTTGAGTGGGGATGCGTTGCAAAGGTGCAATGAAGCCTTTGACGAAATAGCCGGCAGTCCACAAGTAGAGGTTCCTTTTTGGTTTACCGATAAAGATAAACCACCCCGTTTACCTTGGTTTATCCGAAGCCCTTTTGCTAACTTTTTATATTATTCGATACCGCTAAAAGAAGGGATACACGACAGGGATCACCATGAACATCAGCTTATGGCAGAAAGGGTTGGTGGTATTGAAACGCGCCCCGTTAATGTGAGTGTTGTTTATGGGATTAAGACATGAGGAGTTGAAATGACCTTAAAACCGTTTGCGATATCAGAGCTTAGCGACCCGTCTCAAGTACGGGTCGTTTTGTATTCGGGGGGAGGATTTGTTCACGCGCCGCTTAATGGTGTTTTGGAGTTGATGAAAACAGCCTTGAAAGCAGAGCTTGATGTTTCACTGAAAGATATAGAGCAGCGCTTGGAAGCTTTAAGTGAGGATTTTGAAGAATTGAAAGAGTGTTCTTTGGATGAAGTTATTCATAATGATGTAAGGACGAAAGCAGATGAAGATACCCGATCATAGTCATGAATATTTGATACCGGTAGCCACCCGAGAAGAGATGCTAGAGGGGCGTTCACAAGATAGTGTCGTTGTTCCCAAGTTGTTAGGAACAGCCTCTTTGTATTCGTATGAAACCTTTGCCCCGTTAGAACAGGTTGTGAATGCAAGGCAAGAGGCTGAAAAAGCCATGGCGCGTGCAAATGGAGCGCAACAGGTTGCTGAAGAAGCTAAGAGGGGATCAGATCAAGCGCTTACAGAGGTCACGAAAACGGGTGAAGCGGTTACAACAGTGACGGCAACCGCGAATGAAGCCAAAGAGACAGCGGATAGCGCCAAGGGCTTAGCCGAAGAAGCCAAGAATGCTTCTGATGCTGCGAAGCACATGGCAGAAGAGATCAAAGCCGCCGTTGATAAAGCTACAGGAGAAGTTAGTGATACGAAAGGTTCACTGGCTACGGCATTGGAAAGTTTTGCAGAGGTCAAGCAGGCGAGTGACAGCGCAGTCCATGTCTCAACAGAAGCTAAGAATACAGCAGATGCAGCCAAGTCCATTGCTGAACGTGCAGAACAAACAGCCAGAGAAGCTTCACAGACGGCAACAGAGACGACCCAAGTATCTGCGACAGCAGTAGCCACGTGTCATGAAGTAAAGACCATAGCGACAGAAGCAAGTCTTAAGGCGGATGGGGCCAAACAGACAGCTGATGATGCCAAAGATATGGCAAAAGAGGCAAAAGAGTTATCGGAAGGCGCGACGGCTTCAGTTACAGAACTCACGAAAACAGTATCCCAAGTAGAAAAGTCAGTAGAGACAGCTTTGACAGAGGTCAGAGAAGGCAAACAGACAGCAGATACTTCGAAAGAGACGGCGGAACAAGCGAAGAATATTGCGGATGCAGCCAAGGGGCTTGCGGAAGAGGCAAAAGGTTTATCGGAACGTACAACAGCCTCTGTTACAGAACTCACCAAAACAGCATCACAAGTACAAACAGCAGTGGAGACAGCCTTAAGTGATGCAAGAGCAGCCAAGGGTACAGCAGAGACTGCGAAAACGACAGCGGAACAAGCATCCCAAACAGCAATGAAAGTGAAGGGTTTAGCAGAGGAGGTAAGAAGTACAGCAGATGGTGCAAGAGCGAAAGCGGATCAGGCACAACAAGAAGCAAGAGAAGCATCTCGATTAGCTTCTGAAGCGAAGTCAGCAGCAGATCAGGCATTACAAGCCGATAGGCAAGCGGTTCGTGAAGGCAATGAAAGCACCAAGAGTTTGGTAGAAGCCGTTCAGAAGAAAGCCGAGGAAGCAGAGAGAGTTTCACAAGAGAGTAAGAGCGTTTGTGAAGAAGCCAAACAGCTAGCAACAGAAGCCAAAAATGCCTCTAGTAATGCGCTTACAGAAGCAAGCGATGCGAAGGAGAAAGTTTCTACAGCGCTTACATCAGTCAATGATGCCAAGGGGATTTCTGAAACGGCTAAAAGTTTATCAGAACAAGCGACGACAGCATCTACAGAGGCGCAAAAGACATCAGAACAAGCATTAAAAGAAGCCAATGCAGCGAAAACAACGGCGGATACGGCGTCTAACACAGCCAATGATGCCAAGGGGATTGCTGGAGAAGCTAAGGCTAAAGCCGAAGAGGCAAAGAACCTTTTTGAGGAAAACAAGGCAGCTTTTGATGAATCGAATAAAAGCCTTGAAGAAGTAAAAGGGATTGCAGAACGGGCATTATCGAGCGCCAATGCAGCGAAGCAGACAGGAGATGAGATAAGCCAGCAAACGACAGAAGCGTTAACGAAGTCTGGGGAAGCAAAGGCTAAAGCAGAAGAGGCACAACAGTTGGCATCAAGCTCACAAGAGGCAGCAGAAAAAGCAAAGGCTAAAGCCGAAAGCGTAGAGGCAGTTGCGAATGAAGCTTCACAGACAGCAACATCTGCGAAGAGGCTCTCAGAGGAAGCAAAAGACGAGGCAAGCAATGCCAAAACAATAGCCTTGGAAGCGAAAAGTTCAGCAGATAGTGCAGCCGCGAAATCAGAACAAGCCCAACAAAGTGCAACAGAAGCCACACGAATAGCCAATGAAGCGAAAGCCGCCGCAGAATCAGCGGTGCGTTCGGGAGAGACGGCAGGGCATGAGAGTGCAGAAGCGGTTAAAGGTATAGCGGAAGCAGCAAAGAGTAAAGCTGAAGCAGCCGAAAGATTAGCACAAGAGTCGAAAAGTGCGTGCGATGAAGTGAAGCAAACAGCCGATAATGCACTGACAGTAGCCAATAGTGCAAATGCAACATCTAACACTGCGTTAAGCACAGCGACAGATTCCAAGACGGCAGCGTTAGAAGCCAAGCAAACAAGTGAAACGGCAACAGCAACATCAACAGCAGCACAAACAACAGCAGCTACAGCATTAACGGAAGCAAAAGAAGCAAAGCAAATAGCCGAAACCGTTAAGGCATCAGTCGATAGGGTCTCAGGAGAAGTCAACGATACGAAAGGTTCCTTAGCGACGGCATTGGAAAGTTTTGCAGAGGTCAAGCGTTCCAGTGACAATGCTGTCAGTTTATCGACAGAAGCCAAGAATTTAGCCGATACAGCCAAGTCCATTGCCGAAGGTGCAGAGCAGTCAGCGAGAGAAATTTTACAGACGTCCACACAAACAACGCAAGCAGTAGCGACAGCAGTAGCGACGTTTCAGGAAGTTCAGACCATAGCGATACAAGCAGAGAGTAAGGCGGATGTTGCGAAAGAGGCAGCGGATAGCGCTAAAAGCTTATCCGAAGAAGCCAAAGGTTTATCGGAACGTACAACAGCCTCTGTTACAGAACTCACGAAAACGGCATCACAAGTACAAACAGCAGTTGAGACAGCTTTAAGCGATGCAAGAGCAGCCAAGGGTACGGCAGAGACTGCGAAAACGACAGCAGAACAAGCATCTCAAACAGCTTCTGAAGCTAAAGCCGCCGTAGATCAGGCATTACAAGCCGATAGACAAGCAACAACGGCATCTACAGAAGCGCAAAAAACAGCAGAGCAAGCACTAAGAGAGGCTAGCGATGCGAAAACATCCGCAAGGAAAGCGACGGCAGATGTTATTTCATTTAAGGCAAAGGCATTAACAATAGAGTCTGGTTTGCAAACAGCCAAACAAGTTTCAGCAACAGCTAAGAATTTGGCAGAAGACGCCCAGAAGAAACTCCAACAGTTAGAGACAGTAGCCGGAGAAGCGAAGAAGGTTGCTGAAGCAGCCCAGAAGAAATCTGAGTCAGTAGTTTCACAAGCCTATCAAGCCAAGGGCGAAGCTGAAAAAGCTAAGGAAACCGCCGATAGAGCGAAAAGAACAGCAGAAGAAGCCAAAACAACAGCCGATACAACGAAGAAAGAGCTTGGTGGTATCAAGAGTTCTCTAGCAACAGCGACAGCAGCTCAAACAACAGCGACAACAGCTCATACAGTAGCCACACAAGCAAAAAATCTAGTTGAAACAGTAAGTACTTTACTGAAACGGTCTAATTTAACGGCTCTTTCAGTTTCTACCCCCTTCCTTGTTGCGACAGGCAAAGTGCAATTAACCGTGAAAAAAGGAACGAACCTAACGTTGGGAGTAGGCAATGATATTTTGCTTGCAAGTTATACCGCAGATACAAGAATAGGTCTTCCGACTCGTTCGGCAGGCAAGGATTATTATATTTATTTTGTGTCTGATGGAGGGCAGTCTCATAAATTTGTTGTATCAGAAAACTCTACCTATCCAAGGGGTTATACAGTTAATAATTCGCGCAAGATAGGAGGGTTTCATACGCTTTGTGAGGATGTTGGTACGATTTCCGGTCACCCGCTGTCTGGTTATCGAGCAGGGGATATATTACCTAATTCAGTTTGGTGTCTCAATCACCGCCCGCATAGTTCACCGGAAGGGATGGTTTACGACCCCTATACAGATCTTTGGGTTGATATTTATCTTCAATCAGGCACGAGCGAAAATACGAAATCGGTCTATCGTACCAATATAACAACCAACCGTAATTATACCGAACATGCCACAGATATGGCGCGTGTTAAAAAATCTTTACTGAGTGATGAAGCGTTTGCTTCTGCGATGTATGGAAGTAATGACCAGACAACTATTGTGGGGAAGAAGGCACCCACTCCTAAGACTTCAGGAGGACATAAGGATACAGCCAATCGTCGAATGATCTCGCATATCGGTTGTGAGGATGGTTGCGGTTATGTTTGGCAATATTTATCGGGAACGTTTGCTTCACCGGTAGGAAGCAGTACGCAAAATACGTTTGATATGAGAGCCTTGTTAGGTGGAGGCGCTTGGAATGCTGAAGCGGATAGTAAACGGTTT
>NZ_CAHOYM010000043.1 GCF_903679515.1 Bartonella gabonensis
CGCGCATTGAGAAGCTTTGGTAAAGTAAGAAAAGGTGATTTAGGTGGCTGGGTAGAAAGTGAAAAAAATCTTAGCCATAAAGGAAATTGTTGGATCAGTGGTTTAGGAGCAGTTTTTGGTGATGGAAGGTTAAATGGTGATGACGTAGTTCCAAATTTTAATTACATTTCTAACACAACTTATAATTTGTCTATGTTAACACCACAGCAATACATGCAATCACTACCTTGGCACCGTAGAATATGGGAGCGACTCCGTTATTATAAGGAGCTCAGAATATGGCTGTAAAGAAAAGTAAGTGAGGTGAGAGATGAGTACAGCAGCAACAGTCCTTTCTATAACGACCAATCTGTTTTTACTCTTTGAGGTTTACCGCTATTTTAAACAGTCAGGAGAGCTTACAGATGAGGTAATTAAACAAAAAAGAATAATATGGGATCTAGAGGATAAACTTAGGAAATTACAAGATGAACTTATGAAGAATGAGAGGATAGGAAATAGGTCCAGAAAAAAGCTTTAATTGTTTTTTGAGGATGATTTTATGTAGTGTGTTCAATATTCAATTTACACACCTTTTCCTACCTTCTTTTAAAAAAACAATCTTATAAAACACGTTATGTATGGAGCGGCGCGTTGATTAACACGATTCTTTGTTTTGATCTAGGGACGAAGATGGGATGGGCGATGTGTGGAGGGAGTGGTGACATATTTAGTGGCACCGTTGATTTTAAATCACGTCGTTTTGAAGGCGGTGGGATGCGTTATTTACGCTTTAAACAATGGCTTTCAGAAATAAAGCATACAGCAGGTAACATTGACGCGGTGTATTTTGAAGAGGTGCGGCGTCATGTTGGAACCGATGCAGCGCATGTTTACGGAGGTTTACTAGCAACGTTAACGGCGTGGTGTGAAGATCATGAGATACCGTATGAGGGGATACCGGTTTGTACGATTAAGAAAGTGACGACGGGCAAGGGGAATGCGTCAAAAGAAGAGATTATAAAGGCAATGCGTGCAAAAGGACACGCGCCTTGTGATGATAACGAAGCGGATGCTTTAGCAATTTTACATTTAATTAAAGAAAGGGAGAGTGGGCATGTCTAATGGTATGCCATGGATAAGATTTCATTTGTATGATTGGATAAGTGGTACAGATGGAATGACATTGGAACAACGGGGCGTTTATATCACTCTTCTTGTTCGCATGTATGATAAAAAAGCACCAATTAAAACAGATTTTGAAACGCTTGCGCGCGCTTGCAATTGTTCGCAGAAAAAATTTGCAGCTATTGTCGAATATTTAATAAGGAATGATAAACTTATTGAGACAGATGATGGATTGTGGAACGCACGTGTTGAAGAAGAGCTAAAAGATTTTGCTGATAAAAAAGACCACATATCACAAATTCGTAGTGAAGCTGGTAAAAAAGGTGCACAAGCGAAAAGTAATATAAAACAACACGTTAATAATTTTGCTGAAGCAAACGACAAGCAAAACGTTTTTTTTGCTGAAGCAAACGACAAGCAAAACGTTTTTTTTGCTGAAGCAAACGACAAGCAAAATGATTTTTTTGCTGAAGCAAACGCTAAGCAAAATCAAGCTATAAAGAACCAGAATAAGAATAATATATATAAAAAAAATAAAACTATTGTTTTATCAAAAAAAGAAACTGAATTTGAAAATTTAGAAACAATCGATTTGGTTGAAGAGCCAATCGAATGTGATGATGTTGAAAGCCTATCAGAAGAAATCGAAACATCATCAGATAACCAACCACCCATTCACGAGCAAGAAAGCGTTTCTAAGAAAGCCAAGCGGGTTAAAACCGATAGAGGTTGTCGATTGCCTGCTGATTTTGAACCCGATTACGATTTTGCACTTGCAGAGGGCTTGCCTCCAGAGCGTGTGAAAATCGAAATCGCAAAATTTAAAGATTATTGGAAAGCCAAAGCAGGCAAGGACGCTTGCAAACGCGATTGGCACGCAACATGGCGTAACTGGGTAAGAAATTCAAAAAAATACGAAATCAATAACAAAGGTAGAAATTATGGAAAACCAAGCAATCAACAAACAGAACAACAGCGCGGCTGGAGTTATCGAGTTGCACAGCACATGTCCAATATCAAAAATTCAGATAGTGTGTACAAATTTTTATTCGAGAATGATGACAGAACCACCATTCCATTGGAAAACGGGGCAAAAGCCATTGAGTGCAGAAGCGGAGAGAGTTACAGAATTGGTTACTAATGCGTTGCAAAAGTTAGAGATAAAAGCGACTGAAGAAGAAATCCAAACAGCGTATCTTGTCCTTTCAAATGGTCTCAAAAGCCCCATGAGATCAGATGAGAAAGCGACAGCGCTTGCGTATTTTTATGCTCTTGAAGGCATAAGCAGCTGGGTATTGCAAACAGCAACAAAGAACGTTTTGAAAGGCAAAGCAGAGGGCTTAAACGCGACCTTTATGCCGTCAACAGCAGATTTTTATCGTTACTGCGAAAAGCTTGAAAGTGATATTCGCTTCCAAGCAAATCGTCTTCTTAAGAACCTTCAAAAGCCGGAGGTAGGTGGTAAAAATCAAGAGACGGCGATCACATCAGAATGCGTTGAAAAGCTTCAAAAAGAACTTGAAGAAATTTTAAAAGGCATTGAATGAAAAGCAGCAAAATAGTGAAAAGAGCTGATAGTTTTGAGATTAGATATGCGTTTAAATCGCTAAAAAGGCATCGTACAGAGCGATTTAAAAGTTTTATGATGAAAACCATATTACAATTAAAAACGCCTCTGTACGAACCAATTTGAGGCAAATAAACCCATAGGTAAAGTTATGGATTTAGATTAAGGGATATTAAAACATATGTTTTTAAAAAACCGTAAATCAAGACAGCAAAAGAAATTTGTAGCGACAGCAGTTGGTCACGCACCATGGGGATTAGGGGTTGCAGAGTATTTTTACAATCTTTACGAATATGAAGATGGAATGAGAGAATATGAGGAATTCGATGGTGGGCAGTATCAAGATCATGAGATCCCTGCGAATGTTGATTACAGCACAAAGGCGCAAGTGAAAGCTTGGATTTATGGTGGTGATTTGCCAAAAAACGTATTGAATTTTGAATCGTTAATAGACGAGGTTAATGCGAAAATCAAAAAACGTACAAAAGATGATCATTTGATTTGTGAGATAACGAATGATTTGGAGAGAGGCTATCCATTATCAAGTGAAGAGATAGACAGAGAGCTAGAAAAAGCACTTGATATTCAATTGGGTAATTATCAAAATGAAAAAAAGTGAAAAAAATAAAAAATACGTATTGACTTTAAACGAAGGCTGGTTTAATAAGGTCGGCAAGTGCTTGAAAAACACTAAACAAACAGCGGATAGACCACGAAAAGGTTTCTCCCATTCTTTAAAAATACTGGCTGTCTTTTATGTTATGATTAGCATATAATGATTTTGTCGGGTGTAGTTACGCCATACAATACTCTTATGAGAAAAGCGTAACGACGGACTGTTTGCCGTGTTTTTCAGCGCCCGACGCCCTTATAGGGTGTCAATGAAAAAACTACAAACAGGAATATTATCATGACATATATGAATGCTTTTCGTCACGCTCTTATTAAAGCTATTGCAGATAACATGGGAGCAACTGATACTGGCCCCGTTCCTCCTAAAAAGCAAGGCGTTCCAAAAAAATATGAATTCACTGGCGAAACGATTGTTGCAGGTATCCACACATTAAGACGCATTAGAGCCATTAGAGATTTTGCAGATGTTAAGGCAGGCGACTTAGGTGGTTTTATAGAAAGCAGTGAACATCTTTCCCATGATGGCGACTGCTGGGTTAGAGATAATGCTCGTGTCTGTCAAAGAGCACGTGTTTATGGGAATGCACAAATCGCTGGCGACGCTTGGATTTATGGCGACGCCCGTGTTTACGATAATGCAAAAATACATGGTAAAGCGTGGATTGACGGTTGTGTTTACGGTAATGCAGAGGTTTTTGGGGATGTACAAACGAATTACACCACTCGTATTTTTGATAATGCTAAAGTTTACGGTAAAGCAGAGGTAAATGGCAAGGTTTATGGGAATGCGCATGTATTCGGTAATGCTTGTATTTATAGCGATGCAGAGATTTTTGGGAATGCAAAAATATTTGATGATGCCTCTGTTTATAGCGTAGCAAAAATACATGGGAATGCAAAAATTTGTGGCAATGCTAGCGTTTGTAACAATGTTAGTGACAATGTTATCATCAATAGTCGTGAAAAGACTTTAGATCAAGTTGCATAATAAAACAGCGGCGCGGCGGGGGCGCCCCTCTTTAAACATCTCATTTACAAATTAATCGAATATTAGATTAGGGAGCTACCTATGATCAGTACAGTTGTATCCAAAAAATATGAAATTACAGATAGAACAAAACAAGTTTACGATGCTGAAACCCGTCAACCTAAATACTTTTATCGCATTCGTGCATTAAGGGATTTCGATGATGTAAAGGCGGGGGATTTAGGGGGCTTTATAGAAAAGGAAAGTAACTTATCACATGATGGCAATTGCTGGGTGTATGATAATGCTATAGTTGCGTATGATGCTGTTGTTAGTGAAAATGCAAAAATACGTAATGACGCTGCTGTTGCTGATAATGCCAAGGTTTATGGCAACGCTATAGTTCGTGATAAAGCCAAGGTTTATGGTAGCGATACCCATGTTTATGGCAATGCGCAAATTTTTGATAATGCTAGTGTTTGTAATAGCATGTGGTTTCGTGGCAAGGGGTGGGTTTATGGCAAGTGCGTAGTTAGTGATAATGCTAGGGTCTATGGGAACGCAAAAATTTGTGGCCAAGTTTGTGACAATGCCGTGGTTTATGGCAAAGCCTTTATTTCTATAGAAGCAAAAATTTATGATGATGCAAAAGTTTGGCATAGTGCTTATGTAAAGGGCTTTGTTTATGGGAATGCAAAAGTATCAGGATCTTCTTGTGTATATGAGGGTTCTCACATTTTTGATAATGCTAGGGTTTATGGCAAAGCGATTGTTTGCAAAGATGTCAAGATTTATGGCAATGCACGTGTTTATGAAAATGCACGTATTTATGAAAAAGTAGAAATTTATGATGATGCGTCTGTTTCTAATAGATCTATTATTGCAGAGGGTGTAAAAATTCATGGCAATGCCGTTATTAATGGCAAGCAAAAGATTTGTGATGATACTGATGGTAGTGAACAAATTTTAGATAAGACAGCGTAAATAAGGGGGCTTGTTTGTAGCAAAAAAGGAAAGCCGCGTCATTTAAGACACGGCTTTTGACTCCAAAACCAACCAAAACTACTTTTTAATAGATACAAAAAGAGAAATGTCTCTTTATTACACAAAACGTGTAAAATATCAAGCCTTAATACATAAAAACCGTATCAAAATGAATTGATACGGCTTTTATATTCAAAACTATTACTAACAAGGATAGTTCATTACAAACCAATTAGCAAATTACATACTTTGTGTAAAAACGCAACTTTGTTTTTATTCAATTTGAATTAATAAACATAGTGTGCTATATTTTAAAACATAGAAAGCGTAAAAAACTTTCTGTTGCAACATCATAAGGGTGTTGTATTTTAACCGTTCCTTAGGTTAAAAAATACTTTTTAAAAATCGCTACAAAAGAAAGCCGTGTCTCTTAAAAGACGCGGTTTTTTTTGTGTGTTAATACTTGTAATTTTACACACAATGTACTATATCTTGTGTGATAACTTGGGAATTGACTTAGTATTGAAAGCCTTGTTATGTTTTTTACATAACAGGGTTTTCTTTTATGCTCTATCTAGATTTTCTCTATTATTTTCAAATATTTGATGATGATTGTTCATACGATAAAGCCGCGCCCTTTAAGAACGCGGCTTCTGTTTTGCAATRCATTTCYRTTATCGTTATTCGTGAGTATTACGAACGCCTCTTTATTGCACAAATCGTATCAAAACACAAGCAAATAAGTAAAATAAAAATGTGATTCATTCTTTAGATTCAGTGAATTAAAACCATTTTTGCTTGTAACAATATAGCATAATGTGTTATAATATTGTTTATTATGAGTTATTTCGTTTTTAAGTACCCTTTCCTATAAAAAGGATAGCAAAGCAAATGCTGAATAAAGTGATGTTAATTGGTCATTTAGGTGCAAATCCCGAAAGTAAAACAATGCCCTCCGGTGGCGAGGTGGTCAATTTTCGAATGGCAACGTCTGAAAGCTATACAGACAAGGCAGCCAATAAAAGAATAGACAAAACAGAGTGGCATTCCATTGTGGTGTTTAATCAACACCTTGCAAAAGTAGCTCTTCAGTATCTTAAGAAGGGTAGCAAAGTTTATATCGAAGGGCGCTTACAAACGCGTAAATGGCAAGATAAAAACGGTGTGGAACGGTATCTAACAGAGGTCATATTGCCTCCCTACAAAGGCGAGTTAAAGCTTTTAGACAGCAAAAATGATGATAATCAAGAGCCGTCATCTGCTTATGCAACAAGCATTTACAGACCTCTTGATATGTCTACAAACGCTTTAAATGATGATGTTCCTTTTTAAATAGAAAGTGTTTAAATGTCCGATAAGCAGCCGCTACCTACATTTAGTTCAATCTGTAAATCTAAACCAATTTATAACTATACTATTACAGAGCAAGAGATAAAATCATTACAACATAATGTTAGTATTATAGGAGGTTGTGATGTAGTGGCAGGCTTTCTAGTTGCAATACTAGTACTTGTCATCATATGGGTGTTGAATGATGGTGATGATTGGAAAAAAATTACAACCTTTTCAATAGTGGGCTTGTTGCTGGTGTTTGTAGTGCATTTGAGTATAGAAACATCGTCAAATTCAAAGGAAATTTGGGACAACGTTAAACAGGTGTCTGAGGTTATATGTGAAAAAAAATAAAAAGAGGGGACGCCCTAAAATCACAGGGCAGATAAGAGAAGCAAATGGTCGTATATCACGTGCAAAAGAACCGCGTGAGGCTGTCGATAAATTGGCTATAGAAATGCGTGCAAAGCGCTTCGGTTTAACCTTACATGAGGCAAAAAATCCACTTGCAAGTACTTACATAGGCCGGCTTTGTTTGCAAGGTGTACTCACTCAAGAGCAATATGACACCGCGCAACAGTACTTACAGATAAGAAATAATTATCTTTGTGCAAAAGGATTTCCAAGCGCGATTTATGATGATGTTTCAACAAATTCAGATCCTAATAGCTTTGAACAATGGGTTGAAAAAGCAACCCGTCATTATCAAGCCATGCAAGAGGCATTAAAAGAAGCGCAACATCTTTATAGACAATACAACATTTATGCTGCGCTACATTACCTCGTTATAGAAGATAAAGAATTACCGCATCTTGTGAGTTCACTAAAGATTGCTCTTAATGCGCTTCAGAAGTATTTTCAAAAAATCATGTAATTATTTACGAATATCCTTGAGATGCCTGTATAATATATCTATTTGGTGGTTCAGTTTCTCTATCTTTTTCCTAGTTATAACCATAAAATTTCGAATTGTGGAAAGGCGTTCTAGAATTTCTGATACCTTTGCATGGTTTTTAGATTGTCTTGCTTTATTTAAATTTTCCATTTCAGTTATTTCATTTGTCATACCTTTGGTTAAGACACGAGATAAACGCATTTGTTCTGTGATTATATCGTGCCATTGTTGCATCAGATTGGCATGTTGTTCAATTTTATGTTTTGATAAATGCGAAGTATTTCCTAACCATAAAGCGTTGCGGAAAGTGTTTTCCCACCAGTTATCTACATCAAACATGTAATTACGGAGTGCTCTCTCTCGTTCTATAATTTCTTTTGAACAGAATAACTCGTTCTGATTAGCATATCCCGTTGGAGGCGATATAAGATACGTTGTAAAAAGTGCGATAATTAAGACTCTTCTAAAGAGAGATTTTTTTATAAACATCATTACTACCTTATAATTTATTCCTTATTTATCTAGCTGATTCCCCTTAAATCTATCAATATGTGTTATTTTGGTGTTGACAAAGTGATGCAAATCGTATTTAATGACAATTACGGCACTGGTCGTATTGTATCTAAATGAGGGTGAGATACAGTGAAAAATCCCCGCAAATGCGGGGTTTTTTATTATCTGGAGGGCGTATTTTATGACATCCGAAAATACAGAGCAGATTCCAAAGCCAAAAAGAAAGTTGATACCACCGAGGGCAGGTATGGGGCGTGTTAAAGGTGTACCGAACAAGAATACACGTCTTCTTAAAGAGGCAATCATTAAAGCAGCTGAATTGGCAGGCAATAAGTATGGCAAGGAAGGGCTAATTTCTTATTTGGAAAAACAAGCACTCAAATGCCCCGCGGCTTATTTAGCTTTGCTTGGTAAGGTGTTGCCTTTGCAAGTGACAGGGGAAGATGGGGGCGCGATTAAGATCATAGGGCGTGTGGAAATTGCTCCTTTAATGAATGACGACAAGACAGATTAAGATTGTACCAAAGCTTATTCCACTTTTTGCAGGGGATGCTTTGGTCAGAGCGGCTTGGGGTGGACGGGGGTCTGGGAAGACAAGATCATTTGCCTTGATGGCGGCTTTAAAAGGCTATCAATTTGGTATGCAAGGGATATCGGGGACTATTCTTTGTGCACGTCAGTTTCAAAATTCATTGGCAGAAAGTTCATTGGAGGAAATAAAACGTGCGATTGAAGCCCATGACTTTTTAAAGGATTATTATAAGGTTGGAGAGGCTTCGATTAAGTCAAATGATGGGCGTATAGCTTTTCAGTTTTCTGGACTAGACCGTAATATTGCCAGCATCAAGTCTATGGGGCGTATTTTGCTCTGTTGGGTTGATGAGGCAGAGCCGGTGACAGAGACAGCTTGGCAGACGCTTATACCAACGTTGCGTGAAGAAGGAGAGGATTGGAGAGCCGAGTTATGGGTAACATGGAACCCATTACGAGATAATGCACCGGTTGAAAGGCGTTTTCGCTTTTCGGATAATGAAGCGATTAAGCGTGTAGAGATCAACTGGTCCGACAATCCGAAGTTTCCGAAGATCTTGAATGAAGCGCGGCTTGATGACCTTAAAAATCGTCCGGAGACCTATAAACATATTTGGGAAGGGGCTTATCTTACAGCGGTTCAAGGGGCTTACTTTCAAAAGGAGATGTTGGCAGCCGAGCAAGAGGGACGGATAGGGCGTGTTGCGCGTGACCCTTTAATGCAGATACGCGCCTTTTGGGATATTGGGGGAACGGGTGCTAAGGCAGATGCCACAGCGATATGGATAGCACAATTTGTTGGCAGAGAGATTAGAGTGCTTGATTATTACGAAGCACAAGGGCAGCCGCTCTCAGAGCATATCGGTTGGTTGCGTCAAAATGGTTATGAGAAGGCACTGATGGTTTTGCCGCATGATGGTGCGACCAGAGACCGTGTGCACAATGTGAGTTTTGAGAGTGCTCTCAATGATGCGGGTTTTGAAACGCAAGTGATACCCAATCAAGGCGCCGGTGCTGTCAAAATGCGGATAGAGGCAGTGCGACGTATTTTACCTTCTGTATGGTTCAACGAAGAGACAACCGTAGCGGGTCGTAAGGCACTGAATTGGTATCATGAGAAATGGGATGAGAAGCGGAATATAGGGTTGGGCGCCGAGCATGATTGGTCGAGTCATGGGGCGGATGCTTTTGGATTGATGTGTGTGGGTTATGAACAGCCGGTGCAGAAACATAAGAGACAAGCTTACAGTGGTAGAGAAGCTTATGAGAGTACGTCATGGATGGCAGAATGATGCATGAGCATTTAGAGCAAGATAGCAACGCTTCAGATCTGTCAACAGAAGGCTTGCTTCGCAAACTTATGAGTTGGTACAAAGAAGATGTGAAGCATGTGAACAAATGGCGCGAGCATGCAAGGGAGGATTTTCGTTTTTACAATGGAGATCAGTGGAATGAAGCGGATTTATCGGCATTAAAAGAGCAACGCCGCCCCGTTATGACCTTTAACCGTATTGCACCATTGGTTAATGCCGTTGTGGGGTCCGAGCGTAATAACAAACGTGAAGTGCAATTCATTCCCCGTCAAATAGGAAAAGCGTTGCCAAGTGAATTGCTTACAGGGGCGGCAGAATGGTACACTCATCACAACGACTTAGAGGCTTATGATGATGAGAGGGGCATTGATGTTGAAAACGGTCGACGGATGGTCACGCTCGTTGAATGTCGTTGGTTTGAAAGTGAGAGATATTACAAAGCGCCCGATTTAAGCACAGGAGAACTTCGCGATTATAGTGAAGAGGAATTTAAGCAACTTCAGTGCATGATGCCCGATATTCAAGGGGCGGTTTTCAATAAAAAGGTGGTTAAACGCGCCTTTTTAGGCAGGAAAGTTTTACTATGCCCCGATCAACCCATGGTTCCTGCTGGTCAATTGGGGTGGGAATGTATCACGGGCTATTTTGATAAGTTAGAGCGGCAATTTTATGGGGTTGTACGTCCAACAAAAGATCCGCAACGATGGGCGAATAAATATTTTAGCCAGGTCATGCATATCCTTAATAGCCAATCCAAAGGCGGGATTATGGCAGAGAGGGGTGCTTTTGAAGACGAAAGAGAAGCGGTACAAAGTTGGAGCAGGGCAGATAGTATTACGGTTTTAAAAAATGGCGCTTTGGCAGGTGGTAAAATACAACCCAAGCCCGTAGCACAATTTCCAACGGGCTTTTTCCAGCTGTTTAATGAAGCGAAAGAAGCGATTAATCAAGTCACAGGCTTATCGCCAGAATTTATTGGAACCAGAGAAGTCTCACAAGCAGGGGTTTTGGAAGCACAACGGCGTCAATCCAGTTTAAATCTGCTTGCTTGTCTGTTTGATGGGTTGCGTTTGTATCGCAAAAGGCAAGGTAAGCTTATTTTACACTTGATACAGAATTACTTGTCTGATGGTCGATTGGTGCGGATATCTGGAGAAGAGAATGCGCAATATATTCCCTTAACCCGTGAATCAGTGATGAGTGTTGATTACGATATAGTGGTCGATGACGCGCCAACCAGCCCGAATGAGAAAGAGCGTACTTTTGGCATTATCACGCAATTGTTACCGTTGCTTCAAAATGCGGTTACACCGGATATCATGATTGATTTGTTGCGTTATTCCCCCTTGCCTGCGTCACTGCTTAACCGTGTAAGTGAGAAAGTGCAACAACAGCAGCAAATGGCACAACAAGCCCAACAGCAGATGAGTCCAGAACAAGAAATGAAGTTGCAAGAAAAGCAGCAAGATATGGCAACCAAAAGCCAGATGCAACAGATGGATTTACAGCAAAAGCAGATCGAATTGTTCATGCGTCAAAAGAGAGCAGAGTTAGAAGCAGAGATCATGCAACAGAAACATGAACTTGAACGGCAGCGTATTTTCAATGAGCGAGAGCAAAATGAGATCATGCGAGGAAGAGCGGCCACTTACAGAGGAAGAAGCATTTGAGAAAGGTGAAAGAATGAATGCAGAACTGAATG
>NZ_CAHOYM010000044.1 GCF_903679515.1 Bartonella gabonensis
CAATAATATTTTATACTAAAAACTATAGTTTTAAATAAAAAATGATTATAATTTTAGTTTTCTATAGAATGGTAAAAATTATAAATCGTTGATTAATTTTTCTTCTAAACATGTATCATAAATGCAGATGCCTAAAATCGGAGATAAAGTAAAATTACTAAAAATATACAGTTTTCTGCCATTTTTTTATCTATACGGGTATATTTAATAATGATAGACTCATTTTTAAAAAGTTCTTTATGAATATATTAAAGAAAGAGCTATAAATATATGTAATATTAAGTCAATATTCAAAAATTAAGCTTTTTTACTGGCTTTTACAGAATCAGAGAAGTGTCTTATTTGCGCGACACGCAATTATTTTAATCGTCTCAAAAAAACAGGAGAGAATAGTGAATGCTGATGAAATAAAAAAACTTGATAATTATTTAAAAAATACATTCCAAAACTCAGCATTGCAGGTTAGAGCACGGCCTAAAAAAGATGATTCTTGTGAGGTTTATATGGGGGATGAATTTTTAGGCGTTATTTATCGAGATGAAGATGAAGATGAACTGTCCTATAATTTCTCAATGGCTATATTGGATATTGATTTGGAAAATTGATTTGCTATTCATCTCCGAATGAATCCTTTTTTATCCATAAAGTTTATATAAGTTTTAATGCTTTAAAACTTGTATGGTTGTGGCGTGCAATAATAAGGTGATCATGGATCGTAATGCCTAATGCATTTGCTGCATCTTTTAATCTGTATGTCATTGTTATATCTGCATCAGAGGGGGTGGAATCACCAGAGGGATGATTGTGGACTAAGATAAGCCCTGATGCAGATAACTCTAAAGCGCGAGAAATAACTTCACGAGGATAAACAGGGGTATGATCAATGGTTCCAGTTTGTTGTACTTCATCGGCAAGTAAGCCGTTTTTCTTATCGAGAAATAAAATACGAAATTGTTCACGCGTTTCGTGAGCCATAACCGCTTTACAATAAGCTAATACTTTATCCCATGATGAAAAAATATCGCGTTTAAACAACTCTGCACGAGCAAGACGTCCAGCAACATCTGAAATAATTTTTAAATCAATTGCAGTTGCAGGACCACATCCCTGAACCTCTTGAAGTCGATGAATATCAGCGCCCAGCACATCAGCTAATGAACCAAAATGTACTATCAAATTTTTAGCTATAGGTTTTGTGTTTGCACGGGGTATTGTGCGAAAAAGTAATAATTCAAGATATTCATAATCTTCAAGTGCATTTCCTTTTGACTTTAAATAGCGTTTTCGAAGACGTTCACGATGTCCTTGATAATGTTTATTAAGCTGTGCGTTTTTCTTAGGCTCTTTACTTTTTCTTTCTGATACTGGGGTAAGTGGAGAATTTGATGTTAATGCAAAGTGATCACTTTGAATATCTTCCTTTTGCTTTAATTTTTTAGTCATAACATCTCTACAGTGTATTAGGTCTGCAAATTTGGAATATAAAAAATATTTTTAGGCGATTGTGTAAATATTTCATACCCTTCATTTGTTACACCAATTGTATGTTCATATTGTGCTGTCAAAGAGCGGTCACGGGTAACAGCAGTCCAACCGTCAGATAAAATCTTAACTTGTGGTTTACCAAGATTAATCATAGGTTCAATCGTAAACATCATTCCTTGTTTTAATTCGATTCCTTCTCCAGGATTTCCATAATGGAGAATATTGGGGGCATCATGAAAAAGCTGGCCGATACCATGTCCACAAAAATCTCTCACAATTGAGCACCGTTCAGATTCTGCATACTGTTGAATGGCTGCACCAATATCACCTGTTGTTGCTCCAGGTTTAACGACAGCGATTCCTCTCATAAGACTTTCATAGGTTATTTGTAAAAGGCGTTCTGCAGCACGTCTGATTTTTCCGACAGGATACATGCGGCTTGAATCACCATGCCAACCATCAAGAATAAAAGTTACATCAACATTCACAATATCGCCTTCTTGCAGAGGTCTTTTGTTGGGAATACCATGACAGACAACGTGATTGATAGATGTACAGCATGAATGGCTGTATCCATGATAATTTAAGTCAGCAGGAAGAGCTCCTTTTTGTACACCAAAAGTAAATACAAAATCATCAATTTCTTGCGTAGTGACGCCAGGTTTAATAATATCCGTAAGTGCATCAAGACATTCTGCAGCAATACGACCGACTTCACGCATTTTAGCAAAAGCATAGTCATCGAAAATGCGAATTTTCCCATTAAATTTTAAAGGGGTTTTATTATATTCAATATACTCAATCATTGTTTTTTCTGTTTTCTATTTTTACTCTCTGAATCGGAAAAATGCCTTCTACACTTACGTGACACTTTACAGCATAACATTCTACCCCTGATTTTAATGCTAAATCAAACTTACGTCCATAGAGTGGATCAAGGTCATGACAAATTGTAAAAGCTGTACAATCTTCTCGTTGAATAACATAAAGCATAGCAGCTCGTTTTCCTTGTTGTACGACTTGTATGAGTTCTTCAAGGTGACGTGTCCCCCGTTTTGTCTGGGTATCAGGAAATTCTGCTAATCCTTTTTGACGAATAAAATGAACATTTTTGACTTCTAGGTAACAATCAGGAAGAATGCCATCCTGTAAAAGAAAGTCAATTCGTGATTGTGTTCCATAGCGTTGTTCTTTTAAAATTGTTTTATATCCACTTAATTCTGGTAGTAATCCATTTTGAATTGCTTCTAAGGCTAGTTTATTAGGTAAAGTGGTATTAATGCCAACCAAAGTATTATCGGATTCAACAATTTCTAATTGATAGGCATATTTTCTCTTGGTGTTGTTATGATATGAAACCCAAATATTGGCGTTGGAAGCTGTTAATCCAAGCATTGATCCTGTATTAGGTACCGACACAGTGAAGACATCTTGATCATCTTGTTTAACATCTGCAAGAAAACGTTTATAACGGCGGATAAGCTTTGCAGGAAAAAGTTTGGGAATAAAGTGCATATTCCTTTTTTAAGATTTATGATTTCATAATTCAACTGAGATTATAATTTGTAGAGGCTATTTCCTATTAAAAAATATAATATTGATGTAAAAAACGCTACGATATCTTATATAAATTGTTATAAACTCCATCGTTCACTTTGACGGCTTTTAAAATTTATTATGAGGGAATCTGCGCTCTTTGAGTGAAAAAATAGTATTGTCTATAATTTATTATTAAACAGCATTAGAGTACTTTAGAAGAAAGTTGTGTTAAAAAATAGTGGAGACGGAGTTCGTTAAATGAAACTAGGTAAGATTTATGGCTGGAACGAACAAGAATCGTGAAAATTTAACAAATGGTCCCATTATTATTTTAGTTGAACCGCAGCTTCCTGAAAATATTGGTATGGTTGCAAGGGCAATGGCAAATTTTGGTCTCTCTAAGCTTCGGCTTGTCAACCCCCGAGAAACATTTCCAAATGAAAAAGCTAGAGCTGCTGCAAGTAAAGCTGATCATGTCATTAACAACACCGTTATTTTTGACACATTGCGTGCTTCAATTGCGGATTTACATTATGTTTTTGCTACAACAGCACGTGAAAGATGTGGATTTAAACCTGTAAAAAGTGCTGTTGAAGCAGCAACTGTACTCCGTCAGCGTGAAAATATCGGACATAAAACAGGTATTGTCTTTGGAAGAGAGAGATGGGGACTAGAAAATGATGAAATCAGCCTTGTTGATGAAATCATCACTTTTCCAGTTAATCCTGCTTTTGCATCACTTAATATTGCGCAAGCGGCTCTTTTGATGTCTTACGAATGGATGAAGACTGGTCTAGAAAATGTGAACGATACAGCATTTCGTGCAGCAGAGATGGAACCTGCAAATAAAACAGTGTTTCATGGTTTTTTATCTCAATTAGAAGAGGCTTTGGATATCCGAGGGTATTTTAGACCCCGAGAACGAAAAGAGGTTATGCTTACAAATTTGCGTTCTGTTTTTACGCGCGCTAACTTTAGTGAATCTGAAGTTCGGTTATTGCGAGGCGTTATATCTTCATTAGATCATTTTTCTCCACAATATCCACGGGGGAGTAGAGCACCTACAGAGCGCGATCGTCAAAAAATTAAAAATAAGTGTGAAAACTGATGGATGAACGGCTTGTTCTTTTTTTTGATAGTGGTATTGGTGGTTTGACAGTATTGAGGGAAGCGCGCGTTCTTATCCCTGAAATACAATTTATTTATGTAGCTGATGATGCAGGATTTCCCTATGGCAATTGGGAAGAAAATGTTTTAAAACAACACGTTTTAAAGATTTTTACAAATCTTTTAACAAGCTATAACCCTGCTTTATGTGTGATTGCTTGCAACACTGTTTCTACACTGATGATGGCTGATTTACGGTACAATTTTCCTCATGTCCCTTTCGTAGGCACAGTTCCTGCAATTAAATCAGCTGCTGAACAAACAAAATCTGGTTTTATTTCCGTATTAGCGACTCCTGGAACAGTTAAACGTGCCTACACAAATGAATTAATTAATTCTTTTGCTGGGCAGTGTCATGTTCAGCTTGTAGGAAGTGAAAAGCTTGCTGGATTTGCTGAAGATTATTTACGAGGAAAATCTATCGATTCAGAAGCGTTAAGAAAAGAAATTCTGCCATGCTTTGTGAAAAAAAATGGCAAGTATACTGATGTTATTGTTTTAGCCTGCACTCATTATCCTTTTTTGATGAAATTCTTTCTTGAACAAGCTTTATGGTCTGTTGGATGGATTGATCCAGCAAAAGCGATCGCCAAACATATCAGATCATTATTGCCATTGTCGGAAAAAATACATCAACAGCCCGTAAAGAAATATCAAGATTTTGCGTTGCTGACATCGAAAAATATCACTTCTTCAACGGAACATTTGTTAAAAGGATTTGGCTTAAAACTCATGAAAGGAGTTGACTTTGAGATACGGGATCAATAAAGGTACTCTAGCTATTTTTTCAGGAAAATGGCAGTAATTGACGTGTCCCGTGGATAACTTTACATATTGAGATGTTGAGCTATTCTGTCAGTCTTTTGTATTTAAAGGCAGAGGAGGGCGCGTTTCCTTGGGATCTTAAAGATCTCGTTTTTCATTTTAAAGGAAATGCGATGAGTAAACGCGAAACAACAAAATATAAAATTGACCGACGTATGGGAGAAAATATTTGGGGTCGTCCAAAATCTCCCGTCAATCGTCGTGATTATGGTCCAGGTCAACATGGACAGCGCCGTAAAGGAAAACTTTCTGACTATGGGGTGCAATTGCGCGCTAAACAGAAGTTGAAAGGGTTTTATGGAGATATTTCAGAAAAGCAATTTCATAAAACTTATGTGGAAGCTGCACGTCGTCGAGGTGATACAGGTGAAAATCTTATTGGTCTTTTAGAATCACGTTTGGATGCTGTTGTCTATCGTGCGAAATTTGTACCTACGATTTTTGCTTCTCGACAATTTATTAATCATGGTCATGTGAATGTAAATGGGCGACGTACAAATATTCAATCATATCGTTGTAAGCCAGGTGATGTTATTGAGGTTCGGGAAAAATCAAAACAGCTTGTTTTGATTTTAGAATCAGTACAATTGGCTGAACGTGATGTCCCTGATTATATTGAATCCGATCATAAACAGATGAAAGCGACCTTTACACGTATTCCTGCTTTTGCAGATGTTCCTTATGCTGTGCAAATGGAACCTAATTTGGTCGTTGAATTTTATTCTCGATAATTTTTTATGAGAAAAGTTGTTTCTCTTCTATTGTTATAATTTCAGACTATATTGTGTTGTTTTTATAATCTTTGAAGTTAACAAATATTTTGTGAATGGTTCTATATTAAGTTTATTGCACTATTCTAGTGTTATAAGCTTATATAGTTCCATTTCTTTTTTTCATATCTATTTTTATAAATTCAAAAAATATAAATATAAGCTTACTTTATATTTATTCTGTCTTTGCAAAACGAGCTATTACTTGTGCAGGTATGGTCTTATGAATGGTGTTTCTGTTGAATATCAGGCAATAGAAGAAAACGAAAAAAAAGATGATCTTTTGGTAAGCACAGCAGATGATTGTCATCCCATATTTCGGCGAGCTCCTTCAAGTGTGGAATTTAATAAATTGCGCAAACGGCTTTTGCGTCATATGCGGCAAGCTTTGGATGATTTTTCTATGCTCTCTACTGGAAAAAAATGGCTTGTTGCTTTATCGGGTGGAAAAGACTCTTATGGTTTATTAGCACTTCTTTTAGATTTAAAGTGGCGTGGTCTTTTACCCATTGAAATTCTTGCTTGTAATCTTGATCAAGGACAACCAGGATTCCCTAAACATATTCTTCCAGACTTTTTGAGTTCTTATAAAATTCCCTATCGTATTGAATATCAAGATACTTATTCCATTGTTACAGAAAAATTGGCAGAGACACAGACATATTGTTCACTCTGCTCTCGATTGAGACGTGGTAATCTCTATCGCATTGCACGTGAAGAGGGGTGTTCTGCATTAATTTTAGGGCATCATCGTGATGATGTTTTGGAAACATTTTTTATGAATTTGTTTCACGGTGGCCGCTTAGCCGCTATGCCTGGAAAACTTAAAAATGATGAAGGAGATCTTTTTGTGTTACGTCCTCTTGTCTATGCCGCTGAAGAAGATATGGAAAAATTTTCTCAAGCAATGCAATTTCCTGTTATTCCTTGTAATCTTTGCGGTAGTCAAGATGGTTTACAACGTAATGCAATGAAAGAAATGCTGAAAAATATCGAACGACAAATGCCAGGACGTAAGGATACAATGATTCGCGCTTTAACGAATGTGCGCCCAAGTCACTTGCTTGATAAAAAATTCTTTGATTTTAAAACGTGTTAATAAAAATGAGATATCAAAAAATAAGTTCAAAGAATTTAAGATAAGATACTTATTTATAATGATAATTTATTGCTTTGCAATTAACAACCGTAGGAGTTTTATTTCAAATTTTCTCATTTCTATCCATAAAAAACATCCCCTGCATATCACAAGCAGAGCTCTTGTATGCATAAAACACAATTTAAAAAGCTTCCTTTAAATAAGCAATGATTTTATTGCAATATGGAAAACGAGAAAATGACATGATAGCAAGATTATCGGTTTTTTCTTTTTTTAAATGAGGGATCCTTGTAGATTTTATCTTATCCCGTTATGCTGTAAAATACCATCATTTAGGGCAGGGATTGTCCATAAATCCTCATGAAGTCAGTCACATAAGTCATTGCCCCCTATTGCGAGCAGTTTCTTTTTTATAAACCAACTCTGATGGAAAACTTCGCCATTGGGGATGGGAAGAAGTTAAATTTTTAAACTGCTATACCATAAAGATCATAGGCATCTGATTGTTCGATTTTAACGGTGACAAATTCACCGACACGCAAGGGGCGTCGTGATGATATATGGACAACACCATCTATTTCTGGAGCATCGTATTGACTACGACCTTTGGCTACTTTTCCTTGACTTTCATCGATCAGGACCAAGAGTCTTTTTCCAATTTTTTTCTTTAAAAGATGTGTAGAAATTTGTTGTTGTTTTGCCATAAAACGATGCCAGCGGTTTTCTTTCACGTCTTCAGGAATATTTTCTAATCTCAAATCATTTGCAACAGCCCCTTTTACTTCTTCATATTTAAAGCATCCAGCGCGTTCAATTTTTGCTTCTTCTAGCCATTCTAGCAGCATATTAAAATCCTCATTTGTTTCGCCTGGAAATCCGACAATAAATGTTGATCGTAAAGCGAGATCTGGACATATTTTTCGCCACTTTTCAATTCTACGGTTTGTTTTTTCCATAAGAGCAGGACGCTTCATATGACGCAAAACAGTCGGTGATGCATGCTGAAAAGGAATATCCAGATAAGGGAGAATTTTTTTTGCTGCCATAAGTTCGATAACTTCGTCCACATGGGGATAAGGATAAACGTAATGCATACGTATCCAAATACCCATATTACCTAGTTCGCGACACAGATCAAAGAATTTCGTTTTGATTGTGCGATCTTTCCAAGAATTTTCGAGATATTTAAGATCAATACCATAAGCACTCGTATCTTGTGAAATAACCAAAAGCTCTTTTACACCCGCTTGTACAAGTTTTTCAGCTTCGCGAAGAACATCACTGATGGGGCGTGAAGTAAGATCACCACGCAGTGTAGGGATAATACAAAAACTACATCTGTTAGAACATCCTTCAGAAATTTTTAAGTAGGCGTAATGGCGAGGAGTTAAACGAATACCTTGGGGAGGAACTAAATCAAGAAAAGGATCATGAACAGGAGGAATTGCTGTATGAACAGCTTGTATAACACTCTCATAAGCTTGTGGTCCTGTAATGGCTAATACATTAGGGTATGCTTGGCGAATAACATCAGGATCAGCACCAAGACACCCTGTTACAATGACTTTTCCATTTTTTTTGAGAGCTTCATCAATATTGGCTAATGATTCTTTTCTGGCAGAGTCAAGAAAGCCACAGGTATTCACAATAACGACATCAGCTCCTTGATGTTGACGTGAAATTTCATACCCTTCAGAGCGGAGGCTTGTAATAATTCGCTCAGAATCTACGAGTGCTTTTGGGCATCCGAGAGAGACAAAACTAATACGAGGTGCTACCATGATAATCCTATAATTACTATGAACGATTGCGTTCCGCTTTTATTGACTTAAAAAGTGGATAGATGTTTTTTATTTTAATATAACAACCTGTTATAAATTTATTTGATTTTTTTCTACAATATTTTTTGTATGCTTATAATTTTATCTTATTATGCTGTCAAATGCTGTTATTGAGGGCTATGATATAAGATAAAATCTTTTAAAGTATTCAAGTTCTTTTAGAGTACGGGGAGAATATTTTTAAGTTTACTTATCAAGTCTTTCGTAAGTGAAAAACAAATATACAGAGGGAAGAGTGGAAGTAAAAACCGTTCGATAAGGATTTGAATTGTTTATAGACCGAATTGAACCTTATTCTTTTGCTGTGTGAGGAAAGCTAATTGCGTATGGCACAATAAAAAAATACGCAACAAGTTTTTTTACTGTATTTTATTGCGATATCTATTGCATATATGGGTTTATTCTTTAATATTTGCGAATAAGTCCGGTAAGTTTGCCTTGTATTTCTACACGCTCGGATTTGTATGTACGTACTTCGTAGTGAGGATTAGCGGCTTCTAATGCAACAGAGGTTCCTTTTCGTCGATAACGTTTTAATGTTGCCTCTTTTTTATCAATAAATGCGACAATAATTTCACCTGATATTGCTGTATTTTGACGTTTTACAATAATCGTATCTTTATCAAAGATACCAGCCTCTACCATAGAATTATCTTTAACTTCTAATGCATAGTGCTCACCTGTATTAACCATATCGTGCGGGAGAGACAGTGTGCTTATTTGTTGTAGTATAGCAGAGGCGGGAACGCTCGCAGAAATACGTCCCATAATGGGAATTGTAATATTTTTTTCTTCTTCCTCAAACTTACCAAGATTAGCGAAGTTTTTTGATATTTTACCTCTATTTTTTTCTATCATACTGGGAGAAATTTTACGTGCTAGAGAAAGGTTAAATGTTATTTTCTCAGGAAGGCGAATCACTTCCACTGCACGAGCACGATTGGGCAAACGACGTATAAAACCTCGTTGTTCTAAGGCTATAATAAGCTTATGAATACCAGATTTTGAAGAAAGTTCTAAAGCAATTTTCATTTCTTCAAAAGAAGGAGGAACACCTGTTTCTTTTATATGATTGTGAATAAACAAGAGTAACTCATATTGTTTACAAGTAAGCATTCAATGTTCCAATCGAAAGAATAAAAAAGATTACAGTAAAAAATACGTGTGTATATAATAACTCTATATTTTTTTCACTAAATAAAAATTATTTTCTTTATTTTTGATCTTATAAGTGAAGTTAATGGCAATATATTTATTTA
>NZ_CAHOYM010000045.1 GCF_903679515.1 Bartonella gabonensis
ATAGTCTGCGTGTCCAGGGCAATCAACGTGGGCATAGTGACGATTTTCCGTTTCATATTCAACGTGTGCTGTAGAAATGGTAATACCACGTGCGCGCTCTTCCGGTGCTGCATCAATTTGATCATATGCTTTAAACTCACCAAAAAACTTCGTAATCGCTGCTGTCAATGATGTCTTCCCATGATCAACGTGACCAATCGTACCAATATTAACATGCGGTTTTGTACGTTCAAATTTGCTCTTCGCCATCGCTATTAATCTCTTGTTTTATTCTCTATCTTTGTTAGCACCTAGAAACAGAGGCCTGCAGAACTGAATTCAACTGGACTGTATACTAGCCCAATCACCACAACTCTTAGACGGAAAATCCCGCCCACTTTAATAATGGAATATCTTCCATTATACCTAACTTGCCTAATCATCAACAACCATTTGGAGCGGGTAGCGGGAATCGAACCCGCATATTCAGCTTGGAAGGCTGCTGCTCTACCATTGAGCTATACCCGCATGACCCACGTACTAACTCTCCTTCGATGAATGGTGGAGGGGGTTGGATTCGAACCAACGTAGCATACGCAACGGATTTACAGTCCGCCCCCTTTAACCACTCGGGCACCCCTCCATTACACCGGCAAAGTCGCGCGATGAGGCATCATGACAATCATCTTGAACACTCATTCAATTCAACTGATTGTGAAGTGGTTATGACGATTACGATTGTATCTGTCAACAGAATAAATACAATTCTGTACAAATTTCCTGCTCATAATTTTAAATCATAGATTTTTTCTAGCTATTTTTCTTATTAAAACGCTATAAAGAAGCTATGAAAGAAAAAACATCACAAAATTCTCATTATGCTCGTTTACGTCACCGATATCGCGATACAAAAGGCTCTCCTTCTCGATCTTCTACACACCTGAAGAAGGAAGCCGCTCCTTTACAGCAAGGGATAATCCATCTTTATGGCATCCATGCTGTGCAGGCTGCTTTAAAAAACCCAAAAAGAATTTTTAAATGTCTTTACGTTACACAAAATGCCTTAAAACGATTAAATATATCCGAATCAGATTATCCTTGTCCTGTTACAGTATGCACTCCCAAATATCTTGATTCGCTCGTTGGAAGTGAAGCCGTTCATCAAGGGGTTGTTTTGGAGACTTCTCCTCTCAAACCATACAAACTATCGGAACTAACCAACACTGATCTGATCATTGTCATGGATCAAATTACTGATCCACATAATGTTGGCGCTATTATGCGCTCTGCCGTTGCATTTAAAGCTAAGGCACTGATTACCACTTGCCGTCATTCCCCCCAAGAAAGCGGTGTTCTTGCGAAAGCGGCATCAGGGGCTCTAGAAATGATTCATTATATTACCGTACGAAACCTCGCTGAAACTCTTCAAGAACTCCATCAAACAGGTTTTACAAGCTTCGGACTCGATTCAGAAGGGGATCAACCTCTAGAAACAACACTAACAGGAAATAAAATTGCTCTTGTTTTAGGAGCAGAAGGTAAAGGTCTACGAAAAAAAACACGTGAAACCGTTTACGCCTTAGCACGTCTTGATATGCCTGGAAATATTAAATCATTAAATGTTTCAAACGCAGCAACAATAGCACTTTATGTGACGCATAAATATCTTAGATTCTAGCTTTTATTTTTTTGTGAAACATCAAAAAAGCCAACCAATAAAAAGCCCGTAAGAAACCCGCCAATATGCGATTCCCATGCTATTGAGATACCATTTTTTTCAAACAGAAAGGAAGAAATACCTATGAGAAAATCAGCCGCCAGCCATACACTTATATAAATGAGTATGCCCTTGGAACAAAGGGCTTTTTTGATGGATAATAAAATCCCCAAAGGTTTTTCATGCTGCACATTAACACCTAAACCGCTGGGAAATCCGTAACGTGCAATAGCCCCCATCATGCCAGATACGGAACCTGATGCCCCAACAAGTGCTATGATACTTTCTTGATGAAATATAAAATAAGTCAAAACAGAAATAACTGCCGTTAACACCCAAAAAATTAAAAAACGTAAAACACCAAAATGCCTTACTAAAGGAGTGCCAAAAACCAAAAGCCAAATCATATTAAGAGCAACATGTTTAAAACTACCATGCATAAATGAATAACTCACCATGGTATAAAAAAATGCGATAGGATTCGTCTTAAACAATGCTGGTGTAAATGAAAAAAACTCCAGAATTTCAACATAAAGCTGATGAGAGAAAAAATACTGAGGAATGCAATAAAGACAAAAACAACATACGATCAAGACAATAATAATCAATGGAACATTCAATAAAGGCTCTTTAGGTTGTCTCGGCAATTGGAAAACATTCTTATATTGATGATTAGAAACTTTCATTGGATAAAATCTCTTATTCTTAAGAATAACTGGTTATTCTGTACACAAAATAAAAATACCACTGTCCAGTGGTACGGAATCTTTTAACGCCTCTTCGAGGCACCCTTTTAAAATTTTAATAGCTCACCATAAAAATACGTGTCTCTTATAAACAAGATTTTGAAAAGTATGGATATCAAAAATATGATTTACAAAATGAGTGACATTCTGCTTATTGAAATGTGAAGTTTGTCATGTAATATACAACAACTTATGAAGCACTCTATCATAAAAATATCAAATACATACATGTTGCTTTTTGCCAGAAATATACCAATTTTTGCATTTTTTTAATCACGCTATACTTCAATTGAAACTTTAAATCATCTTAAACCTCAATTGTTCCAACAACAGAGCTTAAATTGCTTTTACTCTTTGAACGAAAAAAGAAATCTCCACGTGCATAAAGGCCTAGCAACACATTTGTTTTCCCTCGATATAATCACCAATGTTTCATAAAACGCATTTGACATGTCTGTCTCCCCATAAAGGCAAGATTTTGATTTATAATGATAATTTAGTTTTATTCATATTGAACTAGACCTCTAATATCGTAAGGTTCTCTCATCCCAAACTTGTTTATATTAAATCAACCAAAACCATTTGCTTGCATGTTAAAAGAGAGAAGAGTGGTGGTGATAAAAACTGTACAAGAGAGGAATAAAAATACCTCTTATGAAGATTCTCAAGTACCCAGAACTTGTCGGCAACATTGTAGGTGGGCTCAAGTATGTGATAGTGTTTTCTTGTCCCTTCACAAGTGTAAAGATGGGGGATACTCGATAGATTTATCATTACACCATTCATGAGCACGCCGTCGCGAAATGGATGTGACAAGCCTTAAGAGAGTTCTTTAAAATACCCCCGTAAATATACAATATAGTGACGTTCTTTCTTCATGAGGAGTATGACCTTATTAAAGGCAAAAGAGTTAATTCATCTCTTGAATAAATATGAATAAGCCTTTCATTTCTACCTCTAACAGATATAAATCAAGAATTGTCTCCAATGAACACTCGAAAAAAATAATATGCTGATTTGCATAGTGCATCCTATAATTTAAATGGTTTATGAGAGAAACTTTCATTCCTTTCTTAAACAACCGTATCCATACATCCCCCACTTGTAACAAATAAAGCAATCGTTTTGATCGTTTCAATACAAGAAAATTTGCAATGAGAAAATCAGAGAAATTTTAACCTCCCATTCAAATTGTAAAATGATAAACTATCATTATAAATCAATGTACTATAAATAGATAACACACTATTACTGAAGAGGTAGATTTTGAGAATTCTGTTTACAATCTTTTAACCACACATCATAAATAGGATGCTCAACAGCGTTCAAACCAGGGCTATCTGCAAACATCCATCCTGTAAAAATACGCCGTATTTTTTTATCTAATGTTACTTCATTGACTTCAATAAAACCTGTTGTACGTGTTGGTTCATCTTTAGAGCTCGTATAACAAGCACGGGGTGTTACCTGTAATGCACCGTACTGATAAATTTCACCAAGAGAAACTTCAAAACGCGTCGTCCGCCCCGTGATTTTATCAAGACCTGCAAAAACAGCAATTCCATTGCTAATACGTTCAGCCCGCCCCCCACTATTTAAGAATAAAAATACTAAAATTCCCATTAAAACAATATATATAAAACGCCTCAACCCTAACAATGAAAAAGACCTCATCATATCAAAACCAATCGCACCTTAAAAATAATTCTTGTTATAATGTAGAGCCAAATAAGACAAAAATACACGCGCCCATTAAAACATTTTATTTTTTAGGTGACCACGCATCATAATCTTCACGCACGCAAGGGCGCTCATCATTGTAAGGAATAGCCCCTTTCGGTCTATAGGCCTCACTTGTTCCTGTCATATTTGCAACGTGAGGTTTTTCCCATTCATAGGGATGATAATCCTCCTGTGTTGGTGGATTATCAAAGCGATGATGAATCCAACCGTGCCAACCTGGTGGAATAGTAGAAGGTTCAGAATAGTCTTTATAAATAACCCAACGGTGCGGATAACCATCCTTATGATGTCCCCCTTCATAATATATATTTCCAAATTGATCTTCCCCTATCCGCTTCCCTTTGCGCCACGTAAAAAAACGCGTACCGACGGTATTACCATCCCACCAAGTAAAAATTTGTTTAAAAAAACGAGCCATTTTCTATTCTATTTCTTAAGTATGCTCATGAAATCAATCGCTGGAATAAACTTGTCAATGTTTGAAATTACCAAAAAAGTTACTGGTAAATTCAGCTACAACTCCAATTGATAGGATAATTTTTCATCCCTTAATTTTAAGAAGATATCATATTTATAGATTCTTCTCCACCCTATAAAATTTAATCTATGCCAAGTTTCATCTTAACGAATTCATTAACAGTTTGAGGATTTGCCTTACCACCTGTTGCTTTCATTACCTGCCCAACAAACCAACCTGCTAAAGCAGGTTTTTGCTTTGCTTGCGCAACTTTATCAGAATTATTGGCAATGATCTCATCAACAGCTCTTTCAATAGTCTTTGTATCTGTTACCTGCTTCATATTGCGTTCTTCTACAATTTGGCGTGGATTTCCTCCCTCATTCCAAACAATCTCAAAAAGATCTTTGGCAATTTTTCCAGAAATAACCTCTTCTTTTATAAGATCAATAATACTTCCCAACTGATTTGGCGATACTGGTGACTCTTCAATTTCACGATTATCTTTATTTAAAGCCCCTAAAAGATCATTAATTACCCAGTTGGCAACTATTTTTCCATCACGACCATACGCTACTTCTTCAAAATAATCAGCAATAGCTTTTTCTGTCACAAGAATGGAAGCATCATACACTGTCAACCCCATTTCTTTAACAAAACGTGCTTTTATCGCATCAGGCAATTCTGGTAAATCCGCAGCCAAAGCATCTACAAATGCTTGATCAAATTCTAATGGTAAAAGATCAGGATCAGGAAAATAACGATAATCATACGCTTCTTCCTTTGAGCGCATAGAACGCGTTTCACCTTTAGTAGCATCAAAAAGCCGAGTTTCTTGCTCTATGACGCCTCCATCTTCTAAAACTGCGATCTGACGACGCGCTTCATACTCAATCGCTTGACCAATAAAGCGAATAGAATTAACGTTTTTGATTTCACAACGCGTTCCAAAAGCTTCTCCAGGACGACGAACAGATACATTGATATCCGCACGCATAGAACCTTCATCCATATTACCATCGCAGGTCCCTAAATAACGAACAATCGTACGCAATTTTGTCATATAAGCTTTGGCTTCATCTGATGAGCGCATATCAGGTTTGGAAACTATTTCCATAAGTGCAACACCAGAGCGATTAAGATCCACAAAAGACATCGTTGGATGTTGATCATGCATCGATTTTCCAGCATCCTGTTCAAGATGTAATCTTTCAATTCCTACCGTGATATCTTCAAATTGACCATTCGAATCTGGACCAACAGATATGATAATTTTCCCCTCTCCTACAATGGGATAGCGAAACTGAGAAATCTGATATCCCTGCGGTAAATCTGGATAAAAATAATTCTTACGATCAAAAATAGATTTTAAGTTAATACGCGCTTTTAATCCCAAACCTGTTCGAACTGCTTGACGAACACATTCTTGATTAAGAACAGGCAACATCCCTGGCATAGCCGCATCAATAAGTGATACATGATTGTTCGGCTCTGCCCCAAATTTGGTTGATGCTCCTGAAAACAGTTTCGAATTTGATATGATTTGCGCATGAACCTCCATACCAATGATGACTTCCCAATCACCTGTAATGCCAGAAATAAAACGCTTAGAATCAGGAGTACGCATATCAATGATGCTCATTGCCAATCCACTACCAATATTTTTAAACATATCTCATGGTTTATCTCAAACCATTCAAAGTGCAAGCTTAGAATATAATATCACAACAACCCCGATTCCATCGGGTTTATTTTGTTTGCCGAAATATCAAGCTTTTTTAGGAGCCTTTTTCTTAGTCGATGTTTTCTCTGCAGACCTTTCCTTCTCTTTTACTGCAGATTTTTTCTTTGCCGGCTTTTCTTCAGGGACATCTAATTCATCATCCTCTTTCATCAACTCTTCAATCGTCACTTCTTTATCTGTGACTTTTATGTGTGCTAACAAATGATCAATGACCTTTTCTTCAAAAATCGGAGCACGCAGATTTTCAACAGCTTCCGGAGTCTTACGAAAAAAGTCCATAATCTCTTTTTCTTGTCCAGGATATTGACGAACTTGCTCAAAAACGGCCGCTTTTAGCTCATCCTCACTAACTTTAACACCAACTTTCATTCCAATCTCAGAAAGCACCAAACCAAGACGAACACGACGTTGCGCAAGGACACGATATTCCTCCCGTGCCTTTTCTTCTGTAATGCCCTCATCTTCAAAACTACGCCCAGCCTTTTTCAAATCATCATTAACTTGAGCCCATATATTATTGAATTCAATTTCTAAAAGTCCTTCAGGAATCTCAAAATCATAATCAGCATCTAAAGCATCAAGAATTTGACGCTTAACTTTTTGACGTGTCATTGAACCATATTTACTTTCAATCTGTCCACGAACAACCTCACGCAAGCGATCTAGAGATTCCAAACCAACTTTCTTCGCCGCCTCATCATCAATTTTCAATTCATTTGGGCTAAAGACAGCTTTGACAGTAATGTCAAACTCTGCTTCCCGTCCAGCTAAATGTGCAGCACTGTAATTATCAGGAAATTTAACAGAAATCGTTTTTGCATCCCCAGCTTTTACACCAACCAATTGCTCTTCAAAACCAGGAATAAATTGTTTTGATCCAAGAATCAGTTGTGCATCATTATCTGCCCCACCTTCAAATGGCCCCCCCTCAAGCTTACCCAGATAATCTATGGTAATACGATCACCTTCTTCAGAAGATCCCTCTTTTAGGGAATAATTACGCGTAGAAGAAAGGATGCGATTGACTTGATCATCAATATCCTTTTCAGGAATAGCTGCAATTTCGCGAATAACTTCAATATGTTCAAAGGCTTTAATTTCAATTTTTGGTAAAACTTCATACTTTAAACTAAAAGTAAAATCGGCTTTTCCATCTAGAATTTTTTCATCTTTATCTATATCAATTTTTGGCTGCATCGCTGGACGTTCATTACGGTCCGCTAAAACAGAACGTGGCGCATCACTCAGTATCTCATTGAGAATCTCTGCCATAAAAGATTTACCATACATTTTTCGCAAATGCCCACCCGGCACTTTACCGGGACGAAAACCATTAAGCTTAATCTTACCCTTGGTATCATCCAATCGTTCATTCAACTTTTCTTCTAAATCTTTCGCTGGAACCACGATCTTAATTTCGCGCTTCAGTCCTTCATTAAGCGTCTCGGTAACCTGCATTAAACACCTTCATTTTTCTCAAGGAGAGGGATAAACCTTCTCTAAATCATCATTACATTCTAACACTTTGTGTTACATTACCATGAAGCGGAATTCCAGATACGTAGAAATCCGTAGCACTTAAGGGATTGCTTTGGTGCGGATGGAGGGACTCGAACCCCCACGGTCTCCCGCCAGAACCTAAATCTGGTGCGTCTACCAATTTCGCCACATCCGCTCAAACTTAGCAAGCTAATAACCTTATACAAGCGGCGTTTCTATACCATTAATTATAGAAAAAAAGCAAACAAATATATTAAAAAAACTCAATACACCTCTTTCTTACAAAGAACAAAAATAAAATCTATGCTTTTCATACACGGCTACTTACGCTAATAAGTCGACTATGTTAAAGACATTTGATACTCCAATTCATATTATCGGTGGCGGTCTTGCGGGGTGTGAAGCAAGCTGGCAAATCGCTCAATCAGGCATTCCTGTTATTTTGCATGAAATGCGTCCCCAAAAAAAATCAGATGCCCATAACACCGATAAATTGGCAGAACTGGTTTGTTCAAATTCATTTCGTTCTGATGATTCATCAACAAATGCAGTAGGGCTTTTACATGCTGAAATGCGATTAGCAAAATCCTTAATTATGAAAGCGGCTGATGCCAACAAAGTCCCCGCGGGAAGTGCTCTTGCTGTTGACCGTGATGAATTTTCAAAAACTGTGACATCAGCCCTTGAAAATCATCCGCTTATAACGATCAAACGCGAAGAAATTCAAGAGATTCCTAAAGATTGGAAACATGTTGTCATTGCAACGGGGCCCCTTACCTCACCTACACTTGCTCAAGAATTAAAAGCAATAACCGGTATAAAAGCTCTTTCTTTTTTTGATGCTATTGCACCTATTATCCATACCGATAGTATTGATATGAATATTTGTTGGTATCAGTCTCGTTACGATAAAATTGGTCCTGAGGGAACAGGAAAAGATTATCTAAATTGTCCTCTCAACAAAGAACAATATGAAACATTCGTTGAAGCACTAAAAAATGCAGAAAAAACAGAGTTTCGTGACTTTGAAAAAATGCCTTATTTTGATGGGTGTCTCCCCATTGAAATTATGGCTGAGCGCGGACTTGAAACCTTAAGACACGGTCCTATGAAACCTATGGGTCTAACCAATGCCCATAATCCAACCGTTAAACCCTACGCCGTCGTTCAATTACGCCAAGATAATAAACTCGGAACGCTTTACAATATGGTCGGCTTTCAAACAAAACTGAAATATGGTGAACAAGTCCGTATTTTTAGAATGATTCCCGGTCTTGAAAAAGCAGAATTTGCACGTCTTGGGGGTCTTCACCGCAATACCTATCTCAACTCTCCCCTCATTCTTGATCAAACCCTTCGTTTAAAACAAAAAAAACAACTACGCTTTGCAGGACAAATTACCGGATGTGAAGGTTATGTAGAATCAGCGGCCATAGGGCTTCTTGCTGGACGTTTTGCTACTGCCGAATATCATCATAACTGTCCTTGCCTTCCCCCACAAACCACGGCATTTGGGGCTCTTTTGAATCATATTACTGGGGGACACATTATAGATGAAGAAGCAGAAAGACAGTCTTTTCAGCCAATGAATATCAATTTTGGACTCTTTCCCCCTATTACTTCTCTTAAACATTCAGGACAACGCTTGCCAAGTAAAGAAAAAAAAATAGCAAAAAAACAAGTTATAACAGAGAGAGCTCTCAATGATTGTATTCAGTGGTTAACAGATAAAGAATCAAAGCGCTCCTGTTTATAAAAAACACACGATTCGCTTCTCCTCTACTGAATAGATTTCTATGACTCTCGTAAAAAAATTATTCTAACCTCTTGTTTAAAATACTGTCTCAATCAATAAACACTGTTCTATATTTCATTATTTATTCAACAATGTAAAAGATATGAAATAATTTTTGCCTATAGAAAAATTGTTTAATATACTTCACTAATATAAT
>NZ_CAHOYM010000046.1 GCF_903679515.1 Bartonella gabonensis
GATCATATATCCATTTGCTTCAATGAAACTTGAAGCGGATGGAATTTTATATTTTAAAAGAGCAAAATTATAATCATGAATTTTTTAATTTCACGGATATAGCTTTACTCATTAGAATCTTTATCACATGAAGGAAGAATTGGATAGTTTTGTAGGTCTCTTTGCCCAATATTTCCAAAACTTATTTAAAGAGAAGAGTTTTAGTGGTAAATTTTATGATAAAATATATTCATGCTCATTGTGATGTTTTTTTAGAAAAGCAGTTTTTTACTTGGGCTTATATGAAAGAGTTGACGTTAAATCATCAAAATTCATGAGGGTTCCTACAGGTCCGACAGCAGTGATTGTAGGCGTGGAATTTTTAAAAAGACGATGGGCTAAATCAGTTAACCTTGTAGGTGTGATGAGATTGAGACGTTCAATTGTTTCCGATATTGGAATGGGGCGACCGTAAAGAAGTATTTGGCGAGCAATGAGATGTGCTTGACTAGCGGGATTTTCCTGTGACATTATGAGATTAGCACGATATTGCGTTTGTGCGCGTTGGAGTTCATTGGCGTGGATATTTTTGCTTGCCTTGGAAAGTTCATCAAGAATCATAGGCAGAAGTTCTTTGAGCCCTTCTTGTCCAGTAGCAGCATGAACACCAAAAAGCCCAATATCTGAAAATCCCCAATGAAAAGCATAGATAGAATAGCATAATCCACGTTTTTCTCGCACCTCTTGAAAAAGACGTGAGGACATTCCCCCACCAAGAATGATTGAAAGAATTTGGGTCGCATAAAAATCACGCGCGTGATAAGCACGCCCTTCAAACCCTAGAACAACTTGTGTATCCATTAAATCGCGATATTCACGAAAGTCGCCGCCGACATAATTTGCAAGGTTAGGAAGAGAGGCGGTTGAATGAGAGCGAAAAGTGCCAAGACGGCTTTCAACTTCTTTTAGAAAGCTTTCATGCTTTACAGCGCCTGCCGCAACGACAATCATACGATCTGCACTATATTGTTTATTGATGAAATCATGAAGATCAGCAGATGTAAATGATTGAATAGTTTTAGCGGTTCCTAAAATAGAACGACCAAGAGATTGATGACGAAAGGCTGTTTCTGTAAAGTGATCAAAAACAATATCATCAGGCGTGTCATGGGCGGCTCCAATTTCCTGAAAAATGACTTGTTTTTCTCGTTCTAGTTCATCTTCATCAAATTTTGAATGCATTAAAATATCGGCTAAAATGTCGATAGCAAGTGGGATATCGTTTTTAAGGACACGTGCAAAGTAAGCTGTTGTTTCAATACTGGTTGTGGCATTGATTTCACCGCCAACATCTTCAATATCGGTTGCAATTTGAAAAGCGGTACGATTTTCGGTTCCTTTAAAAGCCATATGTTCAAGCAGATGGGCTATACCATGCTGTGTGAAGGTTTCATTGCGTGAGCCTACTTTAACCCATATGCCGAGTGCGACACTATCAATCTGTTGCATTGTATGTGTGGCGATAGTCAAACCATTACTAAGGCGACAGACATCTACATCCATGTATTTACGACTCCATTAAACAAGCTAAAAACCTCATTGTTAAAGGTATTAGAATATTCTTGATTTAAATTAATGCAGCTAACTTTAATAAGATGCACGCGATTTTAAAGAAATATAATCTTTTACTATTTTTTCATCATTAGCAAGACTTATGAAATGTTCTTCATCTTCCATGACATCATTGAGATGAGATGGCCATGAGACATGAAGACCACAAGCACTTTTAATCGTATCAGGAAATTTAGCAGGATGAGCTGTGGCAAGGACGATCATTGGAATATGTGGTTTTTTATTTTCGCGTGCTACTTTAAGGGCGACGGCTGTATGTGGATCGACAAGATAACTATTTTCTTTATAGACACGATCAATTGTTTGTGCTGTTTCAGCCATGTTACTTTTCCCAGCGGAAAAGAGGGAGCGGATATTTTTGAGTTGCTTTTCATCAAGAGTGAAAGATCCCGTTTTTTTCAAGTTTTCCATTGCATTGCGAATCCACATTGGATCACGATTGCCGCTTTCAAAGAGTAACCGCTCAAAATTAGAAGAGACTTGAATATCCATAGAAGGTGATGTTGTATGGGCAATTGGTTGTATTTCGTAAGTACCACTGGTCAATGTACGTGCAAGGATGTCATTATCATTCGTGGCAATAACCAGTTGAGCAATGGGTAATCCCATACGAGCAGCGACATAACCTGCAAAAATATCACCGAAATTTCCAGTAGGAACAGTAAATGAAACAGCTCTATCAGGAGCACCTAAAGAAAGTGCAGATGAAAAATAGTAAACAATTTGCGCCATAATACGCGCCCAATTTATAGAATTAACAATTGAAAGGGCTCTTTTTTTACGAAAATGATGATCATTAAACATTGCTTTGACAAGAGCTTGGCAATCATCAAAATTTCCTTCAATGGCAATGGCATGAACATTTGTACTTTGATTGGTTGTCATTTGCCGTTGTTGAACAGGTGATATACGTCCTTTAGGAAATAAAATAAAAATATCTGAATGCTCTTTTTCAGCAAAAGCTTGTATCGCTGCTCCCCCCGTATCCCCCGATGTTGCTGCAATAATCGTTGCACATCTATTTTTTTGAGTCAAAACATAATCCATCAGTCGAGAAAGAAATTGCATTGCCAAATCTTTAAAAGCCAAAGTAGGACCATGAAAGAGTTCAAGGATAAATTCATCTGTTCCAGTTTGTTGTAACGGACAAACTGCTGGATGGTGGAAGGTTGCATAAGATTCAGTAACCATATTTTCAAAAGCTGTATATTCGATCTCATTATTCACAAAGGGCCACAGAACTGTTTTAGCAATTGTTGTATAAGACTGACCACGAAGTGCGCGTAACGCATCAAATGATAGTTGCGGAAATTTATTTGGAAGATAAAGTCCACCATCACTTGCCAGCCCTGTCATGATCGTTTCCGTAAAGCTTAAAGCAGGAGATTGCCCTCTCGTGCTGATATATTTCATAAATTTTATCCTTTTTTATTTTTGGCAAATTGATGAAGTTATTTATTCCATTTGATGAAGTTATTTATTCCATGTTTTTCATAATATTTAAATTATTAAATGGATAGAAGCTTATTTTCTTCTTTTTAAGTGAATAATAAAAGAAAAATGAAAAAAAATAGTCTTAAACATTTTTATTTTTGAGATACAAACGTCAAATGTTCACAGAAAGTCTGTTACAGTCGAAAAGYTTCTCTTTATTATTCATTCTTAAATTTACAGCGTATCTTCACTTATGTATCTTTCTGAATAATAACATCAAATAGATAGAATGGTATTTATTGAAGAATTCTTTTTTTAAACTCAATTTTCCAGAGCTATTTATGCTCTTCTACTTTGTAACAATTAAATTCGCTAAAATAAATATTGAAATGACACATCTTGAAAATTCATACTGGAAAATTTATAAGGTAATTTTATGGCATTTCGTGCGCAAATGTTATATTTTGAATAAWCTTTGTTTAGCTTAATTTATCGGCTTATATATGAATAAGTATTATATTTGTGCTATACAGTATGGTAACCTAAAGCTTATCCATAAAAAGCATAAAAACAGCCTGCCAAGTGATGAAAAGCAGGCTGTAAAATATTCTTATTTTTAATAGAAAAAACAATTAGGTATCTTTGAATTATTTGCCTTTAATTTTTCCAATTGTCCATCCTATTATCCCGCTAAATATAGCCATAATAGATCCTGTCAAGAATCCAAAGCCCCAAGCGCCTACTGTAGACAAAACGCCCAGAGTAATGGGTTCAAACACTTTCTCCACTTTTCCTTCAATGGCAGATTCACTTTTTGCTCCATGAGTAAAATTTGGAATATAGAAAGCAGCGATGTTGACAGCTTTTTTATTTTCTTTTTCCATGAGAGAAATGGTTTCCCATTGAGCCTCATTTGCCAAATGATTGGCATGAACATTTATAATTTGTGAAAGTAAAAAAGCAATCACTATAAAAATATTTAATACGTAAGTTTGCARTACTTTAATCATCATTCCACCAATAATTTTACTTTAATTTTAATTGAATAGATGCATCGGTAGAATGAGTGCACATTGAAGAAACAGAAAGCATTCAAAGCTTTTTTATTCTTAATGGGATAATTCATTCGCCTTTTATCGTCAAAAATAGATAAAAGCAGAGTGCATCTATAGTTTATATTTCATAAGATAAAATTGTATGCTTATGAAATTGCAATTTTAACGAGATTTAAAAGACAATATTATTTTGCTTATTAGCCATCCTAAAAACATGCCCATCGTACTTGATGCATATCCAATTGCCATCGCAATACCAAAAGTTCCTACTGTAAGAGGTTCAACGACCTTTTCAAAGTTTCCTTCAATGGTCATTTCATTTCCTACACTACGTTTTAGACTTGGCGTATAGAGAGAAACGGGATGGACGACATCTTTTCTGTTCTGTTCTATTACAGAAACAAAAATATCCTCATGATGAGTACTCTTTTGTAAATAGTTTGCATGGACATTTGCAACCTGTGAAATAAAAAAGGTAGATATCATAAAAATACTTAAGATATGATTTTTAAACAATTTAATCATAATTTACCTCAAAATGATTTATACTATTCAATATATATGCGTATATTTATAATTTGGATATTTGGATATAATATAAAGCATCTATATTTTAGTAATGTTGGCTTCATTATGTAACAATTATATAAGTCATCAACACATAATGAAGCCATTTGTTTACAGGAAATGATTTTATCTAAACATCGCTATGATGCCCTTTATCCCACCTACGAGCGTTCCTATAAAATTCATTGCATATACAGAAAATAATAGTCCCATTCCTACAGTTATGGGGTCAACGACTTTTTCAACTTTTCCTTCACTAATTGTTCCATTTTCTGTTTGATAACTTACAGATGGAGCATAGAAAGTAGCGGTAGAAACTATATCAGCTTTCGCATTCTTTACTTGTCCCATAAGGGGAAGAGAAAACTCCTCTTTTGGGGGAGTGTTTTCCAAATAGTTTGCATTAACATTTACGGTTTGTGAAAGAAAAAAAGTGCTCACTATAAAAACACTTAAGACATAATTTTTAAATATTTTTACCATAACTTTACCTCAAATAATTTTAAATTATAGATATAAGTAAACATACAATATGTGTGTACAGCTTACTTTATAAAGAACCGACATATTTCATTATGTATTTTTAGTCAATGTTAAAAATACATATTAAAAATATAACTATACATTTTTATGAGCATTATTGCAAAAAAGTAACAGTAATAATTGTAAAAAATATTTTATTATGTATCATTATATAATAACAATATATATTAATCGTGTCATTTTTATAAAATTATTTTAATATTATTTTTAATACATTTAGATATTAATAAAATTGATCAAACTTTTTACAAAATAAATATATAAATTTTTTTTAAGATCAATTTTATAATAAAAAACACAAAAGTTATGCTGTGTTTATAAAAATATTTTCGACCATTTAAACATGAGTAGACATGTTAAAATTTTCTTCTATCTCAACTAAACAACTGCTTTTTTAGAAAAGGTATTTTTCTAAAGTTGAATTATTTTTGAAAAGATCTGGTTTTATTAATTATTTARAAAGGCTATTAAGTGCTTTCGAAAAATTTTGAGCAATTTCTGGTATCTCTTTACGTTGTTCAACATCAGCAATGATATGTTTCATAGTTACGTTCTTGTTTTAAAGAAACCTTTCTCAAAGTACTCAAGCCTATTCCGCAATGATACGTGTGAATGATATAATGATAAAGCCCCATAATATAAAATTTTTAGGGCATCAGCATTTTTGACGTTTATTAAAGATGAAAGAGGGCACCATCATACATTTTACTCACTTCTAATATTACTATAATCCTTGTCTTTTGAGATGATTTATGAAAAGGCGTTTTTATTTTTTTCTTTAATGGATTTAACATATCCAGATTTGAAATGAGAGAATTTTACGATATCAATTTGTTTAATCTAAATAATGCTAGATTATCATTATAAATAAATATATTGTCCTCAGTTTTTGGGTAAGAAATATTTCCTATAAAGGCGCATATCTTTATAATGATATATATTCTCTTAGTCTTTTATAACCTTAGAGAGGCTGTACCAATCGATGCTGTCAAAAGTCTATTTAAGCAGTAAGGTCAATAAACCTTCAACAAATTTACGAAATTTGGATTAAGGAAGTATAAGCCCTTGTAACTCAACAAGGGTGTTTTTGTCGTTTTCAACAAACTCTTGTATTCTGTAGATACCGCGAATTTTAATGGTTCGCTTATGGTCAATACGAACAGAGCATACAATTTTATCCTGTTGAGGAATGTAGTTTAGTAAGGTGAGGGAGTATGGTTTTGGTATAGTAATTTTCATACCTTATTGAGCAAGGTATCGTAAGATTCTTTTTTAAAACAAATCTAGACATTTATTATGATGGGCTCTTGATGTTGGGACTAGGATATTGGATTTGAGAGAGATAAGCAGTTTGCTGGTAGGTTTGATTTCCCAGAAGGTTTGATTTCTATGAGTTCGTATCCTTGCTTCTTTTAAAGCATGTGCAATGGTTAGACTCATAGTTTCTGGACGAGGGCCCATATTTTTTCTTCATATTGAGCTGCAATCACCCCATGTTGTGAATCACGTATTTATTGAAGTTATGAGAAAAGAAGAGAAGCGAAAAGGGGAGGGTATTTGGATAAAAATATCCTCTTACAAGAGTTTACAAACTGATATCTTTTTATAATAAATCGCGCCATACTGCCATTGCTTCTAAGACTTCTCCTAAATGAGCATGTTTTGCGATAACCGTTTCTGCACCAGCTTCTGCAAGTGCATTAGAGTGGCCAAGGTAGCTATGGGAACCTCCCGTAAAGCCGATGACACGCATGCCTGCTGCTTTGGCAGCATGGACACCATGAAGTGAATCTTCTATAACGATTGTGTTTTGAGGTTCTACCTGTAATTGTTTTGCGGCAAAAAGAAAAATATCAGGGGCAGGTTTTGTTTTTTTTGTTCCAACTTCAGGTGCTGAAAATATTTTACCTTCAAAAAGGTCATAGAGATCAACAGTGGTGAGCATCTCTTTTATATCTATGCTCTTTGCATTAGAACAGATACAATAGGGATAGCGCGTTTGAATAATTTCTACGGCTTCTCTTACATCATCAATAGCCCGTAATTCAGTTTTTATTTGTGTACGAAAAATATTGGTCATCTGATCTATGAGATGCGCAGAAACTGGTTTTTCTGTTTCCTGTTCAATGTGTTTAAGAATATCGCGAAAGATAAGCCCTGCAAAACGCTCATTCAATTCTTCCGCTGATATTTCATATCCTGTTTGTTTGAGCAATTGAGATCCAATTTTTGCTGCAAGATGTTCAGAGTCGACGAGAACTCCGTCACAATCAAAAATAATCAGATCTATCTGAGGCATAAGATTTTCCTTTACATGTTACGAGATGGATAACTGTCATGAAAACAATATTAAGAGGACCATATTTCATAAAAATACGCTTTGAAAATGATTCTTAAATCTTTTACGCAATAAAAAATATGGAAACAGTACATTTAAAAAAGAACAATAAGGAAAAAAATAAAGACTCATTCCTATGAAAGTTTTTTTTACTTTAAAAAAAACTAAAAACGAATATCAATTTTGCAAAACTTTAACGATACGTTTACTCTATTTTGTAAATATGGATTGGTAATGCGGGCCTATAAACTATTTTGATTGATTATAGGGCAAATTCAGTTCATTTTGTTGGGTTTTTCATGACAGTTATTCAGCTTCAAAAAGATTTTCTTCGTACTCCCTCACAGATGCCATGGCGCAATAAAATTTTTAAAGGAGATTGTGTTGCCGTTTTAGAAAAACTGCCAAAACATTCCGTTGATATGATTTTTGCGGATCCTCCCTATAACTTGCAATTGGATGGTGCTTTATACCGTCCAGATCATTCGCTTGTCGATGCGGTTGATGATGCATGGGACCAGTTTGAGAGTTTTGCCGCTTATGATGCTTTTACCCGTGCATGGTTGCTTGCGTGTCGTCGTGTATTAAAACCCAACGGAACGCTTTGGGTTATCGGATCTTACCATAATATTTTTCGAGTTGGTACGGCATTACAAGATTTAGGTTTTTGGATGCTTAATGATATTATTTGGCGTAAAAATAATCCAATGCCTAATTTCCGAGGGCGCCGCTTTCAAAATGCCCATGAGACGCTGATTTGGGCTGTAAGAGATCAAAAAGATAAAAAATACACGTTTAATTATGATGCTTTGAAAGCAGCAAATGAAGATTTACAAATGCGTTCAGATTGGCTTTTTCCTCTCTGTACTGGAGCTGAACGTTTAAAGGATGATTCAGGGCGTAAATTACATCCAACACAAAAACCACAAGCGTTATTAGCGCGTATTATTATGGCTTCGAGTAAACCTGGTGATGTTATTCTTGATCCGTTTTTTGGTTCGGGAACAACAGGTGCTGTTGCCAAGCTTTTAGGGCGTGATTTTGTTGGGATTGAACGCGAGCAAGATTACATTGATGCTGCGTGTGAGAGAATTGCGGCGGTTAAACCTTTAGCACAACCAGAACTGGCGATTTTGGATAGAAAAAAAGCAGAACCACGTGTAGCATTTAACAGTTTGCTTGAAGCGGGTTTACTCTATCCTGGGGAAGTTCTTTATGATCGCAAGAAGCAAGTATCTGCTATTGTAAGAGCTGATGGTACGGTCATGCATGGTGGTGAAGCAGGTTCAATTCACGCAATGGGAAGAAAGGCTCAAGCTTCGCAGAGTTGTAACGGTTGGACCTTTTGGTATTATGAGGAAAATGGACGGTTGAAGTCTATAGATCATTTAAGAATGATCATACGTTCACAAATGTTAAAAACAGGTGTTTTATAAACTAAGATGATCGCTTCATTTTATGGACCATGTGTAGCAGCCCTTAATTGAGATGGATATGCGGGCAAGTTATGCCTTTTTTACGCGTTATCTATATGTTCGTTTTGCTTGCAAGGGGCAAGCGAGTGTTTGTATGTTTCTTGTAGAAGAAACTAAACTGAAAAAGTTTCACTCTATGTTCTCATTTAAGTGTCAAAATAATCAAATTATCAATCGATATATTTTTATGAAAATAACATAATAGAATTAAAAAATTCATTCAGAAGTTCRAAATTAAGTGCTTTTTGGGAGGGAGCATTTACATCTATGGATGTGCGTATAATATTGCAA
>NZ_CAHOYM010000047.1 GCF_903679515.1 Bartonella gabonensis
TTGGATACAGCCTTATGAGGGTTGAGGCGTGTATCCCTTGAGGGGAAGGGTGCGCTCTTTGTGAGGGCAGAGCGCACCCTCTAGAGATTGGATACAGCCTTATGAGGGTTGAGGCGTGTATCCCTTGAGGGGAAGGGTGCGCTCTTTGTGAGGGCAGAGCGCACCCTCTAGAGATTGGATACAGCCTTATGAGGGTTGAGGCGTGTATCCCTTGAGGGGAAGGGTGCGCTCTTTATGATGGCAGAGTGCATCCATAGGAAAGGCATATCTCATAAAAATAGAGAGAGCCTAGGAAACTTTGTTATTTATCTTAATTGGTTTTTACTTTGCTATAGGTATTTATTTTCGTCTCCTCAATATTTTAGAGGGTTATAAAGTGAGACTCATTGATGAATTTCATCGTAACAATGTGAAAACTCTATGAGAATTAAGATATTTTTGTGCTATTTTTTTGTTTTTTTTTTGATTTTTTTAGGTCGAATAAAATTTATGAGGCATTTTTCGGCAGTTTAGCTTTTGCTATGAGCGCATAGCATTGGTTCAATATTTCAATTATTTCAAAGGCTTTATTCATATCGCTCTCAAACAGAATACCCCAAACGGAAGATATTTTAGGCAGCCTTATTCATGGACTTGTTTTAATATTTCTCAAGATATGTTGTCTTTCTTTCGCGGTGATATTTTGTGAAGGGGGTAACAATAAAGCCCAAATGATATAAAATTTATTGCTTCCCATCTTTGATATTTCATAAAAAGAGCAAGGCGGCATTTATACACTTGGCTTACTGCTCAGTAAGATGATGGGCTGGGATGATAGGTCTTCTTTTTGAATGATCTGTGTTGCAGGAAGATCTTATGGAAGAATACCACAAAGTTTAAAAGGGTTTAAGACACTATAGTCATAAAAAAAGTCCTCTGCGATAAACAGAAGGCAACAAATAAGATAATTTTAAAATTGGGGTTGTAAAAATATCAAAAAGAATGTCTAAAAATATAGAAAGACACACTTACAAAGAACTACTTATCCTATAAATAGCAGAGAATTGAAAAGAGAGCAATATAAAAATACTTTTTACAAAAAAGAACACTTTGCTCTTTATGCCTTAAAAGGTCATGAATACTTCTTTTTTATTGAATGTTTATTCTGAAATTTATTGTCAATTAAGTCTTTAAAGATTTTATGATACATGCTGCTATCTTTATTCTTCAATAAAAAACCAACAAATAGAGTAGCGCATGGCGATAGACTGGCGTTGGATTAGAGGCTTTATTTTTTTGAAGGGTATGAATCTTGAGTGCAAGGGTTTTGTGAAGCCGTATTTTTTTAAAAAAGGTGTGGCGGGGATGAAGTGGGGAGCTGTTGGTCTGTTGCGGCGGCATGGGAATTCTCCTTATCGAGGGGGCAACATTCGTGTGTTGTTCTCGAATGGCGATGAGGATTATTCAAAATGTTTCTGGTTTGCATAGCCCCAATGAAAGGCTAACAAGTCTAAACAATCGCGTAAATGATCGGCAAGAGAGTTTTGTTTGCGTTTTGAAGCACTTAATTCTTTGATCGCTTGTCCATGGCCGATAACCCGCTCAAGGAGTGAATAGCCAAGAATACCGAGTTGTTCTTTGATGGTTTTTAAATGATTGGAGGCCTCTATTTGCCTTTCAATGGGGTGGGTGGTGCTTTGGCTACAGGAAACTTTTTCACGGGTGTAGTCAAGGCTCATGTGGAGATCAGCCTGACTGTGACGCCAGTAAAAATAAAAACGTTCTGCGGCTCTATATTGTGCCTTACTTATATGTCCTTTCGTATATAAAAGCGCAATGGGGCGGCTTTGTGCATTGACAAGGACTTTGATGGTGCGCGGATTGCTGGAACTTTCTGGATGATGGGGCTGAAAATAAGGGTTGCTCGTTTCAAGGGCGACTTCTTGCGTTTTTAAATGCCCCATATGCTTTCCTTTTTCTTGAGGGTCAAGAAAGTGCGTGTTTTTTTTCTTCGCTTGATGGTTCATATCATCTCCTTGAAAAAGTATCGTTTGATTCTTGTTTTTTTTAAATGTTGCTTGCTCTCCGGACAAAAAGAGGGGACTAGAGGGAGGCCTGTGTGCGTGGGTATGGGGGCTTGGGGGTGGCTTGGATTTTGCCCTGTGTGTAGGGGGGAGCCCCATGGATTTTAATCTTGAACAGAGGGGTGTTTTGTTGCATGATGGATTTTCCTTGAATAACTTGGTGGGGGAGTGGTGTGATGTCGCCTGAAGAGGTAATTTTACCGTTGTTGGTGCTTTTAGGCTTTATAAGTCTTTCCTTATTTTTTATTTATATTAGTGCGCATATAGCCATGAAGCGTTTCGGGCTTACAAAAAAGGCTGTCTTCAGGAATATGATCTTTTTGTCCCTTATGGTTCTTGTCTCTAACTTGGTTTATGGGGGAGCCGAGCATTTGGGCATGGGCTGGCTTTGGTTCTCCAATAAGTGGGTGTTTAGTGTCCTTTTTGGCGTTGTGAGCGGTTTTGCTTGTATTGGTGCAAAGCGTCTTAAGGTCACTTCGGGGTGACTTGGCTTTGTTTTGAAAAGGATGGGTATTTTGTTGCATTTTCGGCATGGTCTTTGAGTTGATTGCTATAGGAGTGGTGTGATGTCATGCGGGGTTTGGTGTCTGAGTGGATTGCTGTTTTTCCTCTTTTTTATTGTGGCTGGTGTGTTTCTTGATAAGGCGGCCGCGCGCCGTGGGATTACAAGATGGACGTTTTTTGGCAGGTGGGTGGTCTTTTATGGTGTGATTGCGCTTTACCTTGGTTTTATTTGCGCAGGCGTGGGAAGTTACGCTGTTAGCGGGGCGTTGTTGTTGAAGGGGTGTGTATTTTCTTGCATGTTTGCCACTGTCCTTGGTGTGATGCATTTCAGCGTAAAAAGTCTGCCTGTGGTTTGGGCTGGTGTTTTAAAGGTGATGGCGTTTTGTGGCATGATAGGATTTATCCTGTATCTTTTTGTTGTGGGCGTCAGCGATATGAATAGCGAAAAAGGCATGTTTTTGAAGGTGTTGGTCTTGGCACTCTTGTTGAAATTGCTCTTGGGGTTCTTTATACGTGCGCATAGCGATTCAGTGTTGCAGAGGGTGTTGCGGCTTTTGAATTATTTGCTGTTTATCTGCATTTTGGCTCTTGTCTTTAATTTTGCTCAGTGGGGAGCAGAGCGTTTGGGGTGGAGTTGGCTTTGGTTCTCGAATGAGAATGTATTGATCTGCATTTTGGGATTTCTTTTTCCTTTTATTTATCAGGGACTGAAGTCTGCGCGTGTGATGGGGAAGGCATTCTTTAAGAGAGTGGGGGGAGAGGTGTTAAAGATAACGCCGAGGCGAGGATTGTTCAAAAGAACAGCGATAGCGGTAGGTTTGGGCGTCAAACCAAAGACCTACTTTGCCTTCAAAATCGCCGGAACGTTGTTTGGCAATATTCATAATCACACCGGGACGTTTGACTAAATCTGCTTTTTCTGCTTTTAGCGAGGCGGCAAAAATTTTATCTTCTAACGATCGATTGCGCCAAATAGTGATAATGTTAAAAGCATTCGCACCAATTTCTGAGGCGCCTTTAATATCTTCTGTCCCTGGGATATCTTTATCCAACCCCCCTTTGCGGGCATGGGCGACAAGATGAATATGCACATTGTTTAAAACAGCCCAATCAACCATTTTATAAACCGCTTGTTCTTGCCCTGCATAATCATCTGAGACAATGCCAAGCCGCATGAGACTGTCGATAATAAATTGATCGCAACCATAGCGTGCACGGCAATAGTCAAAGACATCAAGCAAGGCATCTACGCTTGATTTGCCAACATGTTCATAAAGAATAAGCCCATCGTCTAAAAAATGCAGAATTCGTTCAATTGTCTCTTTTGTAGGCTTTTCTAAGCCGCCCGTTTGTTTCGTTAAACGCCGGAGCGATTGTTCTCCTTTCATCTCTAAAGAGGCTAAGCAAAGGCGGCTGTTTTGCGCAATCCAATGGGGAATACAGTCGGATAATAATTGGCTTTTGCCTGCACCACTGGCACCGCTCCACAGCGTTAATTCTGCGGGGCGAAAATGTAATTTGTCCTTGAGTTTAGGATAGGGAACCGTATACCCAAGATGTTTTTCAGGCTCTGGCCAAAAAAGCCCAATGACTTGATCTTTATAGTCTGAGGCGCGCCGTAAGCCTTCTGGTGCAAAGCTTTTGGCGGAGGCAAAAGCTGCTTTTATGGTAGCTGCATCAATCTCCGCGGTTAAACACTCATTGGCATCTTTGCGGGGTAAGCAGACACGGTAACAACGGTGACGCCCAAGCCTGCTGGCAATTTCACGAGCGGCTTCTTCTCCAGGTTGGTCCATATCTGTGGCTAAAAAAATGGTTTCAAAAGCTTCTAAATGATCAAATTCATTTTCAATCCAATTCTGTTTACCACCCTTTCCACCTCCAAATGGAACGGAGACCGCCGGATAGCCATAGGCGGCAAGCGAAAGCGCATCAATTTCCCCTTCCGTGATGACAATTATCCGGTTTGTTGAAGAAAGTGTGGAAAACGACGCGTGATCTATGGACGTAGGCTGTGTTGCGTGGGTTGCGGTGTGGTCTGCGGATGCGGGCTGTGTTGCCTGCGTGGCGGTGTGGGTGGTGGGGTAAAGGGCTTGCCAACCAAATAAAATCGGTTCACACTGGGCTGCTGTAGGTTTCGCTTTCGCTCCTGCTTGAGCAAGCCGTTCTTTGACTAAAGCAAGGGTGCCATTAGGTTTATAAAAGGGAAAAATGATTTTTTCACCCTCTTCCCCTATGCGGTAACGCTTGATAATTTCTAGAGGAATGTGGCGTTCTTTGTGGAGATAAGTTTTTACGCGATTTTGCGGGGGGCACCCTTTAGGAACCGGTGGACGACGATAGGAACGATGGGGGATCATAAAGGGTTTGGGACGTGTCAGATTGAGAGTCGCGCGTGCTTCTTCTAAGGCTTGAGAAAGATGGATGCCTTTGACTTCACACCAAAGATCTAAAAGATCGCCTCCAATGCCTTCTGCAAAATCATACCAAAGCCCCGCTTTATTGCCGCTTAAGCAAATCGATAAACTTTGACCGGCTTTGCCGCGTGTGTTGCCAACAATCCAATGGTTGCCGCGTTTGTACCCTTGGGGAAGAAGCATTTCTGCTATCCTCTCTGCTTGTGTGATCAGTTTTTGTTTGATTTCAAAAATTGTGTTCATGGTCTTCGTGATCTTATTTTTTGTTTTTCTCAAAAGCGGGCTGTTTTGCTGTTCTTGCCGTTCGATGTGAGATGAAATCCGCGTGGCATTATGGTGTTTGCCAGTCTGCTTTGAGCGCTTCTTTGCCGCTTTTGGCTTGCCGATAGTTGCAAAGCTTCTTAGCTTGCTAATGGGCTTTTTTCTCACTCAAGCCTTCTAAAACAACCGTGTTGATATCTGCTTGCTTTCTGCCTTGTATCAAAGCGGTGGGGCAAGGTGGGTGCGTGAAAGAAAAGGAGGCGGTTCTGCGGCTTGCGGGTGATGTGTTCCTTTGTGTGGAAGAGATGAGGCATGTGGGGTATGCGTGCTGTTGTGATGAGAGCGGGGTGGGTGATGGTGAGTGCGTTTTATTGTGGTTGCTTCGCGTGTTGTTTGGGCGCTTGTTTCTCTGCTCAGGAGTGTTTTGTCGGATGGTGTTTTGTTTATGATTTTGAAACATTTGTGCCCTCGCGGCTGCTTGTTTGAAAAAGTGGTTAGGCCATGTGGTGTCAACATTTGTCGCTATAGTTGATCAGACTGCGGTAAAGGTTTTCGTTGCTTTCAGAAGGGCGTGGTGAGATCCCCCCTTGTTGTTTTTGCTGTTCTTGCCGTTCGATCTCACGGCGAAACCAGTTGCGCCATGTCGCTTGCCAGTCTGCTTTGAGCGCTTCTTTGCCGCTCTTGGCTTGCCAATAGTCGCGAAACTTCTTGGCTTGCCAATGGGCTTGTTTCTCACTTAAGCCTTCTGAAACGGCTGCCTCGATATCTGCTTGCCAAGTTTCAGGAAGGCGGTGTCCTTTGACAATGCTGGAATGGGCGGTTTTTTTTGTGTTTTTTTCTGGGACAATTTGTGGGATAGAGCCCCCTTGCGCCCCTGCTTGCCAAGCATCGGGCGAGCCGCTTTCACCCTCCATTTCTGCCGATGGAGGGGGAAAACGAGGGAAAGAAAAAGCTGAGGTGGCAGATGAAGCGCTTTGGCTCTCTTGGCAAGAAAGGGACGCTTCTGATCCATCAAACAGCAGGTTCTTTTCAAAAACACCGATAGGTGTTTTCTTTTCTTCTGCCTTTTGAGCTTCTAAGCTTTGTTCATCATCTTTTGTTCGCTCGTTAAGCAGTTGTTGAATTTCAGCATTGATTTTCTTGCGCTTTTTTGCTGAAGAACGACCCGCAAAGGATTTTTGTTCAAGCAATTTTTCACGCTCTTGAAAAACGTTTTCGCAGCGCTTGTTCCATAAGCCATTGGCTAAATTTAAAATCTTCCCCTCGCGGATGAGCATTCCTAAAACATTAACAAAAGTTCGCTTGTCACAACCACAAAGACGCGCTAAACGTTCTTCCGATATTTCTAGAGGACGTCCGCGGGCATACATTTCATTGAGAAGAATCGTATAAATTCCAATCTCGTGTGCACGCATGCCACGAACACCTCCTAGAAAGTCATTTTGATACCAACAAACATATGGAAGCCTAGACGATTCATGGTGAGGAGTTTCTTGTTGATCAACCTGTTTCATACGGTAATCTTCTTTCTTATACAGATTCATTGGCGATAAAAGGGCAAACAGAAATTTAGCTTGTGTTGCGTTTGGCTCTGCTTAATAACAACTAAAGGATTTATTTATGATGTTTATCAATGAGTGGTTGTGCTTAAATGTCATGAAAATTACAACTTGAGATTGTAATTATGAAAAAAATTAAAGAGGACAACACTTCTCAAGGGATCAGCTTTTGGGTATCAGCTTTTGGAAGTGGTCTTTTATTGATCCTATGGTGTGGTTAAAGTTTTTATGAGCAAAAAATGATTTTTTATTTCCCCCTAAAAAATAAAATTTGTTCCCTTAATTTTATCTTTTTTAGGGGATATTGCAAGCCCGTTTTGTAAAAAAGGACGTGTTTTTTTTAAAAGGCGCGCTATATGGTGAAATTATGAATATCGATGGTTGGCGTAAAAGATTAAGGACTGTTTTAGAAAAAAGTGGACGGTCAAAAAGATCTATCTCTCTGGCTGCGGGTAAAGGTGCGGGATACCTTCATTCTATCCTTTCTGAAGGAAAAGAACCAACAATCGAATCTCTCTCGCGAATTTGTCACGAAATTGGTATCAGTATGAATTATATTCTCTACGGTAAGGGCGCTAGTCCTGAAGATAAAGAATTTATAGAGCTTATTTCAAAACTCTCTCCGGAAGAGAGACAGGCGATTTTAACTCTTTTGCGGCGACCCGTTGGCGAAGCTTCAAAATAAGTTCCTTTTGTGTTTTTGAATCAAGACGACTCCAGTATTCTATTAATATTATATCATTCATTTTATCTCTCCTGTGTGTTTATCATTGCAATTGAGTTAGAACAAATAGAGAACAACAAAAGAACATGAGGGGAACAAAGAACAAAAAATTTTATTTATATATGTCATTTGAAACCCGCAAAGATTTAAAATATATCTTTTATGAAGGATAAAATGGTTGACATCTCTCCTATAGAGGAGATAAGACTAACGCTATATTTGATCTTGTCAAGATGAAGCTATGCTTTATCAACTATCTAAAGGGGGGAAAATCATGAAAAATATTCCGTTCGTTAAAGAGGATGAAATCATTATCATTCTTTGTGAAGATGAAAAGCCTGATATCTATGAGGGCCCCATCGACGAAATAGAAGAAGTGCTCGAACTTATTGAAGAATCTGAAACTGTTTATAAAGTTTTACGACTCGATCTTACAACCAATCATGCTGAAGAGGTTACAGAACAAGTCGCTGATTTTTATGCCGAAAATTACGAAATAAATGAAGAAAATACACAATTGCAGCCCTTCATTTTGAATAGTGAAGCCTATCATGTGTGTTTAGATGAAAGAGAGGCGCGCGATTATGAAGATAATCTTTATGGCTCTTATGAAAAACAACATCGTTTACGCCCTTGTGATGTCTTGTCAGATTATTGGTGGTAATCATGCCAAGTTATCTCAAGACTTCTTATCGAGGCTTTTCACTTTATTACGCTGGAAAGACACGAAATTTAATCAGACTTGAACCACAAAAACACAACGCTGTTCTCTTCATCTCGCAAGAGGTGGCTCAGTCTATGGCAAAAAACTTAGAGGAAGAATATTGCCTCCATGATTTTTCTGTCGTGCAATAGCAGGATGGAAAAAAAGGGTTCCCCCTCCTATAACGGATACGTTAACGGATACGTGTTTTTTGACTCGCGGGGGAGGGATGATGTCTGTTGTGCTTTCGTTCATTTGGGGGGGGGAGCTTTGGGGGGAGCCCTTTAGGG
>NZ_CAHOYM010000048.1 GCF_903679515.1 Bartonella gabonensis
GTATTGTTATCACTCTTCTTCTTATAATTTTTCATTTTATTTTTTGGATAGCAAAAACTCTTTATTTCTATACACGAAAAAATACTTTATTTTTTGTTGGCTCTCTCCTTTTTAGTATTAGTTTTTTATTTGTTGCCTTTAATGCTTTATTTTCGCAAATAATACCACATCAAAATATTTTAACTCAAATGAACTTTTCTTCTACTCAAAATATAGGAAAAAGCTCTGATTTATCTGAGAAAGAAGCAAAATTACAAGACCCCTCTCGTGCAACTTTATTACATTCTCCAAATCATCCCCAAACAAATTCACCTTTTTCCCCTCAATCAGCAAGCATTCTGGAAAAGCAAAAAGAACTCGCAAAATTAGGACTTTATGATGGACCTTTAGATGGACTGGAAGGACCTAAGACGCGTCGTGCTATCGCTCTATGGAAACAACAAACCACTCAAAAAATGCAAAACGACGTTTTACCCAATACCGCAACAGATGAAATTGCGATCTTAATTAAACAGAGCGAAATAGAAATAGCAAATAATAAAATAACAAGAAATATAACAAATTCAAAAGAAGCTATTTTAGATCCTTCTATTGAAGATATTTTACAGGTGCAAAAAGCTTTACAGAATTTTGGTCATGAGGAAGTTATTGTCACAGGAATAGAAGATAAAAAGACCATAGAAGCCTTAAAACAGTTTCAAAAAATGTTTGATCTTCCTGTCACGGGAAAAATTAACCGCACAATTTTAATGAAAATGCGTGAAATTGGTTTATTAAATTAAAGCTAATCGTCAATATTATAAAAAATAATATATTGATTTATAATGATAATTTATCATTTTCTTGTTTAATGCCCCTTGAATACAAAAATATTTCTTCATCGCAAACCTTTGTATATTAAATAATCAGGATGGTTTTCTTATACATTACATGTTGAGCCATATAATTTGCTAGAAAGAGACTCATGATCGGTTGGAGAAAAAGGAAATCATTGGGAGAAAGTCAACACATTTATTTTAGAATTTTTATTGCTTCTGATGATAAAGGAACACGAAATTCTGTTGTTGCATCACGCCTTTCTTTCATATTCCCGAGCCAGAAATTATCTATATTTAATGTCCATTTGATTTTGTGAATATGATGCAAAGGATATCTACGAACACCTTTAAGAATAACAAGACAAAAAGCCAGTTGTGTTATGGTCGTTGTTTCGCGAAGTGGTTTTATAAAAAGCCAGCACATTTCTCCAATCCATTACTGGAAAGTTTTATATTTTATGGCGTTGTTTTCTAAAAAAAACTTGTTTTTGTTGTGGCTTGTAAATCAGCATTCAAACCTCATTCAATCGCATGTTTGGGATAAAAACTAAGGTGTATTTTCTCTGCTGTTATAGCTTTTGTATGCCAAATGGGGGGAGAGTGTGTATATCTCTGTTTGTGTATTCTTAAAACAGAGAGGCAGCTTAATTTGAGCAGAATATAAAGTTTTAAGAGTAGAAACCACTTCCCATTTTGACCATTTTCTTTTCATGTAGCTTTACGATTTTCAAAGACATCTAAAGCTGTACCTTCTTTTAAAGAATGGAGATTACCTATTACCTCACGCTTTTGTTTATCACATGTTTTTTTGGCTCACATCCCCTCACGTAAAACAAAACGTCCCAAACGGAATATACTTTCCCATTCACGGGGTTTTCTTTAAAGAAACATCGCTCAAAGTACCCAAGCCCATTTCGCAACAATACCCGTGAATACTATAATCGCAGCTCTACTGTACGCTATCATCTTTACACTTGTAAAGAAGCAAGCTAGCATCATTCCACACTCTGTCCCTTCCTTCAACGTTGCAACAGCTCTTAGGACTTGAGACAGAAGCATATCTTTGCTTTAGTTTTTTTATCTACGTGGTTCTCCTCGCCTGTAAAAAGCAAAAAAACATAGTTTTGATCGATTCAATTATAACAGAAATTGAAATGAAAAAATCTGATGATGTTTGAGGTTCTCATTCAATATGATAAATTACAATTATCATTATAATCAATATCTTATGTAAAATTTATATTCCTTCATAAGCGTAAAGATGGTGCGCACAGTGGTTTTTATAAACTCTGAAGAAATTTATAATTACAGGGAGTTTTAGATAATCCCATTCCACGAGTGATAACGTGAAATAGGTTAAGAGACGTTTCTTAAAAACAGCCCATAAATGTACAAAATAAATGTATTTGTTTGACGCTTTCTGTTTTGCGAGAGGCGTTTCCTCTGTCAAAAAGAAAACGCATGAATTAACTGCATAATAGCCGCCACTCTCTATCAAAAGATCCGTCCATACTGAAAGTATATTAATAATAACCCTTTGTTTTATCTTGCTTTATATTTTTTCTCATAAACCTTTCAAAAATATACTTTCTCACATGCTATAACTTATAGTGCTTTCTAGCAGTGCTTTTATTTTCTTTAAGGAAGGAAATAAAAGACTGTACATAAAAATCTATTTCGTTGATAATGATACAATAAAAAATATTAATCGATTATATCCTTTTTGCTATTGCAGCCTGTGCTGCTGCTAAACGAGCAATTGGGACTCGAAAAGGAGAACACGAAACATAATCTAGGTTATTTTCTTCACATAAAGCAATAGAAGCAGGATCGCCTCCATGTTCACCACAAATTCCCAATTTTATTTTTGCACGCTTTGAGCGTCCACGCTGTGTAGCAATAGCAATCAGTTCTCCTACACCATCACGATCAATAGATACGAAAGGATCTTGTTCTAAAAGGCCTTTTTGAAAATAAGTTGCCAAAAAAGGAGCCGCATCATCACGGGAAATCCCAAAAGTGGTTTGTGTCAAATCATTTGTGCCAAATGAAAAAAATTCCGCTGTTTCAGCAATTTCATCGGCTCGAAGCGCAGCCCTTGGAAGTTCAACCATTGTCCCAACCATATACTGAATAGTGCTTCCTTTTTCTTTCATCACTTCCTCAGCAACCTGATCAATACGCGCTTTTACAAAATCGAGTTCAGATTTAAGCGCAATAAGTGGCACCATAATTTCAAGCATAACAGGAGATCCAGATTTTTGAACAGCTTCCGCTGCTGCTTCAAAAATCGCCCGCGCTTGCATTTCAGCAATTTCAGGATAAGTAATGGCTAAACGGCATCCTCGTAATCCAAGCATAGGGTTAAATTCGTGTAACTGCTGTGCACGTTCAGCAAGCGCCTCAGCAGAAACCCCCATAGCTTTTGCAACTTCAAGAATTTCTGCATCGGTTTTTGGTAAGAACTCATGGAGTGGCGGATCGAGTAAGCGAATGGTCACAGGCAAACCACACATAATTTCAAATAATTCACTAAAATCTGAACGCTGCATTGGCAAAAGCTTGTCTAACGCTTTGCAACGTCCACTTTCATCATGACTTAAAATCATTTCACGCATGGCAACAATACGTTCACCAGAAAAAAACATATGCTCCGTACGGCAAAGACCAATACCTTCAGCCCCAAAAGAACGTCCCATACGGGCATCCGATGGTGTCTCCGCATTAGCGCGAACTCTGATCCGTCGCATCCCATCTGCCCATTCCATTAACTTTGCAAAGTCTCCGCCAAGCTCAGGCCGCAACATCGCAACTTTCCCTTTGAAAATTTCCCCACTTCCACCATCAATCGTGATAATATCACCCTTTTTAAAGCTTTCTCCTGAAGCAAGCAGCATATTTGTGTTATAATCAATTCGCACATTGCCAGCACCAGAAATACATGGCTTTCCCATCCCCCGCGCCACAACAGCAGCATGGCTTGTCATACCGCCACGCGTTGTTAAAATTCCTTCCGCAGCATGCATACCATGAATATCTTCTGGACTTGTCTCCACACGAACCAAAATAACTTTGCGCCCTTCTGCCGATGCCGTTTCTGCCTCTTCTGAAGTAAAAACAATTTCACCCGTTGCGGCTCCAGGAGAAGCTGGTAATCCACGTCCGATAACAAAACGTTCTGCTTTGGGATCCAGTGTTGGGTGTAGAAGTTGGTCAAGTGACTTTGCATCAATACGCATCACAGCCTCTTCACGACTTATTAACCCCTCTTCAACCATTTCAATTGCCATCTTGAGAGCCGCACGAGCCGTGCGTTTTCCTGAACGAGTCTGCAGCATCCATAATTTACCTTTTTCAATGGTAAATTCGAGATCTTGCATATCACGATAATGCTGCTCAAGTTTCTGCGCAATCTGACATAACTTCAAAAAAGCTTCAGGCATAATTTTTTCTAAAGAGGGCTTATTTGAACCAGCAACAATACGCGCATTTTCTGTAATATTTTGAGGCGTTCGAATACCCGCCACAACATCTTCCCCTTGCGCATTAACTAAAAATTCACCGTAAAGTTCTTTTTTTCCTGTCGACGGATTGCGCGTAAAAGCAACACCTGTTGCTGAATCTTCTCCCATGTTACCAAAAACCATAGCTTGCACATTCACTGCCGTTCCCCAACTTTCAGGAATGTTCTGTAAACGGCGATAAGTAACCGCACGTGCTGTCATCCAACTTGAAAAAACGGCTCCTATCGCCCCCCATAACTGTTGTTCAGGGTCTTGTGGAAAAGGCGTTCCTAATTTTTCTTCAACATAGGCTTTATAAGAAATAATAACACTCTTCCAATCATCTGCTGTCATTTCTGTATCAATAGTGTAACCATTGCGCGCTTTTGCTTCATCAAGAATCTCTTCAAAATACGAATGGTCTAGCCCCAAAACAACGTTAGAATACATTTGGATAAAACGCCGATAACTATCATAAGCAAAACGTTCATTATTGGCTTGTAAAGCAATCGCTTTTACAGTTTCATCATTCATGCCAAGGTTCAGCACTGTATCCATCATCCCAGGCATAGAAGCCCGTGCCCCTGAACGAACAGAAAGCAAAAGTGGTCTTTGTTTATTCCCAAACTCACGTCCTGTTTGTTCAGCAACGCGTCTTAATGCGTTCGTAACAGATTCCTGTAGCTCTTCTGGATATGATTTGTCATGGGCATAATAAAAATTACAAACTTCTGTTGTCAAAGTAAAACCGGGCGGCACTGGCAAGCCAAGATTACTCATTTCTGCCAAATTGGCACCTTTACCTCCCAGAAGATTACGCTCGCTTGCACTTCCTTCTGCGCTGCCATCTCCAAAACTATAAACCCATTTTTTCATTATACAAATCCTCCCATATCAGAATCAAAACATCATTCAATGTAAGCTCATTTAAAAACAATGATTTGATTCAAAAATTGGCAAAACAAAAAATACCGTTTCATAATCGCTTCATAAATACATAATACCAATCCTTCCAAAAGAGAAATGACCATAAGTCTCTCTTATTCACCTTTGGGAAGATTAAAATTCAGTTTTTAAGATAACCATCAATCACCGAAAAAAAGTCTTCTACGTTCATGGCACCTTCATATTTATCACCATTGATAAAGAAAGTAGGCGTTGCTGTGACACCAAGTTCTTTACCACGCTCAAAAGATGCATTCACTTCATCTAAAATGGACTGATTTTTCAAACACGCAGTAAAACTCTCATCTGTAAACCCCGCCATTAGGCTAATTTTTTTCAACGGTGTCAGAGCATCTTTCCCCCAAACCCACTCATTTTGTTTTTGAAATAAAACTTCTATCAAAGGAAAATAGCGATCTTCTGGAGCACATCGTGCTAACATAAAACCGGCTGTTGCTCGAGGATCAAAAGCATAATCACGGAAAATCAGTTTTACTTTGCCTGTTTTGATATATTTTTTACGAATTTGAGGAAGGATATCATTATAAAAATGTGCACAATGTGTACATGTCAATGAAGCATACTCAACAATGATGACTGGAGCATCCGCCTCTCCCTCAAAGCGATCCTTTACTTTACCCGATTGAAGAAGCTCAGCCATATCCACCGTTGCAACCGGTTTGAGATCACGTGCTAACGTAACTGTTATACTGTTTTGTACAATCGTTATGAAGAGAAAAATTATCCCGAAGGATAAAAAAGAACGACATTTTACCATAAATAATACTTTTCTGTTGTTATTAAACAAATAGGAATCCAATGCTTTCTCATATATTAAAGAAAAATATCTAAAATATCTTGCTATTTATGATTTTTTTCCGAGAAAATGCAACAGCCAAGTTGATAAAGTGATTGGCGTAAGCTTTTATCTTCAATTCCTTCTAGCATTTTTTCTACGCATTTTTTGTCTTGTTCGCTCAAAGCAGGCTTTAAAGGCCCATGATTCATAAAAACCGACATACTCCTTTGCTCAATCTTGATACGATCGATAGCAATATAGCCAAAAAATCCATTAATTCTATGAAGTAATTCCTCTGTTTCATGCATCAATTTTAACGCAGCAAATCCTTCACATGCGACAACAAGTGTTGCGGGCTTAAAAACTTCATCTTGATCCGCGCGACGTTTCCAAATAATTTTAAGGGGTATTGTATGTTCACTGATATCATCGCCCGCAATTTGTGGCCAATACTCTATAAGCGCAACATTAAGCCCTGTCCGTCTGCGTAAAACTGGATCAAGTGTTTTTAGTACCGTCTCAGAAAGAGAATAAAAAGCATGTTTTTTTAGTTGTTTTCTCATTTTAGATCATTGTTCAACCGTTTACTCAATGATAATCATTTGTTTCATCTAAAAATTATTGCCTTCCCAATTTATATAATATCAACAAAATAAAAATTCTCTTCTCACCAAAATCTCAACCATAAAAATAAAAGAGAAAAAAACATGGATTGCCAAATAAATGTTTTTCTTTTGCATTTTATACCTCTCTATGCTTGAAAACAATCATGTATGAAATTTCCTCGCACCTCCTTTCTTGGTACGATCAAAATCACCGACATCTCCCTTGGCGGATTACCCCTAAAGAGCAAAAACAAGGTATCCGTCCTGATCCTTATCACGTTTGGCTTTCTGAAATCATGCTTCAACAGACGACCGTTGAAACGGTTAAGCCTTATTTTGAAAAATTTCTGAAACTTTGGCCTGATCTTTTTTCTTTAGCAAAAGCCTCACAAGATGACATCATGAAAGCATGGGCTGGACTTGGTTATTATTCACGCGCACGTAATCTTAAAAAATGTGCAAAACAGCTTATTGAAAACTACGCAGGACAATTTCCACAATCTGTAAAAGCATTGCGAACTCTTTCCGGTATTGGAGATTATACAGCCGCTGCCATTGCTGCAATTGCTTTTAACCACCCTGTAGCAGTGGTTGATGGTAATATTGAACGTGTGGTAGCCCGTCTTTTTGCTATCACTTCAATATTACCAAAAGCAAAAGCTGAAATTAAAGAACAAACACAAAAAATTATTGCTTTAAATCGTCCTGGCGACTTTGCTCAAGCAATGATGGATTTGGGAGCAACAATTTGTACTCCACGCAAACCATCTTGTTCTATCTGCCCTCTTCAAAATTTATGCAAAGCGGCAAAGATGCAACAAACGGAATCTTTTCCAGTCAAAGCTCCTAAAAAAGAACGTCCTTCAAAAATAGGTATTGCTTTTGTGGTCCTTAACAAAAAGAGACAAATTTATTTGGAAAAACGACAGACGCAAAAACTCCTTGGTGGAATGACCCAAATTCCTAATAATATTGGCATAAACAACAAAAATGGGCTCCAAAACGCACCCTTTACTGCCAATTGGCAATTTAAAGGACAAATTACCCATGTTTTTACTCACTTTTCTCTAAAACTCGATGTTTACTATACTGACGATATTCATGAAATGAATTGTGAAAATGGTCGGTGGTGCAACATTCAACATCTTGCCGATGAAGCACTCCCCACTGTTATGAAAAAAGCCATCGCCATAGCACTTCCCAATTCTTTCAGATTTTAATAACCTTCCCTATAAAATTTTGCTAACAGATATTTTTATATCTCTAACGACCATTTTTCCCTCTGTAAAAGAAAAATTTGAGGAAGTGAAATGATCAATTTTTTCTACAGACAAGAATTAAGAAGGGATAGAAAAGCTTAGATTTAAATTTCAGAATTCATCTTTTTTTCACTTAATAAAGGAGAAAACCAGTACCATCACACACTTTACCTGTCTCCAATGTTGTCTACAGCCCTTAGCTCTTGAGACGGTTCATAAAAGATACTTTTACTCCTTTCTTTAGCAATTTTTACTCACACGCCTTCCACTTATGACATGCAAGAAAGTGATTTTAATTGTTTCAATATAAAACAGATTTGAAATGAAAAAATTTGACGATATTCGGGGGCTCATTCAAGTTGAACAATTCAAAATTATCTTTATAAGTTAATATATTGCAATATTATACGCACATCCATAGATGTAAAT
>NZ_CAHOYM010000049.1:0-2500 GCF_903679515.1 Bartonella gabonensis
TCTGATAGGTGCGATTATTTCGAGTGTCTGATAGGTGCGATTATTTCGAGTGTTTGTGGTTATTATGGTTACAGAAGCCGTAAGGATTTTTGGGAGCTTTAAAATTTATTCCTCTCAAGCAAGCATAAAAAAGCTGTACAGATTTGTACAGCTTTTTTTCATTTAGTTATTTGAGGGATTGTTTTTCTTTATTTCTGTTCTCTTTATTTTTCCAAAGGATGTGAATTTTCTAAAGAAGCAAAGAGGTTATTGTTCTGGAAGGTTTGCGCTTTATCTCTCGATTTTTCTTAAGCAACATACTACGAGCATTGGAAAGAATGTAAAGAAGTAGAAGATACAATCCATTAGCACATAACGACCTCTATCTATTATATTTTCATATTTAAGGTAGATTTTACCACCCACCGGCGATAAAATCCCCTGTTACTACACAGGGACACCATTGAGTGTTTAGGTGCCTATTGTGCTTTTTTTCTCTATTACCTGCCCCTTTGTTTATCCTTTTGGCCTTTTTTAACTTTCAAAAGATAGAGAATTTTAGTGATTGGCAAATTTTTAGCATAGAGAAGTTGCATGGTAAAATTGCCAACGTTAGTGACATTGCAGCAAAGGCAAAAAACTCTCTTACGGACGAAGGATGGCGATAATGCCGATGGATGATATGCAAAAGTGTCACCGCAAAAAGGAAGCATATTGTGGCAAAGAGAGAGATGTAAGCTCTAGAAATGGGATAATGTGACAGATATCATAAAAGAGTACGTTAGCCTGTTCTTCAAGCGTTTTTAGAAAGAGAATGATAGATTGAGTTTCTAGCAAATTTTATATTTAGAATTACCTCCCTATAGGCTTTTTCCTTTTCCCACGCCCTTCTGGTACCTTTGCCATACTTCTATCTTTCCAAAGAATTAAGATTTATTGATTTTTTTGCAGAATTTTATTCTGCAGAGATAGTGGTGAGAGTTTTTAATTATGGTGTTTATCAGAGAGCTTCCTTATGTTTTTTACGCAGGAAGCCTTTTTGTCAGGGCATAGCTTTGTAATTGCGCGCGCTTAAGCAACATGATAGGAGCGTTGAAATAATATGGATATGTTTTAGAGATTTCTGTCATGATTTGACTTCGGCAATTTTCTTCTTAGCTTAGAGAGCATGCTGTTTTATAGTATTTACACAGCTCTCCTCTTAGGATGCAAAAATACTGTTCAGAATGAACTTAATCGCCTCCAAAGCTTTTTTTAAAAAACACTAATATGCAAAGATCTCTACTCCATCCAGAGAATATTGATCAGAGAGTAAGAGGTTGTAACTTCCTTTTGTTTTGATAAATTTTATGCAGCGCTTTATATGAGAACTTCTAAGTATAGCATTTGATTTAAAAAGCTTCCCCTTTTATTTTTTTAGGCAGGAATGCTGGGGATCATCGGCTATCACCAAGTCATAGCTTCATATGCATTTATGTGGACTGTTTTTTATCTGAGATGTCAGCAGCTTTTTACATGGGGAGAGGGATATAAATTTGTGCTGTTTAAGATGGGTATTTTTGTATATTTTAGGGATTTGAGTTAAGGATTGTTTTTTTTGGATATCCTCGCGCCATGCAGAAAGCAGAAAGATCTATCAGTTCTGTATGTCTGTGCAATGATTTTTTTTATATTTTATGTGGGATTTGAGCAATTTTTACGAAGGGAGAGCAGTTTTTTGCGTATTTTTTTGTTGATTTATTTTTGGTTGCGGGGGCAGGATTTGAACCTGCGGCCTTCAGGTTATGAGCCTGACGAGCTACCGGGCTGCTCCACCCCGCGTTATATATTCTAAGACAAGAACTTTTTATTGTCTACTGAGAGTGTGTATTATGTTTTTTTTTATATTATAAATTTCAAATAAGAGTATTTAGAGTTCTGTATGCATTTAGCAGACCTGGCGGCGACTTACTCTCCCGTGCCTTAAGGCAAAGTACCATCAGCGCTGGAGCGTTTCACGGCCGAGTTCGGGATGGGATCGGGTGCGTTCACTCCGCCATAACCACCAAGTCAGCAAAATGCATAAGAAGAGAAGCTGGTATTTTTGATTTTATGTTTTTATTTTAAGAATGAATATAGGAAATGGGAACGATCAAGTCGATCGAACGATTAGTATCAGTAAGCTTCATGTGTTACCACACTTCCACACCTGACCTATCAACGTGGTGGTCTACCACGGTTCTCAGGGAATACTAGTTTTCAGGTGAGTTTCCCGCTTAGATGCCTTCAGCGGTTATCTCGTCCGTATATAGCTACCCTGCTATGCGGCTGGCGCCACAACAGGTCCACCAGAGATACGTCCATCCCGGTCCTCTCGTACTAGGGACAGGTCCTGTCAATATTCCAACACCCACGGCAGATAGGGACCGAACTGTCTCACGACGTTCTGAACCCAACTCACGTACCGCTTTAAATGGCGAACAGCCATACCCTTGGGACCTGCTCCAGCCCCAGGATGCGATGAGTCGACATCGAGGTGCCA
>NZ_CAHOYM010000050.1 GCF_903679515.1 Bartonella gabonensis
CAAAAAACACCATACACTAAAAAGCGTAAAATAAAAACCTAAAAGGCAAAATACCGCGTATATGATAATCTTAGTTCTTAAAACAAGAGCGAAACTAACCATCGCAAGCAGAAACCGCTCTCGTTACTCCCCGTATATAGTACTCTTTCAACAAAAGAGTCAATATCATTTTTTAATTTTTTCAAAAAATAAAATATGGACTCTAAAAATGCTATTTCAACACATCAAAATCAAATAATAAAACAGACAAACATAAACAGGCTGGCTTTAAAGAAAGTAGACGCCTCATGGCCATGCATAAAAATCAGGAAATACCGCTAAAATGGATTAATCATGATAGCCTTTGTTTAATGCTCCTTTAAATATTGCTTTAAAGGGATTTCTCGGCGTAAGATTGATGGGAGATTGCGGGATAAAAAGAATTATATGATCGGTAATCTGTCAATCAAATTCTTGTAGAAAGATGCTAAGCTATGTTAGCTTTCTTGATTTAATATTGAAAAGTACGCTTAAAATCTATGTGGGATAACGAACAACAAAAAAACGATCCCGGGCAAGATCCTGCTCTTGTCGTTAAACGCTTGCGGCCTGAACACCGACAGGTCTCGGTCCGTTGGCTTACGGGAACTGTGCTTACGGGAATCACTTCCTGCATTCTTATGGGAATTGCACTTTTTACGGCTCTTGATGAACAACAGCGATTGGTAACACCGCCACAATGGTTTACAAAAGAAAATTTCTCACAAGTTCAAGCCCCTGAAGCCAATGGCTATAAAAGAGATCGTATTGCTCCCACGCACGCACGGCAAAGCTTCGATAGTAAACGCCAATTTGAACTATCAATCTTGCAAAAAAAGGGGGACGAAAAAATCATTCAAACACAACATTTTGAATGGATTCGCATGGCTTTAGCCGAAAAGCGCTCCCAGAAATATAGTTATCCAAAATTTGATTCTTTCAGTGTTCTTGCCAGTGATTCGAAAAATCAAAGCATCAATCTACAAGATTCTGGACAGATTTACGGCGCAAAAATCGAAACAAAACTCACCTTACGCAGCTATGACTTTAAGATCAATCAATTCGATTTTGAGGACACTGATACACTAACAGATGAAGAGGCACAACAAGAGGTACAAAAAGCTGGATTTACGTTAGAAAAAAGTACCGAACTCCTTTCTGTTCTTACCCTCATCGATCCTTTAAAATTGGAAGATATATCTTCTGATTCCCAAGAAACCGAATCTCCGGAAGTCCGAATCGTTCAAGAAAATGTAACGGTTTCTCCTCAAAATCAGCGGATCGATCTGACAAAAAATTATGTTGAAGATATTATTCCTATTCGTAAAAAACAAAAGATCGCTGATGCTTTTAAAAACACCAGTTACACAAAGAATCAAGTTGAACAAGTTGTAGGCACTCTCGAAAAATTGAGCCTTTCCGATACTCTTAAAGAGGGAACTCTTTTACGCATTGGTATCGTGACACAAGCTGGAGAAGAAGACCATCTCGTACGCGCAAGTATTTATCAAGGGATGTATCATGTTCTCACCATTGCCCTGAATGATAAAGGCCAATTCATTGAAAGCACAGAGCCTAGAATGTCTAAAGCGCTTAAAACAGCTTTTCAAAATGGTATTCCCCATTCTTATATCAATAGCGCGCAATTACCAACGGCTTATGATGCACTCTATAGTGCTTTGCTGAGCCATAATATATCACTATCGCTTTCTCATCGTCTTATTCGTCTGCTTGCCACCAATATTGATATGAAAAGCACAATAACCCCCAATGATCAGATCGAAATATTTTATGCTGTACCCCAAAGCGATAAAGAAACCAAAAATGGCAAAAAGAACCTAAAAGCAAAAGAACCGTTTAAAAGCACTGATCCAGAAATTCGTTATATTAGTGCAACTTTTGGCAATACAACTTATAAATATTACCGTTATCAATTAAAAGATGGAAGCGTTGATTATTATGATTCTGAAGGGAAGAGTTCAAAGCCTTTCTTGCTCCGCAAACCCATACCAAATGGTATTTTCGGTTCCCCCTTTGGTCCACGCAAACATCCTATTTTAGGCTATGTGCGCATGCATACAGGGGTTGATTGGGTTGCTCCAAAAGGATCCCCTATTATTGCTGTAGGAGATGGTATTGTCACAAAAGTAGGTGTAACAGGCGGCTATGGAAACCATACGGAAATTCAACATGCCAATGGATATGTCAGCAGTTATTCACACCAAAGCCGTTATGCACCAGAGATCAAACCAGGCGTGAAAGTACGACAAGGGCAAATCATTGGATATGTTGGAACAACAGGGATGGCAACCGGTCCCCATTGTCACTTTGAAATCATTGTCAATGGCGTCAAAGTTGATCCCATGCGCATTCGTATACCGGATAGCAAAGCTTTAACCAATCAAGACCTGCAAACATTCCTACAAGAAAAAAACAATATTGATTCCTTAATCAACAGCCCAATAACACCATCCGAAGAGACCTAAAGCATGAAAAGCACCGTGCCAATGTATTCTTCATAAATAAGGATAATACAGTCTTTAGAAATATCCCAGCCTATATATCAGGAGCACTCTTTAGAAGAAGTTATTACCTTATAAAATATGTTAAAGCTTATAAGAAAATGACAGAAAACCAACTTTTTACGAAGATCTTGGTCTCATAGGAAGTGATACAGAATTCTTTAAAAGTTGTCGTAATTTATAGAGGCATTTTTCTTTTCAACCACAACAAACAAAAAACTTTCAAAGAGAGCTTTATGAGAGCGGTGCATCCTTTGCATCGCCTGTGTTGAGTTTTGGCAAAGGAATGACAATTTTGGTTCCTCCTAAAGAAGATGTTTCAAAAAGTGGTTTTTCACCAAATTGCATACAAAGCTGTTCCACCACCACACGACCAAGCCCTGCCTTTTGTTTTAAAGTTTGGTTTTTCATCCCCACGCCATCATCTTCCACAATAAGCATCAATTGTCCATTGGCTTGAGGACCAAAGGAGATATAAATATGCCCCGCTCGTTGATCAGGAAAAGCATGTTTTAAGGAATTGGTCAGCAATTCACCGAGGATAATTCCAAGGGTTGTGGCATCTCTTGAAGATAGACGACAATCTTTAAAGTCCGTGTGAATGGTAATGTTTTCACGCAATTCAAAAGGAACCGACAATTCGACATCATGGACAACAGAACTGAGAAAATCGGCCAAGAGAGTCGTTTCCATATCATCACTCAAGCGCAAACGACGATGGGCTGTGGAAATTGTCTGAATACGATCCCGTGCCGCTCCTAGAACAGAACGGACTTCTTCATTTTTACTCCGACTTAATTGAAGCCCCAGCAAAGAAGACACCGTCCCAAGAGAGTTACCAATGCGATGACTTGCATCCTGCAATAATATCTCAACCCGTTGGCGCTCTTTTTCGGCATGATTGCGTGCTCTTTCTAATTCTTGTGTTCGTTCTTTCACACGGGCTTCAAGAGCGGCATTTTCGCTATGAAGCAGCAATTGATACAATTTTAAAGAGCGCACATCACGCTGAAAACGATTAATCACAAAATAGGCAGAGATAAAAGTACTCACAACAGAAATAATAGCTGCCAATGTTAAAGCAGCTCGCATCAATGCGATGCCCTCACGCTGTTTTTGTCGCACCACATCATCGCCATTAATAAAACTTGTCATCAATTGTGCTAACCGTGCCACGGGAATTCTTGAGACGTCCAACGACACAGAAGGTTGAGAAGATTGATCCGGAAGTGTATCAAGAGCCTGCATATGGGCGTTCATAAACGCTTTTCGTGCTTCAACCTCGCCTTTAAAAGCCGTAAACCATTCGTCCCATTGCGGATGTGCATAAACAATAAGTGCGATATAATCGAGAATATCGCCCAACGCCCGCTCTGCATTTTCAAAGCGGACCTTATCTTCCGCCTTGTGTGTTTTTGCATAGCTACGATCAGCAACAGCCATATCAATCAGGTTAATGAGGACCAAATCAGCCTGTTCGCGCAATTCTGAACTTGTATTTAACTGGGAAACTTCCCGATCAACGGCATTGGAAAGCAATATAATAAAAACCGATGCTAAAAGAGCCATCACAAGGGAAACAACAATCGCTGCCCATCTCCAGCGTGATATCGTTGCATCAGAAGAAGACATTTGAGGCAGCAAATTTGTTTTTGTTGTCATAGAATTTCCATTGGCGAACTTGAAAGTCGTCATTTTTCAGTACAAAGGAAGGCAACCTTATGGAACAAACACCAAAAGCCCATGAGAGCGTTTCATATAAGCTTTTCTTGTGTTCCGAAGAGATACACGCCAAACATTCTGAATTTCCTCAGATACTGACTTTACTGTAATAGCTATAATGGGAATAAAAAAAACAAGGCTATCCATCATAATTATTATGCTTTTTTAGCCGTTAAATGAACACAATGTACTGCCCGCTGAATAAGAATCAGGACCATAATCGGATTCACCGTCAACATGAAGAAGCTCCTGTAATCGATGACGCGCCCTGCTCACACGGCTTTTAATGGTACCAACAGCACAGCCACAAATAGCCGCAGCATCTTCATAAGAAAATCCTGATGCCCCAATGAGAATAATGGCTTCTCTTTGATCGGCTGAAAGCAGATTTAAGGCTTTTTTAAAATCTTGCAAATCAAGCGATCCATATTGAGCAGGATGAACCGCAACATTTTGGGTAAAGACACCGTCGGTATCTTGAACTTCTCTTCCCTTTTTGCGCATTTGACTATAAAATTCATTGCGCAAAATCGTAAAAAGCCACGCTTTGAGATTGGTTCCCATCTCAAAACTATCTTGCTTAGCCCATGCTTTCATAACCGTATCTTGGACCAAATCTTCAGCTTTATCATGCTTGCCACTTAAAGAAACAGCAAAAGCACGCAGAGTAGGCAACACCAAAAGGAGTTCTTGTTTAAAGTTTTTCGCGCAATTTGACATAAAGGTTTCAAACCTTTTCCACATTGTTTAAGGCAAATTGCTCTGCACGCTCCAACTTCTCTAAAAGCTCGAGCAAACGCCGTGGAAGCGCTTCTTCTTGAATTTCCATGTAAAATTGGCGTAATTTCCGTGCTATTTCACTGTTGGGCCCGAGAAGATCATCTCCAACTTTAAAGTGTGTGGTGAGATTTTTTTCATCACGGTCGTTCATTTTTCATCCCCCTAATCCATATAATATAAGTAGCACCGCGAAGAATTTTTTCGCTATATGGTTGTAAATATAGCTATCGGGAAAAAGTTCCATACAAATCGGAACTTTTTTATCTGTTGAGAATTTCAACCAACAAAATGCTTGAAAGGTCAAAGGAGTTATATATTATGTCATTATCAACGCGCATTGCCCCGCATCTTCCCTATCTTCGGCGTTTTGCCCGTTCTGTTACGGGAAGCCAATTCTCTGGCGATGCTTATGTATCAGCAATGTTGGAAGCTCTCATTGCCGACATTTCCATTTTTCCCAAAGCATCCAGTGACCGGATTGGTACCTATTGGCTTTTTTGCCATCTTTTTGACCAAACAACCCCGAATATTCCTGAGCCCTTGCCACAATTTGGACTAGAACAAAAAACCAGTGCCAAATTATCTTATCTGACCCCCCGTGCACGCCAAGCATTTTTGCTCATTGCCGTTGAAGGATTTAATGAACAAGAAGCCAGTGAAATCATGAATCTGGATACGAAAGAGTTTCGCAAGCTTCTCAACCAAGCCTCCATTGATATTTCTCAACAAATTGCCACACAAGTGATGATTATTGAAGATGAGCCTCTTATTGCGCTTGATATTGAGCAAATGGTAGAAAGCTTAGGTCATCATGTTGTAGGCATCGCGCGCACGCGTGATGAAGCTGTCATCATGTATCATAAGAAAAAACCACGGTTAATTTTAGCGGATATTCAATTAGCCGATAACAGTTCAGGCATTGATGCTGTCAACGAGATTTTGAAAAACGACCGTATACCTGTGATTTTTATCACAGCTTTTCCCGAAAGGTTACTGACCGGCGAGCGTCCAGAACCGACTTTTTTAATCACCAAACCTTTTAATCCTGATATGGTGAAAGCGCTTATTTCGCAGGCTTTATTTTTTCAAGAGAATGCTTCTAAAGCGGCTTAAAAGAAAGTAAACCTCTTCAATTATGATTGTTACGCCTCTTTCAAAGCCTCCCATGGATAGATCTCATATCAGCGCGCTCATGCAAGCGATTCGTGGTGCTGATATTTGTGTTCTCTATCAGGCAACAAATCTGGTTTATTTATGGGCTGAAAACTTACCACAACACCTACACCATAAATGGCGGGTTGGGTGTCGTGATAGCGACTTTTTTTCGCTTGACCTTGCAGACAATATGGAAACCATTAAATTGCAAATTTTAGCCAGTGGCAAAATGCAAACCATTGAAGCGCGTTTTGAAGATACGAGCAAACAAGAAATTTGGTATAAATTTTCCATCGATTGCCACCGCAATGACAACGGAGACATTATCGGTATTATCACCACCGGTGTTAATATTTCCGGCTTACGCCGTCGTGAACAAGTGCTTAAAATCCTCCTACGAGAAGTCAGCCACCGTTCTAAAAATCTTCTAGCGATCATTCAAAGTATTGCCAGCCAAACGGCCCGCTATACTGAAACGCTTCAGGTTTTCTTACGCAAATTTCAAGGTCGTCTTCATTCTCTTTCTCATTCTCAAGATCTGATCACCGATTCCGATTGGCGTGGCGCCCAATTTCGTGAATTGGTCCAAACGCAAGCTTTCGGCTATTTAATGAAAGACACAGAACGTTTTTCACTTGAAGGCGTGGATCCTTATCTTTTTCCCAATGCCGCTTTGCATATTGGTTTGGCTTTTCATGAATTGATTGTCAATTCTCTTTCTTTTGGAGCCCTTTCCCAAGAAAAGGGCCATGTCTATGTACGCTGTGAAATCGAAACAAAATTGAATGGCAAAACGCACCTACTCATCACTTGGAACGAGCACTTTGAATCCGGCATCCCTCCCACAAACAATGAAAAAGCCTGTTTTGGGAGTGCCGTTCTCGAAAAAATTGTTCCCATTTCTGTCAATGGCACAGCTTCCTTCAAATTGACAAAAGAAGGGATTTTTTATTGCCTTTCTGTTCCGGATACTTATTTTGATATTTTTTCTTAAAAGAGCCTTTCAAACCATAAACTCCTCTCTTCAAAAAAATTTCTAAGCTGTTCAGCCCTGTTTTTATTCAGCCAAAAGATATTTTCCAACCTCGCAAAAAACCTTAACAATGAAAATGCCACAGTCAAAATCCATTCCCGCTGTCCATCAACGTCCATCCCTCCTATAACAACCTATTAAAAAGCAAAAACCCAAACGATGAAAAGCAAGCCGTTTCAGCTTTTTATATGCCCAAATAAAGAAAACCTACCTCTCTTTTTGGGTAATGTTCTTGTGTAATTTTCGCCATGCGCATAGCTTTTTATTTTTGAAAAAGATGAAATTTCAAGAATTAAAGCCAACATCTATCATCACTCTTCGAACTTTACGGGGCTTACATCGGCGACAACCACAATGGACTGATAGAAAACACAATGTTAATATTTTTACTTATCGTGTTTCAAATCATCCTCTTCACAAAAAAACATCCAACACAGAAGACACTTTTCTCTTCACGCACTTTTTTAATATTTCTTAATAGCCTCCAAGCTCATTTCAAAACAGCGCCTGTAAATAGGCGCCCCTCCCCCGTAAAGTGAGCCATCAAGCCTTTTTGTACCTTCATACCCCTCTTTACTCCCTAAAAGCATCAGTTGAGCACCATCACCCCCCATACAAAAAACCTTTAACATCAAAGAGCATTCACAAGGGATATTTTTAGTGCTTTTTCAAATATTTCCTCACCCATAAATTCTCTCCACAAGCTTGGCTTTTATGAGGTGCGAACCAATAATTTTGATTGATTCAATCTAGAAAATTGCTTGGAACTCCCTTGGAACTCCCTTGGAACTCCCTTGGAACTCCCTTGGAACTCCCTTGGAACTCCCTTGGAACTCCCTTGGAACTCCCTTGGAACTCCCTTGGAACTCCCTTGGAACTCCCTTGGAACTCCCTTGGAACTCCCTTGGAACTCCCTTG
>NZ_CAHOYM010000051.1 GCF_903679515.1 Bartonella gabonensis
CTCCTAAACCACTGATCCAACAATTTCCTTTATGGCTAAGATTTTTTTCACTTTCTACCCAGCCACCTAAATCACCTTTTCTTACTTTACCAAAGCTTCTCAATGCGCGTATACGGTGTAATTTAAAAGGGCCAAGATCAACTACGTCATCTGTGAGTTCATATTTCTTTTTAACTTTCATATCTTCCATCTCTCACCTCACTTACTTTTCTTCTTATTCTTCTGAGAATTTTCGTTTACAGATGCATCGCGCTGCTTAAGCTCGTCTTTAAGCTGTTCAATTTCTTTATTAAGGAATTGAACTTCTTTAAATCGTCTGTGTAGAGCTATGTCTTTCTGTTGAATCGCTTCTTTATGCGCTTGTTTAAGCTTCTTAATTTTTTCATCACGCTGCTTAACCTCTTGTGTAAGCTTTTCAATTTCCTTATTACGGTATTTAATTTCTGCTATTAGTTCATACATAGATTTGATGTTCTTACCGAACGTTTCATCATACGCATCCAGCTTTCGCTTCAGTAGGTCAATTTCTTCATCACGGGATTGAGTTTCTACTTCTAAAGTCTTTATCATTTCATTTAAACTCATTCTGCTCTCCATTAATTTTTATGCGGGCGGTTATCACAACCAATCTGTTTAGCTTCGCATTCCATTAAAAAAAGAAGGCAACAAACCGCATGTGCCAAGTGTGATAAATCACTCTCAGCATCCTTATTTTCTCCACCAAACCATGCTAATAAATGACGTAAAGCTGCCCCGTGAAACCGGCTCCAATCCATGCCTTTACGCCAATTGTTTGCGCCGTATTTATTGGCTCCAAAATCCAAAACACGACCGATTTCAAGCAATGCAAATGGGGGTATAAGATCTAAACGAGGCTTGCTGTCATCATTCTTATACGCTTCATTCGTGCTATGTGAACGCATGTAAACTTTGTTTTCATCGCAAAATTCTTGAGTACCGTTAACCTCGATTTCACCATAAACATTGGCTTCACCATATACCTTTACAGCACCATGAACTTTCGCACGGTCATAAACACAAGCATCGTCCAAAACACAAGCGCCGCCATAAACCTCTGCATGACCATAAACATGCGCACTACCATAAACCCATGCATTGTCATAAATCTCTGCATTATCATGAACACAAGCGCCGCCAAAAACCTTGGCTTTACCATGAATACAGGCAAAACCCTGAACTTCAGCATAGTCATACACATGTGCATCTCCAAAAACCTCGGCATTCCCACAGACCTCGGCATGACCATAAACCTTAGCATTGCCATAAACATTGGCATCATTAGAAACCTTGGCATAACCATAAACCTTGGCATTATCACGAACCCAACAGTTGCCTTCATGGCTTAAGTTGTCTTCATATTCTATAAAACCGCCTAGATCACCGGCTTTAATTTTTCCAAAATCTCTCAATGCTCTAATTCTATAAAGCGTCAATCTACCAACTTCGATTGTCTCATCTGTTAGTTCATACTTCTTTTCAACTGCCACCACTGATCTCCTTAAGGCTGTAAAGTATCGCTGCTGTTATCAACGCTGCAATTTTTAGAAATTGAAGGAAAATTCTCTTGATACCAATCGCTAGGACTTACGTAATTATCAGTAACTTCTGCTATCTTTTGGATTATCTTAGGATGCGGAAATCGCTTCTTATTTACATAACGTGCTACAGATGCTTGCGTAACACCTACCAAAATCGCAAACTCGGCATAAGTAATATTATTCTTTGATAAATATAGTTTTAGTTTAGACATTCCTTTTTATACCATAATGGTATTATTAACGCAAGCAATTTTTACCATATTGGAATTTGAAAGGATATTTTTTTTAATTAGGATAAGAATCATGAATAATTTGAAATTTTTCAGACAAAAAGTGGGCTTAACTTCAAAAGAATTAGCCGAACTGGTAGGAACTAGTCAGCCGCAAATTTTTCGTTTAGAAAATGGGCAACGAAAATTAACAAAAGAGTGGGCTATACGTTTGGCACCGCACTTAAAAATCACCCCTAAACAACTGTTATTTTCAGGAAACAAGCTTAATAGCTTAGATGAACAAATTGAAGACATGTTAGAGCATCTAAGCTACGATAATAAGGTTAAACTTCTTGATCTCCTTTCTTCATTTTATCAAGATAAAAAAGAATAAATTCTCTTTTTTCATCTTCTGTCAATTTATTCCATAGTTCCAATATTTGCGTATTAATTGACCATTTATCATCCATTTTTTCTACTCATAAAAATATAAAATAAAAAAAATAACCATTTTGGTATTGACTTTAAATTACCATTTTGGTATCAAATATCCCATATCGTAAAAATTAACGGTTGCCAATAGGCTCTATGGAGGTAGTTGTGAACAAACCAGTGCTTATAAATTCTGATGAAATTTTATTAGTTCATTTAGTTTACTTTGATAGAGATGAACACATTGCAGAATCTGGACCACTTGATGCAAGTCAAATTCTAAGCATTATTGATGGGGTAGATGATGTCTTCAAAATCTTTCGTATAAATCCTTCTGAAAAGAGTTGTGAAGATATCTCTGAAGAGATTGCAGAAGCATATGTAAAAGAAAATATCAAACATCTCGATGAAGAGAGTGAGGTTCATTACTTTGTACGTGAAAGTGATGCTTACCATGACCTTTTAGATGATTTAGCAAAACAAAGATATGAAGATGAGGTTTACGGTACTTATGAAGAACAGAACCGTTATCCTTGAGATGTGCTTTAAAAACTATGAAAGGCGTTTCTAATAACGCCCCCCTTTCAAAAAAATTACAACACAAACCAATGCCGTTCTTTTTCAAGAGCGACAAAGGAATAGTTTAACTTAAAGGAAAATAATCATGGAAAAGAAATACGAACTGACAGATGAGAAAATCGAGGTTTGTGGTCACACTTTACACCGTATCCGCGCCTTAAGAGATTTTGGAAAAGTTAAAGTTGGTGATCTAGGCGGTTTTATAGAAAAAGAAGACAACTTAAGCCATGAAGGCAATTGTTGGGTTGGGCATCGTGCCAAGGTTTATGGGAATGCGAAAGTTTATGGTGATGCATGGGTCTATGAATATGCCAAGGTTTGTGACAATGCTATCATTTACGAAAATGCAAAAATTTTAGGAAATTCTACAGTTGAAGCAAGTGCACGTATTTATGGCAATGCCGAAGTTTTTGGCAGTGCTATTATTAATGGCATTGTTCATGACAATGCACGAGTTTATGATTATGCCGCTATAGGTATAGGGGCTGTCGTGCGCGGAAATGCAAGAGTTAATGGACATTCTAATATTGAATATAACGCTACAATTTACGATAATGCCCAAATTGTCGGAAATGTAAAAGTACATGGTAACGCTAAAATTTGTGGAGACACCCTTCTCCTCGGAAATGCGGTTATATGTGGGAATATTGATATCTGCAATACTAAGCATCTCTATCAATAATCAATCCTATCTCCTTTTCTAGCAAAACAAACAACTTTGAACACATGCGTGATTCACGACACGGGTGAGTTGCGCCTAAAATAAGGAAACAATAATGACAGATTCACCATTAGCCACTATGGCAACGAAATATGGATTTTCTTACGAAGAATTTAAGAAAACTCTTACAAAAATTTGCATTGGTGAAAAAAATGCCGAAAAAATCTCTGATGAAGAATTTGCTATTTTTCTTTTTATTGCAAATAAGTATGGTCTCAATCCTCTAACTAAAGAGATCTATATATTCCCTAAAACCGGCGGCGGCATGATACCCGTTGTCTCCATTGATGGATGGATTAAGATCATTAAGTCTAATCCGGACTTTGATGGTATGACCTTTCAAGATCAACTTGATAAAGATGGTGAGATCATTGCCATTAAATGTGCCATTCATCTCAAAGGCGTTACAAACCCTGTCGAAGTCACCGAACATTTAAAAGAATGCAAACAAGAAAAAAGTGAGGCTTGGAAAAAATACCCAGCACGTATGTTACGTCATAAAGCCACTATACAATGTGCACGCTACGCTTTTGGTTTTTCCGGTATTTATGAAGAAGACGAAGCTAAACGTATTAATAACATCACACAAGTACAACTTGTTTCTTATGACATGCTTGAACAAATAAAAGGGCTAATTGAAGAAACTGGAACAGATGAAAATAATCTTCTCTTTTACGCGAAGGTAAAAAATCTAAAAGATTTGTCTTGTGAAAAAGCGCAAGAAGTTTTGGGACTGTTGAAAAGAAGAAAAAACTTTCAAATGGAAAGAACTCTACAATCTCGCCCACAAAAAGAGCAAATAGACGCCCCTATACAAGAAGCCGAATATATTCATATCCAAGATATTGAATATGCTCCAATACAACAACAAACGGCGGTGTGAAATGGAACAAAGAACAGCAGAATGGTTTCAAGCCCGTTTAGGTAAAGTGACCGCTTCAAACATTTACAACGTTATCAGCAAAACAGCAAAGGGAACCCCTACTAGCAAATATGAGGACTATAAAATTAAACTCATTACAGAGCGTCTAACGGGGCAAACAAGTCCCTATTATGAAACCGAAGACATGAGATGGGGCATTGAACATGAAGAAGATGCCTTGAGAGAATATGAATTCATTTATGATACACAAGTCACTCAATGCGGCTTTATTCAACACCCTACAATTCAAATGGCGGGGGCAAGCCCTGATGGGCTTATTGATAAAGAGGGTCTAATCGAAATCAAATGCCCTAGATCAACTAATCATATGCGTTTCATTATCGATAACGAAATTAAACCAGAATATCTTGCACAAATGCAATTTCAAATGGCTTGTACGGGACGTAAGTGGTGTGATTTTATCAGTTATGACCCGCGTTTTACGGGAGATTCATCTCATTTGCGTATGAAAATCAAACGTATCCTCCGTGATGAAAAGCAAATTGAACAAATCAATCAAGCGGTTGAAAGCTTCTTAGCAGAAATAGAAAGAGAGATAAAAAAGCTCTCTAAAAACGCCGCTTAAAATTGTAGGGGTGCTTCTTTTCACATACCTCCTAGCACCCCGCCCATTTACATAAGGAAATTAAACATGTGTAATAGCAAAGATGAGAAGCCTTGTTTTTTTACCATTGGCTATGAAGGAAAATCATTAGACCATTATCTGAATTGCCTCATAGAAAACAATGTTAAAGCTTTGTGTGATGTTCGTAAAAATCCAATAAGTAGAAAACATGGTTTTTCGAAAAGGCAATTAGAGAAAGCTGTAAGCAACATTGGCATTGAATATATGCACATGCCTGAACTTGGAATTGCCTCTGAAAAAAGACGCAATCTGAAAATACGAGAAGATTATGAAGAGCTTTTTGAAGATTACCAAAATACAACTCTTAAGGATAATCTTCATGCAATAGAAAAATTATACCAGCTTTTTTTAGATAAAAAACGTGTTGCTATTACTTGTTTTGAATCTGATGTGTGCTTGTGTCATAGGGGAGAAATTGCGAAGGCTCTTACACAACTAACAAATTGGAAATATGAAATTAAGCACATTTAACACATAACTTGCAACTTTTTAAACAGAAGGTGTTCTATAACACCTCTATCTCCACCCTTTCATAACAATTTTCAACCCATTCGTGATTCACAACACGGGTGAATTGCGTCTTAAATGTAAGGAGAAAAATATGGCGCCTCGTCCAGCTACCATAACACAACCAGCCATTGCACGCGCTTTAAGAGAAGCAAAAAAGCAAGGGTGTGAACTCATAGAAATAAAGCCCACCGGTGAACTGCTTATCTATCTTAAATCCGATATCCCAATACCAAATTCAGTAAACCATACAGACAAACTTTTAAATTTGTCCACGAATGAATATTACGAAACCGCACTCTCTAAGATGTAAAATACCATGCCTAAACCACGCCCTCCTCATCTTGTTAAAGAAATCACACGTCATGGTAGAATTATATGGTATGTACGTATTGGTCATGGAAAACGTATTCGAATCCGCGGAACCTATGGAACGCAGGAGTTTGTTGATAACTACAAAAGCGCACTTGCCGAATTGCAAGGGCTTATACTTCCTAAATCCAAAACCGGTAAACTTGTTGAAGGTTCATTCGCATGGCTGCTTAAGCAATATTTAAACAGCTCTAATTGGCATAGCTACTCTAATACTACCAAGAAACAAAAAGAATACATTCTTATGAAGGTATGCGATACAATAGGCAACGTTCCATACCAAACAATTGAAAAGAAACATATCATAGCAGGTGTTGAACGACGTAAAGAAACGCCAGCAATGGCTATAAGCTTTCTGAAAGCCCTTAATGGACTTTTTAATTGGGCAATTGAACAAGATCTTTTGGAAAGTAATCCAACAGTAGGTGTTAAGAGACCAGCCCTTCACAATAAAAATGGCTTTGCTGCTTGGACAGAAGAAGATGTCGAAAAGTATTATCAAAAATGGCATCATGGTACCCATGAACGTGTCTGGATTGATGTCCTCTTATATACGGGTTTGCGTCGTGGTGATGCCGTTCGCATTGGTTGGAAAGATGTAAAAGATAATATCATTCATCTCAAAACAGAGAAAAGCAAATTCCAAACAGATGTTTTTCTACCTATTTTACCGGAATTAGCCAAAACACTTGAAACTGGTCCTATTGGTGATGAAACATTTATTTGTGGTAAAGAAGGTAAAAAACTCGTTAAAGAAAGTTTTGGCGATGCATTTAGAGAGGCTTGTAATACAGCAGGCATAAAAAAATCAGCACATGGTTTAAGAAAATTAGCAGCAACACGCGCAGCTAACTCTGGTGCAACAGTCTCACAACTCAAAGCGATTTTTGGCTGGACAAATGATGCTATGGCATCTCTTTACACAAAGAGCGCAGATCGTAAAAGACTCGCTCTTGAAGCTATAAAAAAGCTCCAAAAAAGTTAGGGATAGAGGCAAAAAAACGTAATAGAATCAAGACTCACCTATTCCCTTATATTAGACATAACTATTTTATTTTACTTGCTTTTTATATACCATTCACGAATACAACCATGAGGTGAGATTGATACATACACTCTTAAAAACAAACATGCCAATACAACACAATGCTGTTTTAGATAAGGACATATACCCCACTCATTTACCTCCTTATTTCACAGCTATAGATAAAATCTTAAATTGAGATAGTGATATTTAAGAGGAAAGTTAAATTTTCTATTAATATAAACCTTCTACACTTTTTAGTTATAAAAATCATAAACTGAGTTTAACACTACGTGAACTTAATTTTAAAACTAATTGATATAGCTAATTAATGATAAAGTGAATCTCGCCAATTCACAAAGGTTTGAGAAATTTTAGATTCAGCCCATGTTTTCAAGACTTCAACCGCTTTAGATACAAGTTTCCAAACTAAAAGAGCGGTAAATATGATGTTTTGAATATTTGATCCGATAAGAGAGCTACTATTTTTGTTACTTATTTGACCTGAAATATTTATGATATCACCTCTTGCTCCCTGAACAAAAATATCTTTCTTCTGTTCCCGCAGAGCAATAAAATCATCCTGTTGAAATTTTCCCCTCCAAAGGTTCGCATGAACCTCTATAATCTGCAAAAAACAAATAATAATTATCATAAAAGTATATAATAGCGGATTTTTAGACATTTATTTTCCCTTTCTCCTATTTTAGAAGTAAAGAAATTATAAATCATTAAAAAAAGAGAAATACTTATTAACAATATTCAT
>NZ_CAHOYM010000052.1 GCF_903679515.1 Bartonella gabonensis
GATAAAGCGCAAACCTTCCAGAACAATAACCTCTTTGCTTCTTTAGAAAATTCACATCCTTTGGAAAAATAAAGAGAACAGAAATAAAGAAAAACAATCCCTCAAATAACTAAATGAAAAAAAGCTGTACAAATCTGTACAGCTTTTTTATGCTTGCTTGAGAGGAATAAATTTTAAAGCTCCCAAAAATCCTTACGGCTTCTGTAACCATAATAACCACAAACACTCGAAATAATCGCACCTATCAGAAAGCGGAGAGAGGTGTGCCCAATTTTAGAGCTTAAGAAGCCCCTCCGTTGAGCATTCTTTTGTAAAAATGATGGCGGCATATTTTGCTTATATTGTGGAGTCGCCTTTTTTACTTACAAGTTTGGGTTTGCCAACAATCTATATCAGTTATAGCTATATTGGTGTTTCACTTCCCTATATTTTTATATTTTGGGAAATTTTACAGCGCGATGGCTTTTAAAGCGAGAGATTATGGAAAAAACTGTAGGGCGTGGATATATTATTTTTGTGATAAGAGGCGGGCTCTTCGCTCTGAAAATGTATGAAGGGTGGGGTAGAGGTCTCTGCATATTGGTGTTTTTCAACCAAACAAATACTTTATGATCTTATCCATTGCAAATATTATAGTCTTTCAACAAAGCATTTCATAAATTTGCGCTTTTTTCTTTACGCGATAAGGAGAGTGTGAGGCAAAACAGTAAAAATACAGCGATAGAGAAGAGGAAGAATATGAGATATGTTTGGTTGAGGGAAAGAACTCCTTTTGTTAGCGAATGGAGCAAATAGCCAGCGCACACACCTCCCAAAGCACCACCTATTTGTTGTAATATACGTGTGATAACCGCTGTATCTTTGGGGTATAGGCGATCGACATATTGGATGGGGGCGGACAGACATACAATAGTGGCAATACCAAGCCCTACACCTCTTAGTAAGAATCCTAGCTCATCCATGCTTATCGTATAACCAAAGCATAATAAGCCAAAGCTTGAGATCAGCAAACCAATTCCTATCCTCCAAAAGCACTCGACAAACTCATGATGCCAAATGCGCTAGCAATAAGGCGTTCATCTATATTTGTCGCACCATAATCGAGGCGTATACGCATAATAATTTCGGCAAAAGTAAAAAGGACAATTGCTAAAAAGAAGCTAAAGTAAGAATGATCAAGAGCGTGGAAAATAAAAAATGAGAGCCCAAAAAATACAAAGGATAACACTATAGGCGTTTTGGAGTTTTCTCGACAAGACCATTTTGAGACAGGGATTTGGAAAAAAATAACAATAAGAGCATTGAGGAGAAAAATGTATGAGGGGGCACTTCTATTAAAAGTTTGGTCAGCAAACAGAGGGATCATGACTTCGAGTTGTGTGTAAAGAAAGAGAAATAAAAACGTAAAAAATGCTACACCAAGCATCGTCTTGTTGGTAAGTAGTTTTCGAAAATCAGAAAAATTTATTTTACTGCGTGTGCTGTTTTCTGGACTTTCTTTTAATGTGCAGTTGAGAAGAAATAATAAAATAAAGATGAAGCCAACCAAGCTAAATAATAGGTGAGGCTGAACTTTTAAAATGAGCATGCCAAGTAATGGACCAATGGCGGTTCCTATGTTGGCAAAAACTGATCTGATGGCTAAAATGTCAACTTTGTCAGCTTGAAAGACGTTTTTTACTAAAAAAGATTTTGCAGCAGGAAAGTATATACTGCTTCCTAGTCCAATAACGATGCAGGAGAGGAGTAAGAGATAAAAATTATGCGTAAAACCAATGATGATATAGCCTGGAATCCGCATCGCTAAACCTAAAAGCATGGTTTTTTTGATATGTACATAATCGGAAAGTATTCCTCCTAAAAGGGAGCCTGCTCTTTGGCACCAAAAAGCTGTTCCAATAATAGTCCCCACCTCTATTGCACTGAGAGAATTCAATTTGTTGAGGTAGATCGCCAAAAAAGGAACGACCATAAAGGCTCCAACATTGCTCAAAAGAGTGGTGATGAGAATTAGGTGCACACTTGCCTTGAAACTGAGAATTTTCCGTAAAATTTCATTTTTAATCGCACTATTGATTTTATTTGTTTTAAAGGATGCTCTTCATAGCGTTGTTCTTAGAGTTATACCAGTGGTAAAAAATGCCAATCCTGGTTGGCTCATGAGGGTTGAGAATTTTTTGTTCCTGTAAGCGGTAAGGCGAGAGGTATTTATTTGTGCACTGTATATTTTAAGTGCATATGCTTAAATATTCCGGTTGTCTTAACAGTAAAAACTATTTGATCTGTTTATTTTTTGTGTAGCAATTCTTTTCTTTGTTAAAGCATTTACGCTCTTTTGTTTTTGTGGGGGGCATTAAAAAACTTGGGAGATATTTTAAAAGATTGGCAGAGTGTTTTACCAATTTGTCCCCTTTGTTTATCGCAGATTTCTTTTCATAACCGCAAAGCTATAGTCTGTTATGATAAATTCCCTATATGCAAGGTTATTATGAGAGAAGAGAGGGGGCAGGGATTGTTTTAATTTACGCTTTTATACCCTGTCATTCTAGATTTTTTGTCTCAAGGCAGAGGGGTGTTGGGCGTTCTGTACATTCCTTAAGGAAAGATGATCAGATTTACTTTAAATTCTTAGTTTTTTAAATTTTCTTTTCAAAAGGTTTGGTATTTTTTAGCGTATGCGTTGATATTTGCCGGTATGGCGTTGTAAAAATCCTCTCTCAACCAGAGTGCGTCGTAATCTGGCAAAATCTATCGTAAAGAGGTTGCATATCTTGGAGATTTCCGTTTCGCTATAGATTTTTTCCCTTTGAAAGGCTTGAACAATTTTTTCCAGCATCTCTTCTGTTTCTAAATGGCGGTCGCTTAAATTTTCTCTCTTCCGCTTGAAATCCTGCTGTTGTGTTTTGAATAAGACCAAGATTCAAAAAACGATTGATCGCTTTGTGAATGGTTTTTGCATCACAATTGACAGTTTTTAGGATTTCAGAAAGATTTTTCGCACCAAGGATAATGGCGGCATAAACAGTGCGCAGTGTTGGTGAGGTCATGGCAGAGATCAGTGAATTGGTTTGGCTGCATTTGTGAAGTGTTTCTTGTCCCATAGGCAAAAGATCATTGCGAATGGGCAGCTCATTGATCTCTATCAGTCCTGCTTGGAGTGATTGTGTGCGTACAATTTGTTCTGAAGGGGTGCGTTTGCGAATAATCCCCAGACCACTTTAGCAATATTTGTGGTTTTTAGGGAGGGTTAAAGCCTCATAGGATCCATCAAGACGGTAGAGAATTTCTTCCCACAAAGGGGTTCTAACACTTTGCTCCCGTTGTGTTCCATCGAGAGCAATGGTTGTGGTCATGGTTGGTTCATGCAAACAGAGATAACCACCAGCGGTGATATGTTCCCAAAGTGTGGTAACAAATCGCACAGCATCTGCTGGTGTTCCAGCATAAAGTCAAGCAAAATCTATGGGTCCCCAAGATTTCAGTGTGTTTTCGTCGAGAGAGAAGAAATTTTTAAGGATGAATGTTACGGTATCTTTTTCAATACGCTCGTCTTGGAGCAGTTTTTGCGATGCTTCTTCAGCGGATTGACTTTCTGCTGAAGAAGCATCAATGGTGATCAATTGTGGTTGATAATTTTCAAGGACTCCTGAAGGGGCAAGCAAAGCTGTATGTTCTTCTCAAGTCGAGGATTCTAAAAGTTTTTATCTTGTTGCCATGCTTGTTTTGCTTTTTGCAGTGCTTTAGCAATCAAGCGCGTGCTATCCCCCGCACCGATTTCAAGAATTGTGCGCGGTCTTGCCATTTGAATGAGGGTGTAAAGAAGCGGGGCAGTGTTTTCTGTTCCCATACTAGGTCTTATGAGGGGTATCTTTTGATCCTTATTCTTTACCCAAGTGCAGCATTTCCGCTTTGACAAAAAATGTGGTTGTTTGTTCTATGGGATCTTGGTGCATGATGTTATCGTTTTTTTGCTTTAAAATATCAAATTGGGGCAATGGTTATTCGTTGCTCTACACGGAGTGGTTTATCAAAATCTCATGGGGTAGGAGGAGGTATGGGAGAGACAATGATGTGAGTGGTGATTGCCATGTTCTTTTTGTGCATGGTTTGTTTGAGACAAAAATGGCGAAGTCTGTTACGCATTATCCCATTCCTTTTTTTGCAGAGTGCTGTTTACGATAAGCTTAATATGCCTGTGATCATGGTGGCGATGCCGATGATAAAGAGTGTGTGTTGGGTATGGGTACTTTTACAAAACCTGCACTGATAAAACCAATGCATACGGCTGTGTGTATGATAAAGATATAGGCAGGCATTTGGCTGTTTCGCTGTTCTTTCCGGATAGCTTTCATCATAGAACTTGCCATCAGAGAATTTTGCACGCCGTTGGCACTCCCAAGAATAAAAAATGAGAATATCATGAGCCATGTGAAGTTTGTTAAAGAAAAGCAGAAAATTGCCAAACCAATGGTTGCAGCGCCAAAATGGTGAAAAAGGCTGGAAAAGCAGAGTGGCCCCACCACGAGGCCGAGACTTATCATGCTGCTGATTATGCCACAGATTTCTGCACTAAACTGTAGCTCGGTGCGGATGCGGACAATCGACAACACATTGAGAGCTGAGGTAAGGATGATGGTGATGATGAGGGGGGAAAGCGCATAGACAACATTTTTTTACGCAAAAGCCCTGTTAAGTCTAGCCCCTTTTTGGCCTGCTGTGCCATGTTTGTTGTTGGCACATGCATTTTTAAGCTTTTAAAACAGTATATCGTGATCAAGGCTGCACAGAGAACTATGATTGACAATGCAAAAAGCCCTTTTTGCCCGCTTGATAGACTATATAATATGCCCCCTAACAGTGGTCCGGCAATATAGCCAAGATTACGAACTGTTTGGATGATGCGATTGATGTGGTCTAATTGGTGATCGTTGTTTGCGAATTCAGGGATAGCAATAAGGATAGTAGACCAAAAGATTGAACCAGCACAGCCTAGTGCAAAAGAAAGGGCAATATAAAGCCAAAACTGGTTGGCGATTGCGGCTGTGGCTATAAAAAGTGCTTCAAACAATAAAACAACGGTGATCGTGTGCGCTGGCTGGAAGCGATGCAAAAGACGCGGAGCGATGGAGCCTGCATAAATCCCCCCTATAAGCCCTGCAAAAAGTAGCATGGAAATGGAGGCTGTACTTTTTGCTAAGTGTAAGGCAAATGTGACTTGAGCTGTTTCATCAGCAAAACTGCTTAAGCCCAAAACGAGAAAAAGCCCTATTTGGGCGAAAATCATGGATTTTTTCTTTGTCACAATGCCCCTCCCCAAGATATTAGAGCTAAAATTTCTTCTTTCGTATAACTTGTATGGTTTATCGTTTCATTTTGTTTTTTCTAGTTTTTTTTGCTGAAAGTGGAAAAAGGAAATTCTTGCAATAAGGGCTGTATTGAAAACGAGTGTAATATCTTTTTGCGATGATAAGGTATTCTTTCGTTTTTCAGGGGGAGCTTTATGAGAGGAGCAAGACAGTAAAGTTTCCTATAGGAGATGTAATGATAGAAAAGAGTTCATCAAAAAAATGCAAAAAAAAGCTGCACAAATCTGCACAGCTTTTTTGGGGTTTGTTTAAGAGGTGTAAGTTTTAAAGTTTTAAAAAGTCTTTACGGCTTCTATAACCATAATAACCACAAACACTGGAAATTACCGCTCCTATCAGACTGCCTAAAAAGCCCCACCATCCCATGTTAGAGGCGGTATTTGTGACTTTTGTGGCTGTGTTTTTGGCGCCCTTGATGGTATTTTTAAGATTGTCAGAGAGGGTTTCAGCCCGTTCTTCAAGCGCTTTTATCGCTTTTGTCGTTTTTTCTTCTGCCTTTTGATAGACATGCAGGGCACGGTTGGCTGCTGTTTGTGCATCTGCACGGGGCATGCCATCTTTTATGAGGGCATTGATGATATCGCTACGATCAAATTTTGCTGTCAGATCTTTTGCACGATCAGAAAGACGTTCTTCTAGATCTTTCAGAGTGGTGCGGTAATGAGATGGGTCTCGTTTAAATGCTGTGATTGCTTCCCCAATATCACTGAGCGCTGCCTGATAGGATTGTTTTAAACGTTCAGGATTGAGCGCAGGTATATCACTTTTGTTGAGAAGGGTGCGCAATTCATTGCCAAGTTGCTCAAAATTGATGTCATTATCGCTGTTTTTTGTCAAAAAATTTGTAAAATCCTCGCTGCTTAATTTTGCAAGCAAGGGGGAAATGTTTGTTTTAAAGCTATCCACAGTTTGTTGGATCATGGAACTGTTTTCTAGGGCAGCTTTTGCTCCTATTTTTGCTGTGCTTGAAACTACATGGATGGCTTGGAGGGTCATCAGCAGTGTTATAAGAGCCCAAGTGAGAAAGCCATGCAGGGTTCCTGAGGATTCAGCAAAACGACCAGCAACAAATCCTCCCAAAGCAAGACTTATCAACATAACGATAAGAGAGCCTATGCCAAAGGACAGGAAAGAGCCTCCAAAAGGGGTGGAGGAGGTGAAATCCATTTGGCCAAATCCTAAGGCTGCTATCAAAAAATAGAGGCAGATTGAGGTGGCAAGAGCTGTCACCAGTCCGGCAAAGATGGCTGACCATGAAATGGGTGTTTGGAAAAAAGGATATTCTGTCTCTAAGGATGTCTCCCCTAGAAAATTCGTATCGAAAGGTGTTTTTTCAGGAATGCGGGTTTCCATATTTTATCTCCTTGAATATGCTGGAGATAAAATGCTCGCTGCTCCATTATGTTCCAAAATTTATGGTCTATAATGGATAATTTAGTCATTAAAGGTGAATAAGAAAAACGTTTTAACGTTTATTATGAGAGAAAAAATGTTGAATATACAACTTTAAAGATCTCACTTATGATGCAAGAAAGGCGTGTTTCTTCCTAGACTGAATATTATCATCGCATCTCTCATGGGAGAGAATAACTGTGAAAAATTGAATGCTGTTGTTTATTGGCTTTTAGCTTATAAAGTGAGTGGAATATCTGCTCTCTTTTATTAAGGATATTACTGTTCTTATGTGTGGAATATTTTATAAAATAGAATGAGAAACTCAAGCGTATTTCAGGAAAAAAATAAATATTAACTTAGATCTTATAAGAGATCATGAATTAAGTTAAATAAATAAAGCGTGTTGACTTTTTATTCTATAATATTTGTCTAATAAAATTAGACGGTCATTTTTATTATGTTTGTCTTAAGTAAAAAGTTTTAGGAAATGAGTACAATATATTGGGTTGTTTGAGGGTTTGCTTAAGTGTTATTATATTCTATAGTCTGATAGAATTAAGCTCTTTACAATAATGATTTGTATTGATAGGTCTCCACGCTATTGTTGTGTTATATGCTGTGTTTATTACTATAGTGATTGGGGGAGAGACGTGAGAGATTATTTTTCTGCTTTGCATTTTATCGATCAACTTTGATGGATATTGCATAGAAAGTGGGATTGTTGCTATGGAGAGAGAGAGCTTTTTCTTATGATATCAATGAAAAAAGAAGCGGAAGACTACGGCAAAATGTGTGTAAAGGAAAGCTTCTTCAAGAGTTAATTTTTTGCATATGACGCATGGAGAATAAAGTTTTATTTATTAAAAATTAATAGAAATTTTCTTTTATAAGATAAAATAATAACACTTTTAATTATAATTATTTATCTGTATAAGAAAAAAATAATAATTATATTTGTTATTTTTAATTAAATAC
>NZ_CAHOYM010000053.1 GCF_903679515.1 Bartonella gabonensis
TGATCTTGTTTTACCGGCGACAACGGATGCGCAAGCACTTGCACGTAAAGCCAATAAGACCTCTCTTGATGTAATGACGGTGGTCTTTTCGACGTATCATTCCATTCAAGTGATTTCGGATGCACAAAAGGAATATGGATTACCCGAATTTGATCTGATCATTTGTGATGAAGCCCATAGAACAACGGGGGTTGTATTAGGAACAGACAAGCATGAATCTGAATTTATCAAGGTTCATGATAACAGCATTATTGGCGGCAAAAAACGTTTGTATATGACAGCAACCCCAAAAATCTTTGCTGATCATGCCAAAAAACAAGCCCATGAGATGAATGGCATTTTAGCCTCTATGGATGATGAAGCCCTCTATGGAAAAAATCTTCACACCTACACATTCTCCAAAGCCGTCAAAAATGAACTCTTAGTTCCTTATAAGATTATTGTCTTGGGTGTTAATGAAGAGGAAGTCAGTGAATCCATTCAACATCTGATGACCGATGAGAATTATGAACTTATCCTTGATGATAAGACCAAGATCATAGGCTGTTATCAAGCTCTTAGTAAAATAGATCTGAAAGTTGATCTGAGTGATGACCCCAAACCTATGCGGCGGGCTTTGGCTTTTTGTAAAGACATCAAGACCTCTGAACGTATCCGTGATACATTTAATTCTCAAGAAATACAGAAAGAATTGTCTAATCTTCATAAGCTCTATAAAGAGACACCGCCTCTTCAGTGTACCTTTGCGCATATTGATGGAACACAAAGTGCCAAGAAGCGCAATGAAGCCCTTGATTGGTTAAAAGAAGATGCGGGGGAACATGCCTGCCGTGTGTTGACCAATGTACGTTGTTTGTCTGAAGGTGTTGATGTTCCTGCTCTTGATGCGATTATGTTTTTACACCCGCGCAAAAGCCAAGTGGATGTGATACAGGCGGTGGGGCGTATTATGCGCCGTGCCAAGGGCAAGAAGAGAGGTTATATCATTTTACCCGTTGGAATACCGGCTGGGGTTTCTGCTGAACAGGTTTTAAAATACAACAAGAGATACAGTGTTGTTTGGCAAGTGATCAATGCTTTGCTTTCCCATGATGAGAACTTTGAAGTAACCCTTAACCAGATGATTTTAGGTCAAGACGTAAGTCATACTTTAGAGATTGCTGCCTTAAAGAGTATGACGACAGTTGAAGATAAACTCCATGTTTATGAAAAACCAGAAAGCACGGGGCTTGATATTGGCAAAGCAGCCTATGAACCAAAGCATAGCTATAACGGGCAAATGAGATTACCTTTTTATAAAGAGTTTCCTAATGCCCTTAAAACGCTTCTGGCTAAGAAATTTACCCTTGCGGATTATTGGGGCATCTGGGCTGGCAATGTAGCTGAAATTGCACAAAACCATATCAATCATCTTAAAGACATTCTTTCTGATGAAAGCAGTGAAGCCTATCATGCCTTTGAAAGCTTTCATAAGGAATTACAAAACAACTTAAACAGTGAAATCAAACAAGAGGAAGCGCTTGAGATGTTAGGACAACATCTTGTAACGCGCCCCGTGTTTGAAGCCTTGTTTGATGGCAATGAATTTGTGCAAAACAATGCTATTTCACAAGCCATGGAAAAGATTTTAGCTGAGTTGGATAAAACCAATATCAAGCAAGTATCGAAAGAATTACAAGAGTTTTATGACAGTGTAAAATTCCGTGCCTCTGGAATTACCTCCCCCCAAGCAAGACAAAACCTTATTATCAAACTTTATGAAGATTTTTTTACCAAGGCGTTTAAGAAAACCACGGATAGGCTTGGGATTGTTTATACCCCCGTTGAGGTTGTTGATTTTATCATTCACTCTGTTGATGATGTTTTACGCAATGAGTTTGGCAAAAGCTTGGGATCACGTGGTGTCTCTATTCTTGACCCTTTTACTGGAACAGGAACCTTTATCACACGGCTGTTACAATCCAATCTCATCAAACCAGAGGATATGGAATATAAATTCCGTCATGATATCCATGCCAATGAGATTGTTTTACTGGCTTATTACATAGCAGCCATTAATATTGAATCGACCTATCATAGTCTTATGAAAGGAAAGTATATTCCCTTTAAGCATATTGGTTTAACCGATACGTTTCGGATGCTTGAAGAGAAAAATCTGCTACAAGAATTATTTAAAGAAAACAGTGAATATTTAGAGCTTCAAAAAAATCTGAATATCGAAGTTATCTTTGGCAACCCTCCTTATTCAACAGGGCAAAAAAGCGCTAATGATAATGCAAAGAATACCCCTTATCCCATATTAGATAAACGTATTAGTGAGACTTATGCCGCTCAATCTGAATCAATCAATATGCAAGCACTTTACGATAGTTATATTCGTGCCATTCGTTGGGCTAGCGACCGTATAAAAGACCGCGGTGTTATTGGTTTTGTTACAAACGCAGGATTTATTAATGCATGTTCTTTAAATGGTTTACGCAAATGCCTCGTTGAAGAATTTAGCAGCCTTTATATTTTCCATTTACGGGGGAATGCACGAACTTCTGGAGAACAGCGTAAGAAAGAGAGTGGGGGCATTTTTGGAGAAGGTTCTCGAGCGCCTATTGCTATCTCGATTCTCGTAAAAAATCCAAATGCACAGCAGCATGGTAAGATATATTTTCGTGATATTGGAGATTACCTTACAAGACAAGAAAAGCTTACGATAATTGAATCCCTTGGTAGCATTGATGGTATTACACGGAGTGAACAAGGTTGGCAAATAATCAAACCGGATAGGCATAATGATTGGCTTGATCAACGTGATGATAGCTTTAAATCATTTTTAGTCATAGGTGATAAGAAATCATACGGTAAAAAGCTTTTTGAGATTTATTCTTGTGGTCTAAAAACCAATCGTGACGCTTGGGCTTATAACTCAAGCCGTGAAGTTTTAGCTGAAAACATGAGTAATATGATTACTTTTTATAACAACGAAGTAGAACGGTTTAATAATACTTATCCACTTTCTGATCTCAAAACACGTATCAAAACTGTAGACAATTTTGTTAATGCGGATGAAAGCAAAGTTAGTTGGAGTCTTAATCTTAAAAAACATTTAACTAAAGGAAAGATTTTTGAATTTGAAGAAAATTGCCTTACCAAAAGTTCTTATCGTCCTTTTACACAACAGTGGCTCTATTATAATCGTGCTTTTAATGAAATGGTTTCTCAAATGCTGCGGATATTCCCTATGGGGAAAGTGGTTGAAAATAAAGTGATTCAAGTTACAGGTACAGGAACAATGAAAGGTTTTTCTGTCATCATGATTGAGACAGTACCTGATTTTCATGCAATGGATACTAGTCAATGTTTTCCAAGGTATATTTATGAAGACACCATAGTCTCAAAAAATAAAAGTGAGAAACAATCCCATTTATTTTTAATTTCTACAGAGGAAAACAACACAACTGATTTACAATGTCGCGATGCTATTACTGATGAAGGTCTAGCTTATTTTAAAGCAGCTTATCCTAATGAGAATATAACAAAAGATGATTTATTCTATTATGTTTACGGTTTACTTCATTCGGAAGATTATCGTGCCCGTTATGCTGATAACCTCTCTAAAGAATTGCCTCGTATCCCTTGTGTAAAAACTGCTGATAATTTTTGGAAATTTGTTACAGCAGGGCGTAAACTGGGGCATTTGCACGTGAATTATGAAGATGTGGAACCTTATCCAGTGACCTTTAAAAAAGGCAATCCTAAACAGACAGAGATCTCTAATCTTGAGAAATTTTATTACGTTACAGAAATGAAATTCGCAAAAGTTAAGAATAGTAAGGAAAAGGATAAATCCACTGTTATTTACAACAGCAACATTACAATAACAGATATACCTCTTGAAGCTTATGAATATATCGTCAATGGCAAACCCGCTCTTGAATGGGTTATGGAACGTCAATGCGTTAAGACTGATAAAAAGAGTGGTATTGTGAATGATGCCAATCGCTATGCTGTTGAAACCGTTGGAAACCCTGCCTATCCTCTAGAATTGTTTCAAAGGGTTATTACCGTAAGTTTAGAAACAATGAAAATCGTTAAGAACCTACCAAAATTAGAAATTAAAGAAACTGAATAAACTTATAAAGCATGCTCACATAATGGGTATGCTAATTATAAGGGGTATAGAGTCTTATAACCATAATCTATACCTCTTCTATTAAGTTGATTAGATATAATCTTAAAAGGAGTGTTTATATGCGTTATTCTAAAAAGAAAAAACTTGCACTTTTAGATACTCTACTTTGGATTGCTTTAAGATTTATAAGAAATCCACTCTTAAATAGAGTTAGATTTTTTTACATTGCCTTTAAGAGGTTATACCGTAATCTAAAATGAGTGCTTTATTGTTTTCAAAAGCTCTGTTTGAAGAGAGTTATGTATATTCATTTTGCTATAGGTTTTGAAGGTTTCTAACACTCTCAAAATACCTTCAAAATATATTATTAGTTGTATCCATATGTTTATCATATCACTATAGGTTGTTATTCTAAAACTTGATGAAAAATAACACATTGAAATATAATAATTTTTATTTTTTGATTTTAAAAAAAATATATAAGGGAGCGTAAAAAGAACCTTCAAAATCTTCAAAATACTCAAAACTCATAACCATAATGATCTTGATAGGATTTCTTATGATTATAAACTGTCTTTTGAAGGCTTTAAAAGATCACATGTTTTTTAGACGTATTTAAAGTACTAACTAAAATCATAAATTTATCTATTAAAGTGAACTGATAAAAATTCATTAAAGGGATTTTGATAACGTAATCAGTTTTCACTTTCATACGCTTTTCATAAAGCACATTTTAATTACTCACTAAAATGATCACTTTTGTCAGTTCAATTTACTGACACATAACTGACAAATATATATTATGAGTTGAATTTATGGTTGTATTGTCGATATAGGTTGTATCATTAAAATGCTAACATATTGAAATGTAATGTTTTTAATTTTTTCTCATTTGAAAAAAATAATATAGGGTATAAAAAGAACTGACTAAACTGACAAAAATGACAAAAGTCTATTAAAAGGGATTTTGCTCATCTCTATAGTTATCAGTTTCTCTTTAGATGTTTTCATAAAAAGCTATAAATCACAATTATCATTTCTCATATGAAAATGAAAAATGAYACGGTGGCTATAATGAATAACAGCTATAAAACACCCGTAAAAAAAGACTGGCTTTCATAATTACATTGCAAATGAGAGCATTGGTTATAAAAACAGTCCCTATAAAGTCTGTTAAGTTTTAAATGTGCTATAAAAAGAAATTAACAGAAATCTTAAAAACCATTTCGCAAAAAACATGATAGGTTATAAAGTTAAAAATATGCATGATGAGAGCGTTTATAAATATTATAAATGTATAGATTCAAAAAATAACACAATCGTTTAAGAAAGCCCATAATATAGCTTTAAAAGCTTATAATACAAAAGAAATGTTTTATAAGCATATGATAAATATTTATCACACAATGCATTTAAAAAAATCATAAAAAATATCAAAAAAGTGCATAAATTAATTGACAATAAATACGTATTTTGTTATATAAATAATCAAGTGCTAGAAACACTTAAACAGTAAGCGGATAGGTTACGAAACAGCCTCTCCCATGTCTTTAAAAATACTGACTATCTTTTATGCTGTGATTAGCATATATGATGATCTTGTCGGGTGTGGTTACACCATACAATACTCTTTTTATGAGAAAAGTGTAACGACGGACTTACTGCCGTGTTTCTACCACCCGGCGCCTTTATAGGCTGTCAATAGGAACCTAACAGTAAGGATTTAGTTATGAAAACTACATCACAAAACACCCCCGTTGTTTCTAACATTGCTAATAAAACTGTACCTGCTAACAAACAAGAGCCTGCAAAAAAATATGAATTTATTAATGATGGTGAATATGTAGATGGTCATTTCTTAACTCGAATTAGAGCATTAAGAGACTTTGGAGATGTCAAAAAAGGTGACCTCGGGGGGTATATTGAAAGTGAAGATAACCTATCCCATGAGGGCAATTGTTGGGTTTATAACAAAGCGCGGGTCTTTCAAAATGCACGCGTCTTTGGAAATGCAAAAGTAAAAAGCTTTTTTGTAGACGTATATGGTAATGCACAAATTTATGGGAATGCTATTTTTGAAGGCATGACATTAAAGGACAATGCAAAGCTTTCAGGCAATGCACATGCTAGCAACGCCGTTGTAATTGAAGGCAATGCACAAATTTATGATAACGCCCGTGTTACTGACCATGCTCATATTTCCGATAATGCTGTAATTTGTGATGATGCTCATGTTGGTGGCAATGCAAAAATAAGTGGTTCTGCTTATATCTGTGATGAATCACGTGTTTTCGATGATGCCGTTGTTTGTGATGCTCTTATTTCTGGCTCTTCTTATATTCATAGCAATGCCTTTTTAGAAGCGAATGAAGATATCTGTGATAATGAATATCCCGAATTTGGTAGCGAAGATGATTATTATCGTGACGAATATTATGCTGATTTTGAAGGCTATTATGATGATGATAATGACAGCGAATATGAAAGTGATGCTGCTTAAATAAAGCACGGGCGCGGCGGGGGCGCCCCTCTTTCAAATTTTTCCATTCAAAATTTTATCCAATGTTTATCACATTAAATTGTGAGGGTATTCTTATGTCTAAAAAATATGAATTAACCAGTGAAATTAAACAAATTAAAAATATGTTTACTAGAGAGATTACAACTCTTTATCGCATTAAAGCTTTAAAAGACTTTGCTGATGTTAAAGCTGGGGTTGTCGGTGGTTTTATTGAAAAGGAAAGCAACCTCTCTCATGATGGCGATTGCTGGGTCTATGATAATGCTTGTGTTTATAATAATGCCCGTGTTTCTGATAATGCTAAAATCTTGAATGAAGCTTATGTTTTCGATCATGCAAAAATTGAAGGCAATGCTAAAGTTTTTGATTGTGCAAGAATTTATGACAATGCAAGGGTTGCTGATAATGCCTTGGTTTTTGGAAGAACTTTTGTTTACGATCATGCCTGCGTTTTAAATCATGCTGAAGTCTCTGACAGGGCTGTTATAAAAGGGCATGCTAAAATTTATGATAACGCTTTATTGACTGGCTATGCGCAAGCTTATGGCAATGCAAGAATTTATGACAATGCACAAATTTGGTTTTTTGCTGTGGTTTGTGATGATGCTTGTATTTATGAAAATGCAAAAATTACAGGCTATACATATATTTGCGATAAAGTAAGTGTTTTTGGCAATTCATATATAG
>NZ_CAHOYM010000054.1 GCF_903679515.1 Bartonella gabonensis
CCTTTTCAATAAAACCACCGACAACCCCAGCTTTAACATCAGCAAAGTCTTTTAATGCTTTAATGCGATAAAGGGTTGTAATCTCTCTAGTAAACATATTTTTAATTTGTTTGATTTCACTGGTTAATTCATATTTTTTAGACATAAGGATACCCTCACAATTTAATGTGATAACGATTTGATAAAATTTTTGAATGAAATGTTTTAAAGAGAGGGCACCCCCGCCGCGCCCGTGCTTTATTTAAGCAGTGTCATTTAGTGACTGATCGTTATAGACGGTTTCTTTATTACGGATTTCAATATTACCGTGAATCCAGGTATCGCCTTTAATGACAGCATTGCGAAAAATCTTTACATTTGGAAAAATACAAGCATATCCAGAGATTTTCGCATTGCCATAAATTTGACCAGCCACCACAGCCTTGCCATAAACACGGGCGTTTTCATAAATGCAAGCAACATTGTTTACATGAGCATAACCACTTACAACGGCATTATCGTAAACTCTTGCATTGCTATAAACCTTGGCTTTACCTCCAACCCAGCAATTGCTATCATGGGATAAGTTGCTTTCACCTTGTATAAAACCACCTAAATCCCCTTTTTTAACATCTCCAAAATCTCTTAAAGCTCTAATTCTATAAAGTGTTTTAAAGCCAACCTCTATTGTTTCACCTGTAAATTCATATTTTTTTGCAGGCTCTTGTTTGTTAACAAAGGTGGTTTCATTTGCAATTTTAGAGATAACGAGGGTGTTTTTTGATATAGTTGTCATAATTAAATCCTACATGTTTATATGTTTGTTATTGACACCCATAAGAGCGTCGGGCGCTAACAAACACGGCATGTAGTCCGTTGTTACACTTTTCCCATAAAAGGGTATTGTATGGTGTAACTACACCCGACAAAATCATCATATATGCTAACTAAAGCATAAAAGATAGCCAGTTTTTAAAAGCTTTGGAAAGATTGTATCGTAATCTATCCGCTACATGTTCAGTGTTTGTTAATCACTTGATTATTTATATAACAAAATACGTATTTATTGTTAATTAATTTATACACTTTTTTGATATTTTTTATGATTTTTTTAAATGCATTGTGTGTAAATATTTATCATATGCTTATTAATTGCTTCTTTTGTATTATATATTGTTAAAGCTATATTATGGGCTTTCTTAAACAATTGCGTTATTTTTTGAATCTATACATTTATAATATTTAGAAACGCTCTCGTCATGTGTATTTTTAACTTTATAACCTATCAATTTTTTATGAAATGGTTTTAAAGATTTCTGTTAATTTCTTTTTATAACACATTTGCAACTTAACAGCCTTTTATAGGAACTGTCTTTATAACCAATGCTTTCATTTGCATTATGATTATGAAAACCAGTCTTTTTTCACGGGTGTTTTATAGCTGTTATTCATTATAACCACCGCATCATTTTTCATTTTCATAAAAGAAATGGTAATTGTTATTTATTGCTTTTTATGAAAACATCTAAAGAGAGATTGATAACTCTAGAGATGAGCAAAATCCCTTTTAATAGACTTTTGTCATTTTTGTCAGTTTAGTCAGTTCTTTTTATACCCTATATTATTTTTTTCAAATGAGAGAAAATTAAAAACATTACATTTCAATATGTTAGCATTTTAATGATACAACCTATATCGACAATACAGCCATAAATTCAACTAATAATATATATTTATCAGTTATTTGTCAGTAAATTGAACCGACAAAAGTAATCATTTTAGTGCGTAATTAAAACGTGTTTTATGAAAAGCGTATGAAAGTGAAAACTGATTACATTATCAAAATCCCTTTAATGAATTTTTATCAGTCTGCTTAAATAGATAAATTTATGATTTTAGTGAGTGATTAAAATGTGCTTTATGAAAACATGTGATCCTTTAAAGCCTTTCAAAAGACAGTTATAATTATAAGAAATGCTATCAAGATCATTATGGTTATGAGTTTTGGAGGTTTAGGGGGTTTTGGAGGTTCTTTTTTACACCCCCTTTATATATATTTTTTAATTAAAAATAAAAGTTATTATATTTCAATATGTTAATGTTTTAAATAAACAACCTATATTAAACACAATACGTAAATACAATCTTTAATATATATTTAAGAGGGTTTTGTAGAGGTTTTGGGTGTTTTAAACACTGTCAAAACCTATAGCAAAATGAATATACATAACTCTCTTCAAACAGAGCTTTTAAAAAGGATAAAGCTATTATTTGAGATTACGGTATAATCTCTTAAAGGCAATTCAAAAGAAGCGTATTCTATTTAAAATGGGATTTCTTATCAGTCTTAAAGCAATCCAAATGATAGTGTCTAAAAGTGCAAATGATTTCTTTTTAGAAGAACGCATATAAACACTCCTTTTAAGATTATATCTAATCAACTTACAAAAGAGGTATAGCTATATTCTATACCCCTATAGATTAGCATGCCTATAATGTGAGTATGCTTTATAAGCTTATTCAATTTCTTTAATTTCTAATTTTGGTAGTTTTTTCACGATTTTCATTGTCTCTAAACTTACAGTAATAACCCTTTGAAACAATTCTAGAGGGTAGGCAGGGTTTCCAACGGTTTCAACAGCATAGCGATTGGCATCATTTATAATACCACTCTTTTTATCAGTCTTTACACATTGACGACCCATAACCCATTCAAGAGCCGGCTTGCCATTGACGATATACTCATAAGCTTCAAGAGGAATATCAGTCATTATGATGTTGCTGTTGTAAATAACCGTCGATTTATCCTTTTCCTTACTATTCTTAATTTTTGCGAATTTCATTTCTGTAACGTAATAAAATTCCTTAGGATTAGAGATATCTGTTTGTTTCGGATTGCCTTTTTTAAATGAGACTGGATAAGGTTCTACAGTTTCATAATTCACGTGCAAGTGACCGAGTTCACGCCCTGCTGTAACAAATTTCCAAAAATCATCAGCACTCTTTACACAAGGGATACGAGGCAATTCTTTGCATAAATTATGAGCATAACGAGTACGATAATCTTCCGAATGTAATAATCCATAAACATAATAAAAGATATCTTCTTTTGTTATGGTCTCATTAGGATAAGCCGCTTTAAAATGTTCTAATCCCGCATCTGTAATACCATCACGAACCTTCTTTTTTGTGTCTGTAGCAAACAAATTATGATCATGATGTTTTTCTTCTTCACAATAGAGCATAAACGGATAGCATCTTGATTTTTCTAATGTATCAAAGCTAATCGGCTTATTTGTCATGAGACAGGAAAAACCTGATCTATTTCCTATTCCCGAAACACAAATGCCAAGATTGTTAAGAATATTTGGATTAAAAAATTGATGCGTATGTCCTAGCCCTTCATTTAAGAATGGTGAAGTATAATGCCACATTGCCATGAATGGGCGATAAAGAATAAGAGCCTTTAAATGAGGTTCAAATGTTGCATTTATATCTTTCTTCAATTTAGAGATAAGAGCATCAGCCCAACTAATTTTGGTAGCATCATAATCAATGATCTTTTTTATAGGTATAGACGGATTTTCAGCAACGAGACGCTTTTGTTCATTAAAAAAATTAATTGTTTTTTGAACGGATTTATTTAATGCATCATTCGAGAAATTACAAACCCAAGCATCCCGTGCTGTTCTCATGCCAAGTGATACTTCTTCAAAGAGTTTAGTATCTATTGAAGTATTCCTATCTCCCATAGGCATGAATTGGTAAAAATTGACATCTCTTGGTTTTATCCAGTCATGCTTTTCATTAGGAGTAATTTCAATAAGCTGTTTGGATTGTATTATTCCTTTTATACTCTTAAATTTACGCAATTGCTTTAATTTTTCCTTTGTAGAAAGATCATCTCCAATATCATGATAGTAAATCTTACAAGGCTGTTGTTTTTTTGGATTCCGTACAAAAAGAGTTATTGATATTCCATTTTGACATCCAGAGCCAAAGACGTTTTGTCCTTCTTTTGCCATTCTGTTCGACAATCTGTTTTTTCGAATATCCCCACGAAGATTAATAATATAAATAGAAGAATATTCACTTTGTAGGCAACTTCGCATACCATCAGCAGAAATTTTATCTATCCATCCATTACCAGAAACATAAGCCACAACACCACCTTGTGGACTGAGGCGATTACTTGCCCAACGAATTGCCCTAATATAGCTGTCATAAAGCTTATTGCGATTCATTTTTTCTGTTGAACGTAATATATATTGTTCATAAATATTATCATCAAGTGTGTCATAACGCATATTTGGATTATTATCATTGGCACTTTTTTGCCCTACGGAATAAGGGGGATTGCCAACAATAACTTGGATATCTGCTTCCTGCTGTTTTTTACACCGCTCTGAATTTTCAAACATATAGCGTATGAAGAAATCTTTCTCTTCCAGCATCAGAAACGTATCGGTTAAACAAATCCCTTCAAAGGGGATATAGTTACCTTTCATAAGACTATGATAGGTCGATTCAATGTTAATGGCAGCTATGTAATAAGCTAAGAGAACAATTTCGTTGGCTTTGATTTCATTTCGGAATTTATATTCCATATCCTCTGGTTTTATGAGATTGGATTGTAAAAGCCGTGTGATAAAGGTCCCAGTCCCTGTAAAAGGGTCTAGAATAGAGACGCCTCGAGAACTCAAACTTTGTCCAAACTCTTGCTCTAAAACATCATTGACGGAATGTAAGATAAAATCGACTATTTCAATAGGCGTATAAACAATTCCAAGTTTATCTGTTGTCTTTTTGAATGCCTTGGTAAAAAAATCTTCGTAAAGTTGAGTAATAAGATTCTGTTTTGCACGCGTTTCAATAATGCCCTCTGTATCCTCCTTTACACTTTGATAAAACTTTTCAAGATCTTTAGCTTCTTCTTTGATATTCATTTTATCAAGTTCAGCTAAGATCTTTTCCATAGCTTGTGAGATAGCATTTTTACTTACAAACTCATTTCCATCAAACAAGGATTCAAAAATAGGACGCGTCACAAGATGTTGCGCCAACATCTCGAGTGCATCCTCTTGCTCGATACTGTCATTTAAACCATTCTTTAATTCCTTGTGAAAGTCATGAAAGGCGCGATAAGCTTCACTCTTTTTATCAGCAAGTATGCTTTTAAGACGGATAATATGATTTTGTGCAATTGCCGCGACATTACCCGCCCAATTTCCCCATTGATTAGGTTCTCCACATTTTCTGATAATGATTGGCTTAATAGCACGTGATAATTCATCAATATAAAACTCGAATTCCTCTTGTCTTCCACCCTTATGTGAACTTTCATTTGCTACTGAACCAATATGAAGCCCAGCACTTTCAGATTTTGCATGAAAGGATAGTTCGTCAACGACTGCGGTCATTGCTTGTAAAGCAGGGTCAAAAGTTACCCCTACAATCTCAAACAGATGACGAACATCTTGATCTAGCTCTAAGGCTTTCATTTTGTTTTTAAAGTGGTCATCATGAGCACGCAACGCATTGAGAACTTGCCAAATGACATCATACTTTTTATTGTTTTCTAAAGCCTGTTGTGGTGGAATATTGAAGGGAATACCAACGGGTAGAATGATATAGCCTCTTTTTTTACCTTCTGCTCGACGCATGACGCGTCCTATGGCTTGAATAATCTCAATTTGACTTTTGCGCGGGTGTAAAAATAGAACAGCATCAAGAGCAGGAACATCAACACCTTCAGAAAGACAGCGTACATTGGTCAACACACGGCAGGTGTTTTCCCCCGCATCTTCCTTTAACCAATCAAGTTGTTTTGTACGCTCTTTAGCACTAAAGCTTCCATCAATATGGGCAAGGGTACAGTTAAGAGGGGGAGTATCTTTACAGTTTTTATGAAGGGCGCGCAAAGATTCTTGCACTTTTTCTTTTTTGAATTCCTTGCATATGCGTTTAGAGGTCTCAATATCTTTGCAAAATGCTAAAGCTCTACGCATAGGCTTGGGGTTATCTTCAAGATCAAGTTTCAAGTCCATTTTGGTAAGGGCTCTATAACAGCCATTAATCTTGGTTCTATCATCGAGAATAAGTTCATAATCATCACTGGTTATCAGATGTTGAATGGATTGGCTTACTTCTTCTTCGTTGACAACTAATATGATAACTTTACAAGGTGATAACAGCTTATCCTCTAAAGCCCTTGAAAAGCTGTAATTATAAAGTTGTTTGCCATAGAGTTTTTCATTATCCATGGACACCAGAACGGCATCGGATACGTCAGCCTTCTTTTTCAGCTTGTCAGCAAAGATCCTTGGTGTTGCTGTCATGTAGAGGCGTTTTTTACCGCCAATGATACTGTTATCATGAACTTTGATAAATTCAGATTCATGCTTGTCTGTTCCCAATACAACCCCCGTTGTTCTATGGGCTTCATCACAAATGATCAGATCAAATTCGGGTAATCCATATTCCTTTTGTGCATCCGAAATCACTTGAATGGAATGATACGTCGAAAAGACCACCGTCATTACATCAAGAGAGGTCTTATTGGCTTTACGTGCAAGTGCTTGCGCATCGGTTGTAGCGGGTAAAACAAGATCAGAAGCATCGAGACCAGATTCATTATCATGCTTCCCTTTACGACGTTTGCCCACTTGTGTATCAGAACACACCGCAAAGGAACGCAAGGGCACTTCTGTATCAAGGGTCCATTCACGGATTGTTTGTGACATCAAAGCAAGAGAAGGCACTAAAAACAACACACGCTTGCCTTGACCTGCTATTTGTTCTGCTATCTTCAAACTAGTGAAAGTTTTGCCCGTTCCACATGCCATAATCAGCTTGCCACGGTCTGCTTCTTTTAAACCTTCACAGACATCTTTCAATGCTTCCTTTTGATGATCTAAAAGCTTTTTTTTCGGTTGCTCTTTAAGGACAGCTTGTCCTYTTTCTTTATAAGCACCCCAATCKATTTGACTGTTTTCTAAATCAAACAGATTAATCTGTTGAATACGAACCTCTTGTCCATCACACGTGTTGTTCGCATTATCACTCCAATTGCTTTCAGTGCTA
>NZ_CAHOYM010000055.1 GCF_903679515.1 Bartonella gabonensis
GGGGGGGGGAGCGTCATTTCTTGTCAGGCTTAAACCAAGTTCATGGGGGGGGGAGCGTCATTTCTTGTCAGGCTTAAACCAAGTTCATCATAAAAATTGGCAAGTAAAATTTGAGGGAATAAAATTGGAATGTTCACAATGGAGAGTGAGTTTTTTTGAAAACATAAGAGAGAAAACTTGAAAAACCTTTCCATTTTTGTGGAATTTTTATTCACAACTTTGAGAAAATAGGGTATGAACGCTGGAAAATAACGCGCAGCTTAATAAAATATGCGTACTGTAAAGGAAATTTTTGTTTATGTCAAAAGAAGAAGTTTTAGAATTTTCTGGTATCGTTACTGAGCTTTTACCTAATGCGATGTTTCGTGTGAAATTGGAAAATGATCATGAAATTATTGCACATACCGCTGGAAGAATGCGAAAAAATCGTATTCGTGTGTTAGCCGGTGATAAAATTATGGTCGAAATGACCCCTTATGATTTGACAAAAGGACGCATTACATACCGCTATAAATAGCCTTATCGATGGCTTGCGTTTTTTGTAAAAGTTACAATATTCTTTGCTGGGATTTTTAAGAGACCTATGGGGTGATTTCTCTGCGTTTAGAAAAGGTGATTGTTTAAAATAACCTTGAAAAGGTATAAAGTCCAATGTGGGAAAGAATAAGGAGATTAATGGCGCTTAAAATGGGGTAAGAGAAAAGCCGATTGTAAAGGGGTGAAAATGAAAGGTATCGATGAGTGGGGGGAAAGGCGTTTGGCAGAAACTCTTGGAGAAAAAGTTCATTTGGATGAAGAAATTCATTTGGTGCTTGCCTCCGCTTCGCCGCGTCGTTTAATGCTCTTAGCCCAAATAGGGATTGATCCGCAACAGGTTTGTGCAAGCGATATTGACGAAACGCCAAAATTAAAAGAACATCCCGCAAACCTTGCCAAACGTTTGGCTAAAGAAAAAGCACTCAAAGCGCAAGAGAATTTGCGCTGGTACACTCAGGTACTCCAAGAAAATCAGAACCCCAAAGAAAAATTGCAGAATGTCCCCCAAAAATTGTCTGGGCAGAAAATGATTATCTTGGCGGTTGATACGGTGGTGGCTGTGGGGCGCACCATTTTTCCAAAACCAGAAAGCGAGGATGAGGCTTATGAATGTTTACGTTTCCTTTCTGGTCGGGCACACAAGGTCTATGGTGCCATTTGTGCTTTGAATGAAAAGGGAAAAATAACCGTAAAATTGGTTGAAAGTCGTGTCCGTTTTAGACGCTTAACCTCTTCCATGATGAAGGCTTACCTTGCTTCAGGAGAATGGCAAGGGAAAGCGGGTGGCTATGCTATCCAAGGGAAAGCTGGGGCTTTTGTGGTCTATATCGCAGGCTCTTATTCTAATGTTGTGGGATTGCCTTTGGCTGAAACAGCCGATCTCTTGACTGCTTATCACTATCCACTTTACACTCAGTGGGCAGAAGAAATGCAGTAGAGAAATTTAAGGCAAGAGCTATGCAGAGGGAAAGGAAGCAAAAAGAGTAGCAAAAAGTACAAAGAAAAAATGAAACAGGGCAAAAATGAAAAAAAAGAAATAGAAGAAAATTTAATGAAAGAGGAAAGAACCCAGACGTCTCAAAGTCAAAGGAAGCTCCATAACCAAAAAGAACACATTGAGCAAAAAGAGCCTCCTCTGCCAAAAGAGACACGTCCGCCGCATCCTTGTCCTATTTGTGGTCAAATGTCCCAAAAGTCTTCTTATCCTTTTTGTTCTCCCCGATGCCGCGCCATTGATCTTAATCGTTGGCTTTCAGGTGTTTATATCTTGCCACCTTCTCCACAAGTTAGCGATGAAGAAGAATAAAGGAGCATTCTTTCAAGGAGAATGGCTTGCGTGAGCTTTGCGTCTTGCGGTAAGGCTTGGGGGGATAGGGTTTGTTTGGTCCGGTCTGATCCATGTTCTTTGAGATGGGGGCTTTGGGTAAGGGGCTGGATTTTCTTTTATAGAGCGGTGTGGGGTGGACTTCTTGTCCTTTGCGGCGTGTGGTGGCAAGTCTGTAGATTTTTTTATCGGCAGTTTAGTCTGCAGATTTCTGTAAAAATGTTAAAACGTAAAAATGTGGATCTGTAAAAGGGAGAGGGGAAGTTTTAGGGTGTGGAGGATTTATGGGGCGTGTAGGCTTGGGGGCGTGGTTTGGAGTTTTTTATGGTGTGGAATGGGGGGAGAGGATTTTTTTTGGGGGTGAAGAGCCTTGTTAATGGAGGGCAGGTTGGGGTGAAAGGCGGGCGTGACTGGAAGAGAGAGCTTGTGAAAGGGGGTAAGCTTGAGATGAAAAGGGGGAAGACTTGGGGCGTGTCGAGGGGATGAGGTGTGAGAAAATGGAAGAGGCAGAGAGGGCGTATGGATAGGTTCGAGGGGGATGTTAAAAGAGGTGGTGTGAAGAGATCTCGTGAGGTGTGGTGAGAGGGAATGGGGCTTGTTTGTCTGAGCCTTTTGAAATCTTGTGCTAAAGTGATTTGAATAAAGTTTTTTAAGGAGATCTTTTTATAAGTTTTGTTGCTTTAGATTCTTTCTATGATTTTTTTCAGCTTGTGTTTTCTTTTGTGTTTTTGCTCTTGCACTCGTTTAGATCAAAACCCATATTCATTTTAACACGACAGTTCTTCATGCTTCAACGTTTCTGGTGTTCGTGTGGTGGGGCGGGTCTTTATGACGTGATGGGGAGAGCTTTTGGTTTAGTGTTTTGAGAGAGAGAGAGCAAAAGGGCCATGGCCATGACCAAGAACGGGTGCCTAAAAAGTTGCCCCAAGAAAGGAAAAAAATGAACTTGGAAAAATATAGCGAACGCGTGCAGGGGTTTTTACAATCAGCACAAAATAATGCTTTGGCTTCTGATCATCAGCAGTTTATGCCGGAGCATTTTTTGAAAGTCTTGTTAGATGATACGCAAGGATTGGCGGCGTCGCTTATTCAAAAAGCAGGGGGAGATCTTAAGCTTATTCAACAAACACTCAAAGAAGCGCTCGAGGCGTTGCCAAAAGTGCAGGGGGGAAATGGACAGCTTTATCTTTCGCAGCCGGTGGCAAAAGTTTTCGCGCGGGCAGAAGAGCTCGCACAAAAAGCCGGTGATCAGTTTGTTACTGTGGAACGCATCCTGCAAGCGCTATTGATGGAACAGTCTGCAAAAACAGCAGAGATTCTCACAACGGCCGGCTTGACCCCTCAAGCACTTAATCAAGCCATTAATGATTTGCGCAAAGGAAAAACAGCCACAAGCCCCCATGCGGAAGGTCAATATGATGCTTTGCAAAAATATGCCCGTGATCTCACAAAAGATGCTCGTGAGGGAAAACTGGACCCTGTCATTGGGCGAGAAGAAGAAATTCGACGCACTATTCAGGTGCTCTCACGGCGCACAAAAAATAATCCCGTGCTGATTGGGGAACCTGGCGTGGGAAAAACCGCCATTGTGGAAGGGTTGGCGTTGCGCATTATCAATGGCGATGTTCCAGAAACTTTGCGCGATAAACAACTTTATGCATTGGATATGGGCGCGCTTATTGCGGGCGCAAAATATCGCGGAGAATTCGAAGAACGTCTCAAAGCAGTGCTGGCGGAAGTGCAAGCCGAAAATGGCCAGATTATTCTCTTTATTGATGAATTGCATAATCTGGTGGGGGCTGGAAAATCTGATGGTCCTATGGATGCTTCAAACCTGCTAAAACCTGCTCTTGCACGTGGAGAACTCCATTGTGTGGGGGCGACAACTTTGGATGAATATCGAAAATATGTCGAAAAAGATGCTGCTCTTGCTCGTCGTTTTCAGCCGGTCTTTGTGCTAGAGCCCTCTTTGGAGGATACGATTTCTATTTTGCGCGGGATTAAAGAAAAATATGAACAACACCACAAAGTGCGTTTGGCCGATAGTGCTTTGATTGCCGCTGCACGGTTGTCTGATCGTTATATTACCGATCGTTTCTTGCCAGATAAAGCCATTGATCTTATTGATGAAGCGGCGGCTCGCTTGCGTATGCAGGTCGATTCAAAGCCGGAAGAACTGGATGCGCTTGATCGACGCATTTTACAGTTGAAAATCGAACGGGAAGCTTTGAAAACAGATGTCGAGCCAACTGCAAAAGAACGTTTGAAAAATGTGCAGGAAGAACTCAAAATATTGGAACAACAGTCTGCGGAGATGACAACAGCTTGGCAGGCTGAAAAACAAAAATTAGGTCATGCGGCCGATTTGAAAAAACAACTTGAAGAAGCACGCAATGCTTTGGCTATTGCACAACGTGATGGACAATTCCAACGTGCTGGGGAACTGGCTTATAGTGTTATTCCGGAACTGGAAAAACAATTGACTTTAGCGGAAAATGATGACCAACAAAATCATCTCGTTGAAGAAACGGTGACCGCTGAACATGTGGCGCGGATTGTTTCTCGCTGGACCGGTATTCCTGTTGATCGGATGTTGGAAGCAGAACGGGAAGCGCTCTTGCGTATGGAAGATGAAATTGCAACCCGTGTGGTGGGGCAGGGCGAGGCCGTTCAAGCTGTTGCGCGGGCTGTACGGCGGGCGCGGGCGGGGTTGCAAGATCCCAATCGTCCGCTGGGTTCTTTCATGTTTTTGGGACCTACCGGTGTGGGAAAAACCGAACTCACCAAAGCTTTGGCGGCTTTTCTTTTTCAAGATCCTAATGCCATGTTGCGTATTGATATGTCGGAATATATGGAAAAGCATGCAGGCGCGCGGCTCATTGGGGCGCCGCCTGGATATGTGGGATATGAAGAAGGTGGCGTGCTGACGGAGTCCGTGCGAAGAAGACCTTATCAAGTTATTCTGTTCGATGAAATTGAAAAGGCGCATCCGGATATCTTTAATCTGTTATTGCAAGTATTGGATGAAGGGCGCTTGACCGATAGTCAGGGTAGGACGGTTGATTTTCGTAATACTTTGTTGATTATGACCTCTAATCTTGGTGCTGAATTTTTAACCGCTTTGCCGGAAGGACAAACGGTTGATCAAGCAAAAGACGATGTTATGAATGTTGTGAAAGCCGCTTTCCGTCCGGAATTTTTAAACCGTATTGATGAGATTATTCTTTTTCAGCGGCTACAACGCAAAGATATGGAGGCGATTGTTGATATTCAGATACAGCATTTGCAAAATTTGCTCAATGAACGCAACATAACCTTGCATATCGAACCAGAAGTACGACAATTCCTTGCTGATAAAGGCTATGATCCCCTTTATGGGGCACGTCCGCTCAAACGTATTATTCAAAGAGAAATTCAAGATCCTCTCGCAGAAAAAATTTTGTTTGGAGAAATCCATGACGAGACGGCAGTAAAAGTTACAAAACAAGGTGATCGCTTGGAATTTTTCCCGGAAACATAAGTGGAGGGAAATTTTCACTAAGAGGGTGGCGATAATCCCCTTATGCCATAAAATACCGTTGCTTTTAGGGGCGCTTATACGGTGTTCCGCTTGCTCTGAGTGGTCAATGGTGAAAATTTGCTAGGAAAGTTTCGCACATACTGTTGTTTATAGAGCCGTATGGGGTGGGTGGTTTGGTCCTTTGGGGGGATTGTTTAGGGGTTGGTTTGGGCGTTTTGTCGGCTTGCGTTCTGTAAAAATGGTAAAGCGTAAAAACGTGAATCTGTAAAAGTGAAGCGCAGAATAAAAAGAGTGTTGAAATGGGAGTATGAGTTTGCGGGGGGGGGGGTGGTTGCGACAAGAGATGGTAAAAATTACAAAACAAGGTGATCGCTTTAGAGTTTTCGCCTGAAACATAAGGGAATGGGAAGTTCAAGGCATGGGCGATTTATGCGTTGTGGATGCTTTGGATTGTGTTGGTTTTTTTGTCTGATGTGTAATGGGGTGAGGGAGGTGAAGAGTTTGTCAATGGAGGGCACGCAGGGGTAAAAAGGGGGATATGCGTTGGATTAGAGGAGAGGAGAAGGGAAAAGTGTGCGTGTGGTTAGGAGGGGCGTGTACAAGAGGAAGTGTTGCAAAGGGAGGTGTGGAAGGATGGAGCCGTTTTGCGGAGATAGAATCTGCTTGTTGTTCCTGATGAAATACTTCCCTTTGAAGGGGCATATCATTTTTTTCTGAGGTGCTCTTTTGTCTACTCAGAGATTAGCCACCAAATTGCTTTCTGTTTTTTAGGGTGGAGTTCTCTAAAATTTTTCAAAAGGGTGTATTCTTTTTCGCTATAGGTTTTTTGATCATGGTGGGAATGATTTTCTTTTGTGAGGTTATCTTCTTGTGTGGCAATATCCGCATAAAAAAAGGTAATAGGAACCTCCAGTATGTTGGCAATTTCTTGTAAACGCCCTGCGC
>NZ_CAHOYM010000056.1 GCF_903679515.1 Bartonella gabonensis
TGCTTATTCTGACGGTAATGATTAATCCTAGCACTTTTAGACAATGCATCAAGTTCACGCGCCAACACTTTCATATGCGCACCAGATCCATAACCACCAGAACCTGCAAAATAGCTGTTAATTGTATCTGTCACATCCTCTTTAGACTTTTGAAGGACATCTTCAAAATCTTGATCATATCCCCCTTTATAACTAGAAGCCAATTCACCTATATTTCTTTCTGCCTGCATAGGCGTATTCATCAAATGATTCATATAATTTTGGTACTGATGTGGAACACTTCCAAGACCACCTATAGCTTGATAAGTTGGTGCACTTAACGGCGCAATGCGCGGTCCTCCATAAACATTACCCCCCATCCCTGTGTTATACATTTGATAGGCATCCGCACCACCACGCTTAAAAACATTCTCCATCCAAGAAGGCGGGGCGCTTGTTTGCACCTGCTTCTGTTCTGTCGTTGTTGGTGTCTTGCTCCCCATGTTATAATTCCTTCCTGTAATAAAGCATCGTTATGCCATAACCTTGCTTTTCTAAGGCGCGCTTCCAACCAAGACGCCCTAAAATCTCTATCTCGAAAGCGCCATTCTCACGCGCCCAATCCTCTATAACTTTCAAATTGTCAATCTGATCAAGAACGCCCTTGCCACTACACTCACAAATCAAAGCGCGCTTCTTGCCTAGAACTGTCTCTTGTATCTGGGTCGTAAAAGCCGCTAAAAATCGCTCGTCATCATCCAAAACAAGCCACAACTGTTTCTTGCCTGTACAAATAGCTTCAATCAGTTCTTGCAACGTAATTTCATGTTTAAAACGTTCTACATACGCACTCAATGACGCCATGATCTCTTCAAAGTATGGGGCTATACGCTCCAGATCCCAAGAACTGGTCAAATAGACTCTTGCCATTACCCTCTGCCGAAAGGACGTAAATCAACGTTAAAGCCCGTAATCATTGTCCAAGGTTCATGTTCTGGAATACGCAATTTAAAGCGGTGATAACGATTGCGTGAGCGACCTTGATAAGCACCTGTAACGTAAGAACATATCCTCTCTTTGTGCCACGTGATCGGTGTCTGACCATTGCGAAGCCGACGTTCCCCTATGCTTAAAAGACCTTGCGTCGTATCAACCTCTGCAAACATCTTCGTGATAAAGCTAAAACTTCCATCTGGTGCCCCCATCTCTTGCGAAACAACCGTTGCCTCCATTGGCGCTCCTGTAAACACAACAAGATGATTTTGATCGTTAAAACCACCAAGGATAGGCGCTCCACTTTGCCAACGAGGGCTGTCTAAAGAAGCCGGTAATGCCTCAAGATTGATTGAAATCTCATCTAATTGTTCTAAGGTATAACCTGTCGTAAAGACTGGAAAGAATGTGAAAGGTTTTCCCTGTATCATCGACCATTTCTGCAAACCCCAATCATAAACAAAGGTGGTTTTCTCGTTGTTGCCTCTCTTTAAAGACCAGTAAATCCGATTATCAACGGGGTCTATAACCCCTTGCATCTCATCAAGAGCAAACTTATCAAATGTTTTGAAGACCGTTCTATCAACCTTTTCAAAACCTATTGGTAAAAGTTGACCATCGCTACTTATCTGATAAAAGCCACCATCACCGGCAAAAAAAGCATCACTGCCTCGACAAGCTATAGAGGCTGCACTACGCGCTCCTCGCTTGTCTTGTATCTTCTGAAAACTGAATAAAAGTTCAGATCCTAGCATAAATAAACCAGCATAAATAGCAGAACGCAGAAAAATAAGTGGATTGGTGGATTCCGTTGCCCCCTGAACGTATTCTCCATCTGGAAAATCTATATGATCACATTTTCTTTGACCTATTTCCCAGAAATTTGCATCATTCAAACCTGACCAATGAATGCGATTGGGATTATCAGTCAATTGCATCAAACAAACAACAGAACCCCAAACTTTCACCAATCCTGCTTTCGGCGGATTCCCTCCTAAATCTGAAAATCGTTCGGAACTATGAATTTTGAGAACTTGCGGTTTATCATTTCTATTCACCGCAATAATCATGTCTTTAAAAAGAGCAAACGACCATTTGTTCTCTTCATTTGCTTGATAGGTCACACCAGTTTGACTGATATCTTTCCAACCTTGCGTTTGGCTGTCATAACTATAAAGCTTTTGCTTGCCTCCTACAATGATCTTAACACCATTGCCACTTCTAAAGGCTATGCAACCCAAGGGCTTTTCTTCTAAAGGAACCTTAGAAACAACCATTGCACTAGGCATAGGAATATAGCCCCCATCTGCCGGTAAAACATTAACAAGCGTATCGGTAAAGCTGCCGTTGACGACCGCAACATCTGGGCGGTAATCGGCTATAGGAAAATAAACCATGTTAGAAATCCGTTGGAATTATTTGGGTTACGTTATGACGTTGAGAGGTCTCTGCACGCAATTCATGCAACTGCTCGTTAAAGTCATTATAAGCTGCCGTTGCACAATCGGGCTCTTTAAGGATATTCTTGTACAACTCATACTTTGCACGTGCTTTAATCAAATCAAATGCATGCACAAACCATAGGTGCTCTTCATCAACACTCTCTATCTCTGATAAGCGCAATGGAGAGAGAATAAGTTGAATCTGATAGGCTTTATCCGGTGTAGGATAAAGATGTAATTTCCTATCAAAATAACTGTAACAAACCGGCGTTCCTTGCTGTCCTGATGATAACGAATCCTCTAAGGAAACATGGTCCTGCCATTCCAATGCAAACTTATGATGTTGTTCAGAACTCAAGTAAACACTTTTGATTTTAACAGCAGTTTCAATATGGCGGGTATCGGTTGCATCATAAGCCCCTTGCCCCGCCCTTGTTTGAAATACCACATCACGACTTTCGTTAAAGTAAAAAGTTTCCCTCTCACAAAAACGAATAGCAGCAAAAATACTTTCTTGTATTTGTGCTACATACTCATCCGCAATGTCATCAATCTCATCTTGGATAACCGACACCATGTGTGAAAGCGTTCTCTTGTGTCGATAAACGTTTTGACTCGCAGGTATCGGTCCGCCGGTCTTAACCCGAATATAATGACGCGCCATTAAAATACCTTTCCCTAATTGAAACGAACTTGACATTATATATCATGTATACTATAGTGCACGAATGGTGTTCATTCATAAAACGATAGAATTTGATACTTGGCTTGAGAAGCTTAAAGATAAAAACGCTAAAGCTATTATTCTTCAACGTGTTGTACGCTTAAAACAAGGACTTTTGGGTGATGTTAAATTCTTTAATGGCATAGGTGAATTACGTATCCATTATGGTGCTGGTTATCGAGTTTATTTCACAAAAAAAGGCTCTGATTTTATCCTCTTGTTATGCGGTGGAGACAAATCAACGCAGCAAAAGGATATTGAACAAGCGTTAAAGTTAAAAGAGGAGTACAGTAATGAAAATAACCCCATTTAAACCTGAAAAATACCTTAAAGACATTGAATCACAACAAATTTTTCTCAATGAAGCTCTTAAAACCGGTGATGCCGCCCATATCGCAGATGCTATTGGTATCGTTGCTCGCGCCCAAAATATGAGTGCCTTAGCAAAAGAAACCAATCGTGAACGGAGTGGTTTATACCGCTCTTTAAGTAAAACGGGTGATCCCAAGCTTTCTACCTTAGTGGCTGTCTTATCTGCTCTTAATTTGCAACTCTCTGTACAATCTTGCAATTCATGAATATAAGGGGAGTTAAATGATTTCTCCCCTTAATTTCAGTGATCAGTCACGAATTGCACGACCACAACACATTCACCAGCTGCTGTTGTTTTGTCACGGGTTGCATAAAGCGTTAACTCCTCATCATGGGGAACAAACTCTTTTTGATTGGTTGCTGTAAATTCTTGCGTCCCTTGGGCTTTGATCTCCTTTTCACTGAATTCGTTTCCACCATAGGTGCTTCCAATCTTCAACTTCGCTTCCGAAAACGCCGTCTTAATATGTGCTTTTATTGAAGTGATCAAAGCGCCACGAGGCAAGGTTCCTATTTTCGTTGTAAGATGCTGATCTTTATGCGAAATATTCAAACGTAAAAAACTCACCTGTTGAGTGTGAAGATTTCTACCTTGTAACGGTTTTGGTAAATAATCTGCCATGTCTTTTTTCCTCCTTAATCATTACGCTGCTGCTTCACCACTGTAAGTGGGGATAACAATCGTTCCAAAATCTTGTGCTGTTTGTGCGCTATTTGGCATTTGGAAACGTGTTTTCTTCATTCCTATTAAAGTCTTGGCAGCAACACCAAATTCACGTTCATAATCAAAGTATTCTTCTTTCAGTGTGTAATGCGTTGCACTGTGATTTTTACCAAAACCGATAATCGCACTTTGGGCTCCTAAGAACACCGCACGACGCACGCTCTTAACAGCTGTATGATCGGTCGATTTAACCCCATGAGTGACATGGATTGCTTCGCGTAAAACAACACCATTATACATACCAAGAGAACCGTCAAAGATTGGGTTTTTCGCACGAGAGGTGGCATAAACGGACTTTTGAATATCTAACCATTCGCCGGCTGCTGTATTGGTTCGCAATTGCATCACTTGGGTGGGATGCAAATAAAGAACGTAAACGTCATCACCATTAACATGAACGGGGGAAATTTGCGGATTGGCTAATTTGGCTTGTTTAACCGCTTCATCAATTAATTTAAGGCTAAAGCTATGTTTGGCTTTATCTGTAAGCTCTTCATCTTTGGTTTTGCCATCTGGACGGATAATCCGTTCACTGCTTGGTGCCATGATTTCATTAAAGCCATAATGAACCGGTTTAATGTACACTTCTCGACCATCAACATTAATCGTACGGGCTGTATAACCGCACACCTGTAGAAAGAACATGATGCTTAAACGATTAGCATACCAGCGAACCAAGCCTTCTTTGGCTTTCTTGCGTAAATTCGGCAGTATTCTCTGTTGATCAATCGAGTCATCATTCGCCACACGCGCTGCATGTAAGAGCTCGTTAATGACCAACCGATCATTCATAAATTGAAGCGCTTCTTCATTCCCCTCTAGGGTTTCGCCTTGAGTGACACCATCTCCAAACAGATTCACCAGCAAACTGAATGTAACGCTATCGCCTGCACTCTTATGGGTTTCGTTGTAAAGCTGGATAATGCTGTTTGAACTTTTGCCAATCAAGGGCGCTATTTTCGTAGCTTTTAAAACTTCATTGCTTAATTTCTGTGACCACAATTTCACCGATTGTGGATCATGGGTTCCTATATGTGTTGTTGCCATTTATTTTACCTTTCTTTGCTGTAAAAAAACCGGCTTAAAGCCGGTGGAAAACCCGCATCAAAGGCGGATTATGTTGTAAAAATTATTATCTAATCGGGGTCTGCACCCATAATTTCATAAAAACGGGCTTCATTCTTCGGATTGGCTATCCAAGCATCAAATTCCTTCTCTGACATAGCGGCTAGAGTTTGTTTGGTCATAGGTCCAACACTGCCCCCTCCACCCGATGCCGTTAAGGTTCTCGCAGAATTCTGCCGGCTTTGAAGCGCTGCAATTTGATCATTGGCTTGCACCGCTTGGTTTTGATACCCTAGATTTTGCGCTATCCGATAAAGCTCTTCTGCCGGATTGACGCCTTTTTGTGCACAGGTTGCGACAATTGTACGCAATTCATCCCCGATAATCGCATCTATCGTACTCTTTTGCGCATAATTCGGATAAACAGAAGACCACGCATTCAACTGCTTTGCACGCGTCTCATAAAGAAAGTCTGCCGCTGCATCAAAATCACTGTACTTATCTTTAACAGATTCAACAGAATTTTCTAAAAACTGATTCAAATGCCCATTAAATTCTTGGTATTCAATCGCTTGCCTTTGCACATCCTGCTGTGCCCGAATATAGGCATCTTGCTCTTGAAGCTTCTTGCCCATCCAACCCATATAGCCAATAATGTCCTCACGTGGGTCTGGGGGGCTTCCTTCATCTTCAACCATTGGCGCTTGGGGTTGCTGTTCATAAAACTTAGCAAGCGCTTCACGGGCTTTCTTGAGTTGTTCTACAGCACGCTGCCGATCTATAGGAACGGTTTCTGAAAGCTGTTCAGCGGGCTCTGCAACCGGCTCTGGAGACGTAACATCATGGCTCTCAACC
>NZ_CAHOYM010000057.1 GCF_903679515.1 Bartonella gabonensis
GAATAGGTTTAAGCAATTTTGTGAGCGAGAAGTTGAAGTTATATGGTGAGGCCTATTATGTTAAAGGGCGTAAAACAAAACAGTCCCTTCAGGGCGTTATAGGGGTACGCTACAGTTTCTAATTATAGGGGTATTTTAAAATATTTTTAAATGTATAATTGTTTTTAAAGATCCTTAATAAAGCATAAACAATTTTTCCGAGCATGCTTCGCTTTTCATGACAGATTATATACTCTATTTTTATATTATGGTGTATTATGTGTTACTTTTTGCTTTGATGAAAAAACTTTGAAAAAATGTAGAAATTCCCTCATATTTTCGATCAAAAACGCATTGAAGAAATGCTAAAGAGCAGTTTTTGAGTGAAGTGATGGGGCTACTCAGAAGAATTATTACAGCCTAAGGTTGAAAATACATTTTGTAAAGCTAATTACGTTTGGTGTCTATGCAGGCGTGGAGGGGGGAGGATATGGCTATACAATATAAATGGAAACGAAATTTTTGGCTACTCATGTTGAGCTGCTGTTTTGTACAGGCAGCTGCAGCAAATGAGAGAGGGGCATCGCTTTTTTGTCAATCTTCTAGTTATGAAAATGATCAAGTATTTCAGGATCCATATAATAAAGATATGACAACAGGAAGATGCATACTTGGAACATCGAATGATTTCATTGGAAGGGGGCGCAATGAATTAGGCTTTTTTAAAAAAACTAGCGATTTTACTCTTGTTGAGGGTTCTAGACTGTTCGCGAGGAAACAAGAGCTTGATGGTAATAGTCGCGACAATGTTGGAGATAATACGCGAGCACAAAATACTGCGTTTCTTAAAAAACCTGAGCTTATTTTCATTAAAGATGGGGCTCTGCTAGAAAATTATGTCCTTGATAATGGAGGTAAAGCATACATTTCAAATGATGGTGAGATTGATAGTCCTGGGCGGTCTATCGATAACACGGTAAAGAATGGTGCGGAGCTTTATGTGTATGCAGGAGGTCTCAGTGAGAATAGTAAAATTGAACATGGTGGAATTGAACATGTTCAGGCTTTAAAGGGAAAACAGGGCTTTTCGAAAAATGCTGTCGTTAAAGAAGGTGGACAGCAAAGTGTGGGAAATGGAGGAAAAGTAGAGAAGACTAAAATTTATGGTGGGGAGCAGCTTGTTTTCGGGGAGGGGGATGTTGGAGGAGAGATTAAAGGGAGTAGCGCTTCTCATACAATCATTTATGGTCAAGATGAAAAACTAGGTCAACAAAAAGTATATGATGGGAGTGAAGTTTGGAATACAAAAGTTATGCGAGGGGGCATACAAGAAGTTGGAAAAAAATCTGAAAGTGCAAAAAATGGAGGTTTTGCATTTGATACGGAAGTTTTTGCTGGTGGTAAACAGCGTATCTTAAAAGGCGGTCAGGCTATTGGAGTCATTTTAAATGAGAGCGCTACTCAGGAAATATATACTGATGGATTTGTAAAAAATCTAACAATGAATAATGAAACAAAATCATGGGTACTTGCTGGAGCGACATTAGAAGGCAAGACACAGGTAAATCATTCTGGGCAGCTTCATCTTTATTCTGGGAATGATCAACATCGTACCACAGTAGAAGATATTCTTTTAAATGGAAAAGATACAAAACTGTACTCACTCACGGATGAGTTTGATGGAAAAAGCTCTTTGATACAAAAATTAAGTGGTGAAGGAAGTGTTATTTTTTCGTTTACGGGTTCTGATCCATACTATTCTGAGCTTCATGTGAATAATCTTTCAGGAAATTTACATTTCGCGTTCAATACCACTATGGCCCAAAACCGTGGTGATTATCTCTTCGTTGAGAAAGGCGCAGGGAATCATACGATAAGTGTTGCTGATTCTGGAGTTGAAATCACGGATCCTTCTTTTTCAAGCAAGCGTGATTTAATTACAGATCAAAGTGGTGGAGCGCATTTTACGTTGACAAGTCTTAAGGGTGAAAACATTAACGCCCTTGATGGTGGAACTTATATGTATGGACTGAAAGAAAGAAAGGATGAAAATGGAAAAATTTGGTTTTTGTCGGCAGATCGCCTCAGTGGACCGGGAACTTCTATTACAGATCTTACAAATCCATTTATTCCTGGGAGAACATTAACTACTCCTTCCACGGATGCAGTGTTAACGTTGTCTGTAGTCCCTGGACTTATTTTTAACAATGAATTGCAAATTGTACGGAATGGTAGAAAAATTTGGAACAGAAATAGAAAAGATATCGAGCTATGGACTTATGGGATTAAGAGCAGAGAACGCATTGCGACAGGCCATACACACTTTAAGCTTGGGCAAACAGGTTTAGTTCTTGGTGCTGATCAGTTGAATGAATTAAGGCATGGAGAGTTATATATTGGTGGTTTCGGTAGTTATGATCAAGCACGTGTTTCTCATGCACGAGGGGGTAATAGTGATCTGAGCTCTTATAGTATTGGAACTTACGCAACTTATTTTGATCATCGTGGATGGTATATGGATGGTGTTTTGAAATATAATTATTATCGAGATAATTTGAAAGCCATATCAACGAATGGTTTAGCGATTCAAAGTCATTACAATCTGTGGGCGATAGGTGGATCATTTGAGATTGGTTGTTATTTTGAACCAGCGCAAAATACTTGGATGCAGCCTTATATCAAGCTAACAGGTCTACAGGTTGAAGGTAAAAAAGTAAAACTTTCCAATGGAATGATAGGTGATTTAAGCCCATCGGTTTCATTCCATAGTGAAGTTGGATTGACGACGGGACATGAATTCTTTGTGAATGCAGAAACTTCATTAACAGCTTATATAATGGCAGCTTGGTTGCGTGAGAATATACATAATAATCATACGACAATTAATAATCAGCATAAATTTATCACAGACTTATCAGGTAGTGCCGGTAAATTGGGAATTGGTTTAAATAGTTCGGTTAATGATAAACTAACACTTTATGCAGAAGCACATTACCTAAAAGGACATAAGATTAAAAATGCTCTTCAAGGTATTTTAGGGTTACGCTATAGTTTCTAAATACACCTTTACATGGCTGATTAACTTTAACAAATGTCATTGTTTTACAAGCTTAAACAGATAACGCATCACACTGTCTTCTCGAGAGTATAAAGATCTTCTAAAATAGGAAGGATGCCTTTATACCCTCTTTTAAAGCAAGGTATTAATTTATAAAGAGTGTTCATTGTTTTGCATGTTAAATGAGAATTCTGAATATTGTAAGTTTCTCTTATTCCAAATCTGCTCCATGTTGAATCAATCAAAGCCATTTACTTGTATGTCACAAGCGGGGAAAGTTGTGTGGAATAAAATTGTACAAGAAAGGACGAAAAACGCCTCTTATAAACCGCCTCAAGTGCCAAGGGGGCAACATTTTAGGGCTGGAAAAGCGTACGATGTTGCGGGCTTGCTTTGCCATAAGCGTAAAGATGGAAGTGTACAATGAATTTAGCAATTATATCATTCATGTTCAACGTTGAGAAATGGACTTGAGCGTATTAAGAGATGTTTCCTTAAAACAAGCACGTAAATATACAACCCAATAACGTTCTGTTTGTCATAAGGGAAATGCCCCCATTAAAGGGCATGAGCATTTTTTCTCATCTATAATTTCAAATATGCAAATTATTTTTTGAACTTACGTGAACAATTTGAATTTTATTCATTTTTTCTGCCTTCAGTTAGAGTTTTTTTTAGTGGTTTATAGATTTGCAACTTATAATCATTTAAGTTAAAAAACACACTAAAAAATTGTATTTAGACATAAATAAAACACATTATGATACATTCTAAAATGAGCTACCTGCGTAGCCACGGGATATTTTTCTAAATAATTGAGAGTGGAGTGTGAATAATGCGATATAAATACAAGTTAAGTTTTTCAGTATTGATGATTAGTAGTTGTCTTATACCATTTGCAAATGCAGTTGAAAACAAGAATAGAGAACTAACAAGAGCAACCAATGTGGGAAGTGGAGGGACTGTACCAAACGGTTCAGCACTGATTACAAATATGTTGCCTAGTACTAATATTAAAATTGAAGAGGGTGGTGTTGAGATCGTGGAAAATGGATTAGTTTCCCTAGAATCCATTATTCAAAAAGGGGGGATGCAGATAGTTACACGTGGAGGAACTGCGCTGAAAGCTAAAGTCCTTGGAGGTCAACAGTTTGTTCACGAAGAAAAAGGTATTGATCTCGCAAATGTGGTCAGACGAAGCAGCGCATATAGTACCACAGTTTCTGGAGAGGGTGGAGCAATAGGACAACAGAATGTGTATGATGGGGCATGGGCTTGGTATACGAAAGTGGAAAATGATGGAGAACAAAATCTTTATGCAGGGAATAGAAAAGACGGTGGAAAATCAAAGGATACTATGATTTCGGGGAATGGTAGACAACATGTCTTAGCAGGAGGAGAGTCCTTTAATACAACCTTGAAGGGGCAGGCTGCTCAAGTAGTATATCCTGGAGGTGCTGTGAATACTTTAACAATTACGGAGTTTGCCAAATCGTGGCTATATGTTAATGCAAAAGAAGTCGTTGGAAAAGTAAGGGTAAATGATAAGGGAAAACTTTATTTGTTTGCTGGCGATATCACAAATCATATCATTAAGAAAGAGATTCCTATAAAAGACAGACCTAAGGAAATAATATTTGGAGTTGGTGAACGGAATGTAGGAGAAAAACCACAAATTGCAATTGAAGATTTAGGGGGACAGAATGGAACTGTTATTTTTAGTTCTATTCCGTATGATCCACGTCATATTTCACTTCATGTTGAGAGGCTTTCAGGAAGTTTACATTTTCGTTTTAATATTAGTGCGACATGGGATGCGAGTGATTACTTATCGATTGGTGATGGCACTGGGAATCACAAAATAAGAGTTGCTGATTCTGGTGCTGAAATTGCAGGTTCTCTCTCACAAAGGAATAGTTTTGTTACTGAGCTTCCGTTAATTACTGATCGAAGCCAAGTTGAAGGAGCTAATTTTACTCTGGCAGATCTTTCGGGGAAGGGCATTACAGCTGTTGATGGTGGAGCCTATCAGTATGCTTTACAGAAGAGAGCAAGATGTGCTGATTCTAGTGGTAGTACTACAATTTGGTATTTAAGTAGAATCTCTGAAAGTATAGAACGTTCTAATTCTGAAGTACAGTGTGTAAACAAGAAAATAAAAGTTCCGGTTACAGCGTCTGATCAAAGTGCTCCTTCTGGAAGAAAAAATACTGGTCCTAAGAAGCCTACTAGAAAAGAGCAGCCTAAGCCACGGCCTCCACGTCATTTAAGAGAAACGCAAAATGTCTCTAATGTTTCGGTATCTTCTTCTCAAGAAAATCGGGCTCGTGTCGTGTTGCCTTCGGAATCTCCGCATTCTCTTTCTGTTGACAAACAACAGATGGCTGTTTCAGCCTCTTCTCAATCTTTAGCCGATCATATGACTTTGCGTCCAAGCAACCAAGAACAACCTTCTTCACATTTAAGTGAGAAGCTTTCAGTTTCTGACTTTTTAACCACGCCTTCTACAGATGCGGTATTGTCTATGTCTGTAGCTCCAGCGATGGTATTTCACAATGAAATGCAAAGCGTGCGTATGGGAAGAGGAATTCTAGATAACAGT
>NZ_CAHOYM010000058.1 GCF_903679515.1 Bartonella gabonensis
GGTTAATATTAATGTAAATAAAGTAAATAGATAATGAACTTTTTTCAAGAATTGTAATAAAAACTATATTAGATGTATTGGAATTTATTGAAAAAAAGTATCATTTGTAATTTGAATGGGGGAGATAATTTCATGAAATTAGCCACAAACAAGGAAATCATTAACAACTGGTTTGAAAAGGAAAAAACAGTTGCAATTGGCGCCTTCCAGAAGGCTTAGAGGATTTCTATGAGCATAAGAAAGATTCGTTAATAAATGATGGTAATCTTCAACAGCAAATTTTGGCGCCTTTAATACAGGATATATCGTTAACACTGAATGATTCCAATCCATTAAATATGTTTCTTCAACATGGTATGTCTTTTAGGGATCCGCAAAAGACGAAAGCTTTTGACATTCTTAAGGGTGAGCATTTTATATCTGTTAAAAGTGGAGAAGGCGTTGACCCATTTAAAGTGAATGATCCAGAAATTGAAGCTTCATATATCGGATGAACGAGAAGATAAATATCCATTTTCAATGAAGTCTGAACGAAGAGAGCGTGCTTTTAAAGAAAAACATGGGCTGTGCAATTTTTTAGATGAGATCAGAACGAAATTCATAGAGAGTGAAGATACTAAGAGTTATAATTGGTTAGAAAAGCTTATTGATGGTGCATTAAACAGTAAAGTTGCACCGTTGCAAAAAATACAAGAAATCTATATTCCAGATATTCGTTTAGATGAAAAATCATGTGATCTTGCTGTAAAGATCATTAAAAAATACAGTTGAGCTTCTTGCATTGCACTCACGTTTGTACAATGCTTGCTCTTTTAAAAAAGCTTGTTCTTTACGTGATCTTGTATTCATTTTTGATTTTAAAGTTCAAGTTCTTGACGAAGTCATGAATATGTCGCCAGTTTACGACGCTAAAAATAACCTTTTAAAAGTAAAAAATTTTGGTGAGAAAAATAACGATGTTATTGGTCTTGCTATGTCAAAAAATGCGATATCTATACATGACTTAAAAAGAACAGGGGGGTGCACTTTTGATCCATCCAGTTTGTGCATGAATATCTTTTTTAATATTCGTCAATCGTCATCATTTAGTCCTTTTGAAACAATGATTGTCTTTAAAGCAGGGACTGATGATCAGATTAACAAAACAATAGAAATGCAGAAATATGCTAATAAAACGAAGTTAGAAAAAGAAGCGGAGGAAAAGGCATTAAAAAGAATAGAAGTACTATAAAATAATTAATTAAGGCATTCAAAAGTCATTGAAAAATTATAAGTTACAAGAACAGCTGATTATTCAATAATGCCGTAAAAATACTGCTCTTTGAAGTTGATATCGGGTAGATAAATTACACATTGAGGTGTTTTTGTGCGTGTGTGTTGAATACTTAGGGGAGGGCTTGTGTTGGGTAAGCTTTTTGAAGTACGCTCCTTTGAGGGGCGTGATATCAGCTGATATGGGGCACTTTAGCAGGGGGTGTGTTTTGACCACTGATTGGGCGTTTCTTTGAAGTTCATAGCACCAATTCTATGAAAGGGCGGAGAACTTTAATGAGAGAAAAGTTTAATATCGGATGGTTGATATGAATTTATTTTTAAAAAAGAGCCCTTTAGTTCTTTTTTCTTCTCTGTTTATTTCTAAAGTTGGCGATTATGCTTATGAAGTTGTTTTTATTTTACTTGTCTTGGATATTGACAGATAATATCTTTTTTTACAGGCCTTGTGTATTTTTTTCGCTTTATTCCTTTTCTCTTTTTTGGCCCTATAGGCGGTTGGCTCGCGGATAATTTTTCTTTGAAGAAAAATATAATCTTTAGTGAATTGGTGAGATTATTCGCTTCATTATTCGTTTTGATAACATATATAACAGGGACTGCGCATATTATTGTGCTTATTTTCGCCGCAATAGGTACAACGATTGGAAGAAGTATTTTTCAACCAAGTTTTCAAGCGATTATTCCTAGAATATTTTCAATAAAGGATCTTACAAAGGCAAATAGTATTGCACAAATTATAAATGAGATTGCATCTGTCGTTGGTCCTTTAGTGTGTTCCCTCCTGCTTCTTTTTGCCAATAAATCCACCGTCCTCATTTTTGATTTTTTTTACCTATTTTATCTTTATTATCGTGTTATTGAATCTGATGAATCTCAATCCAAGTGAGAGTAAATCATTCAATTTTATCAAAATTTAGTGAGAAACAGCTTCCTATCTTAAATATATGTCTACTGAAAATAATAACTTATTGATTACGCTTGTTGGCTCGTCGTTTGCTATTCTCTTTACGAGGGCAATTTTAAGATTTTTAATTCTAGCTTTTGTTCTTTCGATAGGGGGAGAGGAAAGCCTTGGAAGTTCACTTTTTTCTCTCATGGCTGTTGGAACAGTTTTCGGCGGTTTGTTCTATAGTAAAATTATCGTCAAGATCACCGCGTTAAAGCTTATGGTATTTTGGCTTCTTTATGGGATTATTCTGTTTGTTATGCCTTTGGCGGCAATTCTTTCTTTAAAACTCATTTTCGTGTTCGCCTTTGTTTTAGGATTTACGGGTGCTTTTGTGGATATTAGTTTAGTTTCAGCTCTTCAATTATATTCTCGTTGGGAAGATTTGGGGAAGAGTTTTGGAACCTTTTCAACTTTAGCAAACTCTACTGAAGCCGTGTCTGGCTTTATTGCTGGATTTTTTGCACTCGTGGGATTGTTGAGCTCTTTTTTAGTGATGTCTGCTTGCATTATTTCCACTGGGATGATTTGTGTTATAAAAATTAAAAAAATAAAGCGTTAAAATCCCTTCACACGACAGTAGAGAATGATCATTGAGATATCTATGCCGTTTCTTTTTTTTAAAAGACAGTTCGTTCATGATCCTATCAGGCGGTAAAACTCTGATCTTTGAAGTATGGTGATATCAGGTATATCGCTTTACACATTGAGCTGCTTTTTTCGGGTTTGTTGAGCGCCCTTTGGGGGGCTGTGAGAGGTGGGATAGGGGCAAGAGATTTTGGGGAGCATTGTTTACAGAGCGGTGTGTGGGGCGATTTTTCGTAAAGATGGTAAAGCGTAAACATGTGAATCCGTGAATGTGAAGGGGAAGTTCAAGGACGTGGGCGATTTATGCGTTGTGGATGCTTTGGGGGCGTGTTGGTTTTTTGTCATGGCGGGGAATGTGGTGAGAAAGGTGGGGAGATGAAGAGTTTGTTGATGAAGGTTGCCAAGTTGGGATGAAGAGGGGAAGTGTTTTAGGGTGTTGATGCGAAGAGGTGTGGAAAATGGAGGAGGAGACAGTACGTGTGGATAGGAGAGGCGTGTACAAGAGCGATTGCTGCAAAGAGAGGTGTGGAAGGATGGGGCGGTAGATTTTATGAACATGGGGGCTTGAGTATTATCCTTGCTGCGCACTGTTGCGAAATGGGGAAGTCTGTAAGGGATGTTTTATTTTGTGCTTTATGTTTTGGGCATTCTGATTGCATTAGCGAGATGATTACGAGAAAGAATGATATGAAAAGATCAAAAGTAAAATATAAAAACTTGACAAGGTCAATGTAAAAAGGTATCATAATGGCACAATCGGAATTGTATGTTTAAACTAGATAAAGCCATTGGAAAAACAATGAGGTGAGAATTCAGGGTTTTCCCAAGGTTTTGGCGTTTGTTGCTCTGTGAGTTCATCAAGGTGTTGTCGTTTGAAGTGGGGTGATGCCCTGCTGTGCCGTAAGGTACTGCTCTTTTTTTGGGGGTGGTGATCGGTTGGGCAATGTGAATTGGTGAAGGCTGCTTCTTGTGTGCGTGGGGGTGAAATATTTTCGGGTAGGAAAATGCTCCGGCAGGATTGGCAAGAAAAATCAATATACCGTAAAACAGTGTTGTTTAAAGGGCTGTGATCTGAAGTCAACAGGGGGTGGCTTCTCGATTAAGAAGCTAGACTGTTCATGAGAATGGCGCAGGATAAAGCCCCCGCTCCTTGAGACAAGGTCCTTTGAGACGAGGGGTGGAGGTCAAAATAACAATTCATCTGATTATTTATCCCATCATGCCGTAAAACACTGCTCTTTAGGGCGGTGATATCAGGCATGGAAAACTTTAGGCGGGGGGTATTTTTACAACTGATTGGGCGTTTTCCTTTGCTGTTTAAGCAAAGATAGAGGATATGTAAAACGCACTGCTTCATCATGTTTTTAGATGATAAGCGTTTTTCTGCTTTAAAATTTTACGGTAAAACATTGCTCTTTAGGGCGGTGATCGTTGGGCAATGTAAAAGGTAAGTGGTTTGCTTGTGAAAGTGGGGGGTGAAATATTTTCTGGCAGGATTTGTAGGCTGGAGAACACACTTCTTTGAGAAACAGTGATAACTCTATGGAATAATCAGCAGGGAAAACACGCTAGATCAGAAGTCGGATTGTTAACATAACCGTGTTTACCTCAGTGGTGTGGGGTGATGGTTTGGAGGATTTTTCTGTAAAGGCGTAAAAGCGTAAAAACGTTAATCTGTAAAAGTTAAGGGGAAGTTCAAGGATGTGGAGGATTTACACGTGGTGTGGGCTTTTAGGGCGTGTTGCCCTTTTGTGAGGGTATGGAAGGGAATGAGAGGTTTGGGGGGTGAGGGGTTTTCAGCATTATGGGGGCTTCTTGCTTTTAGGGTGTGGTTTTACTTTTTTCATTGTTGAGCGCTTGTAGAGTTTTATTGCTGATTTTCATGACATTGTTTCATGTCATGGAATTGGTTTTTCTTGATTGGAAGGAGACATGATGATGGCTGAAAAAACTTGTCTTCCCTTACGTCGAAGAGGGCGGAAAAAAGGGTATTTGAATAAAACAACAAAGCGGTTTAATGAAGCCTTACTTACAGCCGCTGAGCAGGCTGGATCGCAGTATGGCGAGGATGGGCTCGTGTCTTATCTGCAATATCATGCTTTGAATAATCCTGTGCCTTTTTTCTCACTGCTGGCAAAAGTTTTGCCTCTTCAGGTGACGGGGGAAGTAGCGGGAGGTGTCAAAACAATTTCGCGCATCGAGATCGTCCCAGTAAACCCAAAAGGGAGCCAACCGGAGAAGCATGATCTTAAAAAAAGGCAAATGTGTGATATCGGAAAATGTTAGGCTGAGGTGGTTGATGGGAGATGTCGCCTTGGAAAGGTGCTGCTTTGGTGGATGAAGGCTTAAGGGCGTTTAGAGTTTATCGTGCTTGTAGGTGCTTGTGATATCGGAAGGTGTTAGGTGGTGACGGATGAGGGGGCAAGGGGCATGTGCTGGAGGATAAGATGCTTTCAGGAGGTTTAAGACTGGTATGTAAGAGGTACACGGCTTTGATGTGGGATGTGAAATTGCGATCTTATGCTGGGGGGGGGATGGCGCGTTTAGAGGTACTCTTGAGGGATAGATTTGAGGGGATAGATCAAGTGTGAGGCTTGCTGATGTGTGCGTGGCATGATGGTGTAAGATGTGGTGTTTTTAGGGGATTTTGTGAAAGATCGGTGAAATTAGGGGGAAATACCGTGCTTTTGTGGGGGACAGGGGGACGGTATTTCAAGG
>NZ_CAHOYM010000059.1 GCF_903679515.1 Bartonella gabonensis
CGCGCATTGAGAAGCTTTGGTAAAGTAAGAAAAGGTGATTTAGGTGGCTGGGTAGAAAGTGAAAAAAATCTTAGCCATAAAGGAAATTGTTGGATCAGTGGTTTAGGAGCAGTTTTTGGTGATGGAAGGTTAAATGGTGATGACGTAGTTCCAAATTTTAATTACATTTCTAACACAACTTATAATTTGTCTATGTTAACACCACAGCAATACATGCAATCACTACCTTGGCACCGTAGAATATGGGAGAAACTTTTATATTATAAGGAGTTCAGAGTATGGTTGTAGTTATTAGAACTTATTCATAAGTTCTTTTTTTACAGATCTTTCTCTAACTGCTTTTCGAAAAAAAACAATCTTATAAAATACACTATGTATGGAGCGGCGCGGTGATTAACACGATTCTTTGTTTTGATCTAGGTACGAAGACGGGGTGGGCGCTTTGTGGAGGGAGTGGTGACATATTTAGTGGCACCGTTGATTTTAAATCACGTCGTTTTGAAGGCGGTGGGATGCGTTATTTACGCTTTAAACAATGGCTTAATGAAATAAAGCAGACAGCAGGGAGCATTGACGCGGTTTATTTTGAGGAGGTGAGGCGTCATGTTGGAACTGATGCAGCGCATGTTTACGGTGGTTTGTTAGCAACCTTAACGGCGTGGTGTGAAGATCATGAGATACCGTATGAGGGGATACCGGTTTGTACGATTAAGAAAGTGACGACGGGCAAGGGGAATGCGTCGAAAGAAGAGATAATAAAGGCAATGCGAGCAAAAGGACACGCGCCTTGTGATGATAACGAAGCGGATGCTTTAGCAATTTTATATTTAATTAAAGAGAGGGAGATCTTAGAGCGATGCCCAGTAACAAAGTAGAGTGTGTAAAGTTTAATTCAGATCAGTTTTTAAAAGAGCTTATGGGTTTAAAAGCAACAGAGAAGGCAGTTTATACAACCCTTGTGTTGCTTATGAATGATAAGAAAGCGCCTCTTATCAATAATGGGTCTTATTTATCAAGTTGGTGTGGGTGTTCAGTAAGAACGTTTCAAAAGGCATTAGAGACTTTAATAAGCATGGGTTACATCACGCGTTTAGAGAATGGGAACTTATGGCATAGATCATTAGCTTTTGATTATACGATTAGTAAATTTTCAGAAAGAGCTTCAAAAGCAGCGAATATGAGATGGAGTAAGAAAAGAGAGGAGGCAATGCATGTCAACTAAGTTGCCATGGACAAGGCTTTTTGCAGACAAGTGGCTACTTGATCTTGCACATTTGCCTCCTTTTGAAGGTTTTATATACGTGAAGTTGCGATTTCAAATGCTTCGCACTGGAGAACCACTTAAGAATAATTTTCGAGTATTGTCTTTATTGGCAGGTTGCTCAGTTAAAAGATTTCAGAAAGCATTAGATCTTTTATTAGAAACTGGACACATCGTTTTTTCAGAAGATGGTCGTTTGTGGAGTTTACAAGTTGAAGAGGAACTCAATAACTCAAATGAAAATTTAAGCAAGTTTTCAGAAAGAGCACAAAAGGCAGCGAAGGCAAGATGGGATAAAAATAAAGATAACAGTGATAATGATGCTAAGGATGCTACAAGCAATGCACAAGCAATGCTTAATGATGCCATTAACATTAACAATAACATTAACAATATATATAAAAAAAATAAAACTATCGTTTTATCAAAAAAAGAAACTGAATTTGAAGATTTAGAAACAATCGATTTGGTTGAAGAGCCAATCGAATGTGATGATGTTGAAAGCCTATCAGAAGAAATCGAAACATTATCAGATAAACAACCCCCCATTCACGAGCAAGAAAGCGTTCCTAAGAAAGCCAAGCGAAATAGGGTCAAAAAAGAACTTGGAAGTATACCAGAAGATTTTGAACCTAATTTGCAATACGCGATTGATAAAGGGTTAACGCATGATGAAGCGTTATTAGAATTTGAAAGATTTACAATCTATTGGAAAGCCAACCCATATTCCAATGCTAAAAAACGCGATTGGCAAATGACTTGGTACAATTGGATTACGAGCCCTATAGGGGCATTAGCCAAGAAAAAGGAAAAATTAGAAAGGGAAAAACGATATGCAAACGAATGCTATAAAGCACCGTCAAACAGCTTCTCAAGCAGCCTCTCAGAAAGCTTCAGTACACTCACAACAGCAATCTATGCTGGCGATACTTACGGATCAGAATGCATCAGAAATACAGAGGCTATCAGTTCATTTGCAAGAGCTTGCTAAGGAGGTGGACAAGAGTAGTTACCCTTGGAAGCGTATGCGTGGAAGGCAGTTGACAAAGGAGTATAGAGAACAAGTTGCTATCCAATGTAATCGCTTAGAAGAACTGCTTTCAAAGAAAGCTACGATTGAACATATCGAGGCGGTTGCTTATTTGCTTTCAGGTCTAAAAGTACCAACAAATACAGACACTAATGTGATTGCGTTGAATTATAGCATAGCATTAGCAGACGCTTCAGAACACGCCCTTAAACAGGCTGTTAAGGACGTTATACGTGGACAAGCAAAGGGCTTATCAAAAACCTTTATGCCAACAGGAGCAGAGCTTGCAGATTATTGCAGAAATTTGAAAGCAGATCTTTTGTCAGGAGCATCAGTAATGAAATCGTATTTAATCGCATCTAGAGATCAACAAAATAGTGAAAAGTGCTGATGATATTGGAATAGATATGCGTTTAAATCGCTAAAAAGGCACCGTACAGAGCGATTTAAAAGTTTTATGATGAAAACCATATTGCAATTTAAAACGCCTCTGTACAGTCCAATTTGAGGCAAATAAACCCATAGGTAAAGTTATGGATTTAGATAAGGGATATTAAAACATATGTTTTTAAAAAAACGTAAACAGCCCATTCAAAAGAAGTTTGTAGCAACAGTGGTTGGATATGCACCATGGGGATTAGGGGTAGCGGAATATTTTTACAACCTCTACGAATATGAAGATGGAATGAGAGAATATGAGGAATTTGAAGGCGGTCAGTATCAAGATTATGAGATACCTGCGAATGTTGATTACAGCACGAAGGCGCAAGTGAAAGCGTGGCTATACGGTGGTGATTTACCAAAAAGCGTATTGAATTTTGAATCGTTAATAGACGAGGTTAATGCGAAAATCAAAAAACGTACAAAAGATGATTATTTGATTTGTGAGATAACGAATGATTTTGAGAGAGGCTATCCATTGTCTTGTGAAGAGATAGACAGAGAGTTAGAAAAAGCACTTGATATTCAATTAGGTAACTATCAAAATGAAAAAAAGTGAAAAAAATAAAAAATACGTATTGACTTTAAACGAAGGCTGGTTTAATAAGGTCGGCAAGTGCTGAAAACACTTGCGATAAGCGGATAAACCACGAAAAGGTTTCTCCCATTCTTAAAAAACTGGCTTTCTTTTATGCTGTCATTGGCATATAACGATTTTGTCGGGTGTGGTCGCACCATACAATACTCTTATGAGAAAAGTGTGACGACGGACTTATCGCCGTGTTTTCAACGCCCGACGCCCTTATAGGGTCGTCAATTGAAAACTTTTATTACGATAAGGAAAACAAGCATGAGTGCTACAGTTAAAAATCAAAAAATATCTCCAAAATATGAACTTACGAATGAAAACTGCGTTGTTAACGGTGTGACTTTACACCGCATTAAAGCTTTAAGAGATTTTGATGATGTCAAAAAAGGCGACCTTGGCGGTTTTATTGAAAAGGAAGATAACCTCTCTCATGATGGCAATTGCTGGGTATATGATGATGCTATGGTTATTCAAGCAAGCGTTTCCGAAAATGCAAAAATACGCAATAATGCCTGTGTTGTGAATTATGCTAGGGTTTACGGTAATGCCGTGATTAGTGATAAGGCATGGGTTTTGAGTGATAAGGCACATGTTTATGACAATGCAGTCATTAATGGCAATGCAAAAATTGGAGGCTATGTTTTTGGCAATGCCGTTGTGAGTGATAATGCCGTTATTACAGAGGGGGCTCTTATTTACGATAATGCCCGTGTTTATGAAAATGCATATGTGAGTGGGCTTGTGTTTAATGATGCCCATGTCTATGGGAAATCACGCCTTGCTGCGTGGTCAAAAGCTTATGGCAATGCGCATGTTTTTGATAAAGCTACAGTTTATGAAGGTAGCAATATTTATGACAATGCCAAGGTTTCTGGCTCGGCGCGTGTTGGTCCCTGTGCAAAAATTCACGATAATGCTCATGTGAGTGGCAAGGCACAAATTTGCCAATTTACAACGATTTATGGCAATGCTGTGCTTAAAGAAAATAAGAAATTTTCTCAAGATGTCTGTGGTGTTGATCAGGATATAAATAAAGCAGCGTAAATAAAATAACGGCGGCGCGGGGGCGCCCTCTTTAAAATATTTCATTTACAAATTAATCGAATATTAGATTAGGGAGCTACCTATGACCAGTACAGTTGTATCCAAAAAATATGAAATTACTGATGAGACTACAGAAGTTAAAGACCATTTATATGGCAGAGTTAGAACACTTTATCGCATTAAAGCTTTAAGAAATTTTGGAAGTGTTAAAAAAGGTGATCTTGGTGGCTTTATTGAACATGAAGGTAACCTCTCTCATGTGGGGAGTTGCTGGGTTGGGGATGATGCAAAGGTTTATAATGCTGCTATTGTTTGGGGGCATGCAAAGGTTTTTGAAAATGCAATAATTTGTGATGAGGTGTATGTTAATGGATTTGCAAAGGTTCATGGCAATGTACGTGCTTATGGGAGTGCAATTATTGGTGGCAGGGCACGTATTTTTGGAGATACGCAACTTTTTTCGGGGGCATGGGTTACAGGAAGAAAAGAGATTTCTACAGGTTTAATAACTTTTGGAGATAGGTAAAGACTGTAGATGAATTGATTAAAGCGGTTGCGTCGTATTCTAAAAGATAGAATTAAAAAGAAAGCCGCGTCATTTAAGATACGGCTTTTGACTCCAAAACCAACCAAAACTACTTTTTAATAGATACAAAAAGAGGAATGTCTCCTTATTACACAAAACGTGTAAAATCGCAAGCCTTAATACATAAAAACCGTATCAAAATGAATTGATACGGCTTTTATATTAAATAATGGGTAAAAAAATAATGTCTCTTTTTAATTGCACAAATAGTGTATAAACGCAAGCTTTTTTGTATCTCAACGCTTGTGTTTTTACACATAATGTGCTACATTTTATATGAGATTTGAGAAATTGGAGAAGACCTTGTTATGTTTTTTACATAACAGGGTTTTCTTTTATGCTCTATCTAGATTTTCTCTATTATTTTCAAATATTTGATGATGATTGTTCATACGATAAAGCCGCGCCCTTTAAGAACGCGGCTTCTGTTTTGCAAT
>NZ_CAHOYM010000060.1 GCF_903679515.1 Bartonella gabonensis
GATGTAATGACGGTGGTCTTTTCGACGTGATGTAATGACGGTGGTCTTTTCGACGTATCATTCCATTCAAGTGATTTCGGATGCACAAAAGGAATATGGATTACCCGAATTTGATCTGATCATTTGTGATGAAGCCCATAGAACAACGGGGGTTGTATTGGGAACAGACAAGCATGAATCTGAATTTATCAAAGTTCATGATAACAGTATCATTGGCGGTAAAAAACGCCTCTACATGACAGCAACACCAAGGATCTTTGCTGACAAGCTGAAAAGGAATGCTGACGTATCCAATAACGTTTTGGTGTCCATGGATAATGAAAAACTCTATGGCAAACAACTTTATAATTACAGCTTTTCAAGGGCTTTAGAGGATAAGCTGTTATCACCTTGTAAAGTGATCATATTAGTTGTCAATGAAGAAGAAGTAAGCCAATCCATTCAACATCTTATTACCGATAAGAATTATGAACTTATTCTTGACGATAGGACCAAGATTAATGGCTGTTATAGAGCCCTTACTAAAATGGACTTGAAACTTGATCTTGAAGATGACCCCAAGCCTATGCGTAGAGCTTTAGCATTTTGCAAAGATATTGAGACCTCTAAACGCATATGCAAGGAATTCAAAAAAGAAAAAGTGCAAGAATCTTTGCGCGCCCTTCATAAAAACTATAAAGATACTCCCCCTCTTAACTGTACCCTTGCCCATATTGATGGAAGCTTTAGTGCTAAAGAGCGTACAAAACAACTTGATTGGTTAAAGGAAGATGCGGGGGAAAATACTTGTCGTGTACTTACCAATGTACGCTGTCTTTCTGAAGGTGTTGATGTTCCTGCTCTTGATGCTGTTCTATTTTTACACCCGCGCAAAAGTCAAATTGAGATTATTCAAGCAATAGGACGCGTCATGCGTCGAGCAGAAGGTAAAAAAAGAGGCTATATCATTCTCCCCATTGGGATACCCGCTGATATTCCGCCGGAAATAGCCTTAGAAAACAACAAAAAGTATAATGTCATCTGGCAAGTTCTTAATGCTTTACGTGCCCATGATGATAACTTTAATAAAATAATTCACCATATGCACAAAAAACAGGACGTAAGCTATGCTCTTGAAATCGTTGCTGCTTCTCAAGAACTTGCGTTAGAAGATACGACCACGGTTATTGATGATTTACCTATACGTTCAAAATTAGAATATTCAGGACTTAATATTGGGTTAGCAACTTATGAAGCCTCTCATACAGGTGGAGAACAAGGAGAATTCCGCTTTTTTTCTAAATGTAAAGATGCCATTAGAGCTGCTATTGTTAATAGATTTTACGACCCTAGCTATTGGAAAAAATGGGCAATAAATGTTGGTGATCTTGCTCAAATTCATATCACACGCTTAACTGAGGTTTTGGCAAAATCAGAAACCGAAATACGGCGGGTGTTTAATGATTTTWTGACCGAATTGCGTAGCAATTTAAACACGAATATCTCTGAACAAAATGCAATTGAAATGCTTGCGCAACATCTTGTGACGCGTCCAGTCTTTAATGCTTTATTTGAGGGGCATCAGTTTGTTCAAGAAAATCCCGTATCTTGCGCTTTACAACGTGTACTCAATGCCCTTGATAACTTTACTCTTAAAGAAGAATCTCAAGATCTCAACAATATTTCTAGGAGTATACAATTTTACACACGTGGAATTACCACTCTTGAAGCACAACAAAGCTTAATTGTAGAGCTGTATAATGAATTTTTCCGTTATGCTTTTCCGCGTACGGTAGAAAAATTAGGAATTGTTTATACCCCCGTTGAGGTTGTTGATTTTATTATTCACTCTGTTGATGATGTTTTACGCAATGAATTTGGAAAAAGCCTAGGATCACGGGGTGTGTCTATTCTTGACCCTTTTACAGGAACAGGAACCTTTATTACGCGGCTATTACAATCTAAACTGATCAAACCAGAGGATATGGAATATAAATATCGTTATGATATCCATGCTAATGAGATTGTCTTGCTCGCTTATTACATAGCAGCCATTAATATTGAAGCAACCTATCATGGTCTTATGAAAGGGAATTATATCCCATTCAAGCATATTGGTTTAACCGATACGTTTCAGATGCTTGAAAGGAAAGACTTGTTGCAAGAGTTATTTAAAGAAAATAGCGAATATTTAGAACACCAAAAAAATCTCAATATTGAAGTTATCTTTGGCAACCCTCCTTATTCAACAGGTCAAAAAAGTGCTAACGATAATGCAAAGAATACTCCATATCCCATATTAAATAAACGTATTGGAGAAACTTATGCCGCTCAATCAAATGCAAATCTTATACGAAATTTGTATGACAGTTATATCCGCGCTATCCGCTGGGCTAGTGACCGTATAAAAGACCGTGGTGTTATTGGTTTTGTAACAAATGCAAGTTTTGTAGATACGAAATCTATGGATGGTTTAAGAAAATGCCTTGCAGAGGAATTTAGCAGCCTTTATATTTTTCATTTACGAGGTAATCAACGAACGTCTGGAGAACTTTCTCGAAAAGAAGGTGGTAAGATTTTTGGTGAGGGATCTCGAGCTCCTATAGCTATCTCTATTCTCGTAAAAAATCCAGAATCTGAACAGCGTGGAAAAATATATTTCCATGCTATGGAAGATTATTGCACAAGAGAAAAAAAGCTTAAGACAATTAAGAATTTTGGTAGCATTGATGGTATTACACGTAGCGGCGTTTGGAAAATAATTATACCAGACAAACATGGTGATTGGATCAATCAACGTGATGATAGTTTCAAAGCATTGTTAGCCATGGGTTATAAGAAAGGACATGGTAAAAAACTTTTTGAAACGTTTTCTTGTGGTATCGTAACTAGTCGCGATGCTTGGGCATATAATTCAAGTCATCACTCACTAGCAAAAAACATGAGTAACATGATCGCCTTTTATAATAGCGAAGTGGAACGGTTTAATGATACCTATCCACATACTGACCGTAAAGAACGTATAAAGGCTGTAGATCATTTTGTAAATTCAGATACAAAAAAAATCAGTTGGAGTCGTGCACTTAAACAACATTTAGCTAAAGGAAAGATTTTTGAATTTGAAGAGACATGCTTCACTCAGAGCTTGTATCGTCCTTTTACGAAACAGTGGCTTTATTATAATCGCATTTTTAATGAAATGGTTTTACAAATGCCGCGTATATTCCCTATGGGAAAAGAAGCAGAAAATAGAGTAATACAAATTACAGGTATAGGAGCAAAAAGATTTTCTGTATTGATGATTAAGGATATACCTAGCTTGGATTCAATAGAAAAAGGTCAATGCTTTCCACGCTATATTTATGAAGACACTACGGTTTTAAAAAATAAAAGTGAGAAACAATCCCATTTATTTTTAATTTCTACAGAGGAAAACAACACAACTGGTTTACAGAGGCATGATGCCATTACGGATGAAGGGCTAGCCCATTTTAAAGCAGCTTATCCGAATGAGATTATCACTAAAGATGATTTATTCTATTATGTTTACGGTTTACTTCATTCGGAAGATTATCGTGCCCGTTATGCTGATAATTTATGCAAAGAACTGCCTCGTATCCCTTGCGTAAAGACGGTTGATAACTTTTGGAAGTTTGTTACAGCAGGGCGTGAATTAGGGCATTTGCATGTGAATTACGAAGATATAGAACCTTATCCAGTAACCTTTAAAAAAGGCAATCCGAAACAAACAGATATCTCTAATCCAGAAAAATTTTACTACGTTACAGAAATGAAATTCGCTGGGAATAGTAAAGAGAAAGATAAGACCACTGTTTTTTATAACAGCAATATCACGATGACAGATATCCCTCTTGAAGCTTATGAGTATATCGTTAATGGCAAGCCCGCTCTTGAATGGGTTATGGAACGTCAATGCGTTAAGACTGATAAAAAGAGTGGTATTGTGAATGATGCCAATCGCTATGCTGTTGAGACCGTTGGAAACCCCGCTTATCCATTAGAATTGTTTCAAAGGGTTATTACTGTAAGTTTAGAAACAATGAAAATCGTGAAAAACTTACCAAAATTAGAAATTAAAGAAACTGAATAAGCTTATAAAGCATGCTCACATAATGGGTATGCTAATCTCATAAGGGGTATAGAGCCTTGTAATCATAATCTATACCTCTTTTATTAAGCTGATTACCTATTATCTTAAAAGGAATAATTTATTATGCGTTATTCTAAAAAGAAATCATTTGCACTTTTAGACACATTTATTTGGATTACCTTTAAGAGGTTATACCGTAATCTAAAATGATAGCTTTATTGTTTTCAAAAGCTCTGTTTAAAGAGAGTTATGTATATTCATTTTGCTTATGGTTTTGAAGGTTCCTAACACTCTCAAAATACCTTCAAAATATATTGTTAGTTGTATMTATAKCTTTATAATATCACTATAGGTTGTTATTTTAAAACTTGGTAAAAATTAACCACTTGAAATATAATAACTTTTATTTTTTGATTTTAAAAAAATATATAAGGGGGGGCTAAAAGGAACCTTCAAAATCTTCAAAATACTCAAAACTCATAACCATAATGATCTTGATAGCATTTTTATTATTATAAACTGGCTTTTGAAGGCTTTAAAGGATCACATGATTTCATAAGATGTGTTTAAACCACTAACTAAAATCATAAATTTATCCATTTAAGTGAATTGATAAAAATTCATTAAAGGGATTTTGATAACGTAATCAGTTTTCACTTTCATACGCTTTTCATAAAGCACATTTTAATTACTCACTAAAATGATCACTTTTGTCAGTTCAATTTACTGACAGATAACTGACAAATATATATTATGAGTTGAATTTATGGTTGTATTGTCGATATAGGTTGTATCATTAAAATACTAACATATTGAAATATAATGTTTTTAATTTTTTCTCATTTAAAAAAAATAATATAGGGTCTAAAAAGAACTGACTAAACTGACAAAAATGACAAAAGTCTATTAAAAGGGATTTTGCTAATCTCTATAGTTATCAGTTTCTCTTTAGAGGTTTTCATAACAAGCTATAAATCACAGTTATCCTATTTATAATCTCTCTTATAAACATGAAAAATGATACGATGGCTATAAAGCAGATAACAGCTATAAAGCACGTGTAAAAACAGAATGGTTTCATAATCAAAATGCATTTTCATAATTACGTTGCCAATGAACGCATTGGTTATAAAG
>NZ_CAHOYM010000061.1 GCF_903679515.1 Bartonella gabonensis
GGTTGTAGCTGTGTGTGGGGGGGGGTGGCTGTGCGCGGATAGGTTGGGGCATTATGTGATGGTGCTGTATTTTTATATATTTATTAAAGTGTTACCATTATACTATCTATGGGGACTTATGAAATGGCTGTGATGGGTGTTGGTTTGGAAGTGTTGAGAACATGCTTCTTTAAAAAAGTCCGCAAATGGACGGTATGTAAATATTGGCACCCTAAATATTGGGAATACATGTGTATTCTGGAGCATGCTATTGGATGACTTCTATTTGGTAACTAACGAATTTTACTTGAGAGATTATTTATGTCCTAATAAAAGTAAGCATAAGTGATTTTTGTAAAAAGGAAGAGCAAATGAAGGGCAAAAATTCAGCATTTTATAACGGACTGCTCAATTTTTTTGAGAAAGAGTATTCTTCTGTGCGAGAATATTTTGTCATTTATCTCCTTTCACTCATGATTGAGCTGGGAAACAGAATCTTCTTTCTACCCTCCTTGGAACAAGGGAATTTGACAGGGTGGCAGGCGAGTTCCTTTTTTCTCTTTGTGTGTGTACTTTGGACAGTTATTACTGTGGGTGTTTTGGCTTTGACCCCTATTTTGGCGATCCTCTGCATCATATTGTGGCGTTTGTTGGTAAAAAATACGCGGAAACTGAACAAAATAAATGAGCAACGGGGGAGAATAACCCCTCAGCAAAAAGATCGCGATAAAAAGGGCGTGAGCGTAAAAATGGACAAGATTCTTGTTACAATATTGTGTCTTGTGTTTATGTTCGTGGTGATGTGGTTTGCGGTTATTCCCGTGATGATTTTGCAACTTTATTATGGTGTCTTTAAGTTTGTGAGAAGATATCGCTGTTTAAAACAAGAACTGAAAAACTTGTTGAAAGAACAAGATACAGTGTTTGAAAAATCATGAGCGAGGAAAAAATGCTTAATCATGGGGCGATAAGCATCTTGAGGGCATTGCTCTTTATAACATTTTGCCTTTGAAGTTTTTTGGGGTTCTTTATGGTTTGCCGTAAAATATTGTCCTAAAGGCTGGGGGTGAGCAATGGTATTTGTTAGAAAAAAAGCTTGAATTGTAGAGCGTCATTGTTTAAAGGCGGTGCTGGGATCTAGAGCCTAGAGTGAGAGTTTGGGAATTACCTTCATCGTTTGAAGGGTGAGATAGGTATAAAGAGATTGGTATTGGGATTAGGTGATCACGGTCTATGTAGTGTCTTTATATTTTTAGGCACCTTGTTTATCGAAGCTTTGAAATAAATCCCATTGGAATGGGGGTGTCGGGGCATTCCTTGAGATTAGGCAAGTTTTTTAGAAGAAAAAGCTTGAATTGTGACTATTGTTTACAGATTGACGCGGTTTGAAAATCTTCACTGTTTGAGGTGTGAGGAAGATTAAGAAGGTGGCAAGGTACCACCAATATTATTATTTTTTATGATTTTTATCATGATGGAAGTCATAACGTGGTCTGTGCACTTTTCTTGATTCCGGAGATATTGGGGTTTCGCATGTATTCTCATGCGTCAATTGTAAAAAAAGATCCAGAAACGAGAAGAAGCACTCTCTATACAAGAGTACAGAAGCTTTCTGCTACGCGGGCTTTTTAAAGAGTGAGAGGGAAAAAATGAAGGAGCAAAATTGGATATCAGAGCAAGAAACGCTTCAGAGAATCTATTCTTTTTCGTTTCAGCAAGCGTTGCTCTCAACAAAGGATTATAAAGTTATCTTCGTTCTTTCTGTGATTATTATCATTGCTCTTGGAGATTGATTTTAGAAATACCAGATTTCTTAAATTGGCAGCTGATAGGCTGGCAATATGTGGTGCATCTCGTTATCCTTAAGGGGACGGCCTTCATAATGGGCTGTGCCATTATTTTTATTCCGGTTGTGTTATGGGTGCGTCGCAGCGTGACGGGTGCGTTGCAACAAAATATCCAGAAATTAGAAGAAGCACTCTCTGCACGAGAGAAAATAAACTTTCTGTCGCATAGGCTTTAGCAAAGAGTAAGAAGGGAAAAATGAACAGTAATCCTATTGTAGCACGTCTCTTGGATTCTGAGTTCTGGGTGATAATTGTTGTTTTCATGGTCATTATCATGTTAGTTTTGGCTCTTTATACCTCTGTCTTCAAACGGATGAAAATGAATTTCCAAGTGAAAGCTGAACTGGAACGCGTGCTGAAAGAAAATGATCTGGCTATGCAGCAGTTTTGGAAAGACGAAGCCATGGTGCAGGAGAGGCGTTTGCAACAAAAGGAAAAAGAGTTCTCTGTCGATGATGATGAAATTCTCACGATCGAAAGCGCAACAGAACTGTTGAAAAGTCTGGGATGGTCAGTAGAAATCGAGGGGAAAGGAGATCATTTGCCAACCTTCTTGTTACCCGATCGGGAATTGCAGTTTCTCTATAACGATGAAAAGATAGAAGAATTTTCACCGTTTGATCGCGGACTTCTCGTGAGGAGCGGTGTTCTTGCCGCGGCTTGTAAGACCATTAATCCTCATAGTTCTGGGGTTTTGCCAACGGTATTTATAAATTTTGTACCCAATGGATTGCAAATTCATGAAGAAAAAGTGAGTGCTCAGCGTTTCAAGAAAGAACTCGACAAAACTTTAGAATGGGCAATGGAAGATGATTCTTTGTATGAAATGCTTTACTCTCAATGTCGTATACCACCTTGGGAAAGTGACTCTGTAGCATGGTAAACCGTTGAAGCAGAGCTAGCTCCTTATGCTTGGCTGCATCTTGCTGCTCTTGCTTTGCTGGGGGATGTGGAGACGTTAGGTTTTTATAACGAAAGTTTTGCGGCAGGCAATAAACTTGGCTTTGATGAAACCATTGAAAAAATCCATCTGGAACGCGCGATGGTGATGGCTCAAGAGGTGAAGGAGGCAGGAAAATTCAGTTACGATTGCTGGAACAGGTGCAAAAATCTGCTCCATAGAAGTGAATGACATTCAAATTTTCAGATTGAGAAATCCTTATTTATGTAATCAAAAACGAGATTTGCATCAAAAAATAGTCGAGGAGAAAAAACAAGAATTAAGGCAACAAGGATACGTTGTAAGTGATAAACCATGCGTCTTTACAGCAAAGGGGGTAAAACATTCTCCTGATATTACCTATATCAAAGATGGTAAACCTGCATTTATGGATATAAAAATTGATTAGTAGACGCACTTGTTTAAAAAAGTTCCTCTTATTTGTTACAGAACAAGCATATTTGTTGAAAAAGCTAAGCATGCTTGTTGAAAGAAGCTACATGTCATGATTGAGATGCTTGTACATAACAGCAATACTTTTATATCAAAGAAATATAAGGGCTGGAAAAAATCAAAAAGAACAGCAAGTTTTAAAAAAGTTGAAAATATTTTCTTTTCAAGATGAGGGGTAAACAAGGCTGGTAAATTTATCTCTTTCTTGTTTTTTTAAGACAAGGCGCTTCATTATGTGAAAAAAGTACGCTAGAGATGAGAAAATATTCTGCTTAAGTGAAAAAATCATCATTATTGCCATCATTATTGACTGCATAAAACACTGTTGTTTCCCGTGTGATGATTGAAGCGTGCAATAGGCAAAAACGGTTCAAGAAAAATTGGATTTTTTATAGATTGATACAGTGTGAGAAATTTTGTTCTTTCTGGCAGGAAGAGAGCATTATGACAAAATACCGTCACGTGTAGTGGGGGATATGGGTATGAAATCTAGGGGGTATGGTGCTTTGTTTATTGAGGCTTAAAAGTGAATACTCGCAAGCCACACCGGCCCACACGCATTTTCTTGAAACGAAGAGACTTGACTGGAAAAACGGCAAAATTATGGGAAATCTTTGACTAAAACAGTATGGGACCTAGAGATCTAGAGTCTTCAGCATTCAAGTTGGGGGAAGATTCAATAAAGTTCTATTCTTGAGTGACAGCTTTAATACAATACAAATTAAAATAAAACAAAGGCCCCCTGTTAAAAGGGCCTTTTTATTTCATTTTTTATGTATACAAAATGTATATAACTTTATTTTAGAAACTTTTTGTATCTTATACTTTCGTAGAAATTATTTGCAGAAAATATATTATCAATGATCCTAAAAAACTTGCAATGGCATTCAATAAAATTTTTCCTTTTTCATATATTTCATCTATCGATGCTTGCTCTGATGCAGTTCTATTCGCTGTTTTCAGTATATTCAATGTATCCGATGGGCTCCTTACTTGTTTAAAAAACTGTAAATGTGTTTTTTCAACAGTATAGGGAGCAACAATAGGAGAGGGTTGTTGCTTGACTATACGATCAGACTTTTGAATCGCAAGAGCTAAACCGCTTGTAATTGCCCCCGCTATAAAAAAATATCTGATATTCATAGTTTTTCTCCTATATTTATTTCTATAAATAAATATCGGTACGTATCATATATAAAACCACCATGAATGACTATAGTAAAAATACAACAGTCATAAAAAAGAATAAACTTTGTCTACATTTTGACAAAATTTACTCTTAATTGCCTTAATCAATTCTTTCAGATTCTATTTTATGGATGTCTCAAAAAAAAATTGAAGGCTCTGTTGGTAAGTGGAATCTCGTAAGATGGGTGATAAAAGAACTGCTGTCAGAATTCTTTTTGTGCCATTGATTAAAGATTTATAAGAATGAGGGTTCACTAAAATTAAAATAAGATGTGATGAAAGTTGAGTAAAACTCGTGAAGGGAAGGGTGTGCTCTTTGTGAGGGCAGAGCGCACCCTCTAGAGATTGGATACAGCCTTATGAGGGTTGAGGCGTGTATCCCTTGAGGGGAAGGGTGYGCTCTTTGTGAGGGCAGAGCGCACCCTCTAGAGATTGGATACAGCCTTATGAGGGTTGAGGCGTGTATCCCTTGAGGGGAAGGGTGCGCTCTTTGTGAGGGCAGAGCGCACCCTCTAGAGATTGGATACAGCCTTATGAGGGTTGAGGCGTGTATCCCTTGAGGGGAAGGGTGCGCTCTTTGTGAGGGCAGAGCGCACCCTCTAGAGATTGGATACAGCCTTATGAGGGTTGAGG
>NZ_CAHOYM010000062.1 GCF_903679515.1 Bartonella gabonensis
TGATCTTGTTTTACCGGCGACAACGGTGATCTTGTTTTACCGGCGACAACGGATGCGCAAGCACTTGCACGTAAAGCCAATAAGACCTCTCTTGATGTAATGACGGTGGTCTTTTCGACGTATCATTCCATTCAAGTGATTTCGGATGCACAAAAGGAATATGGATTACCCGAATTTGATCTGATCATTTGTGATGAAGCCCATAGAACAACGGGGGTTGTATTAGGAACAGACAAGCATGAATCTGAATTTATCAAGGTTCATGATAACAGCATCATTTTGGGTAAAAAACGTCTGTATATGACAGCAACACCAAAAATCTTTGCTGATCATGCTAAAAAGCAAGCCCATGAGATGAATGGCATTTTAGCCTCTATGGATGATGAAGCGCTCTATGGAAAAGAGCTTTATACCTATACATTCTCTAAAGCCGTCAAAAATGAACTCTTAGTTCCTTATAAGATTATTGTCTTGGGTGTTAATGAAGAGGAAGTAAGTGAATCCATTCAACATCTGATGACCGATGAGAATTATGAACTTATTCTTGATGATAAGACCAAAATCATAGGCTGTTATCAAGCCTTGAGTAAAATAGATCTAAAAGTTGATCTGAGTGATGACCCTAACCCCATGCGGCGGGCTTTGGCTTTTTGTAAAGATATCAAGACCTCTGAACGTATTCGTGACACATTCAATTCTCAAGAAATACAGAAAGAATTGTATGGTATTCATAAGCTCTATAAAGATACGTCGCCTCTTCAGTGTACCTTTGCGCATATTGATGGAACACAAAGTGCCAAGAAACGCAATGAAGCCCTTGATTGGTTAAAGGAAGATGCGGGGGAACATGCTTGCCGTGTGTTGACCAATGTACGCTGTTTGTCTGAAGGTGTTGATGTTCCTGCTTTGGATGCGATTATGTTTTTACACCCGCGCAAAAGCCAAGTGGATGTGATACAGGCGGTAGGGCGTATTATGCGCCGTGCCAAAGGCAAAAAAAGAGGTTATATCATTTTACCGGTTGGAATACCAGCTGGGGTTTCTGCTGAAGAGGTTTTAAAATACAACAAGAGATACAGTGTTGTTTGGCAAGTGATCAATGCTTTGCTTTCCCATGATGAAAATTTTGAAGTAACTCTTAACCAGATGATTTTAGGTCAAGACGTCAGTCATACTTTAGAGATTGCTGCCTTAAAGAGTATGACGACGGTTGAAGATAAACTCCATGTTTATGAGAAACCAGAAAGCGCGGGGCTTGATATTGGCAAAGCAGCCTATGAACCAAAGCATAGCTATAACGGGCAAATGAGATTACCTTTTTATAAAGAGTTTCCCAATGCCCTTAAAACTCTTTTGGCTAAGAAATTTACCCTTGCGGATTACTGGGGTATTTGGGCTGGCAATGTTGCTGAAATTGCGCAAAACCATATCAATCATCTTAAAGATATCCTATCCGATGAAACCAGTGAAGCCTTTCATGCTTTTGAGAGCTTTCATAAAGAACTAAAAAACAACTTAAACAGTGAAATCAAACAAGAGGAAGCGCTTGAGATGTTAGGACAACATCTTGTGACGCGCCCCGTGTTTGAAGCTTTGTTTGAAGGCAATGCGTTTGTGCAAAACAATGCCATTTCGCAAGCGATGGAAAAGATCTTAGCTGAGTTGGATAAAACCAATATCAAACAAGTCTCTAAAGAATTACAAGAGTTTCATGATAGCGTAAAATTCCGTGCCTCTGGGATTACCTCCCCCCATGCAAGACGAAACCTTATTATCAAACTTTACGAAGATTTTTTTGCCAAAGCATTTAAGAAAACCACCGATAGGCTTGGGATTGTCTATACCCCCGTTGAGGTTGTTGATTTTATCATTCACTCTGTTGATGATGTCTTACGCAATGAATTTGGAAAAAGTCTAGGATCACGGGGTGTCTCTATTCTCGACCCTTTTACGGGTACGGGTACCTTTATCACACGGTTGTTACAATCTAAACTGATCAAACCAGAGGACATGGAATATAAATACCGTTATGATATCCATGCCAATGAGATTGTCTTGCTAGCTTATTACATAGCAGCCATTAATATTGAAGCAACCTATCATAGTCTTATGAAAGGAGAGTACATTCCCTTTAAGCATATTGGTTTAACCGATACGTTTCGGATGCTTGAAGAGAAAAATCTGCTACAAAAATTATTTAAAGAAAACAGTGAATATTTAGAACACCAGAAAAATCTGAATATCGAAGTTATCTTTGGTAATCCCCCTTATTCCGTAGGACAAAAAAACGAAAACGATAATGCAAAGAACAGTCCTTATCCACTATTAGATGACCGTATTCGTGAGACCTATGCCGCTCAATCGAAAGTAACGAATTCACGAGCGCTTTATGATAGTTATATCCGTGCTATCCGCTGGGCTAGTGACCGTATTGATAATGCTGGGGTAATCGGCTTTGTTTCTGGTTCTGGTTACGTAGAAAAGCCAACAATGGATAGTTTACGAAAATCTTTGGCTAAAGAATTTACGAGTATTTACGTGCTTAATTTACGAGGTGATATTCGTAAAAATATGATGAATAAAAATAATTCTCAAGAAGGAGAAAATATTTTTGGCAATGGTAGCATGACGGGTATTGCTGTGACATTATTTATCAAAAACCCTAATGTTTCTGGAGAGTGTAAAATTTACTACCATGACATTGGTAATAATCTCACAACAAAAGAAAAACTTACGGCTCTTGAGTATTTTGGTAGTGTTGGCGGCATTACGGATAAAAAGGGCTGGCAAGTGATTACACCAAACGAGCATGGGGATTGGATACATCAACGTGATAACAGTTTTGCTGCCTTTCTAACATTAGGTGATAAAAAGGGTGATAATAAAAGGCTATTCGAAACTTTTTCCCGTGGAATTATAACTACTCGCGATACTTGGGCTTATAACTCCAGTCGTGAAGCTTTATCACAAAACATGAGTAATATGATTGCCTTTTATAATAGTGAAGCAGAACGGTTTAATGATACCTATCCACATACTGACCGTAAAATACGTACAAAGGCTGTAGATTACTTTGTTAATACAGATGAAAAAAAGATAAGTTGGAGTCATAATGTTAAACAAGAATTAGTAAGGGGAAAGTTTTTTAAACTTGAAGAAGCGTTCCTTATTCAAAGCCTTTATCGCCCTTTTACACAACAGTGGCTATACTACAACCGTACTTTCAACGAGAGAGTCTATCAAATGCCGCGGATATTTCCGATAGGACAAGCGGTTGAAAATAAAGTGATACATGTTACAGGCATAGGAGCGATGGGGGGCTTTTCTGTTTTGATGAGTAATGTTTTGACTGATGTTCAGGTGATAAGTAATGGGCAATGCTTTCCAAGATATATCTATGAAGATACTACGGTATTAAAAAGTAAAAGTGAGAAACAATCCCACTTATTTACGCATTCTACAGAAGATAGCAAAACAACTGGTTTACAGAGGCGTGATGCCATTACAGATGAAGGACTAGACCATTTTAAAGCTGCTTATCCTAATGAGATTATCACTAAAGATGATCTATTCTATTATGTTTATGGTCTTTTACATTCGGAAGATTATCGTGCCCGTTATGCTGATAATTTATGCAAAGAATTTCCTCGTATCCCTTGCGTAAAAACTTCTGAGGACTTTTGGAAGTTTGTTACAGCAGGGCGTGAACTGGGGCATTTGCACGTGAATTATGAAGATGTGGAACCTTATCCAGTCAAATTTAAAAAAGGCAATCCAAAACAGATTGATATTCCTAATCCAGAAAAGTTTTACTACGTTACAGAGATGAAATTCGCAAAAATTAAAAATAGTAAGGAAAAGGATAAATCCACGGTTATTTACAACAGCAACATTACGATGATAGATATACCTCTTGAAGCTTATAACTATATCGTCAATGGCAAGCCGGCTCTTGAATGGGTTATGGGGCGTCAATGCGTAAAGACTGATAAAAAGAGTGGTATTGTGAATGATGCCAATCGCTATGCTGTTGAGACTGTTGGCAACCCTGCTTATCCATTGGAGTTATTCCAAAGGGTTATTACCGTAAGTTTAGAGACAATGAAAATCGTTAAGAGCTTACCAAAATTAGAAATTAAAGAAACTGAATAAGCTTATAAGATCTTAAAACTCATAAGGGGTATAGAGTCTTATAATCATAATCTATACCTCTTTATTAAGTTGATTAGATATAATCTTAAAAGGCATAATTTGTCATGCGTTATTCTAAAAAAAGAACATTTGCACTTTTAAACACTGTAATTTGGATTGCTTTAAGACTGATAAGAAATCCACTCTTAAATAGAATACGCTTCTTTTGGATTGCCTTTAAGAGATTATACCGTAATCTCAAATGATAGCTTTATTGTTTTCAAAAGCTTTGTTTAAAGAGAGTTATGTATATTCATTTTGCTTATAGGTTTTGACGGTATAAAAATTGTCAAAACCCCTACAAAACGTATATTATTGATTGAATTTAGAGGTTGTATTATCAATATGGGTTGTTTTTTTAAGATCTGTAAAATATTAACATATTGAAATATAAAGTTTTTATTTTTTGCTATTTTTTTATATAAAAGCAACAACCGTCAAAACTCAAAACCCCTCCAAAACTCATAACCATAATAATCTTGATAGCATTTCTTATGATTACAAACTATCTTTTGAAAGGCTTTAAAAGATCACATGTTTTTTAAGACATATTTAAAGCACTCACTAAAATCATAAATTTATCTATTAAAGTGAACTGATAAAAATTCATTAAATGGATTTTGCTAATCTCTATAGTTATCAGTTTCTCTTTAGAGGTTTTCATAACAAGCTATAAATCACAGTTATCCTATTTATAATCTCTCTTATAAACATGAAAAATGATACGATGGCTATAAAGCAGATAACAGCTATAAAGCACGTGTAAAAACAGAATGGTTTCATAATCAAAATGCATTTTCATAATTACGTTGCCAATGAACGCATTGGTTATAAAGAC
>NZ_CAHOYM010000063.1 GCF_903679515.1 Bartonella gabonensis
GCTATAATAAATAAAATTTTTATAATATTAATGTACATAATTTGTTTATTTATAGATTCTTACATATAATGTTATTTATTATAGCTATGATAAAATAATTTATTCTCTAAAAAATTAAATAATATACCATTTGAATATAGAAAGTATTGAATTATATAAATACATTCCTAAATCAGTATACACATGTTTTGCTTTTTGAAAAAGAAATATCGTTTTTTCCCAAAATATACTATGATCACCAGGGTGGGCTGGTAAAATAACTTTATTTAATAAATGATCGCTTTGTTTATTAAAAACTAAATCTGTTGTAGAAATAGATGCTTCTCTTGGTAAAATTGTACATTCAGATGCTTTCACAATAGATAAAAAAATTAATAATAGTGCAAATATAGCAAATAAATATTTTATAATCATTTTTATAATTCACCTCTATTAGCAAATATTCATAATGAATTAACATAATTTTAATTATTTGTCTATATTGTATTTAATATAAAACATAAAATTATATGATATATTATGTAAGTTGAAAAATAAAATACGAAAAATATAATTTTATCTGAAAAATTATTTAATATTGATCGTTATTAGTTCATAAATTTTATATTAATTTATTAACTTTATATAACTTTAACAATAAGTTATATAACTTTTGAATAATATTTTTTAATATGATTATATTATATATAAATTAGTTTAAAAATATATGTTATAAAACAAAATAAAATTTATAATATATAATAAATTCTTCTTTTCTAAATATTCTTTTAAATTAAAATGCAAAAACACTATTTGCATTATCACTATTTGTTTTCTATTTTATGCAATGTAACACAAAACTCCATTCAAGAATCAGAACTACCCTTTATTGGAATGAATGAGAGGGACGTTTTTTTTAATGGTAAGCGCTACAAAAGATGCAATCAGAACTTTCAAAAAACCACCAATTAAAAAACCTAATGAACTTATTAAAACTGTCAGCAAAGACACTTGTGTCATATATGCTGTCCATGGAATACCAAAAGCATAGACAACGCCTATACCACCCACAGCATTTATCAAGAATAATAGTATAAAATTTAAGCGCCTCCAAAATAACTCAACCAGTAAGCCAATGAAAAATGCAGCAAAGGGAAAACTGATGAGATAGCCACTCGTAACTCCTGAAAAAACACTCATTCCACCACGTCCACCAGGCAATAAAGGTAATCCTATCGCAACAAGAATAAGGAAAAGAAATGATGCGAGAGCGCCCCTTTGGGCTCCAAGTATAGATCCTGCTAACATCGGTCCCATCGACTGAGCTGTAATAGGAACTCCTAGAAGAAAAGGAAGATAAATAGGAGGGAAAATGCCCAAAATAGCATAAATAGCGGCAAATAAAGCTATATAGACTAAATCTTTTGTATTCATTTGATTCTTTCTTTTACTATAAAAAACTTGGATTATTATGAGATGCTGTATCAATAGTATCAGCATCATAAGAGCGCGCTTCCAATGCTTCAGCCACTTCTGAAGCCATTCTTATGGTTCGTATAATTAAAGGTATTGCAAGAGCAACAATGTTAGTATTAAGGCCCCGTGCTTGCTGTGCTTCATGAACTTCATTAAACTTTTCCCTCAAAAGAGGAATAAATCTGATCGCCATAGAGAGAACCATACTTACCTTTGATGGATTTATACCAAAACAACGAAAAGGCTGAAGCCCTGCTTCAATTGCATCCACCATATCTGAAACTTTTGTTGTAAATGAAATAAGTGATGATAAAGAAAAGAGGACAAAAAGACGTAATATAACCTCAACTCCCGTAAGCCAACCACTAAAAATAGTTTGAAATAAGAATAGAAGAATTAAAAGCAATCTCATCGTTTTAAACTGCTTTATCACAGTGCTAAAAGGAACCTTGGCAACTCTATAGAATAAGACAACAATTAATAAAAAGAGTCCAAGAAGTGGTATAGACGAAACCATTATTATAAAAGTCCCACATACGGTGAGAAATAATAACTTAACTCCAGGACTTAACCTATGAATAAGTGTATCCCTTGGAATATATAAACCGATCATGACATTCTTCTTATATATTCCTTAATAGCAACAAAAGGTACATCATCAATTGCTATCTCCCCCTTATCAAAAACCAGTACTCTATCAAACTTTTTTAAAAACTCCAAATCATGCGATACAACTATTGCCGTTTGTGGTAATTCTTCTATCACTTGCGTAACGCGATGCTTATTTCGCAAATCAAGTAATGTTGTCGGTTCATCAAAAATAATGTAATCTGGTTTCATGGCAACCACACTGGAAATAGCAACAAGTTGTTTTTGCCCACCACTTAATAAATGAACAGGGTGATTTCTGAAATCTTGAAGTTCATAGCGCTGTAAAATTTCATCTACACGTTCTTTAATTTCATCTTTACTAAGCTTCAAATTTTTAAGACCAAAGGATAAATCTTCTTCTACTAATGGTAAAACAATTTGGTTGTCAGGATTTTGAAAAACAAATCCTACTTTCCGCTTTACCGCCTTTGCAGCGCGTTTTGTATCAAGCCCATCAACACTTACAAAACCATGAGATGGTAATTGAAGCCCATTAATAAGACGAACAAATGTACTTTTTCCAGAACCATTCGCACCAATAATGGCAATACGTCTTTCGGTAAGCTGTACAGTAATATTCCTTAAAACACACAAATCACCAAAAACTCGTGTCACCTTATCAAATTTTATTCCCAAGATTTATTCCAATCAAACTCTTTATATACCCTTCTATTGTTATCGCTTAAGCTTATAGCCTAAAAGTAAAAATAAGCACCATAGAGGAATAATAATAACTGCCAAACTCATATCAGGCATTTGGACAGGGATATATGTTTCAAGAAAAAGTACCCTTATTCCTACCATATCCAAAAGTCGAGCCATTAATCCATTTTTTCCAAAACCACTTATAAGCATTATACAAAATAATAAAACCAGAAAGCATAAGCAAAGATAGTTCGCGTAAGGATATAAACCAAACGCATAGATAAAGTTTCCTTTTTTATTCTTATGGGCCTTTCGAAATTTCAAATGAACAATAACAATTATAGCCCAAGTAATAAGTGCGGCTGCAGTTGCAAGAGCCATAATTCGCATAAAACTATTATCGGGGACAAGAGCATTAATAACAAGGATTATCGCCGTACAAAACGATGAAAAAAGGATAGCAACATAAGGAATACGAACAGCACTCAGTTTACTAAAAATATGTGGTGCATTTTTTTGTATAGCTAAACTATAAAGCATACGACCATTAGAATAAATGCCACTGTTGTACACAGAAATAGCCGCCATAATAACCACAAAATTCAAAATATGACCCGCAGCAGGAATTCCTACAGTTTCAAAAATTGTAATAAAAGGACTACCATTTTTTCCAATCATATTCCACGGACTGATTATCATAATAACGCTGATAGAACCAATATAAAAAATTATAATTCTCCACATAACTTGACGAATAGCCGCCGGTATTGTTTTTTGTGGATTAGAGGCCTCACCAGCAGCAACACCAATAAGCTCGGCTCCTCCAAAAGAAAACATGACTACAGAAGTCGCCAAAATAATCCCTATAACTCCATAAGGAAAAAAACCACCATGATCCCAAAGATAACGGATACTCGCTTGATTTTCCCCTATTCCAGTGACAATGAGAAAAATCCCAAACATAATCATACCAATGACAGCAACAACTTTGATTAAAGCACAACCAAATTCAAATTCCCCATAAAAACGAACATTAAATAAATTAACTAATGTAACAAACAAAAGGACAATGAAGGATGACTTCCAATGATCAATCAAAATCCAATGATCTAGATACAAGCCAATCACTGTAAGTTCAGTCATACTGACGAGAATATAAAGAAACCAATAATTCCAACCTGTTATAAAGCCTGCTAAACTTCCCCAATATTTATAAGCAAAAAAACTAAAAGCACCCGATGTTGGTTCTTCTACAGACATTTCACCAAGCATTCGCATAATGAAATAAATAATAAGTCCCCCGATAAGATAAGCTAGAATAGCCGAAGGACCCGCCAATTGAATCGCCTCTGTTGATCCATAAAAAAGCCCCGTCCCTATCACGCCACCCAAAGCAATCATTTGAATGTGACGATTTTGAAGATTCCGCTTCAATCCATTATCCGCATCTTTAAGCATTATTCTTCATTCCCCCCTCGATATTGATTGTAATCTTTATACGAAAGGCTGATATTATCTTTGACATATTTTTTTCAACAGAAATTATAAAAGAGAACATAAATCTATTTTTTTGTCATAATGCAACTCCTTATCTTTCTGTGCATTATGCGAATGTTCCATTGAAACTCTAGGAAGAAATATGCTTCGCTCTTTATTCAAATTAATGGCTTTCATTTTCGTTACACTAACAATTATAGCATTCGTTATTGACAATACACACTCTGTCATCACATCACATTGGACAATGACCCCCCTTAATAAAATTCTCGTAAATCTTCTGCAAACAGATATCTATAAATTAAATCAATCTCTATGCAAGATAATGCCCGATTTTATGTCGTCCATTTGCATTACTCTCACTTATTTACCAGCATGGATTATCTTTGGTGCTTTAGCAATAGTATTTTGTATCTTAAATTACGAAAAACAAAAGCCTTTTCAAAAAATATCATATACATATAATGAAAAATACATTTAAGCTTGAAAAAGACTTCTAAAACTCACTGCACTATACACAACTAATGT
>NZ_CAHOYM010000064.1 GCF_903679515.1 Bartonella gabonensis
TTTATATATAGTAAATCAATGCTGATTCGATCATTTACATAGAGAGGGGACTTCATGATTCCAAATGAACCACTTCTCACGGTGCGTGAGAGTGCAAAAATACTTAATATAAGTATTTCAACACTTTGGCGGCGGGTCGCTGATGGCTCGCTACCAAAGCCTTTAAAGATTGGCTCCTTAGCGCGTTGGTTACAATCTGACCTTGACGATGTAATCGAAAAGGCAAAAAACCAACGTGGCAACGACGCCGCCTAAAGAAAACTTCGCCTTACTTATAGGACAGACCTTATAGGACAGACAAAGTATTTCGAGTTTCGCAAATCCCGAAATAACAGAATCTGTCCTGTAATGCAAGTAGCAGGAAGGGATTTTATGCATTTTACAAATGCTACAACAAGCAATGCTTATGCATTGCATACAACAGCTCAAAAAATTACTTGTGCATTACGTGGAGTTTGGCATGGGGATTATGGACTTGCCCGTTGCCCTGCTCATGATGATCAATTGCCTAGCTTATCTCTTTCTAATGGAAATGATGGGCGTCTTTTACTCTACTGTTATGCCGGCTGTTCTTTTAGAGAGATCATACAAGCGCTTAGAAGAATTGGCTTGCTGGGGAAACAAGCCCTTTTTGATAAAGCTTATGATCACACGCTTTCTTTCTCAAAACAGTTTTGTGCTGATCTTAAAAGAGCAAAACAAAAAGCAGAAAGAGCACAAAAGATTTGGCAACAAAGCCAACCGATTAAAGATACTTTAGCAGAAACCTATTTACGTATGCGGGGTATTTGTTATGACTTATTTCCTTATTTACGCTTTCACGACAACTGTCCACACCCCTTAGGAATGACACTGCCCGCATTGGTGGCTCTTGTTAAGGGGGCTGGCTCTTTTGCCATTCATAGAACCTTTTTACAAGCCAATGGCTGCAAAACAGATCAGAAACCAGCCAAAGCCATGTTGGGATCTGTCATGGGTGGTGCTGTGCACTTAAGTCAAGGCAATCCAAAACATCTGGTTATTTGTGAAGGCATTGAAACCGGTCTGTCTCTGCTGTCTGGTTTATTATCAGAGCCCGTTAATTTATGGGCGTCTCTTTCAACCAGTGGCATGATGCGTGTGAATTTACCCTCTACAAAAGGACGTCTGACAATTGCAATGGACGGCGATGATGCGGGTCGTAAAGCAGGTTTTACCCTAGCAAAGCGTGCTTATAGCCAAGGCTTTGAAGTCTTTATCATGCAAGCTCCAAAAGGAATGGACTTTAATAACGTATTACTTTCTCAAAGAGGGAACTATGAAAGAGTGTAATTTACAAAACAACAATGAAAATACCCCCGTCAATGATAACGATAATACTTGTTTAAAAGCCATTCCTTATGAACAAGCTTTGCAACAAAACGGTTGGGGGGAATTACAGCCTATTGATACGGCTCTTTTACCCGTCGAACCTTTTAAAATGTTCCTGCTCCCAACACCATTAATAAACTATGTTTATGACGTTGCTGATATGCAACAATCTTCTATCGACTTTGTTGCTATCTCTGCTTTATGTGGTTTGGCGGCTGTCATTGGTAATGGCGTGCGTATCGCTCCAAAACAACATGCCAATTGGACAATTGTTCCTAATCTCTGGGGGGCTATTGTGGGGCAACCTTCAACGATGAAAACACCGACCATGAAAGCTGCTTTAGCCCCTCTCTATGCTTTGCAAGAGGAATGGCATCAAGAATGGGTAAAGCAGAAAAAAAACCAAGAAACAAAAGATATTCTGATTGAATTTGATAAACGAGAAAAGAAAAAACAAGCCTATAAAGCACTCAAAGATCAAGATGAGGAACAAGCCCTTGCTCTTCTTTCTCAATCTATTGAACACAAAGAAATTGATGATGATGACACGCTTAATAAACGACGTCTTATCGTCAATGATGTGACGGTCGAAAAGCTTGGGGAATTGTTAAAAGAAAACCCCCGTGGTCTGTTGTTGGTTCGTGATGAATTATCTGGTTTTTTAGCCAATCTAGAGAGAAAGGAATATCAAACAGACCGTTCTTTCTATTTAACAGCTTTCAATGGAGATGATCAATTTACCTATGACCGTATAGAGCGTGGAACCATTTTTATTCCCAATGCAACCCTTTCCGTCATTGGAGGCATTCAACCCTCTCGAATTATTCCACTCATTCAAGCCATGCACCGTGGAATAAACGATGATGGTTTATTGCAACGGTTTCAAATGCTGGTTTTTCCCGATGAACGAAAAGAGCGTGAATGGGTTGATAGACCGCTCAATCAAAAGGCATGGGAAAACTATCAAGAGGTCTTTCGTTTTCTTTATGATAAACCTTTAGGATCACCAAAACACCCCATTATCATGCGTTTTTCTGCTGATGCTCAAGAGATGTTTCGTGAATGGTGGGAAAATTTTCAAAAAACAATCAAAGGGGGAAATTTCTCTACAAGTTTACAATCATATCTTTTAAAAATGGATAAAACTATCCCAACCCTTGCGTTGATTTTTGAACTGTGTGAAGGGGGGCGTTTTGAAATCAATAGAGATGCCCTTGAAAGAGCCTTATATTGGGAAAAATATTTGTTAAGTCACGCAAAACGTCTTTATGCGGCGGGGGATACATTAACAGCAGAGCGTGCAACATTAATTGTTGAACGTTGTGATCATTTACCCGATGTTTTTACTTCACGTGATGTTTATAAACGTGATTGGAAATGTTTAAAAGACAATGGAGCCGTTAAGCAAGCTTTAGAGCTTTTATGCCGTTGTAACTATATTCGTCAAATAGCAAGTGATCATAGCTCTAAAGGCGGTCGACCTACCATACATTATGAATGGAATCCTTTAGTGAAAAGTCATAAGACATCACAATGAACGAACTTTAAATTCCGATAAAACATATAACTGATGTATTCATAAAATAAAACCTTCAAAGCATTCCCCATTTATTGGTTTTGGAGGTTTAGGGGGTTTTGGAGGTTCTTTTTATACTCCCTTTATATATTTTTTAAATCAAAAATAAAAGTTATTATATTTCAAGTTGTTAGTATGTTATAAAACTTCAAAAAACAACCTATGTCGACGTTACAACCTATAAAATCAACCACTGGCATATGTTTTGTAGGTTTTTTGGGGGTTTTAATCACCGTCAAAACCTATTTGTTAAAGTCACTCATAAAACCTATCAAAATAATCATTMTGATATTTAAAAGCACGTATTGCATCTATCTTGATTAACATATGAAATAACCAGTAAATTTCACTACTGTGCTGATCTAACCATGGTTCATAGGTTGTTGATAAGTATTCTTTAAAAACCTCTTTTGAAAAAATTATCGGCTTTTTTAGCACTTTTTTCTCACTTTATTATCGATATTTGTTTTAAGTGTATTTAATTGAATTCGTTTTAATTCTTTTGATGATTATTGATCATCTTTTAAGGCAAGGGATTTTTATTGTAATATGCTGCAATCTGTTAAGTCTGATCATGAACACGTCACTTTACGCTCTTTGTTGGAAGATTATCGCGAACAAGCAACTTCAAATGCTCAAAAGGGGAAAATTTTCGAAGATTTTGTTAGCAAATATCTTATACATGACCCTCTTCATTATGGACGCTATGAAAAGGTTGAAAGCTATTTTGAATGGGCTAAAAAGCGTGACGATTGGAATAAAAATGATATCGGCATTGATCTGGTTGCAAAGCTTCGCAATCAAGAAGGATATGTTGCTATTCAATGTAAGTTTTATAAAGCAGATCATCAGATCAGTAAAAAAGATATTGATAGCTTTATCGCAGCTTCTGGAAAAGACATCTTTAAATATCGTCTTCTCGTTGATAGCACTGAAAGTGAATTAAGTGACAATGTAAATGCTATGATTAAAGGACAAGCGATACCCGTTTATCGCATTGACCTTCGTCATATGGAAAACAGTCGTATAGATTGGCAAATATTTGCAACAAAACAAGAAGTTGTTCTTAAATCTACAAAAGACCCTCGTCCCCATCAAGAAGAAGCCATCAAGAAAGTCTGTGAAGGTTTACAAGAGGCAGACCGTGGCAAGCTGATTATGGCATGTGGAACGGGTAAGACTTTCACAAGCCTTAAGATAGCAGAAACTCTCGCCGGAAAAGGCAAGCGTGTGTTGTTTTTGGTACCCTCTCTTGCTTTAGTCTCGCAAACAATCCGTGAATGGACACTGGATACACAAATTCCCTTGCGTTCTTTTGCGGTGTGTTCGGATACAAAAGTAGGCAAGCGTCGTAAAAACCAAGATGATATTGTTGGCATGGAAACATCAGATCTTGTGTTGCCTGCTACAACGGATGCAAAAGTCCTTGCTAAAGAAGCTTGTGAACACTTCACAGAGGCAATGACGGTCATCTTTTCAACCTATCATTCCATTCAAGTGATTTCCGATGCACAAAAAGAGCATGGATTACCCGAATTTGATCTGATCATTTGTGATGAAGCACACCGTACAACTGGCGCTTCATTAGGATCTGATGACAATGAATCTGAGTTTGTCAAAGTTCATGATAACAGCATTATTCGAGGTAAAAAACGTCTGTATATGACAGCAACACCTCGTATCTTTAGTGAGACTGCTAAAAGACGGGCTGATGAGATTAATGCCGTTCTGGCGTCCATGGATGATGAAGCGCTTTTTGGA
>NZ_CAHOYM010000065.1 GCF_903679515.1 Bartonella gabonensis
GGGGAGGGGATTTAGGGGGATTTATTCAAAAGGAAGTAAACCTCTCTCATGATGGCAATTGTTGGGTATATGATAAAGCTTGTGTCTATGGCTATGCTCGTGTTTATGACAATGCAAAAATACGTCATTTTTCTCAAGTGTGTGGTCAAGTCTATGGGAATTGTGAGGTTTATGGTAAGGCTTTCATCTCTCAATATGCGAAAATTTATGATCATGCTTGTGTCTATGGCAATACCCGTATTTATGGCAATGTTTATGGGTATGCCCATGTAAGTGGGGGTGCTTGCGTTTTTGCTGATGCTCATATTTATGATCATGCGCATGTTTCTTATGATGCTACGGTTTTTAGTTATGCAAGGGTCTATGGTCGTGCCATTGTTGCTGGCTCGGCTCGTATTCATAGCTATGCTGAGGTTTATAATTATGCCGTTGTTAATGGTCGTGCAAAAATACATGGCAAGGTCTATGGTGGTGCTTTGGTGGGTGGGTGTGCTGAAATTTATGGCTCTGTTTTTGGCAATGCCAAGGTTTTATTCTATACGAAGGTCTGGGGTCGCGCTTATGGCAATGCGAAATTAACCAAGAAAAGCAAAGTAAAGGAAATTCCTATAAATTATGAAGTTTATGAAAGCGATAACCTTGTCAAGATTGATGAGACAGAATAAAGAACGGCGCGTGGGGGGGCGCCTTTAATCTATAAACGAATTATAAGATGCATTGTTTAAAACCTATCATATTGCAAGCATTCTCTTGTTTTTATAAAAACTTATCAAAAGGAACGTAAATGATAGATATAATCTTGATAACATTCATTTAAATGAGAGAGTGAATTTAGAAACTATAAACATTTGTTATAGCTATAAAACGTATAATCATAACGCCCTTTTCTTAAAGAGATTCATTTGAAACAAAGCACATGATCAAAACGCCTCTTTAAAACGTTTTAATATACTGACCTCGAAATTGAGTTGAGTGAATTTCAAATAACGCATTTTCTAAAATCAAACATATCAAATAAATCAAAACGCTTTTATAAAATATAAGGCTTTTAAGATTGGCTCTTCTGTGAAATCTAGATCTTTGTTTTTTCGCAAATGAAACGTTTTTAAAAGCAAATGATAACTGTTATAAAACATCAGTTTCAAACGTTTATACATTCACTTAAAGAAATCCTTATAAGCGTATTTTTACTTTTCATTAAAACCTAATTTCTTTAAAAATTAGCCGGTCCATTTTGGGGCTGGTAAAATTAACCAGCTCAATTTTGAGGGCGTTATCTTTAGAATAAAGCATTCTTTAAACAATATCGCTTTTGACTCCAAATTTAGAAAAATTCCATGCCTTTATGATCTTACAATGGTTTTGAATTTTGCTTGCTTATCTTTGTTTTAATAGATGCCCTTAAATTTGAGGCGCTCTCATTTGATTTCGTATTTTTAAACTATAGCTTTTGAAATGTTTGTTGATAGCTTGCTTGCATACGTCATAAAAAGGCTTTTGATTTCATAAAACATAACGTTTTGAATTTCATATCTGCTATTTCGTACCTCGGTAAAAAAATACCGTGGTTATAAAACTAATCTTATCTTTAAATATTTTATGCGCCCTTATGAATTAAGGGCTATAAGTTTATAAAAGTTTTAAATGATTACCTTCTTATAGAATGATCTAATATTGCTATAACATTTTTAGATTTTGCGCTTGCCAATTTTGGCGAACGTTAATTTGTTTCTTTTATACGATTAACAATCCAATCTTTAAAACAAGTTGTGCTCTTTAAACGTATGCTATCGATAATTTCATATGAATGATAGCTGCTTTTCATTTCATTTGAATGACAGATTTGTTATAATATTTACATCATGATTTGCTTTTTATGCTCTATTCATACGTGACAATCTTATATAAAAAATGGTCAAATTAAACACGTATAAAAGTGTGGATTCTTAAGTGGATTCATATAAAATAATTGCACACAAGTTATTGACTTTATTGTATTTTTTGATATTATACGTTATTATAGAAGATCAAGAATTATCGCATCTTGTGAATTCACTAAAGGTTGCTCTTAATGCGCTTCATAGATATGGAAATAACGGCGCTGTAAAAAAACAGTGACCGTTCCCTTGTAGAAGAGGTCAGGTGCGAAGAGGTAGCTTGCTGCCTCTTTCGCTTTTTATAGATTCTTGCATATTGTTCTTAATGCGATTCAAAAGCACTTTTCATAAAAGTAGATACTACCAACTAAATATATAGGGTATTGCAATAACAGATAATGCCGTCATTATTGCGAATAAACATGCAGGAATCTTTAGTTTAAATCGCCAGAGTATGTTAATTGGAAGAGACATTATGGTGATTATTATAAATCCTATTACGACGCATTGTATTATCTGAGATTTTATCCGAGCTTTTTTAAAACGACGTTCCAATATTTCTGCATAATGTTCTTCATTAAGAGCAACTACTCTAAATTTAACTCCATTTTTTTCACCTCTAATAGGCCCTGCTTCTTTTGAATCAACACAAGTAATAAAAGAATATGGATTTTGTACATCACGCAAAACAGGAATTTGGCCATCTGGACACAAAGCATCAATATAGTCAGCATAGTTATCGTTACTATTCGTTAACGATTTACTATTTACATGACTAGTGAATAAGATACTTATTATTCCGAATAAGGCAATTTTCTTTAAATACGGTATTAACATCAGATTTTATCTTTTGTTTCTCATTGTTGCATCTTCACTTCATACAGATTCCCTTTGAAATTATCAATATGTGTTATTTTGGTGTTGACAAAGTGATGCAAATCGTATTTAATGACAATTACGGCACTGGTCGTATTGTATCTAAATGAGGGTGAGATACAGTGAAAAATCCCCGCAAATGCGGGGTTTTTTATTATCTGGAGGGCGTATTTTATGACATCCGAAAATACAGAACAGGCTCCAAAGCCAAAAGGAAAGTTGGTACCACCGAGGGCAGGTCAAGGTCGGGTTAAAGGCGTACCAAACAAAACAACGCGTCTTCTTAAAGAGGCAATCATTAAAGCAGCTGAATTGGCAGGCAATAAGTATGGCAAGGAAGGGCTAATCTCTTATTTAGAAAAACAAGCAATTAAATGCCCCGCGGCTTATTTAGCTTTGCTTGGTAAGGTATTGCCTTTGCAAGTGACGGGTGAGAATGGGGGCGCGATTAAGATGATAGGGCGTGTGGAAATAGTGCCTTTAATGAATGACGAAAAGACAGATTAGTATTGTACCGAAGCTTATTCCACTTTTTGAAGGGGAAGCTTTGGTAAGAGCGGCTTGGGGTGGACGAGGATCTGGGAAGACAAGATCATTTGCCTTGATGGCAGCCTTAAAAGGCTATCAATTTGGTATGCAAGGGATATCGGGGACTATTCTTTGTGCACGTCAGTTTCAAAATTCGTTGGCAGAAAGTTCATTGGAGGAAATAAAACGTGCGATTGAAGCCCATGACTTTTTAAAAGATTATTACAAAATTGGAGAGGCTTCGATTAAGTCCAATGATGGGCGTATAGCTTTTCAGTTTTCTGGACTAGACCGGAATATCGCCAGTATCAAGTCCATGGGGCGTATTTTGCTCTGTTGGGTTGACGAGGCAGAGCCCGTGACAGAGACAGCTTGGCAGACGCTTATTCCAACATTGCGTGAAGAAGGAGAGGATTGGCGTGCAGAGTTATGGGTAACATGGAACCCGTTAAGAGATAATGCGCCGGTTGAAAGGCGTTTTCGCTTTTCAGATAATGAAGCGATTAAGCGTGTAGAGATCAACTGGTCAGACAATCCGAAGTTTCCCAAGATCTTGAATGAAGCACGGCTTGATGATCTAACAAACCGCCCCGAGACTTATAAACATATTTGGGAAGGGGCTTATCTTACAGCGGTTCAAGGGGCTTACTACCAAAAGGAAATGTTGGCAGCCGAGCAAGAGGGGCGGATAGGGCGTGTTGCCCGTGACCCTTTAATGCAGATACGGGCGTTTTGGGATATTGGGGGAACGGGCGCTAAGGCAGATGCAACGGCTATTTGGATAGCACAGTTTGTTGGCAGAGAGATTAGAGTGCTGGATTATTACGAAGCACAAGGGCAGCCTTTATCCGAACATATCGGTTGGTTACGGCACAATGGTTATGAGAAGGCACTAATGGTGTTACCCCATGACGGTGCGACCAGAGACCGTGTGCATAATGTGAGTTTTGAGAGTGCTCTCAATGATGCGGGTTTTGAAACGCAAGTGATACCCAATCAAGGCGCCGGTGCTGTCAAAATGCGGATAGAGGCAGTGCGACGTATCTTGCCTTCTGTTTGGTTCAATGAGGAGACAACCGTAGCGGGTCGTAAGGCACTGAATTGGTATCATGAGAAATGGGATGAGAAGCGGAATATCGGGTTGGGCGCCGAGCATGATTGGTCGAGTCATGGGGCGGATGCTTTTGGATTGATGTGTGTGGGTTATGAACAGCCGGTGCAGAAACATAAGAGACAAGCTTACAGTGGTAGAGAAGCTTATGAGAGTACGTCATGGATGGCAGAATGATGCATGAGCATTTAGAGCAAGATAGCAACGCTTCAGATCTGTCAACAGAAGGCTTGCTT
>NZ_CAHOYM010000066.1 GCF_903679515.1 Bartonella gabonensis
TTGATCAGGTAACAAAAACGTATGTCACGGATATTTGCTCAAAAGCAGTTGCAACCATTACCCCCTTTGTATCGATTGGGATAACAATCGCTTTTCTCATCTATGGATGGCTTATCATTCGTGGCGCTATAGATATGCCCCTCTCCGGATTTGTGAACCGTTGCCTGCGAGTGAGTATTATCACTTCAATAGCTCTCACTACAGGACTTTATCAAAGCGAAATTGCAAATTTGATAACAAGCATGCCCTATGATTTATCAAAAGTGCTCATCCCAAATCCACTCGATAATACACAATTAATGAAATTGCTTGACACAACAGCAGAAAATGGATTTCAATATGCAAGCCATCTTTTCGAAGAAGCCATCTTCTTCGACCCTAATGGATTGCTTTACGCTCTCTTAGGTACCCTCCTCTTGCTGGCAACAGGTTTCGTTGTGGTAATCGGTGGTGGCCTTGTTCTTCTAACAAAAATCGCTATCATACTTCTTGTGGGATTGGGGCCTATCTTCATTATTGCTCTACTCTGGCAACCAACCCACCGCCTTTTCAAACAATGGATCATCCAAGTCGTGAATTATATAATCCTCTTTCTACTCCTATCTACCGTATTTAATATTATGATGAACATCTTTATAAACTATGTGAACGGCATGCGTATCGATTACCAACAGAGTGCAAGCTATACGTTTGGGGGAGCTATCATCTTGTCCATTATATCCATCATGCTGTTACTCAAAATGTTAAGCATTGCCAATTCTCTCGCAAAAGGAATCACATTTGATCATCTATGGAAACATAAGAACTAGATGATAGAGCGTGAAACAATTCATGTAAGAACTCTCCTTAATATCTGATGATAAAATAACCTATATATTCCACCCTACAGTAAAACATATTGGCACTGAAATTGGATCATTTCATAAATAAAAATGAAATCAAAAAGTAAAATTTACACACTATGCACTTTACTTTATATTCAAAATAGCAATAATGATCAAAAATGTTAGAATACATCTAACAACAAAAAGAGTAATCTTAAAATGAAAAATATCATTCTTATAATTTTGATTGCAAACCTTTTATCGGCTTGTGCATTAGCACCAAAGCTAAAGCAACCAAATGAGAGAAATCGTGTGCCTATTAATAATACAATCCCTGCCGAAATTAAGCGAGGAGACAGATGAAAAAGCAAGTTATTATAACAGGAATCATTACTCTTTTGGGAAGTCTGAGTCTAACTCTAGCAGATGCAAACAGTAAGAAGCCTGATGATCATTCAGTTGTTAATCCGAATGATCCATCAACATTGTCTCCAGAAGAAAAAAAATCGGAAATTATTAAGTTATTAAAGAGACAAATTAAAGAAAGTAAAACACAGTTCCAAAAAACGGAAGAGATTTACCAATCTATAACAGGTAACAAAATACAAGACAAAATAAAAAAAAATCCAAATCATCACTTTTTTTATGATCCGGCTTTGAACTACCCATCCCCTCACAAAACCTACATGGGACTGACTCCTCGGCAATTTAAAAATATGCCTTATTTAGAAAGTCTTATGACTCAGACTAACATTGAAGAGCATAGGATTATGTTCTCATACATGAAATCGGATGAGATGCGCAACATAATTAATAAGCGTCTTGAATATAGTGGCATTATCGCTAAAGCCGTAAGCCTGCAAACTCTTTTGGATGCAGATAAGCGCTTTACACAAATTGTCGATTTATTAAATGATATAAATAAAACAGAAGATCTAAAAGATATTTTCGAGCTGCAAGCAAGCATCAGGCATATGTCAGCCATGATCCAAAATGAATATGCAAAACTACAAATGGTCATAAATTTAAGCGATAATCAAGAACCTTTTATTGATATACAAAAACGTAAACTGCATCAAAAAATTTTTGATGTGAGCAACAAGAATGTTCCTCACTTAAGATTTCAATAAAGTTCTTTGCAGCATGTTCTTTCTCTTTTCATGCAAACAAAAATCAATGTCTAAGATTTAATATTATCTCAACAATTCAAAGAAGCGTTGCAACCATTACCCCCTTTGTATCGATTGGGATAACAATCGCTTTTCTCATCTATGGATGGCTTATCATTCGTGGCGCTATAGATATGCCCCTCTCCGGATTTGTGAACCGTTGCCTGCGAGTGAGTATTATCACTTCAATAGCTCTCACTACAGGACTTTATCAAAGCGAAATTGCAAATTTGATAACAAGCATGCCCTATGATTTATCAAAAGCGCTCATCACCAATCCACTCAATGATAAAGAATTAATGAGATTGCTTGACACAACAGCAGAAAATGGATTTCAATATGCAGGCCGTCTTTTCCAAGAAACCATCTTTTTCGAAGCCAATGGACTGCTTTACGCTCTCTTAGGCATCCTCATCTTGCTGGCAACAAGCTTCGTCGTAGCAATTGGTGGTGGTCTCGTACTTCTAACAAAAATCGCTATCATACTTCTTGTGGGATTGGGGCCTATCTTCATTATTGCTCTACTCTGGCAACCAACCCACCGCCTTTTCGAGCAATGGATCATCCAAGTCGTGAATTACATAATCCTCTTTCTACTCTTATCGACGGTATTTAGTCTGATGATAAATATCTTTGCCAACTATTTGAGCGATATGAAACTCGATTACCAACAAAATATAGGCTTTATGTTTGGGGGTGCTCTCATCTTGTCCATTATATCCATTATGCTGTTACTTAAAATGTCAAGCATTGCCAATTCTCTCGCAAAAGGAATCACTTTTAGTCATCTATGGAGGCATAGAAGCTAAAATAGTGTAAGCAACGGTTCCCAAAACAGCTGCCCTTAAACATCTATAGGACAAAATAATCAACATATCCGCTCCTACAGTAAAACATATTGGCACTGAAATTGGATCATTTCATAAATAAAAATGAAATCAAAAAGTAAAATTTACACACTATGCACTTTACTTTATATTCAAAATAGCAATAATGATCAAAAATGTTAGAATACATCTAACAACAATAAAGAGTAATCTTAAAATGAAAAATATCATTCTTATAATTTTGATTGCAAACCTTTTATCGGCCTGTGCATTAGCACCAAAGCTAAAGCAACCAAATGAGAGAAATCGTGTGCCTATTAATAATACAATCCCTGCCGAAATTAAATGAGGAGACAGATGAAAAAGCAGTTTATTATAACAGGAATCATTGCTCTTTTGGGAATATTAAATTCAACATATGCAGGTGCTATTAATTTCCGAGATCTCCCATTTCGGGGCCATTCTTCAACGTCTATACAGAAGATATCGTCTACATCGGCACATCCCCCTTCACCTCCCACAAAAGGAGAATATGATGAAATTATCAAGCTGTTAAAACAACAGCTTGCGTTGAAATCAAAACAACTTGCAGAATCAGAAAAAGCTCTTCAAGCTATAGCAAAGAGTTCGGTAATGGGATCTCCACCAAAGTATATTATAGATTCTTTCCTCGCACAGCCAGAATTACTCTATAAGGGAAATCAGCATTCAAAGGAATCATATAAACGAGTGCAGGAAGAAGAACAAAAAATTTCTGGAACTATTGATGAAATAGGCAAAGCTCTTTCTGCGCGTTTACAATTTACATCATCTCTCGATAAAGCCGTAACTTTGAAAACTTTTGAGCACGTAAAAAATCGTTTTGAATACCTTAACAATCTATTAGACGAACTTCCAAAACAAGAAACCTTGAAAGACATTGCTGATTTTCAAACACATATCGACGGTGTATTAGCCTTAATCCAAAATGAATCTATAAAAATGCAAATGATCACACATCTTCGTAACGCTGAACATACACTTATCAAAATGAAAAGGCGTGAAGTTGATATGAAATTTTTTAATCATGAAAAAACAGGGATGCCTACCATACGATGAAAACAAAAGCTGATTTACAGGATTTAGTGCTCATCGGAAGAGTTAGAGAAGCAGAGAGGATTTTATCAAAGTCATGATAATCGTGGTGAAACGACTTAAGTAATGTATAAATGCAAAGGAAGCCTTTAGCATATATCTGTGTCTCAAGATGATAAAAATTTGACTATTCGTTAAAGAGGAATGCCATGAACTTTATTATGTTCACGCAACTTTTCGATAAAATTGATCAGGTAACAAAAACGTAT
>NZ_CAHOYM010000067.1 GCF_903679515.1 Bartonella gabonensis
ACCATTCTGCCGCCCCTGTAAGCAATTCACTTGGCAACGCTTTTCCTATTTGACGGGGAATGAATTGCACTTCACGTTTGTTATTACGCTCGGACCCCACAACGGCATTAACCAATGGTGCAATACGGTTAAAGGTCATAACGGGGCGGCGTTGCTCTTTTAATGCCGATAAATCCGCTTCATTCCACTGATCTCCATTGTAAAAACGAAAATCCTCCCTTGCATGCTCGCGCCATTTGTTCACATGCTCTACATCTTCTTTGTACCAACTCACAAGCTTGCGAAACAAACCTTCTGTTGACAGATCTGAAGCGCTGTTATCTTTGTCTAAATGCTCTTCATCATGCATCATTCTGCCATCCATGACGTACTCTCATAAGCTTCTCTACCACTGTAAGCTTGTCTCTTATGTTTCTGCACTGGCTGTTCATAACCCACACACATTAATCCAAAAGCATCCGCCCCATGACTCGACCAATCATGTTCTGCCCCCAACCCAATATTGCGCTTCTCATCCCATTTCTCGTGATACCAGTTCAGTGCCTTACGACCCGCTACGGTTGTCTCTTCATTGAACCAAACAGAAGGTAAAATACGTCGCACTGCCTCTATCCGCATCTTAACAGCACCGGCGCCTTGATTGGGTATCACTTGCGTTTCAAAACCCGCATCATTAAGAGCACTCTCAAAACTCACATTATGCACACGGTCTCTGGTCGCACCATCATGCGGCAAAACCATCAGTGCCTTCTCATAACCATTCTGCCGTAACCAACCGATATGTTCGGATAAAGGCTGCCCTTGTGCTTCGTAATAATCCAGCACTCTGATCTCTCTGCCAACAAATTGCGCTATCCATATCGCTGTGGCATCTGCCTTAGCACCCGTTCCCCCAATATCCCAAAAGGCGCGTATCTGCATTAAAGGGTCACGGGCAACACGCCCTATCCGCCCCTCTTGCTCGGCTGCCAACATTTCCTTTTGAAAGTAAGCCCCTTGAACCGCTGTAAGATAAGCCCCTTCCCAAATATGTTTATAAGTCTCGGGGCGGTTTTGTAGATCATCAAGCCGCGCTTCATTCAAGATCTTCGGAAACTTCGGATTGTCGGACCAGTTGATCTCAACACGTTTAATCGCTTCATTGTCCGAAAAGCGAAAGCGCCTTTCAACCGGTGCATTATCCCGTAATGGGTTCCACGTTACCCATAACTCTGCTCTCCACCCCTCTCCCTCTTCACGCAATGTTGGTATAAGCGTCTGCCAAGCTGTTTCTGTGACCGGCTCTGCCTCATCAACCCAACAGAGCAAAATACGCCCCATAGACTTGATGCTGGCAATATTACGGTCTAGTCCAGAAAACTGAAAGGCTATACGCCCATCATTCGACTTAATCGAAGCCTCTCCAACTTTATAATAATCCTTTAAAAAGTCATGGGCTTCAATCGCACGTTTTATTTCCTCCAATGAACTTTCTGCCAATGAATTTTGAAACTGACGTGCACAAAGGATAGTGCCTGATATCCCTTGCATACCAAATTGATAGCCTTTTAAAGCTGCCATCAAGGCAAATGATCTTGTCTTCCCAGACCCTCGTCCACCCCAAGCCGCTCTGACCAAAGCATCTCCTGCAAAAAGTGGAATAAGCTTCGGTACAATCTTAATCTGTCTTGTCGTCATTCATTAAAGGAGCAATTTCCACACGCCCTATGATCTTAATCGCGCCCCCATCTTCCCCTGTCACTTGCAAAGGCAAAATCTTCCCAAGCAACGCTAAATAAGCCGCTGGGCATTTGAGTGCTTGTTTTTCCAAATAAGAAATTAGCCCTTCCTTGCCATACTTATTGCCTGCCAATTCAGCTGCTTTAATGATTGCCTCTTTAAGAAGACGTGTATTTTTGTTCGGTACACCTTTAACCCGACCTTGACCAGCATTGGGTGGTGTCAACTTTCTTTTTAGCTTTGGAACCTGTTCTGTATTTTCGGATGTCATAAAATACGCCCTCCAGATAATAAAAAACCCCGCATTTGCGGGGATTTTTCACTGTACATCACCCTCATTAGACACAATACGCCTAAGTACAGTAATGTCATTAAATACGATTTGCTACACTTTGTCAACACAAAAATAACACATATTGATAATTTCAATGGAAGTCTGTTAGACAGCGTTAATTATGATAATTTAAAGGATTAAATAATGAAGTCATTATCCATAACGCTCGTAATAATATTTATAGCTTTCTTTTCGATATCAGTGTTATCAACATATACTAAAATAGATAGTTTAGAACAATACGATAAACTTTACGAAGAATATGTAAGTAAAAATTATAGAAATTTAGAATACCATCAAAAATTAGCAAAAGCAAAAGAATCGGCAAAAGATTTAAAAAAGTTCATGGTAAGTACTGTAGACATACCCCATGACAAGAGTCCATTTTGGAGGCATTTAATAACATTGCCAAGCAATCCTCCAGAGTTTAATATTTTAAAACATTATCACATAGTGCTTGTTTTTTGTGGACGTTTTGCTGACTTATGGCAAGGTGACCCAAATATGCCGACACTTACTTTTAACGACTTAAAGGCTGAACTTGAAGATTTTAAAAGCTCTGTTGTAAAAAATGAACCTATATGGTTGTTTATAAAACGAATTTTCTTGATAGCAAAGTTTGAAACGAGTTTTAATGATCCAATGTTTGAGTACGCAGAACAATTCCTAGATTCTCCAAATGGCATTAGCAAAAAAGAACAAACACTTCGTACAGAGGAAATAATGATAACGCGTGCGGCTACTCGTTTTAGCAATACAGCTAGAATGTGCAACCTTGCTATAGATATATATCGTACAATGATGCCCCAAGAAAATGTAAGACCTCCAGTAAGATATAGCTCTTTTGAAAAATGGAAGCGATATTTAACAAGTTTTTAAATTAACGATCAAAATACTTTTGAAGCGCATTAAGAGCAACCTTTAGTGAATTCACAAGATGCGGTAATTCTTGATCTTCTATAACGAGAGACTGTAGCGCAGCATAAATGTTGTATTGTCTATAAAGATGTTGCGCTTCTTTTATTGCCTCTTGCGTGTTTAAAAACTTCTCTGTTGCAAATTCTACCCATTTATCCCTTGCCTTATCATCAGCAGATGACGGCATTTCGTCATAAATCGCATTAGGTAAGCCCTTTGCACAAAGGTAGTTATTTCTTATCTGTAGGTACTGTTGCGCGGTGTCATATTGCTCTTGAGTGAGTACACCTTGCAAACAAAGCCGCCCTATGTAAGTACCTACAATTGGATTTTTTGCCTCATGTAAGGTTAAACCGAAGCGCTTTGCACGCATTTCTATAGCCAATTTATCGACAGCCTCACGCGGTTCTTTTGCACGTGATATACGACCATTTGCTTCTCTTATCTGCCCTGTGATTTTAGGGCGTCCCCTCTTTTTCTTTGCTTTCACAACACCGCCTTCTATTTAAAAAGGAACATCATCATTTAAAGCGTTTGTAGACATATCAAGAGGTCTGTAAATGCTTGTTGCATAAGCAGATGACGGCTCTTGATTATCATCATTTTTGCTGTCTAAAAGCTTTAACTCGCCTTTGTAGGGGGGCAATATGACCTCTGTTACAGACCGTTCAATACCGTTTTTATCTTGCCATTTACGCGTTTGTAACCGCCCTTCGATATAGACTTTGCTACCTTTGTTTAAGTACTGAAGCGCTATTTTTGCAAAATGTGGATTAAACACCACAATGGAATGCCACTCTGTTTTGTCTACTTTTTGATTGGTTGCCTTGTCTGTATAGCTTTCAGACGTTGCTATTCGAAAATTGACCACCTCGCCACCGGAGGGCATTGTTTTGCTTTCTGGATTTGCACCTAAATGACCGATTAACATCACTTTATTAAGCATTTGCTTTGCTATCCTTTTTATGGGGAATGGTACTTAAAAACGAAATAACTCATAATAAACAATATTATAACACATTATGCTATATTACCACAAGCAAAAACGGTTTTAATGCACTGAATTTACATTATGAATCATGTTTTTATTTTACTTATTTGCTTGTGTTTTGATACGATTTGTGCAATAAAGAGGCGTTCGTAATACTCACGAATAACGATAA
>NZ_CAHOYM010000068.1 GCF_903679515.1 Bartonella gabonensis
CAATATGTGCTCAAAATGGCAGCAGCATCATCTTAACCGATAATACTCAAATTACATCCCATGATGAAGGAGGCCTCTATGCAGAAGGTGCAGGATCCAAGATCACAATGACAACAGGAAACGTGACAGGAAAATCTACAGCCTTAGAAGCAGACAGAGGTGAGCATATTACGGTCACAAATGTTACTCTAAAAGCAACCAACGATGGCAGCGGCGTAGCTGCTGGTGCAGCTACCTCTGGCTCTAACAGTATGATTGAATTGCTTGGAAATACAACAATTAGTAATGTTAAAATCGGAAGTGATACGCAAAACGATAGCACAATCAAAATGATCGGAGGCACCATCAAGAGTTCCGCATCTGGCGTTCACCTTTTAAAAAATAAGAGCAATAACAAACTGAAAGATGTAACAATATTAAATAGTAAGGACAATGCACTACTAATCAATGGAATAAATGCAAGAAGAAGTAAGATTACTTTAGAAAATGTAACAGTTAAGCAAACAATCAATAGCATAATTTCAAATGATAATTCTCAAATAACCGTTTCTGGAGGATCATTTAGCGCAAAAAGTGCAGCACTATCTGCCCTAGATGGCAGCACTATTACTTTAACTGACAATGCTCAAATTGTATCATCTGATGACAGTGGGCTCTATGCAAAAGACTCAAAATCCACCATCACCATGACAGGAGGAACAGTGACGGGAAACACAACATTGTTTGCAGAAAAGGGGGGACACATTAAAACCACGAATGTCGTTCTAACAACGAAAGATGGTAGTAAAATCCCCAGTGTAACAAGTCTAAATATGGGTAGTTTGGTTGAGTTATATGGGAATACAACAATAAAAAATGCTGAAATCGGACTTTATGCAGGAGATGGTAGTACGATCAAAATGAGTGGAGGAACAGTCATTGAGAAAAAAGATACATTTGTTGTAAATAATAATGGACATATTGATGTGAGAGAGGTTTCTGCAACAGCAGAAGAGAGGGGGATAGCTTTTGAAAAATCTAACAACAATAAAACAGCAGAAGTTAATTTGACCAATACAATTCTTACCGTTAAAGAGGGCACTGGAATTCTCATTAGCGCTTTGACAGACAGTAACAACGATAATGTTACCGATCTATTAATTGGTAAAGTTAATCTCAAAAAGTCAACAGTCAGAGCCGATGTTTTGTTAGGAGATAGTTTCTTTACGAAAGGGAAAGTGGCTTGGTCAGATATAGATTTAAAAACGCTATCCAATGGTAGTTTCACATTAAGCGCAGACAATTCTATTTTAGAGGGTAGAGCAGACTTTGAAAAAAATTTCAAAACAATTTTTGATCTGCAAACAATACAAAATGGACATTTGAGAACTAGTATACAAGAAAAAGATGCTGATGGCAACCTGCTTGATATTGCTCAAAGAGCACATTCTGATATTTCTGTTCTGGGCCTCAACAACAGCTCTATTGTTTTTGCAGAATCAATAGAAGGACATTACCACACATTGCATATAGGTTCTGGAAAACCAGTTACCAAAGCGGTCTATAATGCAACAGGCAATGCACAGATTTCTTTCAATACTTTGTGGAATGATAGCAAGCCAATAACAGAGCAAAAAACCGATCATCTTCTGATTCATGGTGATGTTTCAGGTATTACATTGGTTTATGTCACTGGACATTTAGAAAAGAACAATATTGAAGCAAGTACTTCTATCCCTAGCAATATGCAAGATTTTTCACTGATCCAAGTTTTTGGAAAAGCAAATCCAAATTCTTTTAAACTGGCAAATGGCTATATCACAATAAGTGGTTCACCTTATAAATATATACTGAAAGCTTATGAAACAACATCAAACCATCGTAAAACCAATGGTAAACAAAATCTTTCAGAAGAAAATAAAAAGTTTTGGGATTTTACAGCCAGTACTTCTTGATAATAACTCAAAAGTAAAAACTGTCGTGCCATAAATACAAACTATTTGGTCATGCCAAATGCTCTCTTCTATAGTGGATTGACCGATATGACTGAGCAAAACGCATTGTTAGCCAATCTCAAAACATCTGTGTTGAGAAAACAAAAAGAAAAACAGAACAGCTTCTTCTTATACACCTACGGAAGCACAGGAGCATTGTCCTGTGAAAGTGCGCTTCGTCAATATGGTTATAGCGGTGCTGATCTTCGCTATGCCGCTCTCTAAGGGGGTGTTAACTTCACAGCACTGGAAGGGCATAATACCACAACACATTTTGGTCTTGTTGGAACTTATGGACAACTCTCTTTCACTCCAAAGGGTATGAAAGATGCAGGGAAAAACACTGTTGATAAATGGTCACTCACAGCCTATGGAACCGTACAGCATGACAATGGCTTCTATCTTGATACCCTGTTATCCTATAAATCCTAAACGGAGAAATCACCAATGCCATCATTGGTACAACGGAAAAATTGAAAAATGCCAAAATGTTTACAATCTTCACAACTGTTGGCAAACAATTTGCCACCGGAATGAAAGGTGTAACGTTTGAACCACAAGCACAACTTGCTTATCAACATTTGACGTTTGATACAATTTCAGATACCGATCATTTTACCATTGATATGAACAATCCTCATCAATGGGTGATCCGTGTTGGTGGACGTTTGACAAAAACCGTTGTGAGTTCTGAAAACAACCATCCTATGCCCTTCTATGGAAAAGTAAACTTGATTAAAACCTTGGGTGATGATCAAGCGCTCCATATTGATAAGGATTATAAACTTGATGCTATGGGAGCAGCCATTGAAGGTGGGCTTTGTATGAATGCACAATTATCCACTAACCTCTCCCTTCATGGTGATGTTAGCTATCAACAAAAGTTTGAAAAAACAGGCATATCGGGAGCAAGCTTTTCAGACGGAATACGCTATCAGTTTTAAATCAAAACTGTAAAAACAGCCTATTCATACTATTCAATTTAACAAAAAGGTAGCATAACATGCTACCCTTTTTATTCTTAACACTCTTTCATTAAAAGATCGCTCAAATAGCTTTGTTGTTTACCCCATTCTTATGCTTTTTTATTAGAAGGAGCTCTTTAACATCATCTCCATCAAGGTTTATTGATTTACAAGACTGGATATTGTTTTTTTAAAGCATACCAGATTGAGTGTTTGAATGTATTTATCTCTCTCAAACAAAATGTTGCAAAGTGCTTCTCCAAGTGAAAGCAAAAATCTCAGAAAAAAACATTGCCAGCGCAGATTTTATTGATAAATCACGCTTGCTTCATACCCCCTTCCCTGTTTCTTAAGAAAAAATGTAAGGTATTTTTATCGAGAAGATGTCAAAAGCGCAAAATAATGAAAGCTGAAACCTTTTAATAAAAGCACAATTTCTGATAAAAGTGCCATTTTATGGACCAAGCATTATTCATTTCAAAGCTTCAACACAAAGCTCTTTAGGAATTGCGTTTTTCTACTTGAAATAGGCTTTTCTTCCTTTTTACATTAGTCCCGCGCCATATTCTATTCGTGAATTTATCTATAAAACTAAAAAAGTGAATTTTTAGACAATAGACAAATAACAGTATCTAAAAAAAAAATAATAACAGCTCTTTCTTTACACCTTTGCCTATTGATACCCCCTATTCTTTCAATCAACAAGCTTATTACACCATCTATAAGGCTTCATTGACACTTCCCTGTACCATTTTAGATAAGCAATTTGAGAAAGCTCATCTCACTGAAATAAAATAAAACAATGAAAAAACGATCAAAGCCAGTATAATGGAAATAAATTTTTAAATACAATATGATGTTATCATATCTTAAAAGATAGTCTAAAAACAGCACCTATTTAGTTTTCTTATTTTTTAACAACAAGCACTATTTTATAATAATTTGTTTAGTTATAAGATTATTAAAGCTTACAAAAGAGTATTATAT
>NZ_CAHOYM010000069.1 GCF_903679515.1 Bartonella gabonensis
TCGAACTTATTTGTTATATCATTAGTAACTTTATTCTGAACATTCGTGATAGACGTACCAACTCCAGTTAAAGCTTCCGCTACATTAGTATAGTTCTTATCYTCAGAATTACCATTAGCATCAACAGTTTTAAGTGTGAAATGAGGATCTTTCCATGCACCATCTTTATAACTAGCTCCACCACCTAAGTAAGTAGCAATCTTATCATTTGTCTCGAAAAGCTGTGAACCATTAACGGCTTCTGTTGAATCTTCAGAGAGCGTACCAGCTTTTATGCCTGTAAGAGTACGTTTATCATTTTTATCGTTAGAAATATCAATTTTATCACCACCTGTTTCCTTACCAATGGTGATGTATTGTGTCTCAGAATCTTGTTTTACGAAGCTACTGGCGGCTACTTGTTCTTTGATATCTTTTTCAACTTTTTGCAGTTGCGAAAAATTTACTGCGTCGGTCGCATCAGAACCAGCTTTCACACCGGCAAGAGTACGTGCCTCGTTTGTGTTGTTGGCAATATTGATTTCATTGCCTTCTACTTCTTTACCAATAGTGATATTATTTGTCTTTGGATCTTTCTTAATAAGGCTCTCACCTTGTACATTGGTAATGGCATTATTAATCTGGTTGGTCATTTCATTTTTGATATTCGTGAAAGAAGTACCAACACCTTCAAAAGCAGCTGCTACACTCGTATAGCTTTTTTCATCTTCCTTGCCATCAGAGTTAACAGTTTTGACCTTAAAGCTAGGAGTGGTCCATTGGCCATTCTCATACTTAGCACTACCACCCAAAGAATTCGCAACATTCTCACCCAAAGAATAAAGCTGATCACCCGTAACTGCATCTGTAGAGCCAGAAGCAATATCTCCAGCAGCAAGATGAGTAATCTTGCTGTTTTCTTTTTTATCTCCATGCTGAGCTACAAAAGCACTGTCATCATTGCTCCATAGTAAAGCATCGCCTTTAACTTCTTTGTTAATATTGTCTACTTTTTTATTAAATTCTTCAACAATATTCGTCAGATGAGTGTTCACATTTTTAAAATTTGTATCAATTCCTGCAAAGGCAGAGCCTACATTATCATAGTCAAATGCTTTTTCTTCTGTACCATCTTCTTTATAGCTTTTAAGCGTGTAAGTGGGAGCATGCCATTTACCATCCTTATCATCATACTTAGCTCCACCACCCAAATATCCCGCCAATGCATTGTTCATCGTGTAAAGTTGACCGCCAGTAACCGCATCCGTTGAACCAGATGTAATAGCTCCATCGGCAAGATGCATGATCTTGCTGTTGTTTCTTTCTCCTTCTGTTCCATGACGTGCATCATAGGCTTTGTCCGTATCATTCCATGACAAGGCATCACCTTGAATTTCTTGAGTGATATTTATGATATTTTGATTAAGTTGTTCGAACTTATTCTTTATATCATTGGTAACTTTATTTTGAACATTCGTGATAGACGTACCAACACCTGCGAAAGCAGAAGCGACGTCCGTATAAGTCTCATATTTTTTATCGCCATCAGTATCAACAGTTTGAACCTTAAATGTTGGAGCAGTCCATGTACCACCCGTATAGCCAGCACCGCCGCCAAAGTACTTTGCAACCTTATCATTGGTCTCAAAAAGCTGAGAGCCATTTACCGCATCATGTGAATCTTTAGAGATTGTGCCACCTGTCAAACCAGAAAGGGTTCGGTTCTCATTCTTATTGTTTTGAATATTAATTATATTCCCATCTGTTTCTTTACCAATGGTGATGTGTTTTGTTTTATCAGCCTGTTTTACAAAACTATTGGCAGCTACTTGTTCTTGAACTTCTTGCTTGGCTTTGTTCAATTGTCCAAAATTCACCGCATCAGCCGTGTCCGTACCGTTTGCTACATTTGTAATCTTTTTACTGCCAGCATCAATACCAGAAGTAGTGAATTGGGGACCATCTTTGATAATTAAGCCTGCTGCGTCTAGAGTATTGGATCCTACTGTTATCTTATTGAGTGCAATATCCTTCGCGAGATCAAACTTTACCTTATTGTCTTTATCGCCTTTGGTAATTTTAAGGTTTTCACTGCCAGCTGCTAAATCCATTGGGCTGGTTGAATTAACATTCGTCGTATTTGCACCATTAACAGAAAGATCCCAACTTGGGATTATAGAGTTTTGTAATGCTTTTAGCTGGGCAACATTGACTGCATCGGTATCGCTCGTGCCTGCTGCAACACCTACAATCTGTCTGGTTTTATTGTTTTTAGGATCACCAATACTGAGTGCACCAAGGCTAGCTATCCATGTACTATCCTGTTTATCTGAATTTTCTCTAATACTAGGATCATAACCCCTACCACCAGAATCAACATCAGCTACAGAATTTGAACCTAGGGCAATGCCGTTCGCCACTGATGCTTTTGTTTGCATACCAAGCATAACCGCATAGGAAGTATCCTTTCCTATCTCACCTCCTGCACTATAACCAATAGCAATCGAACCAATGACTTCAGCCCTTGTGTTACTACCAAAAGCAATCGTGCCGTCAGCACTCGAGATTGCGCTTTCACCAAAAGCTATAGAGCCTCCTCTACTAGCGATTGCATTAGCACCAAAAGCAACAGCACCCCTACTACTAGTAGTTGCACCAACACCAAAAGCCATGCTATCACTACCAAATACGGATGCATTGTTACCAAAAGCAAGCGAATTTCTGGATTTTTTATCAACGTTGGCGCCATTACCAATAGCAATTGAGTTTTCTGCATCAGCTATAGGATCTTTAAAATCTGCAGCAGAAGTATTAATTTTTAAACCTTTTACAGCCGCTGCTGCTTGTACTGCTTTTAGCTGAGCAAGATTTACGGCGTCGGTTTCTTTGGTACCAGCTTTTACACCAGAAATAGTTCGAGTATCACCATGTTTATTGACTAGATCAATTGTATCACCATCTGTATCCTTACCAATGGTGATGTGTTTTGTCTTGGAATCTTGTTTAACAAAACTGTTCTCTGCTACTTGTTTTTCAACTTCTTGCTTGACTTTGTTCAGTTGTCCCAAATTCACCGCATCAGTCGTGTCCTTACCCTCTGCTACACTTGTAATCTTTTTATTACCAACATCAATGCCAGAAGCTGTGATTTTGGGACCATCTTTGATAATTAAGCCTGCTGAGTCTAATATAATATTTTCCCCTAATTCAACTCGATCTGCTTTTACTGTATCCACCGTAACTGATTTTGCTAGGTCAAATTTTACATTATTATCACCTTCGCCTTTGGTGATTTGGAGGTTTCCACTGCCAGCGGAAAAATCTACCGTGCCATCTACAGCAATAGCTTCAGCATTTTTACCATTAACAGATAATTTCCAGCCTTTGTCTACATAGGTTTGTAATGACTTTAACTGCGCAATATTTACAGCATCAGTATCTGCACTACCCGCTGCAACTCCACCAATTTGCCGTGTTTTCTC
>NZ_CAHOYM010000070.1 GCF_903679515.1 Bartonella gabonensis
GGGGGCGCCCCTCTTTTAAATTTCCCATTCCAAATTTTAGCAAATCTTTATCACATTAGATTGTGAGGGTGTCCTTATGTGCAAAAAATATGAATTAACCAATGAAATCAAACAAATCAAACATGCTCTTACTCGTAATACTATAAATCTTTATCGCATTCGTGCTTTAAGAGATTTTGATGATGTTAAGACGGGGGATTTAGGGGGATTTATTSAAAAGGAAGTAAACCTCTCTCATGATGGCAATTGTTGGGTATATGATAAAGCTTGTGTCTATGGCTATGCTCGTGTTTATGACAATGCAAAAATACGTCATTTTTCTCAAGTGTGTGGTCAAGTCTATGGGAATTGTGAGGTTTATGGTAAGGCTTTCATTTCTCAATATGCGAAAATTTATGATCATGCTTGTGTCTATGGCAATACCCGTGTTTATGGCAATGTTTATGGGTATGCCCATGTAAGTGGGGGTGCTTGCGTTTTTGCTGATGCTCATATTTATGATCATGCGCATGTTTCTTATGATGCTACGGTTTTTAGTTATGCAAGGGTCTATGGTCGTGCCATTGTTGCTGGCTCGGCTCGTATTCATAGCTATGCTGAGGTTTATAATTATGCCGTTGTTAATGGTCGTGCAAAAATACATGGCAAGGTCTATGGTGGTGCTTTGGTGGGTGGGTGTGCTGAAATTTATGGCTCTGTTTTTGGCAATGCCAAGGTTTTATTCTATACGAAGGTCTGGGGTCGCGCTTATGGCAATGCGAAATTAACCAAGAAAAGCAAAGTAAAGGAAATTCCTATAAATTATGAAGTTTATGAAAGCGATAACCTTGTCAAGATTGATGAGACAGAATAAAGAACGGCGCGTGGGGGGGGCGCCTGCTTTATGGTTATAAACGAATTATAAGATGCATTGTTTAAAACCTATCATATTGCAAGCATTCTCTTGTTTTTATAAAAACTTATCAAAAGAACCGTAAATGATGCGTATCATCTTGATAGCATTCATTTTATGGCTATCAAACGTATTAATAAAATGCCCTTTTCTTTAAAGAGATCATTTGAAATAAAGCACATAATCACAATGCTTCTTTAAAACATTTTAATATACTAAGCTCAAAATTGAATTGAGTGAATTGAAATAACTGACATTCTAAAATCAAATTTATAAAACAAATCAAAACGCTTTGTAGGTTTATCCAAGTCAATCAAAAGAAAATATGTGTTAAATAAAATTAAGTTATAACTGTTATAAAACATCAGTTTCAAACGTTTATACATTCACTTAAAGAAATCCTTATAAGCGTATTTTTACTTTTCATTAAAACCTAATTTCTTTAAAAATTAACCAGCTCAAATTTGAGTTCGTTATCTTTAGAATAGAGCATTTTTTAAACAATATCGCTTTTGACTCCAAAATTTAGTAAAATCCTATGCCTTTATGATGTTACAATAATTTTGAACTTTGCTTGCTTATCTCGTTTCAATAGGTGCCTCCAAATTTGGATTGACCCCTTTTGATTTCGTATCTTTAAACGATAACTTTTGAAACGTTTTTTTATTACCATGTCTAAGGTATATAGTATTCTACTTCTATGGCATTATGCGCCTCCATTTTTTTATGGAAGCGAATATAGTTCTGTTCTTCAAAAAAACTTGATTTTCTACTCCGGTAAAAAAATACCGTGGTTATAAAATCATTATTTTAAAATCCTTTTGTGCAATCTTTAATGAACTCAATCTATAAGCTTATGACAGTTTTAAACGATTACCCTCTTATAGAATGATCTAATCTTGCTATAACATTTTTAGATTTTGCGCTCGCCAATTTTGGCGAACATTAATTTGTTTCTTTATGCGATTAACATTCCAATCTTTAAAACAAGCTGTGATCTTTAAACGTATGGTATCGATAATTTTAAACGATTGCGTTTTAACAATGCGATTTGTGAATGATAAAAAACGTATCATAAAATTTATGAACTGTTATGAATGATAACTGCTTTTCATTTCATTTGAATGCACACATGCGTTATAATATTTACATCATGATTTGCTTTTTATGCTCTATTCATACATGGCAATTGTTTATAAAAAATGGTCAAATGAATCACGTATAAAAGTGTGGATTCTTAAGTGGATTCATATAAAATAATTGCAAACAACATATTGACTTTATTGTGTTTTTTATGATAATATCTTTTACACCACTTGCAAGCGCATCCCATCCAGAACCACCAGAGGGTGCTGCCGACATGCCTGCAAAAAGATCTTGGAGCTTTTTATAAGCATCTGATTGAAAAAACTTATACGTATTGGACTGTAAAAACTTTTCTAAATCTGTTGGTTCAGAAGGTGGTGTTTGAGATGCGGGCGCTAATGGTTGCGTTTGGGGAACATCAACTTTAGGTTTAAATTCTTGTGGGGCTTCCTCTAGAACATTTGGTATAGGTGAATGATTGCCTACACCAAGAGGCATTTCCGTTTTAGAAGCCGTAGAGGGCATAAATGGTCCATATGGCTGCTGCATATTCTGTAAATAGGGGTTGGAGGGGGCTTGGACTTCCTCTGGTGCCAACAAAGGTGCGAGAGTCATCCCCGCAGTAGTAGATATAGCACTCTTTGGATTTGCTTTCATGAATTGTCCAAATCGCTTCGCCCCTGTAACCATTCTAGGCGCCACTCTGGGATAAAGATATCGCATAATATGCGGTGCAAATCTCGCTCCTGCCACTAAAGCCATTGGTATTATCGGTGCAACCATCACACTCTCCTACAAAACTATTGTTTAATTACTCTTCAGTTGTTGTTGCTTAGTAAGAAAGTCGATGACTTCTTTCGACATTCCTGCTGCTGCCGCCGCTCCTGCTGGACCACCTATCATATAACCAAAAGCCATTGGTGCTGCTTGAAGGGCTAGAGAGCCTACAGTTCCTGCATTCTTCCAAGGATTATTGCCTTGTATCATAGAATTCGTACTGTTATTCGTCATCGTACCGTAATTCCTTGCAAAACCATGACCGGCGTTCATCAGCATGTTCAATCTGTTCCAGCCGCTGTTGTCTTGCTCCAGCCAACGTTCGCGATTGGCATCAACAAGCCGTTGATTATAGTCATTAAGAACTGATGAACCCTGCAACATATTGGAATAAGCACTGTTATAGGCGGGGAATAGGTTGCCTACCATGCCTAAACGATACTTATTAAAGTCACCTAGTAAGGCATTAGCTTGTAGCATGTCCTGCTTATTCTGACGGTAATGATTAATCCTAGCACTTTTAGACAATGCATCAAGTTCACGCGCCAACACTTTCATATGCGCACCAGATCCATAACCACCAGAACCTGCAAAATAGCTGTTAATTGTATCTGTCACATCCTCTTTAGACTTTTGAAGGACATCTTCAAAATCTTGAT
>NZ_CAHOYM010000071.1 GCF_903679515.1 Bartonella gabonensis
TTCTTTCTCAAAACAGTTTTGTGCTGATCTCAAACGAGCAAAACAGAAAGCAGAAAAAGCAAAAGAGATTTGGCAACAAAGCCAACCGATTAAAAATACTTTAGCAGAAACCTATTTACGCATGCGGGGGATCACATGTGAATTACCTGCTGATTTACGCTTTCACGACAACTGTCCACACCCCTTAGGAATGACATTGCCCGCGTTGGTGGCGCTTGTTAAGGGGGCTAGCTCTTTTGCCATTCATAGAACCTTTTTACAAACCAATGGCTGCAAAACAGATCAGAAACCCGCCAAAGCCATGTTGGGGTCTGTCATGGGCGGTGCTGTGCATTTAAGTCAAGGCAATCCAAAACATCTGGTTATTTGTGTGAGAATTGAAACGGGGCTGGCGCTGCTGTCTGGATTGTTATCAGAGCCCGTTAATTTATGGGCGTCTCTTTCCACCAGTGGCATGATGCGTGTGAATTTACCGCATACAAAAGGACGTTTGACAATCGCAATGGACGGGGATGATGCGGGGCGTAAAGCAGGTTTTAACCTCGCTGCGCGGGCTTATAGACAAGGCTTTGAAGTCTTTATCATGCAAGCCCCTAACGCTTTAGATTTCAATGACTTTTTAATCTTGAAAGGTTATAAATAAATGATAAAGGATAAAAACAATATTATAGACAGCAATAACCGAAATGTTTTTTCCAATGATAACGATAATGCCTCTTTAAATGATAATACTTGTTTAAAAGTTATTCCTTATGAACAAGCCTTGCAACAAAATGGTTGGGGGGAATTAAAACCCATTGGTACGGCTTTTTTACCCGTCGAACCTTTTCACGTTGCACAAGTGCCTTTACCCTTAAGTCGCTATATTTATGATATTGCTGACCGTCAACAAGCCCCTCTCGATTTTATTGCTGCCTCTGCTCTCTATGGTTTGGCGGCTCTTATTGGAAATGGCGTGCATATTGCCCCCAAACAGTATGATGATTGGAAAATTATTCCTAATCTTTGGGGTGCTCTTATTGGACAGCCTTCAACCATGAAAACACCTACCATGCAAGCTGCGTTAGCCCCTATCACGTGCCTTCAAAAGCAATGGTATAAAGAGTGGTTAAAACAAAAAGAAAGGCAAGAAATTGAAGAGATACTTGAAACTTTAGACAAATCAGAAAAGAAAAAACAAGCCCATAAAGCGATCAAAAAAGGAGATCTTGAAACAGCCCGTGCTCTTTTGTCTGAAGCTCCCTCTAAAGACAATACCCATGATGATGGCTCTCGTTTTATTGTCAATGATGTGACGGTCGAAAAGCTTGGGGAATTGTTAAAAGAAAACCCCCGTGGTCTTTTGATGGTTCGTGATGAATTATCTGGTTTTTTAACAGATATGGAACGCAAGGAATATCAAACAGACCGTGCTTTTTATCTCGAAGCTTTTAATGGAGATGGTCAATTTACTTATGACCGTATCGGGCGTGGAACCATTTTTATTCCTAATGCAACCCTTTCAATTATAGGAGGCATTCAACCCTCTCGCATTCTGCCCTTTATACGCAATGCTTTATATGGCAAAGGCAATGATGGTTTTTTACAACGGTTTCAAATGCTGGTGTGGCCCGATGAGACAAAAGATTGGCAATGGATTGATAGACCTCCTAATCAAGAGGCATGGAAAACTTATGAAGGGGTGTTCCATTCTCTTTATGATAAGCCCCTTGGATCTCCAGAACACCCGCTTGTCATGCGTTTTTCTGCTGATGCTCAAGAGATGTTTCGTGAGTGGATGAAAAAGATTTTTAAAGAAGCTAAAGGGAATAACCTTTCTGAAAGCTTACAATCGCATCTTTTAAAAATGCCTAAGACCATAGCAAGTCTGGCGTTGATTTTTGAATTGACCGAAGGGGGTCGTTTTGAAATCAATAAAGGTGCTCTTCAAACAGCCTTGCGTTGGGAAAAATATCTGTTAAGCCATGTCAAAAGACTTTATGCGGCGGGGAATGCCTCTATAGAAGATTGTGCAAAATTGATTATCGAGCGTTGTGATCATTTACCTGATGTCTTTACTTTACGTGATATTCATCAACGTGACTGGACGGGTTTAAAAGATCATGCCATTCTAAAACAAGCTCTAGAGATTTTATGCCGTTCCAATCATATTCGTCAAATAGCAAGTGAAAATAGCTCTAAAGGCGGTCGACCTACTATACGCTATGAATGGCATCCTTTCGTCAAAAGCAACAGCATAAAACAATGAAACGCTGATAATTTTTTTGTTATGCTTAAAACCTTCAAAAATCTTATCGTACCAAAAGAGGATTTACGAATGATCTTTGAGGGTTTTTGTTTATCATTAAAAAAAAGAAGCAACGTTTAAATCTTGTGTCAACACTATCCAAAACTAATCTCTATAAGTTTTGACGGTGTTTTGAGTTTTGACGGTTGCTGCTTTTAGATAAAAAAATAGCAAAAAATAAAAACATTATATTTCAATATGTTAATATTTTGCAGATGTTCAAAAAACAACCAATATTGACAACACAACCTATGAATTCAACTAATAATATACGTTTTGTAGGGGTTTTGACAATTTTTGCACCGTCAAAACCTATCTATTAAAGTCACTCATAAAACCTATCAAAATAATCATTCTGATGTTTAAAAAGCACGTATTGCATTTGTCTGATTAACACATCAAACGATAAGCAAATTTCACTACTGTGCTGATCTAACCATAGCTCATAGGTTGTTGATAAGTATTCTTTAAAAAACTCTTTGAAAAAATTATCGGCTTTTTTAGCTCTTTTTTCTCACTTTATTATCGATATTTGTTTTAAGTGCATTTAATTGAATTCGTTTTGATTCTTTTGATGATTATTGATCATCTTATAAGGCAAAGGATTTTTATTATAATATGATGCAATTTGTTAAGTCTGATCATGAACAAGTCACGATACGCTCTCTGTTGGAATATTATCGTAAACAGGCAAAATCACCCCGTGAATTGGGAACGCTTTTTGAAAATCTTGTGAAGGATTATCTGTCTGAAGACCCATTACAAAAGCAAGAATACGAAAAGGTTCAGACTTATTCGGAATGGGCTGAGGAACATGATGAAGATGGGCGTGATATCGGCATTGATTTGGTGGCGACAATCCGTGATCAAGGGGGCTATGCGGCTATTCAATGTAAATGTTATGATGCCTCTCACATCATTAAAAAAGAAGATATTGATAGTTTTATCGCTGCCTCTGGGAAGAAAATATTCACGCGTCGCATACTGGTTGATAGCACTGAAAGCAATTGG
>NZ_CAHOYM010000072.1 GCF_903679515.1 Bartonella gabonensis
CCTCCCATATTCTACGGTGCCAAGGTAGTGATTGCATGTATTGCTGTGGTGTTAACATAGACAAATTATAAGTTGTGTTAGAAATGTAATTAAAATTTGGAACTACGTCATCACCATTTAACCTTCCATCACCAAAAACTGCTCCTAAACCACTGATCCAACAATTTCCTTTATGGCTAAGATTTTTTTCACTTTCTACCCAGCCACCTAAATCACCTTTTCTTACTTTACCAAAGCTTCTCAATGCGCGTATACGGTGTAATTTAAAAGGGCCAAGATCAACTACGTCATCTGTGAGTTCATATTTCTTTTTAACTTTCATATCTTCCATCTCTCACCTCACTTACTTTTCTTCTTATTCTTCTGAGAATTTTCTTTTACAGATGCATCACGCTGCTTAAGTTCGTCTTTAAGACTCTCAATTTCTTTATTAAGGGATTCAACTTCTTTAAATCGCCTGTTTAGAGCTATATCTTTCTTTTGAAGTGCTTCTTTATGCGTTTCTTTAAGCTTCTTAATTTTTTCATCACGCTGCTTAAGCTCGTCTTTAAGCTTTTCAATCTCTGCATCACGGTATTCAATTTCTGCTATGAGTTCATACATAGATTTGATGTTTTTACCGAACGTTTCATCATACGCATCCAGCTTTCGCTTCAGTAAGTCAATTTCCTCATCAAGCGATTGAATCTCTGTTCCATCATCTGGATTCAGTTCATTCTGTAGGTTCAATTTCTCAATTTCTGCATCGCGGTATTGAACTTCTGCTTCTAGTGTCTGTATCGTTTCACTTTTTCGTTTTAATGTTTTTTCATACTCACCTATCTTTTGATTCAGTTCTTTAATTTCCTCTTCACACTTTGCTATATTCTCATCATACCCACTAATGATCTCCCTAATTTCTTCGCGTTCTTCTTTTAAAATCCTAGCTGCAAATTCTTCATCTTCAATACGCTCTTTAAGATCTTTAACTTGGTTGCGATAATACAAAGCAAAACCCAACAGCACGACGTCGATAAGTAACATTGCAAAAATTGCTATTGATAAAATTTCATTTAAAATCATTCTGATCTCCATTAATTTTTATGCGGGCGGTTATCACAACCAATCTGTTTAGCTTCGCATTCCATTAAAAAAAGAAGGCAACAAACCGCATGTGCCAAGTGTGATAAATCACTCTCAGCATCCTTATTTTCTCCACCAAACCATGCTAATAAATGACGTAAAGCTGCCCCGTGAAACCGGCTCCAATCCATGCCTTTACGCCAATTGTTTGCGCCGTATTTATTGGCTCCAAAATCCAAAACACGACCAATTTCAAACAATGCAAATGGGGGTATAAGATCTAAACGAGGCTTGCTGTCATCGTACTTATGCGCTGCATTTGTGCTATATGAAACGTGTTTACGCATGTAAACTTCTTCATTATCGCGAAAATCTTCATAATCACAAACATCTGCATTGCCATAAATCTTGGCTTGCTCTCTAATTCTTGCATGTCCGTGAACTAACGCGTTGTCATAAACTTTAGATTGATCAAAAACATGTGCATGTTCATATACCTTAGCATTCCCGTAAACGCGTGCTTTTGTATAAACCTCAGCATTCCCAAAAATCCGAGAATTGCCGTAAACTTCTGCTTTATCTCTAACAAAAGCATTCTCATAAATTTGCGCTTCACCGTAAACACGAGAATTATTAACCTTAGCGTTGTCGTAAATCTTTGCATGATCATAAACATACGTATCACCGAAAACTTTTGCACAACCGTATATTTCTGCATGTCCAAAAACACGAGCCCCACCATAAACACGCGCATCACCATAAACCTTAGCATTTCCATAAACATATCCAGTGTCACTAGGTCTATCCGAACCGGCTACCCAGCAATCCCCCTCATGGGATAGATTGCCTTCATGCTCTATAAAACCGCCGATATCACCAGCTTTGACATTTCCAAAATCTCTCAAGGCGCGTATACATTTAAGTGACACTCTATGATGTAAAAACTCAGCAGGTTGTCCAAGAATAACCGCCCGTTTTATGAACTCATACTTCTTTTCAACTGCCATCACGGCTCTCCTTAAGGCTGTAAAGTATCGCTGCTGTTATCAAAACCGCTGCTCTTGCAAATTTTCGTAATTGGGGGGCGCTGATCTTGCATTAATGATTGCAAGCGATCGGGATAAAAAAAATCTTCTGGGCGTAAATCTATCCCATGATCTCGCGCATAGGTTAATAATTGCGCTTGATAAATTGAAGGGAATAATCCATTAGCACCACCCTTCTCTTTAGAATAAGTGATACGATAAACAGCGCCTTTACATTTCTGTAAAATACGCGAAACATTAACAGCCCCCCCTAAATATTTTATTATGGTATACGCAGGTTCTTTTTTCATAACAATAAAATTTCATATTTTGTGAATTTTATCAAGATAAAAATTCAGTTTTTTTTTATTGATTTTTCATATCATATGAAAGAGCCTCGTTTTTATGGAATCGGATCAATTAAAGGCATGGCTTAATGAGCAATTAGATAAAAGTGGGCATGGTAGCAAAAAAATGCTAGCTAAACATTTAGGGATATCGCCATCTAATTTATCCAACATGCTAAATAATTCAGCAAAAAATAAACCAGTAAAACCTAGATCAATAAGAGCAGATGAACTAATAAAGATTATTGATTTTTTTGGTGAAATCCCACCTTTTTTAATAAAAGAATCTGAACAATTTATTCGTCTTTACTATCAAGCAAAACCTGAAGTTCAGAAAGCTGTTTTAACGATTCTTCAAAACTCTTGTTCTTTAGACAAAGAATAATAGCTGCCTTCACTTTTTCATCTCCATAATTCCAAAATTTTTCTAACATTGTATTATCCATAATTAACTTTTGCCTTTACAAAATTTCATATTTTATGAATTTTTTATTTGACTTCGTTCATTAAATATGAAATATACAGACACCATAGCCCGAAAAAAAAAACCTATGTCAAGGCGTTTTTTTCAAAATGTATTTAAATATTTTGATAATGGAGGCATATGTGAACAAACCAGTGCTTATAAATTCTGATGAAATTTTATTAGTTCATTTAGTTTACTTTGATAGAGATGAACACATTGCAGAATCTGGACC
>NZ_CAHOYM010000073.1 GCF_903679515.1 Bartonella gabonensis
GGCTCTTAAGTCTCGCTTGGCAGAGGCGATCCCTTCTTGCAGATGATTCACAAAACAGACAACAAGAGAAACATCCATGATCGCATCTTATCCTAACATTTGGCTTTCATATTCTTGTTGTTTCAAGCGCACTAACTCTTCCCGATAGGCAATCACTTCCAGCAAATCCATCTGATTGATCTCTAAAGCTGACCAGTGGTAATAAAGGGCTAGTTCGGCTCCAAATTGTCTGGCATAGGGGTGTAGTTTGATACTAGGTTTTGTACCAATTTATTTTGTTTCAAATGATTTTTAAGGGGTTCTCAAAGGGGCTTTAAAGACCTTTCAAAGTATATTTTAAGATTCGTCATTTTTTATGAGAATCTATGGGATTTTTCTTCTCAATCATCAGATCATTATTTTAAGCTCAAGCGAATTTCTCTGGAAAGTTGTCGTTATCCGTTAGGTCACTAAAGCATGTAAAGTCAGATTGGAAAGCCAGAGGACGATTCCTGTTGGCCCATGGCGTTGTTTGGCTATGATACCCTCAGCTTTGCCCTTAACTTGTTCCATTGCTTCTTTCCATTTGTGATATTCAGCACAGCCTTCTTTTGGTTCTTCATTTTTGAGATAATATTCTTCACGATAAACAAACAACACAATATCGGCATCTTGCTCGATTGAACCTGATTCACGTAAATCGGAGAATTGTGGACGTTTATCTGTTCTATTTTCAACTTGTCGTGATAATTGTGAAAGCGCAATGATGGGAATATTGAGTTCCTTTGCAAGTGCTTTAAGCTCCATGGTAATGGCTGTAATCTTTTGAACGCGGTTTTCGGAAAAACGCTTTGAACCACTTGTCATGAGTTGAATATAATCAATCACCCAAACATCTAGACCATGTTGTCGTTTAAGACGCCTTGCACGAGCAGCTAATTGAGCAAGGGATACAGCACTCTTTTTGCAACAAATTTCGATTTTTGCTATTTTTTACCACCTTTTTCGATTTTTAAGTATCAAAATCCATTTTGAAAAAACGCGCATTGAATGGTAAAAAAACAGTCATAAAAACAATAAATTACGACGTATTCTATCTCATCTGACTTTTCTCACTCACGACAACAGAGAATGTCAAACGATACGTAAAAAGGTTTATCCTTTATTGAATTTAAAATGCTAGAATGTCTTCCCCTTCAGAAAATATACAACCTTAAAAACACTCTCTTTTCTAGTGTCTTTTCTATTCATGATATTTCTTTAAGCATAAACCAATGGATATTGGCATCAATAAAAATCTCATAAATACAACTATTAGCACTTTATAATATTAACCATAAAACGAAAAATTACTTTTTAAATATAATGAAAAATACGTTATAAAGTAAACTTAAATATTACGTATTTAAACATAAAAACTATAAGTTTGATAAGACAACTATTTACTTTGACAAAAATAAAAAAATAAATTACCAAAGCTATGAATTAACAAAAAGCAATATCTATTTTCTTTTCTTCTTTTGAAGACTGCGGGGAAATGAATATTGAGGGCTTTAAAAGGAGAGTACAGGTATATAAAAAATCCCCTCTGTCATCTATGGCGACAGCAGCTATTATGCTGTGTAATGTTCAACTTCATGTACATGCTGAATCTCTTGAAGCTTCTGGAAAAGAACAAGAGGTCATCGGAGGAACTGGAAAAGCCTATGAAATTATTCACGCAAAAGAAGGTGGAAAAGTCACTGGCGAAAATTTGACAGTCACCGAAAATAAAGACACAAACTCAAGCTCAAACACAAACGTCTACGTTATAACCACTGAAAGCAAAGGCTGTGCACAAAGGCTGTGCAATTGAATTAACGGGCAATAAGACAACCATTAAAGAAGCGGATTCTGACATCCGTTTGGGTCTTGAAGCAAAAGATGAAGCTACACTTCAAATGACAGGGGGGAATTATTACGGTTTCTGACACGGGCGTTCAATTCTTAAACAGTAAGAGCAAAGAAAACAAATTAGACACTGTGACGATATCAAGTGGTAAAGACGATGCACCACTACACGCTGGAATAAAAACTGAAAACAGTACTATCACTTTAGAAAATATAAAAGTGACACAAGAAAATAATGCCGTAGTTGCAAATAATAACTCTACAATAACGATCTCTGGAGGATCATTTAAAACGCAAATGGTAACATTAGGCGCTCTTAATAGCAGCACCATTACTTTAAACAACAACGTTCAAATTACATCTGAAAACACCAGACTTTATGCAAAAGATAGTGGGGCGATCAGCATGACGGGGGAATCATTAAAGCTTCAGAGGGTGGTGCTAGCTTTGAAGGCAGTAACAGCGATAACAACAAACTAAACGGTGTGAAGATCTCAAATAATAAAGAGGGTGCACTACTAAAAAAAGGAGTATCTGCAAATAAAAGTACAGTTGCTTTAACAAATGTAACTGTCTCTCAAGCAATAAACGCCGTAGTTGCAGATAATGAGTTTACAACAACAATCTCTGGAGGATCATTTAAGGCTCAAAAGGTAACAATAGGTGCACAAAATAGTGGTACCATTATTTTAGAAAATGCCCAAATTACATCATCTGAAAACACTGAGCTTTATGCAAAAGATGGTGGCGCAATCAGCATGATGGGGGGAACCATTAAAGCTGTCTATAATGGAGCTGGCTTTGAAAACAGTAACAGCGATAAAAACAAGCTGGAAAATGTGACCATTTCAAGTAATAAAGACGGTGTGCTCCTAAAAGCAGGAGTATCTGCAGATAAAAGTACAGTCGCGTTAAAAGATATAACTGTCTCTGAAGCAGAAAGCGCCGTAGTTACAGATAATGAGTCTACAGTAACAATCTCTGGAGGATCATTTGATTCAAGCTATGCAGCAATATGTGCTCAAAATGGCAGCAGCATCATCTTAACCGATAATACTCAAATTACATCCCATGATGAAGGAGGCCTCTATGCAGAAGGTGCAGGATCCAAGATCACAATGACAACAGGAAACGTGACAGGAAAATCTACAGCCTTAGAAGCAGACAGAGGTGAGCATATTACGGTCACAAATGTTACTCTAAAAGCAACCAACGATGGCAGCGGCGTAGCTGCTGGTGCAGCTACCTCTGGCTCTAAC
>NZ_CAHOYM010000074.1 GCF_903679515.1 Bartonella gabonensis
ATATCAACCCAAAGATCTGTAGAGGGGTCGTAAACCATTCCCTCGGGGGAACTATAAGGGCGGTGATTGAGACACCAAACGGAATTGGGTAAGATATCCCCTGCCCTATAACCAGACAGTGGGTGACCGGAAATCGTACCAACATCCGCACAAAGCGTATGGAAACCTCCTATCTTGCGTGAACTACTAAAGATGTAATCCCTTGGATAGGTAGAGTTTTCTGATACAACAATTTTATGAGAATCTCCCTCCGGTACCAAATAAAGATAATAATCCTTGCCCGCCGAAAGAGACGGCATGCCTATTCTTGAATCCGCTGTATAACTTGCAACCAAAATATCATGGGTTCGTTGCAAAGTTAGATAAGTTCCTTTTTTCACAGTTAATTGCGCTTTGCCTGTCGCAACAAGAAATGGAGTGGAAACTGAAAGAGCCGTTAAATTAGACTGTTTTAGAAAAGTGTTTATCTTTTCTGCTAGATTTTTTGCTTGTGTGGCTACTGTATGAGCTGTTGTCGCTGTTGTTTGAGCTGCTGTTGCTAGAGAACTCTTGATACCACCAAGCTCTTTCTTCGTTGTATCGGCTGTTGTTTTGGCTTCTTCTGCTGTTCTTTTCGCTCTATCGGCTACTTCCTTCGCCTCGTAGGCCTTACTCCACGCTTGATTGGCTGTGCTTTTTATCTTTTCCACCTCATTACGCGCTTGCCTCGCATCATGTTCGGCATAGCCTGCTTTTTCCTTAGCTGCCTTAGCTGTTTTTTCTGTCTCTTCTAGTTTGTCTTCTAACGATGATGCTAAAGACGATGCCTTTTTATCAGCTGTTTCTGCTGCCTTCTGTGCTTCTTCTGCTGTTCTTTTCGCTCTATCGGCGGTTTCCTTGGCTTTCTCGGCTTCACTTTTAGCTTGATAAGCTTTACGCTCCAGATCCCAAGAACTGGTCAAATAAACTTTTGCCATTATCCCCTACCGAAAGGACGTAAATCAACGTTAAAGCCCGTAATCATTGTCCAAGGTTCATGTTCTGGAATACGCAATTTAAAACGGTGATAACGATTGCGCGAACGACCTTGATAAGCACCTGTAACGTAAGAACACACCCTCTCCTTGTGCCATGTGATCGGTGTCTGACCATTGCGAAGTCGACGTTCCCCTATGCTTAAAAGACCTTGCGTCGTATCAACCTCTGCAAACATCTTCGTGATAAAGCTAAAACTTCCATCTGGTGCCCCCATCTCTTGCGAAACAACCGTTGCCTCCATTGGGGCTCCTGTAAACACAACAAGATGATTTTGATCGTTAAAACCACCAAGGATAGGCGCTCCACTTTGCCAACGAGGGCTGTCTAAAGAAGCCGGTAAAGACTCAAGATTGATCGAAATCTCATCTAATTGTTCTAATGTATAACCTGTCGTAAAGACTGGAAAGAATGTGAAAGGCTTTCCCTGTAGCGTCGACCATTTTTGCAAACCCCAATCATAAACAAAGGTGGCTTGCTCGTTATTACCTTTCTTTAAGGACCAGTAAATTCGGTTATCAACGGGGTCTATAACCCCTTGCATCTCATCAAGAGCAAACTTATCAAATGTTTTGAAGACCGTTCTATCAACCTTTTCAAAACCTATTGGTAAAAGTTGACCATCGCTACTTATCTGATAAAAGCCACCATCACCGGCAAAAAAAGCATCACTGCCACGACACGCTATAGAGGCTGCACTACGCGCTCCTCGCTTGTCTTGTATCTTCTGAAAACTGAATAAAAGTTCAGATCCTGGCATAAATAAACCAGCATAAATAGCAGAACGCAGAAAAATAAGTGGATTGGTGGATTCCGTTGCCCCCTGAACATATTCTCCATCTGGAAAATCTATATGATCAGATTTTCTTTGACCTATTTCCCAAAAATTTGCATCATTCAAACCTGACCAATGAATACGATTGGGATTATCAGTCAATTGCATCAAACAAACAACGGAACCCCAAACCTTTACCAATCCTGCTTTCGGCGGATTGCCACCTAAATCTGAAAATCGTTCGGAACTATGAATTTTGAGAACTTGCGGTTTATCATTTCTATTCACCGCAATAATCATGTCTTTAAAAAGAGCAAACGACCATTTGTTCTCTTCATTTGCTTGATAGGTCACACCACTTTGGCTGATATCTTTCCACCCCTGCGTTTGACTATCATAACTATAAAGCTTTTGCTTGCCTCCTACAATGATCTTAACACCATTRCCACTTCTAAASGCTATGCAACCCAAGGGCTTTTCTTCTAAAGGAACCTTAGAAACAACCATTGCACTAGGCATAGGAATATAGCCCCCATCTGCCGGTAAAACATTCACAAGCGTATCGGTAAAGCTGCCGTTGACAACCGCAACATCTGGKCGGTAATCGGCTATAGGGAAATAAACCATGTTAAAAATCCGTTGGAATTATTCTTGTCACGTTATGACGTTGAGAGGTCTCTGCACGCAATTCATGCAACTGTTCGTTAAAGTCATTGTAAGCTGCCGTTGCACAATCGGGCTCTTTAAGAATATTCTTGTACAACTCATATTTTGCACGCGCTTTGATCAAATCAAATGCATGCACAAACCATGGGTGCTCTTCATCAACACTCTCTATCTCTGATAAGCGCAATGGAGAGAGAATAAGTTGAATCTGATAGGCTCTATCCGGTGTGGGATAAAGATGTAATTTCCTATCAAAATAACTGTAACAAACCGGCGTTCCTTGCTGTCCTGATGATAACGAATCCTCTAAGGAAACATGGTCCTGCCATTCCAATGCAAACTTATGATGTTGATCAGAACTCAAGTAAACGCTTTTGATTTTAACAGCAGTTTCAATATGTCGGGTATCAGTTGCATCATAAGCCCCTTGCCCCGCCCTTGTTTGAAACACCACATCACGGCTTTCGTTAAAGTAAAATGTTTCCCTCTCACAAAAACGAATAGCAGCAAAAATACTTTCTTGTATTTGTGCTACATATTCATC
>NZ_CAHOYM010000075.1 GCF_903679515.1 Bartonella gabonensis
ACATCATCAACAGAGTGAATGATAAAATCAACAACCTCAACGGGGGTGTAAACAATCCCAAGCCTATCCGTGGTTTTCTTAAATGCCTTGGCAAAAAAACTTTCGTAAAGCTTGATAATAAGGTTCTGCTTTGCTTGGGGTTCAGTAATTCCTGCTGTACAGAACGTGATACTTTTGTAGAATTTATCAAGATCTTTTGCTTCTTCTTCAATATTTGTTTTATCAAGTTTTGCTAAAATCTTTTCCATGGCTTGAGAAATGGCATTGTTCTGGACAAACTTATTGCCATTAAACAAAGCTTCAAACACGGGGCGCGTTACAAGATGTTGGGCTAACATCTCAACGGCTTCCTCTTGTTTGATTTCACTGTTTACGTTGTTTTGTAATTCCTTATGAAAGATATCAAAGGCGTGATAAGTTTCACTCTTTTCGTCCACAAGCATATCTTTAAGACGGGTAATATGGTTTTGCGCAATTTCAGCAACATTTCCAGCCCAATCTTCCCAATAATCCGTGATTTTAAAACTATCCAGAAAAATTGTCTTGATAAAATCAACAAACTCAGAAGGGAGAGGTAATTCGGTTTGCTCTCCATATGGTGATTTAGCTTTGCTTGCTGCTGTTCCAATAACATGTCCAGAGCTTTCTGCTTTTGATGGTATCGTGACCTCATCAACTGTTGTGGTGAGTTCTTTTAATTCATCGGCACGCTTAACCTCTATAATCTCAATCGTATGGCTGCTATCTTGTCCTAGCGACATTTGATTAATCGTCCGAGCAAGCCTTTCATCATGGGAATGTAAAGCATTCAAAACTTGCCAAACAACATGGTACTTCTTATTATTCCGTAAAGCTTTTTTGGCTTCTAGGTGTGAAGGAATGATAACGGGTAAAATGATATAACCTGTCTTTTTTCCTTTAGCACGGCGCATCACACGCCCCACCGCCTGTATCACATCTACTTGGCTATTGCGCGGGTGTAAAAACATGATTGCATCAAGAGCTGGAACATCAATTCCTTCTGAAAGACACCGAACATTGCTTAAGATCCGACAAACATCGTGACCCGCATCTTGTCTTAGCCAATCTAGTTCTTCATTGCGTTTTTTGACACTTTGCTTTCCGTCAATGTGTCTTACTTCACAATTCAGAAAGGGCACGTCTTTAAGAAAATCATTGATATGAGATTCGATAATTTGATTGAAGAGCTTTGTAACATATTGAGAGGTATTGATATCTTTGCAAAAAGCTAAAGCACTATGCATGGGCTCTGTATCATTATCATCAACAGCTGCTTTTCTATCTATTTTAGTCAGTGCTCTATAACAGCCAATAATTTTTGCCGCATCATCTAAATCAATTTCACGGTCTTCATTGGCAATAATCTTCTGTATGGCTGGTGTGATATAGGTTTCATCAATCCCCAAAACAACAATCTTGTAAGGGGTTAAAAGTTCATTATCGACAGCTTCAGCGAAGCTATAATGATGAAGTTGTTTTCCAAAAAGCGCTTCATCATCCATGGACGCCAGAACGGCATTAATCTCATCAGCCCGTCTTTTAGCAGTCTCACTAAAGATACGAGGTGTTGCTGTCATATACAGACGTTTTTTACCTCGAATAATGCTGTTATCATGAACTTTGACAAACTCAGATTCATTGTCATCAGATCCTAATGAAGCGCCAGTTGTACGGTGTGCTTCATCACAAATGATCAGATCAAATTCGGGTAAATCATATTCCTTTTGTGCATCGGAAATCACTTGAATGGAATGATAGGTCGAAAAAATGACCGTCATTGCCTCTGTGAAGTGTTCACAAGCTTCTTTGGCAAGGGCTTTTGCATCTGTTGTAGCAGGCAGCACAAGATCTGATGTTTCCATGCCAACAATATCATCTTGGTTTTTACGACGCTTGCCTACTTTTGTATCCGAACAAACCGCAAAAGAACGCAAGGGAATTTGTGTATCCAGTGTCCATTCACGGATTGTTTGCGAGACTAAAGCAAGAGAAGGTACCAAAAACAACACACGCTTGCCTTTTCCGGCGAGAGTTTCTGCTATCTTAAGGCTGGTGAAAGTCTTGCCTGTACCACATGCCATAATCAGCTTGCCACGGTCTGCTTCTTTTAAACCTTCACAGACAGCTCTGATGGCTTCTTCTTGATGGGGACGAGGGTCTTTTGTTGATTTAAGAACAACTTCTTGTTTTGTTGCAAATATTTTCCAGTCTATACGACTGTTTTCCATATGACGAAGGTCAATACGATAAACGGGTATCGCTTGTCCTTTAATCATGGCATTTACATTGTCACTTAATTCAGTTTCAGTGCTATCAACGAGAAGACGATATTTAAAGATATCTTTTCCAGAGGCTGCGATAAAGCTATCAATATCCTTTTTACTGATCTGATGGTCTGCTTTATAAAATTTACATTGAATAGCCACATAGCCTTCTTGATTGCGAAGCTTTGCAACCAAATCAATGCCGATATCATTTTTATTCCAATCGTCACGCTTTTTAGCCCATTCAAAATAGCTTTCAACCTTTTCATAGCGTCCATAATGAAGAGGGTCATGTATAAGATATTTGCTAACAAAATCTTCGAAGATTTTTCCCTTTTGAGCATTTGAAGTTGCTTGTTTGCGATAATATTCCAACAGAGAGCGTATCGTGACGTGTTCATGATCAGACTTAACAGATTGCAGCATATTACAACAGAGCTCCATTTTGGTATGAGAGGGTTAATTCTTATCAAAAGAATCAAAATGAAGCTTATTAAATCCATTTTGGACGAATTGAGAAAGAAATGCAGAAAAATGCGAAAAAACGGATAAATTTTTTCAAAAGGGGTTTTAAGAGGCACTTTATCCACAGCCTATGAAGAGAGATCAGATCAGCACAGTAGTGAAATTTACTGGTTATTTCATATGTTAATCAA
>NZ_CAHOYM010000076.1 GCF_903679515.1 Bartonella gabonensis
AAGTTAATGGATAGCAGAATCCGTCCTATGATGCAATATTATAGGATCACAAAATGTCTTCTTATATCAATGCTCGGGGCATTACAAATGCATTACGTGGAGTTTGGCATGGGGATTATGGACTTGCCCGTTGCCCTGCTCATGATGATCAATTGCCTAGCTTATCTCTTTCTAATGGACATGATGGGCCCCTTTTACTCACTTGTTATGCTGGYTGYTCTTTTAGAGAGATCATACAAGCGCTTAGAAGAATTGGCTTGCTGGGGAAACAAGCCTTTTTTGATAAAGCTTATGATCAYACGCTTTCTTTCTCAAAACAGKTKTGTGCTGATCTYAAACGAGCAAAACAGAAAGCARAAARAGCAAAAGAGATTTGGCAACAAAGCCAACCGATTAAAAAYWCYTTAGCAGAAACCTATTTACGCATGCGGGGGATCACATGTGAATTRCCTRCTGATTTACGCTTTCACGACAACTGTCCACACCCCTTGGGAATGACACTGCCCGCGTTGGTAGCTCTTGTTAAGGGGGCTGGCTCTTTTGCCATTCATAGGACCTTTTTAAAAGCCAATGGCTGCAAAACAGACCAGAAACCAGCAAAAGCCATGTTGGGGTCTGTCATGGGCGGTGCTGTGCATTTAAGTCAAGACAATCCCAAACATCTGGTTATTTGTGAAGGCATTGAAACGGGGCTGGCGCTGCTGTCTGGATTGTTATCAGAGCCCGTTAATTTATGGGCGTCTCTTTCCACCAGTGGCATGATGCGTGTGAATTTACCCCCGATAAAAGGACGTCTGACAATCGCAATGGATGGGGATGATGCGGGTCGTAAAGCAGGTTTTAACCTCGCTGCGCGGGCTTATAGACAAGGCTTTGATATCTTCATGATGCAAGCTCCTAACACTTTAGATTTCAATGACTTTTTAATCTTGAAAGGTTATAAATAAATGATAAAGGATAAAAACAATATTATAGACAGCAATAACCGAAATGTTTTTTCCAATGATAACGATAATGCCTCTTTAAACGATGATGTTTGTTTAAAAGCTATTCCTTATGAACAAGCCTTGCAACAAAATGGTTGGGGGGAATTAAAACCCATTGGTACGGCTCTTTTACCCGTCGAACCTTTTAAAATATACCTGCTCCCAACACCATTAATAAACTATGTCTATGACGTTGCTGATATGCAACAATCTTCTATCGATTTTGTGGCTATCTCTGCTTTATGTGGCTTAGCTGCTGTCATTGGAAATGGCGTGCGTATTGCCCCAAAACAACATGCTAATTGGACAATTGTTCCTAATCTCTGGGGCGCTATTGTGGGGCAACCTTCAACCATGAAAACACCTACCATGAAAGCTGCTTTAGCCCCTCTCTATGCTTTTCAAGAAGAATGGCATCAAGAATGGATAAAGCAGAAAAAAAGCCAAGAAACAAAAGATATTCTGATTGAATTAGACAAAAGAGAAAAGAAAAAACAAGCCTACAAAGCACTCAAAGATCAAGACGAGGAACAAGCCCTTGCTCTTCTTTCTCAATCTTTTGAACACAAAGAAACTGATGATGATGACACGCTCAATAAACGACGTCTTATTGTCAACGATGTCACGGTCGAAAAGCTTGGGGAACTCTTAAAAGAAAACCCCCGTGGTCTCTTAATGGTCCGTGATGAATTATCTGGTTTTTTAGCCAATTTAGAGAGAAAGGAATATCAAACAGACCGTTCTTTCTATTTAACAGCTTTTAATGGAGATGATCAATTTACCTATGACCGTATAGAGCGTGGAACCATTTTTATTCCCAATGCAACCCTTTCCGTCATTGGGGGCATTCAACCCTCTCGAATTATTCCACTCATTCAAGCTATGCACTATGGAATAAACGATGACGGCTTATTGCAACGGTTTCAAATGCTGGTCTTTCCCGATGAACGAAAAGAGCGTGACTGGGTTGATAGACCGCCCAATCAAAAGGCATGGGAAATTTATCAAGAGGTCTTTCGTTCTCTTTACGATAAACCTTTAGGATCTCCAAAACACCCTATGATCATGCGTTTTTCTGCTGATGCTCAAGAGATCTTTCGTGAATGGTGGGAAAAGTTTCAAAAAACAATCAAAGGGGGAAATTTCTCTACAAATTTACAATCATATCTTTTGAAAATGGATAAAACCATAGCAAGCCTTGCGTTGATTTTTGAACTATGTGAAGGGGGGCGTTTTGAAATCAATAGAGATGCCCTTGAGAGAGCCTTGTGTTGGGAAAAATATCTGATAAGTCACGCAAAACGTCTTTATGCGGCGGGGGATACATTGACAGCAGAGCGTGCAAAATTGATTGTCGAACGCTGTGATTGTTTATCCGATGTCTTTACTTTACGTGATGTTCATCAAAAAAGTTGGAGTTCTTTAAAAGACAATCAAGCCGTTAAGCAAGCTTTAGAGCTTTTATGCCGTTATAACTATATTCGTGAAATAGCAAGTGATCATAGCTCTAAAAGCGGTCGACCTACTATACGCTATGAATGGCATCCTTTAGTGAAAAGTGATAAGACATCACAATGGGCAATCTGAAAATCTTATAAAACACTAAACTTTATAACCTTTATTTGTGTCATGAACCTTCAAAGTCTTTTTATCTCTTAGTTTTGAGGTTTTTGAAGATTTTGAGGGTTCTTTTTACACCCCCTTATATATTTTTTTTAAATCAAAAAATAAAAGTTATTATATTTCAAATGATTAATTTTTATCAAGTTTAAAAATAACAACCTATAGTGATATTATAAAGATATAGAT
>NZ_CAHOYM010000077.1 GCF_903679515.1 Bartonella gabonensis
ATCATATATTATGTATGATATGTTATAGAATAAAATTATATTTTAACATGTAAGAATTTCTTTCTTCTCATCGTATATTATGACAAAAAAGAGGTATTTATTTGATTTTTTTGTGTTTTGGCAATTTTATAGAATAATTGAATTGACAAAAAAGATTTTTGTACAATATGAAACTTATGTGCATGGGATCTTTATATTATGAATATATGCACTATATCTCGATTTTGGATTACTCGATTTTGAATTAAAGGAAATAAGAATGGAACATCGTGCAGTCTTAGAGACTGAAAGCAATTTAATTATTACATTGGTTGCTGATATTGTTGCTGCCTACGTGAGTAATAATTCTATTCGACCGACTGAAGTGCCAAGTTTGATTGCTGATGTCCATGCTGCTTTTCGTAAAGCAGGGAATCTAGAGTTAACAGAAGTCGAAGTTGAAAAACAAAGGCCTGCCGTTAATCCAAAGCGTTCAGTATTTCCTGATTATCTCATTTGTCTTGAAGATGGGAAGAAATTTAAATCTCTCAAGCGTCATCTCATGACACATTACGGAATGTTGCCAGAAGAATATCGTGAAAAATGGCAGTTAGACAGTTCTTATCCTATGGTAGCGCCTAATTATGCAAAAACACGATCAGCTTTAGCCAAAGAAATGGGTCTTGGACGCAAAAGCAAACGGAAAAAAGCTAAATAATCATATTTTGCGAAAAATATAGTTCCTGTATAAATTTATATATAATGCACATTTTCTGTGAAATTTTTGTGTATATAATAATTTGTAGAAAGAGAATTATATATAGCTTTCGTTATGGATTCGTTTGATCATTGATTTCAGACCATTGGATCTTTGTGGTGTAAGATTTTCATTTAAACCAAGTTTTTCAAAGAGATCTTGAGCATCAGAGCTACGAATTTCAGAAGCTTTTTTGCCTGAATAAAAGGTGAGAAGAATATAAATGAGTCCACGCACAATATGAGCATCAGAATCACCTTGAAACGTTAATATTGGATCTTCTGAATTAGTACGTGACGATAAAAGCCACACTTGGCTAACACAACCAGGAACTTTATGGGCATCATTTCGAGCACTTTCCGGAAAAGGTGGCAATTCATTGCCAAGCTCCATGACATAACGATAACGATCTTCCCAACTATCCAAAAGAGAAAAGTTTTCTATAATATCGTCGATTGTTTCCGCCATTATGTTAGTCCTGTTTCCTTTTAATAATCATAATGAGTATACTTATTGATAGATAAATATTTATTTTCCTAACATAACGAATATAAAGAATGTTGAAAATTCTTATTTCAAGATAATATTTTATGATTTTGTAAGAATTCTTTTATTTGCATTTTGTGAGAAACATTAGTTGTTCCCTAATATGCGCCCTAAATATTCATAAGCAGCTCTTGCACCGTGATATGCGCGTTCGCCAAGTGAACTTAAAAAGGTCTTTCCTACGTTACAAGTTTCTCTATTACGGTCACAAAATGTTCCTAAGTCATTTAAAGCGCTCTTAAAAGCAATAATCATATCGCTCATTATTGACTCATTATTTTTTAAGTTAAAAGAATCGTTATTACTTGGATTTGCTATAAAAAATGAGATAATGACAAAAATAAAAAACAAAAAAAATGATAATTTGATTAAAAAACGTATCATGAGCAATCAATGTATCGCAATAGTAAAGGTAATAAAAGAAACATTTTACACACTGCTCCTTTATAAAAAATTTACAAAATATCACACAGTTACAAGCTTATTATATATAATAAACTATGATAAAAAATAAAAGATATCATCAGGATTGTGGATAAGGGATAGTAAAGTGTAGATCCCCCATTTGTAGCCTTTTATTCCACAAGAAAGTCTAGCGATAAAACAAAGATTAATACCCATAGCCCAATTTCTTTTTCCTATTGTGTAAATACTCATTTTAAATAATCATTCATCATTTTAAGCTTAGTTGAAAAGGCTAAAGAGCGTCAAACTCTGTTATTCTGATTCTCGTATCGAGAAAATGCTTATATTATCTATAAAACTTTACTAGCACATCATAAAAATGATCAAAATGTCGATAAAAATATTAAGAAAATAGATGTATCTCTTTTGATTCTATCTCAAGTCAAGATTTTTTCTATAACATTATCAACATCAATTTATATGAAAATTATTGAATATAAATAGAAGGAATTTATGCCAAAATATAATAGCCTTAAGAGATAATCGCTCTTACCGAACCGTTTACGGATAAGTAACCCTCTGTCTGTAAATTATAAAGAATAATGACGATTATCATCATTTTAGCGTTATAGGAAAATATTCTCAACTTTTTTAAAGAATAGGCAAACATATGCACCAAAAATGAAGAATAACCTGGCATTATTGTTTGGATAATTAGATGTGATAATGCTCGTTTGAAAACTCCACAAGCTCTTGAGTATTAATCATTTGATGCTCTCTTTATACAGATTAAAGATTTGTAAAATATGAAGTTAATAAAAGTTGATAAGAGCTCTTGTTGATTTATCAACTTATAAATGGATATAATGAAGCTGCTTATTCTAAGAATTTGAAAGAAAAAAGCAATAATATCAATGCACTTCTTTTTAGATTGAAATAAGAAATAATTTACATTCATTTCTTTATACAAAATAAACGCAACTGAAAATCAAAACTAATGACAATAAAGCGAAAGACGTCCAGAAAAAAAACCGCAAAACATCCTAAATACTATAGCAGTATTGTTATCACT
>NZ_CAHOYM010000078.1 GCF_903679515.1 Bartonella gabonensis
ATATCAACCCAAAGATCTGTAGAGGGGTCGTAAACCATTCCCTCGGGGGAACTATAAGGGCGGTGATTGAGACACCAAACGGAATTGGGTAAGATATCCCCTGCCCTATAACCAGACAGTGGGTGACCGGAAATCGTACCAACATCCGCACAAAGCGTATGGAAACCTCCTATCTTGCGTGAACTACTAAAGATGTAATCCCTTGGATAGGTAGAGTTTTCTGATACAACAATTTTATGAGAATCTCCCCCCGGTACCAAATAAAGATAATAATCCTTGCCCGCCGAAAGAGGCTGAACGTTTATTATTTTATCTACCGTATTATTTGCAACCAAAATATCATTGTCTAATGCCAAGGTTATACACGTTCCTTTTTTCACGGTTAATTGCGCTTTGCCTGTCGCAACAAGAAACGGAGTGAAAGTTGACAAAACCGTTAAATTAGACTGTTTCAGAAAAGTGTTTACCTTTTCTGCTAGCGCTTTTGCTGCTGTTGCTGTTGTTTGAGCTGCTGTCGCTGTTGCTAGAGAACTCTTGATACCACCAAACTCTTGCTTCGTCGTATCGGCTGTTGCTTTGGCTTGATCCGCAACCTTCTTCACCTCTCCGGCTACTGTCTCTAACTGTTGGACCTTCTTCTGGGCGTCCTCTGCCAAATTCTTAGCTGTTTCTGAAACTTGTTTGGCTGTTTGCAAACCAGACTCTATTGTTAATGCCTTTGCCTTAAATGAAATAACATCTGCCGTCGCTTTCCTTGCGGATGTTTTTGCATCGCTAGCTTCTCTTAGTGCTTGCTCTGCTGTCTTTTGCGCTTCTGTAGATGTCGTTGTTGCTTGTCTATCGGCTTGTAAGGCTTGATCTGCGGCGGCTTTCGCTTCAGAAGCTACGCGAGACGCTTCTTTTGCTTCCTGTTGCGCCTCTTCCGCTTTCGCTTTTGCACCATCTGCTGTACTTTTTGCCTCCTCTGCTAAACCCTTCGCTTCCGATGCGGTTTGAGATGCTTGTTCGGCTGTCGTTTTCGCAGTCTTCAAGATATTGATTTATAATGATAATTTAGCGTTATTCATATTGAATTAGAACACCGAATAACGTAAGATTCTCTCATTTCAAATCTGTTTATCTTGCATCAATCAAAACCACTCATTTGCACGTCACAAGCGGGATGAGTGTGTGGATCAAATTTGTATAAGAAAGGAGTAAAAATGGTCCTTATGAACCGTCTTAATGCAAAGTCTGTCGCAACATTGGGGGCTGGCAAATATAATGATGGTGCCGGCTTGCTTCTTCATAAGCGTAAAGATGGAGGTGCTCAATGGATTTATCGTTATACTCTTCACGGGCGCCGTCGTGAAATGGGCTTGGGTGCTTTAAGAGATGTCTCTTTAAAACAAGCCCGTGAATTGGCAACAGGGTGGCGTTCTGTTCTTCGTGAAGGTCGTGACCCTATTAAAGAACGTGAAAAACAAAAGCGTGAGGCAATAAGCAATCTCCATTATTTAAAAGATATTGCACTAGATACTTTTGAAAGTCGTAAAGCTGAATTAAAGGATGATGGAAAAGATGGAAATTGGTTTTCACCTTTGCGGCTTTACATTCTTCCTAAATTAGGCTGTCTGCCGGTTTCAGAGATTACACAAACAGAGATACGCACTACCCTCGCTCCTATTTGGCATACAAAAACTGGAGTTGCTTATAGAGCTCTTATYCGTCTCAATATGTGTCTCAAACATGCGGCTGCCTTAGGATTGAATGTTGATTTACAAGCAACARMAAAAGCACGCGCGCTCTTAGGGAAACAACGTCATAAAGTCAAAAATTTACCTGCAATGGATTGGAGAGATGTTCCGGCTTTTTATMAAACACTTTGTCAAAAAACAACTATGACACAATTGGCTTTGCGTTTGCTTATTCTTACAGGCGTTCGTACTTTTCCTTTATGTCATATTCATAAAGATCAAGTTRAKGGRGATATATGGACTATCCCTGCTGARAATATGAAAGGACGGCGTGATGCTACAACAGAATTTCGTGTGCCCTTATCATCAGAGGCATTAGAAATTCTCAAACAAGCGCGTCTGCTCTCTCGCAATGATTTCTTTTTTTCTGCTAAAGGCCGCGGTCCCCTCGCTGATAAATGTATGTCAAAATATATGAAAAAAATTGGACTTGAATCCTGCCCCCATGGATTTCGTTCTAGTTTACGCAATTGGCTYGCTGAAACAACCGATGCCCCCTATGAGGTCGCTGAAACYATTCTAGCTCATACGGTCGGGGGGCAAGTAGAGCGTGCCTATCGTCGTACTGATTATTTAGAACAGCGCCGTGTCTATATGGATAAATGGGCCGCTTATGTYACGGGTCAATCTTAAGATATGGGGTGCATAACCCCATTATCTGTGGATAACTTTATCTCTCTCTTTTCTCATATCGTCTCAATTAAACTCATAAATTATCACATGAGAAAATGTATGATAAAATACTGT
>NZ_CAHOYM010000079.1 GCF_903679515.1 Bartonella gabonensis
TGATGATACACCTGGAAAATTGAGCTTCTCATTTGGTACAGGGATATGGCGTAGCCAGTCTGCCTTTGCTGTTGGTGCTGGTTATATGTCTGAAAGCGGAAAGATGCGTTCTAATTTATCTATCACAAGTGCTGGAGGTCATTGGGGCGTAGGTGCTGGATTTAGGATCACATTAAATTAAAGATAGAAAGCACTTCTTTTATCAAAAACATCCTTCGCTCTTCTTTTTTAAGAAAGGCGACGGCTCTATAGATCCAAACAATATTATTGAGCTATAAGTAATTATAAACTTTAATTATACTACTACGAGCTCTAAGTATTATAAAAACATTTTAATCTTCATTTGTTGAAAAAAAAGACACAGTTAGAATCCATTTTGCTAAAAAGTTGTATTTTTACTTGCTATTTCACCCAATAGGCGATAATGGTATGAGAAAAATATTAGTAAGACTCATTTTGATTAAATGAGACATTCAGAAGAGGGCAAGTGATGTTTAAACAACAAAAGCAAATCAGACAATCATATGTATATTACCAGATTATAGATAATAAAAATAATCCTAGCTAAAGAAATTGTAGTTTWTAAAAAGCTAAAACCTATAGGTACACTAGCCTTCTACTTTACTTATTATTAATAAAACAATGCTTTTAATTAAAAAAAACACAAAACACACACGTAAAAGATTTTATACTAGAATACCCTTATTATAATGCAACTCAAATCAGGTAAAATGCTTTTAACATTTAAAAACACACAACAACCTAAGGAAATATTCATTAGACTCTAAATGTGTCATTTTTATCTCCACCCAGCATATTCTCCATTTAGATCTCGTTATAAAAAACACACAACATAAAGTAAAAGACTCAAAATGCTAAAAATAAAACACCCTAAATCTTATTCACAAGAGATCCCTACCGTTAAAATATGTCTTTTTTATGTTTCTAACTATGTATCTCAATTTTTTCCGTGGGGGGTCATTATGAAAAAGTTATTTGCCACATCAGAGGGGAACGTTTTGAATAATCCGCCTTTTTCTCGTTATTTATTATCTGTATTTAAAAAACTTTCATTGGGGACACCAATGGGCATATTCGTGCTGAATGCTACTCCTGTTTTAGCAAAAAGTTCTGATTTAGAAATACTTTTGCCAGCCATGGAAAAGGCAACAGAGATCTATTCTCAAGATAAGCATAAAACAATACCTTCCGCTTATGACAGTCATCAAGACGGTCGAGTTCTTTTTAAAGATTCTAATTTATCGACGATAAATTATTTAGCAGGGCTCAATACAGCAATGGCACCAAAGGTGCAAGTAAATGCTTCTGTGGATGATAAAAATTTTTTAAACGATATGCTTTCAGAGAAAAGGGTGGTTTCAAGAGCTATAAATTCTAAAAAATATGACGCTGGTCATCCTATTGAGTGGGGTTTTGAATCGGTTGCAAAGCTTCATGATAGTATCGCTATAGGGCCGATAGCGCAAGTTGAAGTTGAGCAGGGGATTGCTTTCGGCTTTTCTGTTTTATCTACTGGGGGGAGGAATAGCATTGCGATAGGTTCTGCTATAGTTTCTTCTGAAGATAAAGAAACTAAAACGGTTGCAGGTGCTGAGTTTGCAATAGCTTTAGGTACTCAAGCGCATAGTTATGCGGATCAGGCAATTGCTATGGGGTACCTTGCATATGCAAGGGAGGGAGCGGTGGACGCGATTTCTATTGGTGCTGGTGCAAATGCAATGGAGGACGCGTTGGCAGCGATTTCTATTGGTGCTAATGCAAAATCAGCAGGAAGATTCGCTATAGCTTTGGGTAAGTGGGCAGAAGCCACAAAAGAAGATAGCATGGCTATAGGCCATGGAGCGCAAGCTTTGGGTGCAAATAGTATCGCAATAGGTAACAGATATAATGATGGTGAAAGCGTTACAAAAGCAGAGGCTAGTTTTACAACCGTTGTGGGAGATTTTGCAACTGCTGGGAAAGAATATGCAGCTGCTTTTGGTGCGGGTTCAAACGCATTGGGACAATATTCTATTTCTATGGGATATAAAGCAACGGCAAAAGAGGATGGCAGCATTTCTATTGGTGGGGATTCGGATGCATTGGGAGCATATTCTCTTTCTGTCGGATATGCAACAAAAGCAAGAGCGGGTAGAAGCGTTGCTATTGGTGTGGCTTCAGAGGCAAACGAAGATCACGCTATTGCTTTAGGTGCTGATTCTATAGCTAACGTTGCGGCTGGTGTTAAAGGCTATGACCCTCTTTTACATAAAGCAGCAACAGATGATACTTTTGCATGGACAAGTACTTACGGTGCAGTCAGTGTTGGTGATGTCTCTAAGGAGAAAACACGGCAAATTGGTGGAGTTGCAGCGGGTAGTGCAGATACTGATGCTGTAAATATTGCGCAGTTAAAGTCATTACAAACCTATGTAGACAA
>NZ_CAHOYM010000080.1 GCF_903679515.1 Bartonella gabonensis
ACCCTATCAACACGACTAAAAGTCATTTGATCATAAGAATGGGTTAAAACGTTTTATTATAATAAATATATATGCTCAATCACCATTTCTAACCGATAACATCATTTCATTTGCATCAATTCAAAGAAATTAGCGAATAAATTTACCACCGCGATAGAAAACTCTATACAGAAAAAATTGAAATTCATTGAAGCTTCTAGATTTTTCTATGGTTACTATTTTATATTTTAAAAAAACTTTCTTAATTTTAGTATTAGAAATCACATATAAAAAATGTCTTCCAATATCAACACTCCTTATAAGACTTAAACTTCTTAAATTAATAAGGAAGTGTTTAAAACTTATAAAAAACTGTTCTCCATGCTAAAAACGCATCAAATAAAAACTAATCTGTAAATAATGCACAAATCTTAATAAAGAACTTTTCACACCTTTTTCCCATTGTGATATTCACCCTATCACATGGTAAAAGCAAGAGGCTATTACTAGAAAAATTTTTGAAAAAATCTCTTCATAGGGTCACGCTCCTCACATAAAATAGAACACCATTGGGTTGCATAGTCACGCGCTTATTTTAAAGGAACATCTCTCAATATGCTCCCAAACCTATTTTGTGACGTCGACCATGAATGAAAATCCATTCAGCATCTCCATTTTACGCTGGTAAGCTGGTAAAATAACAAACAAACACCCCTCCTAATACTTTGCAGCCCTAAAATGTTGCTACAGCCTTCGATACTTGAGATGATTCATAAGAGGTATTGTTAGCCCTTTCTTCATAGTTTTTATCCACACAGACTCATCCTGCTTATAGCGTGCAAAAGACATCGTTTTGACTTATTCAACACAAGAGAGATTTAAAATAAGATAATCTTATGGTATTCAAGGTTTTTATTCAAATTGAATAACGATAAACTATTATAAATCAGCATATTGCTTTATTGAGAAAATAACAGCCTAAGTAAAGCTTTACTCTTCTAAAACTGAAAATCGTCTCGTTAAAACATCGACTTTTTTAGATATCTCATCCAAACTTTTCCATTGATCAGTCACCACACGAGAAAGCTCCTCAATGAATTTTTCTTGGTAAGCTAGCTTCGTTTCTAGTTCTATCAGCCGATTTTCATCGGACATGATTCCGACTCCATGTTAAATACAAAACGTGATTAATTTTATTGCCCTCTCTTTTTCTTCCTATAAAATTGAAAAGTAACTTCAACTAATTTTATACATCATCTTATTTTCACATTTAAGATTTAGGATGAATTTTAGTTTTCTGAGCATTTATTCAATAAATTTCTCCCTTGTCTTAGAATCAAAAAATACCTTTACCAAGATATCTTAGCACCATTCCCTGCCTAAAGATCTAAGTTTACAGCTTCTTAATTTGAAATCGGAAAACATTTTATAGCCTTACAATCGCAGCTACCTCCATAACTTTTGTACAGTTCTCCTTCTTCAATTATTACCACAACTTATAAATTATTGAAAAAAATGCATACTTGCTTTTATACATACTTTTAGCTATTACTCTCAAATTAGTTTTGTCTCATTGACTTACAAACCTATGCCGCATTAGCTCAGTTGGTAGAGCACATCATTCGTAATGATGGGGTCGCTGGTTCGAATCCAGCATGCGGCACCAATTTATGTCTTTAATATATTGTAATATATAGACTTTTTTGTTTAATGAGCAGTTTTCAGTCCACCCTTTACAGTTTACACAATTTTACCTAATTTGTTATTATTTTTCCGGGTTTTTCTTTTGAGTGAAGGCTAGAATCTCTTTTTTCTCTACCTAACGACTCTGTCTTAACTTATATGACTCTAGAAATACCGCTTTGAAAACTCCAAGTACGGATCGTTATTGTGGATACACTAAAAAGCTATGCCCATTCATGGGGTGAGATATATCTATCACCATTATCAAATGAGGATCTCATTTTTATACTCCATAAATAGATGAAGATGCTGCGAGGAAAAAATTCCCACCCCAACTTCAAGAAGCTTTTATGAAAATCTTTTGTATCCCCTGTGTTATATACCTAAAAAGATTTCAAAAACTGGATTGATTTATTTAAAATGTTACTGGAAACGTAGGAAACACAACACCAAGACAAAATGATAGCATCGACCAAAACGCTTCACATAAAGAAGACGAAGGCGTTATTCATATGGGAAAATACATAACCAGGAAAACTGTTCAAATTTATTACAGTACAATATTCTTTAAAAACTTAGTAAATATCATTGATCTATAAATTGAATACGCTCCTCTAATATATGGTTTCATTTGGAAAGAGACCATAAAAGAGATAAAAATATCCATTATGTTCTCATGTAAATATATTCCATTTATAAAAAAATTTATGTAACAGTTTATTTCAAATCCTTCATGAAGGTATTTTTTTAAA
>NZ_CAHOYM010000081.1 GCF_903679515.1 Bartonella gabonensis
ATTCTTAATTTTTGCGAATTTATTCTTAATTTTTGCGAATTTCATTTCTGTAACGTAATAAAATTCCTTAGGATTAGAGATATCTGTTTGTTTCGGATTGCCTTTTTTAAATGAGACTGGATAAGGTTCTACAGTTTCATAATTCACGTGCAAGTGACCGAGTTCACGCCCTGCTGTAACAAATTTCCAAAAATCATCAGCACTCTTTACACAAGGGATACGAGGCAATTCTTTGCATAAATTATGAGCATAACGGGTACGATAATCTTCCGAATGTAATAATCCATAAACATAATAAAAGATATCTTCTTTTATTATGGTCTCATTAGGATAAGCCGCTTTAAAATGGTCTAGTCCTTCATCAGTAATGGCATCAATCCTCTGTAAACCAGCTGTTTTGCTTTCCTCTGTAATATTCGAAAATAAATGAGATTGTTTTTTATTTTTATTTTTTGAAACTGTAGTATCTTCGTAAATATACCTTGGAAAACATTGACCTGTATCTATTGCATGAAGGTTAGGCAAATACTTAGCCATAAGTACAGAAAAACCACTCATAGTTCCTACAGAAGCAACTTGAATCACCTTATTTTCAGCTGCTTTTCCCATAGGAAATATTCGAGGCATTTGATAAACCATTTCATTGAAGACACGATTATAATAAAGCCACTGTCTTGTAAAAGGACGATACAAACTTTGTGTAAGGCAAGATTCTTCGAATTTGTATCCCCTTCCTTTTGCTAACTCTTGTTTAAGTGCACGGCTCCAACTAATTTCTCTCTCATCTGTATTGATAAAATTATTTACAGCATTGGTACGTGTTTTACGGTCAGCATGTGTATAAGTGTTATTAAAACGTTCTACTTCGCTATTATAGAAAGTAATCATATTACGCATATTTTTTGCTAAAATTTCACGATTTGAGTTATATGCCCAAGCATCACGATTGGTTTTTAGACCACATGAAAACGTTTCAAAAAGCTTTTTATTATGCTCTTTCTTATAATTCTTATTACCCAAGGCTATAAACGTTTCAAAACTGTTATTACGTTGATTAATCCAATCTCCATGTTCGTCTGGTGTAATCGTTTGCCAACCTTGTTTACTCCGTGAAATGCCAGAAATACTACCAAAGTATTCCAGAGTTGTAAGTTTTTCTTTTGTCGTGAGATTATGACCAATGTCATGATAGTAAATTTTACATTCTCCAAAAGCATTAGGATTTTTGATAAACAGCGTCACAGTAATACCCGTCATGCTTCCATTGCCAAAAACATTTTCTCCTTCTTGAGAATTATTTTTATTCATCATATTTTTACGAATATCCCCCCGTAAATTAAGAACATAAATACTGGTAAATTCTTTAGCCAAAGATTTTCGTAAACTATCCATTGTTGGTTTTTCTACGTAACCAGAACCAGAAACAAAGCCGATTACCCCCGCATCACCAATACGATCACTCGCCCAACGGATAGCACGGATATAACTATCATAAAGCGCTCGTACATTCGTGACTTTAGATTGAGCGGCATAGGTCTCACGAATACGGTCATCTAGTATGGGATAAGGACTATTCTTTGCATTGTCGTTTTCACTTTTTTGTCCTACCGAATAAGGGGGGTTGCCAAAAATAACCTCGATATTCAGATTTTTCTGGTGTTCTAAATATTCACTGTTTTCTTTAAACAATTTTTGTAGTAGGTTTCTCTCTTCAAGCATTCGGAATGTATCAGTCAAACCAATATGTTTGAAGGGAATATACTCTCCTTTCATAAGACTATGATAAGTCGATTCAATGTTAATCGCTGCTATGTAATAAGCCAGTAAAACAATCTCATTAGCATGAATATCATGACGGAATTTATATTCCATATCCTCTGGGTTTATGAGATTGGATTGTAACAACCGTGTGATAAAGGTACCAGTACCCGTAAAAGGGTCAAGAATAGAAACACCCCGTGACCCTAGGCTTTTTCCAAATTCATTGCGTAACACATCATCAACAGAGTGAATGATAAAATCAACAACCTCAACGGGGGTGTAAACAATCCCAAGCCTATCCGTGGTTTTCTTAAATGCCTTGGCAAAAAAACTTTCGTAAAGCTTGATAATAAGGTTCTGCTTTGCTTGGGGTTCAGTAATTCCTGCTGTACAGAACGTGATACTTTTGTAGAATTTATCAAGATCTTTTGCTTCTTCTTCAATATTTGTTTTATCAAGT
>NZ_CAHOYM010000082.1 GCF_903679515.1 Bartonella gabonensis
ATCTTTATGCGTGATGTTTAAACGTAAGAAACTCACCTGTTGAGTGTGAAGATTTCTACCTTGTAACGGTTTTGGTAAATGATCTGCCATGTCTTTTTCCTTCTTAATAATTATGCTGCTTCACCACTGTAGGTGGGGATAACAATGGTTCCAAAATCTTGTGCTGTTTGTGCACTATTGGGCATTTGGAAACGTGTTTTCTTCATTCCAATCAAAGTTTTAGCGGCAACGCCAAATTCACGTTCATAATCAAAGTATTCTTCTTTCAGTGTGTAATGGGTTGCACTGTGATTTTTACCAAAACCGATAATCGCACTTTGCGCTCCTAAGAACACCGCACGACGAACGCTTTTAACAGCTGTAGAATCTGTTGATTTAACACCATGGGTGACATGGATTGCTTCGCGTAAAACAACACCATTATACATGCCTAGTGAACCGTCAAAGATTGGGTTCTTCGCGCGAGAGGTTGCATAAACCGATTTTTGAATATCTAACCATTCACCGGCTGCTGTATTGGTTCGCAACTGCATCACTTGGGTTGGRTGCAAATAAAGAACGTAAACRTCATCACCRTTRACATGAACGGGRGAAATTTGCGGATTAGCTAATTTGGCTTGTTTTACCGCTTCATCAATCAATTTAAGGCTAAAGCTATGTTTGGCTTTATCGGTAAGCTCTTCATCCTTGGTTTTACCATCGGGGCGGATAATCCGTTCACTGCTTGGTGCCATGATTTCATTAAAGCCGTAATGAACCGGTTTAATATACACTTCTCGACCATCAACATTAATTGTACGCGCGGTATAACCACACACCTGTAAAAAGAACATGATGCTTAAACGATTGGCATACCAGCGAACCAATCCTTCTTTAGCTTTCTTGCGTAAATTCGGCAGTATTCTCTGTTGATCAATTGAGTCATCATTCGCCACACGCGCTGCATGTAAAAGCTCGTTAATGACCAGCCTATCATTCATAAATTGAAGTGCTTCTTCATTGCCTTCTAAGGTTTCGCCTTGTGTAACACCATCTCCAAACAGATTCACCAGCAAACTGAATGTAACGCTATCCCCTGCACTCTTATGGGTTTCGTTATAAAGCTGGATAATGCTATTTGAACTTTTGCCAATCAAGGGGGCAATTTTCGTAGCTTTTAAAACTTCATTGCTTAATTTCTGTGACCACAATTTCACCGATTGTGGATCATTGGTTCCTATATGTGTTGTTGCCATTTATTTTACCTTTCTTTGCTGTAAAAAAAACCGGCTTTAAGCCGGTGGGAAACCCGCATCAAAGGCGGATTATGTTGTAAAACTTATTGCCTAATCGGGGTCTGCACCCATAATTTCATAAAAACGGGCTTCATTTTTCGGCTTGGCTATCCAAGCATCAAATTCCTTCTCTGACATATCGGCAAGAGTTTGTTTGGTCATAGGTCCAACACTGCCCCCTCCACCAGATGCCGTTAAGGTTCTCGCAGAATTCTGCCGGTGTTGAAGCGCTGCAACTTGATTATTGGCTTGCACCGCTTGGTTTTGATACCCTAAATTTTGCGCTATCCTATAAATTTCTTCTGCTGGATTGAGATCTCGTTGCGCACAAGTCGCTACAAGCGCATGCAATTGATCTTTTATAATCGCATCTATCGTGCTCTTTTGCGCATACTCTGGATAAAGTGACGACCAAGAACTTAATTCCTTTGCACGCGCCTCATAAAGAAAATCTGCTGCGGCACCAAAATCACTGTATTTATTCTTAACATTCTCAAAAGAGCTATTAAAAAACTCACCAAGACGCATATCATGTTGATGCTGTTCCTCAGCTTGTCTTAGCGCTTCCTTCTGTGCCCTAATGTACGCATCTTGCTCTTGAAGCTTCTTGCCCATCCAACCCATATAGCCAATAATGTCCTCACGTGGGTCTGGGGGGCTTCCTTCATCTTCAACCATTGGCGCTTGGGGTTGCTGTTCATAAAACTTAGCAAGCGCTTCACGGGCTTTCTTGAGTTGTTCTACAGCACGCTGCCGATCTATAGGAACGGTTTCTGAAAGCTGTTCAGCGGGCTCTGCAACCGGCTCTGGAGACGTAACATCATGGCTCTCAACC
>NZ_CAHOYM010000083.1 GCF_903679515.1 Bartonella gabonensis
TCGAACTTATTTGTTATATCATTAGTAACTTTATTCTGAACATTCGTGATAGACGTACCAACTCCAGTTAAAGCTTCCGCTACATTAGTATAGTTCTTATCTTCAGAATTACCATTAGCATCAACAGTTTTAAGTGTGAAATGAGGATCTTTCCATGCACCATCTTTATAACTAGCTCCACCACCTAAGTAAGTAGCAATCTTATCATTTGTCTCGAAAAGCTGTGAACCATTAACGGCTTCTGTTGAAGCAGCAGAAATATCTCCGACAGCAAGGAATTTAATTGTACTAGCTGCTTTTTGATCTTTTCCATGAAGAGCACTAAAGGCATTGTCAGTCTTGCTCCACGATAAAGAATCCTGTGCAACGCCCTCTGAAACTTCCTTAATACGATCATTCACATTCTTGATACTGCTATCAAGCCCTGCAAAAGCTGTTCCAACACCTGAATAAGAAGCGTCCGTTACGACACCATTTTTGGCAACGTAAGATAATTGATAAGTTGGACCGGTAAAAGCTCCATTGTGAAAGGCTGCATCTCCACCTAAGAATTTRGCTATATCWYCACCRATTWKATWAATCTGTCCRCCMGTGATTGCATCRTGYGACTTATCAGMGATAMTRCCATYAGCAAYATTGTGGAGAGCTGTRGGGGYTTGWTCYTTACCACCAAAAGTTACACTCGTATAATCAATTTCACCATTTTCTTTTTTATTATAATGAACAACAGCTGAATCTTCGGACTGAAGATCTTTAATCTGGTTGATAATCTCTTTCTTTATGTTCGTGAAAGACGTACCAACYCCCTCAAAAGCAGCTGCTACATTATCATAGCTCTTATCTTCAACTACACTGCCATCTTCTTTGAAACTCTTAACCGTGAATTTGGGTGCTGTCCATTTGCCTTCCTCATCATAACCAGCGCCGCCKCCTAAATAAGATGCAAGCGTCTGTTTCAGAGAATAAAGTTGACCACCAGTAACGGCATCCGTTGAGAGAGAAGCAATGTTACCATCTGCAAGAGATGTAATTTTGCTATTTTCTGCTGTTGCTTTGCCTTTTTCTGTGCTCTTTTCATGACGGGCTACAAATGCTTGCTCATCATCGTTCCATAATAAAGCATCTTTCTCAATATGCTGAGAATTCTCTGTCAGCTTTTGATTAAAATCATTAATTGTATTTGTTACACGGTTGTTTACTTGTACAACAGTATTATCAAGCTCCGAAAGCGCTGCCCCAACATCATGATAAACAGCAGGCTCCTGACTTACATACATCTCTGTACCAGTTAACCTCATATTATGCACCCTATAAGAGGGTTCTGTTAAAGTACCATCTTGAAAGGCTGCACCACTACCTAAAAATTTCGCAACATCCTGAGAGATTTTCGCAATTTGGCTGCCATTGATTGCATCCGTTGATTCATCGGTAATGTCTCCAGCCTTAAGGTGCGTGATCTTTTTACTGCCAGCGGAAATTCCAGTAGTCGTGATCTGTGGACCATTCTTGATGTTTAAGCCTGCTGAGTCTAATATAATATTTTCCCCTAATTCAACTCGATCTGCTTTTACTGTATTCACCGTAACTGATTTTGCTAGGTCAAATTTTACATTATTATCACCTTCGCCTTTGGTGATTTGGAGGTTTCCACTGCCAGCGGAAAAATCTACCGTGCCATCTACAGCAATAGCTTCAGCATTTTTACCATTAACAGATAATTTCCAGCCTTTGTCTACATAGGTTTGTAATGACTTTAACTGCGCAATATTTACAGCATCAGTATCTGCACTACCCGCTGCAACTCCACCAATTTGCCGTGTTTTCTC
>NZ_CAHOYM010000084.1 GCF_903679515.1 Bartonella gabonensis
GGATTTTGCTAATCTCTATAGTTATCAGTTTCTCTTTAGAGGTTTTCATAACAAGCTATAAATCACAGTTATCCTATTTATAATCTCTCTTATAAACATGAAAAATGATACGATGGCTATAAAGCAGATAACAGCTATAAAGCACGTGTAAAAACAGAATGGTTTCATAATCAAAATGCATTTTCATAATTACGTTGCCAATGAACGCATTGGTTATAAAGACAGTTCCTATAAAAGGCTGTTAAGTTGCAAATGTGTTATAAAAGAAATTAACAGAAATCTTAAAAACCATTTAGTGAAAAATATGATAGGTTATAAAGTTAAAAATACGCATGATGAGAGCGTTTCTAAATATTATAAATGTATAATTCAAAAAAGAACGTAATCGTTTAAGAATGCCCATAATATAGCTTTAAAAGCACATAATACAAAAGAAGCAATTAATAAGCATATGATAAATATTTATACATAATGCATTTAAAAAAATCATAAAAAATATCAAAAAAGTGCATAAATTAATTGACAATAAATACGTATTTTGTTATATAAATAATCAAGTGATTGAAAACACTAAATCGATAGCGAAGAGGTTGCGATAAACCTAATCCTATTATAAAAACTGACTATCTTTTATGCTTTTGTTGGTATATGAGAGCTTTGTCGGGTGTGGTTACACCATACAATACTCTTTATGAGAAAAGTGTAGCGACGGACTATCGACCGTGTTTTCAAACGCCCGGCGCCCTTATAGGGTTGTCAATTGAAAACTGTGTAATCGATAGGATTTAGTTATGAAAACTATATCAAAAAACACCCCCGTTATCTCTAACATTTCAAATGAAACCACCTCTGCAAATAAACAAGAGCCTGCAAAAAAATACGAATTTATTAATGATTGTGAATATATAGATGGTCATTTCTTAAAGCGAATTAGAGCATTAAGAGATTTTGATGATATCAAAAAAGGTGACCTCGGGGGGTATATTGAAAGTGAAGATAACCTCTCTCATGAAGGCAATTGCTGGGTTTATAATAAAGCGCGGGTTTTCCAAAATGCACGCGTTTTCGGAAATGCTAAAGTTAAAAGCTTTTTTGTAGATGTATATGGTAATGCGCAAATTTATGGGAATGCTATTTTTGAAGGCATGACATTAAAGGACAATGCAAAGCTTTCAGGCAATGCACATGCTAGCAACGCCGTTGTCATTGAAGGCAATGCACAAATTTATGATAACGCCCGTGTTACTGACCATGCTCATATTTCCGATAATGCTGTAATTTGTGATGATGCTCATGTTGGTGGCAATGCAAAAATAAGTGGTTCTGCTTATATCTGTGATGAATCACGTGTTTTCGATGATGCCATTGTTTGTGATGCTCTTATCTCTGGAAATTCTTATATTCATAGCAATGCCTTTTTAGAAGCGAATGAAGATATCTGTGATAATGAATATCCCGAATTTGGTAGCGAAGATGATTATTATCGTGATGAATATTATGCTGATTTTGAAGGCTATTATGATGATGATAATGATAGCGAATATGAAAGTGATGCTGCTTAAATAAAGCACGGGCGCGGCGGGGGTGCCCTCTCTTTAAAACATTTCATTCAAAAATTTTATCAAATCGTTATCACATTAAATTGTGAGGGTATCCTTATGTCTAAAAAATATGAATTAACCAGTGAAATCAAACAAATTAAAAATATGTTTACTAGAGAGATTACAACCCTTTATCGCATTAAAGCATTAAAAGACTTTGCTGATGTTAAAGCTGGGGTTGTCGGTGGTTTTATTGAAAAGG
>NZ_CAHOYM010000085.1 GCF_903679515.1 Bartonella gabonensis
GGGAGGGAGATTCTCATAAAATTGTTGTATCAGAAAACTCTACCTATCCAAGGGATTACATCTTTAGTAGTTCACGCAAGATAGGAGGTTTCCATACGCTTTGTGCGGATGTTGGTACGATTTCCGGTCACCCACTGTCTGGTTATAGGGCAGGGGATATCTTACCCAATTCCGTTTGGTGTCTCAATCACCGCCCTTATAGTTCCCCCGAGGGAATGGTTTACGACCCCTCTACAGATCTTTGGGTTGATATTTATCTTCAATCAGGCACGGGCGAAAATACGAAATCGCTCTATCGTACCAATATAACAACCAACCGTAATTATACCGAACATGCCACAGATATGGCGCGTGTTAAAAAATCTTTACTGAGTGATGAAGCGTTTGCTTCTGCGATGTATGGAAGTAATGACCAGACAACTATTGTGGGGAAGAAGGCACCCACTCCTAAGACTTCAGGAGGACATAAGGATACAGCTAATCGTCGAATGATCTCGCATATCGGTTGTGAGGATGGTTGCGGTTATGTTTGGCAATATTTATCGGGAACGTTTGCTTCACCGGTAGGAAGCAGTACGCAAAATACGTTTGATATGAGAGCCTTGTTAGGTGGAGGCRCTTGGAATGCTGAAGCGGATAGTAAACGGTTTGGTCGAGCYACCATAATRCTMAATGGACGCAATGAACAGGTTTCTGCGCGTGGTTGTAGCCGCCCGCGTCATTTTGTTTAGGGAGAATGTGAAGATGATAGAATACCCAGAGCATTTAAATAGCAAAGAAGATTATCTGAACATGCTTTCTTTTGATAAGGCAGAAACGGTAAGAAGGCTAGAGATGCTTTTATCAACGCGTTTTTATTGGGTCTTTATCAAAGAGCTCAGTGAAGGAGAAGAGGGGGTAGAAGATGACACGCATAAGGTTGTTCTCATAACCGAAATGCCGTCTGATCTGAAAGGAGATTTTGTAGAAAAGCGTTGTCAGTATGAATTACAGGAAAGCGAATATGCCCCGCTTTTTCAACTTGGCTTTAGCGTTGAAGAAGTCGAGCAGTTGATCAAAGAGCATAGCCAATAGAGATCATAAAAAAAGAGTTTTATCCAGCCCCGCGTTTGTGGGGCTTTTTTTATGGAGGATTGAGATGAGAAAGATATCCAAAGAGGGATTAGAGCTGATAAAACAATGGGAAGGTTTACGTTTAGAGGCTTATAGAGATACGGCATGTATCTGGACGATTGGTTATGGTCACACCAGCAACGCAGGTCAACCGCTTGTTAAAAAAGGCATGCGTATCACACAAGAGCAAGCAGAAGAAATTCTTCGTGAAGACTTAAAGCAATTTGAGAAGACGGTAGAGGAATCAGTTACGGTTTCGTTAACGAATAGTCAATTCGCGGCATTGGTATCGTTTTGTTATAACGTAGGAACGAAAGCCTTTTGTCAGTCAACATTGTTGAAGAAGCTTAATCAAGGGGATTATGAATGCGTTCCAAGTGAACTACAGAAATGGAATAAAGTGGGGGGTAAGCCTCTTGTGGGATTAGCCAACCGTCGTGCCGCGGAAGCCGGTTTGTGGGCAAAAGGGTCTTACATTGCTTCAAATTATCAACGGGTAGAAACGAAGGAGGCAACGGGTCTTTTAAAGATAGAGGCGTTAGCGCCGATTATCGGGTCTTGTTCTGGATTTGGCGGTTTTTTGGTCGGCAATGGACCGATTCAATGGGCATTAGCAGGGATTATGGTTTTAGCCGCGTGTACAGGACTAGTGATTGTCGCCAAGCGGTTTAAGGA
>NZ_CAHOYM010000086.1 GCF_903679515.1 Bartonella gabonensis
CCCTTTAGGGAGGGGTGTTTTTTGAGCCGATAGGGTGTGCGCACCAAGTATGGAAAAAAGAGGAAGAGATGAGAGCGGGGCGTTCGTGAGAGGGAAAGATTGGCGTGCGGGTTGATTTTGGGGGGATGGGGATAAGAAAAAGATGCCGAAAAAGACAGGTAGGCTTAGCGTGCCACGTATTGCTGGAGAAAATGGCGGGTGGTGTTTAAAGGGGGCAGTGCTCTGAGCGGGGAGAAAGGCAAGCACCTTGGAGGCAAGGTTTGGGGACATGAGAGAGGAAGGGGAACTGTACAGCGTTGAATGGGGGACAAGTTCTGTAAAAAGGTAAGTTCAAGAGGAGACGGGGGTGGTTCTGGCCGCTTGTATATTGCCGTGTTCGGGGGCAATGAGAGAGGTTCCTCTTATGATGGATATGTTGACGGACATGTGTTTTTTGACTCGCGGGGGAGGAATGATGTCTGTTGTGCTTTCGTTCATTGGAGGGAGATTTTTTTTTGGGGGGGAGCCTTTTGGCGAGGTTTTTTTTGAGCCAATAGGGTGTGCGCACCAAGTGTGGAGAAAGGGAGTGTGTTTGGAGAGAAAAGAGTGTGTGAGGCGCTTGCTGGGGGCTTTGGGGGGGGTGAGAGGATGTGTCTGTGGTGTTTGCAGCGCACAATAGGATGTTGCTTGTGTGGGGGATAATAAGATGTGATGTTTCAAAGAGGAAATATTGTAAAAAAAGCACCAAAAGGGGGAAAGATTATGCCAATTATTATCGATTGTATACAGGGAACAGAGGAATGGCAGAAAGCGCGGAATGGTTTGATTACAGCTTCTTTGTTTGAGATGGTTATGGCACAAAAAAAACAGGGGCAAAAAACATCACGATATCATGCTGTGATGATGAAATTGGCAGGAGAAAGAATTACCGGAAAAACCGTTGAAGAAGGGACAACGGTTTCTCAGCGACGCGGGATAGAATTAGAACCAAGCGCACGACAGCTTTATGGAAAACTGACACAGACACAACCTGAATGTGTTGGTTTTGTTTTGGCAGATGATCGCAGACAAGGATTTTCTCCTGATGCCTTTGTGGGAACAAATGGATTGTTGGAAATTAAAACAAAAAAACCTGAAATTTTAATTCCTCATTTCATGCAAAAGAATTTTCCAGAAGAACATCAAGCACAATGTCAAGGAGGGTTATGGATTTCTCAACGTGAATGGGTGGATTTAATGCTCTATTGGCCGGGTATGCCCCCTTTGATTAAACGCGCTTATCGTGATGAATCCTATATCTGCAAACTGGAAAATGAAATTAGTCGTTTTAATGAGGCTTTAGAGAAAATGGTTCAGCACATTAAGTGTTTTGAGACAAGCTTTCATATAAGAACAGATAGTGCTTTGAAGGAAGGGGAAAAGCTTGGAGTGAAGACAAAGCGTCTGTTGAGGGGCAAAACAAAAATGAGGAAGAAAAAAAGAGGATCTTCATTGATGAGGGGCTCAATTCTATAAAAAAAGCAGCTTCAGGGGGGAAGAACAGTGTATTCGAGGAGCGTGTAGGGTGCTTAGCGTGATAAGCCTTGCTTGAGAAATGGGGAGAGAGCTCTTGGGAAATAACTGTTTTAACCGATATGTGAGGGGTGGACATGAGAAAAAGGTGTGTTGGAGGGGAAAACAAGAATGAGGGGGGCAAGGAAGGGATCTTATGCAGCGTTGAATGTGAGACAAGTTTTGTAAAAAGGTAAGTTCAAAGG
>NZ_CAHOYM010000087.1 GCF_903679515.1 Bartonella gabonensis
TTCAACAGAAGCCGTTAATGGTTCACAGCTTTTCGAGACAAATGATAAGATTGCTACTTACTTAGGTGGTGGAGCTAGTTATAAAGATGGTGCATGGAAAGATCCTCATTTCACACTTAAAACTGTTGATGCTAATGGTAATTCTGAAGATAAGAACTATACTAATGTAGCGGAAGCTTTAACTGGAGTTGGTACGTCTATCACGAATGTTCAGAATAAAGTTACTAATGATATAACAAATAAGTTCGATGAACTGAATCAAAGTATAACGAATATTACGCAACACGTCGCAGGTGATGCTTTATTATGGAACGATGATGAGCAAGCATTTGTAGCCCGTCATACGAAGAAAACAGAAAAGAAAGGTAAAGAAACAGTAGAAAACAGCAAAATTACATCTCTTTTAGATGGTGCTATTTCTGAAAATTCAACCGATGCTATTACTGGTAAACAGCTGTATTCAACAAATGAAGCGCTTGCATCTTATTTAGGAGGCGGCGCTGGTTATGATGAAGAAGGCAAATGGACAGCTCCAAGCTTTACGGTTAATACTGTCAGTGAAGATGGGGATAAGGTTGAAGAGCAGAGCTATGATGATGTAGCAAAAGCCTTTGCGAGTGTAGGTACATCTTTCAGCAATCTTCATAATGAAATGACGAAAGCTGTCACGAATATTAACAATCAGATTAACAATGTAGTGAATGACAGTCTTGTCAAGCAGGATCTTTCACGAAGCTTCGTCATGAGCTTTCAGATAACATTGAGCAGAATGCATTGTTGTGGAGTGATGTTGATGAAGCATTTGTTGCCCTTCATGGTAAAGGGTCTGATAAGCACAATAGTAAGCTTACGCATCTAGTTGATGGGGATGTTTCATCTGGTTCGACAGAAGCGATTACAGGTAATCAGTTGTATCAGTTGAATCAAACCTTAGCATTGTATTTAGGAGGCGGTGCTGATGGTAGTATCGCTGATAAGTCGCACGATGCAATCACGGGCGGACAGATTAATCTAATCGGTGGTGATATAGCCAAATTCTTAGGTGGAGATGCAGCCTTTAACAATGGAATCTTTAAAGCTCCAACCTATAAATTATCTTCCATTGCTAAAGATGGCTCTGTAACAGAAAGTTCTCTTGACAGTGTTGGAACTGCTTTTGCAGGTCTTGATACGAATATCAAGAATGTAAATGATCGTATTAAGGAAGTATCTCAGGGCGTTGCACAAGATTCTTTATTGTGGAGCAAGACTGACGATGCTTTTAGTGCTCAGCATGGTGAAAGCAAAGAAAGAAAAGATAGCAAAATTACCCATATTTTAGATGGCAATATTGCTTCTGGCTCTACCGATGCTATTACGGGTAACCAGCTCTATTCTTTGGGTGATAAGGTTGCGACTTATTTCGGCGGTGGAGCGAAATATGAGAATGGCCAATGGTCTGATCCAAGTTTTAAGGTTAAAACTATTAATGCTGATGGCAACGCAGAAGATCAAACCTATAAGGATGTATCATCTGCTTTTGAAGGCGTTGGCACTTCTTTCACGAATATTAAAAATGAGATTACCAACCAGATTAAAGATCTTCAGTCCGAAGATTCAGCTGTTGTTCATTATGATAAGAATAAAGATGAACATGGCACTACTAATTATGCGAGTGTGACGTTTGGTGGTAAAAGTCAAACTCCCACAGCTCTCCACAATGTTGCTGATGGTATTATTTCTGATAATTCGCATGATGCGATCACAGGTGGACAGATTAACACCATCTCTCAAGATGTTGCTAAGTTCTTAGGTGGTAGTGCAACATTTAACAACGGTGCTTTTACAGGACCAACCTATAGATTAACTCAGGTTGATGAAAAGGGTGAAGCTCATCAGGCTGAGTTTAAAGATGTTGGTTCTGCTTTTGTCGGTCTTGATAGCAATATCAAGAATGTGAATAATCGAATTAAGGAAGTTTCAGAGGGCGTTGCACAGGATTCTTTACTATGGAGTAATGATAATCAAGCCTTTGTAGCACAACATGGAGAGAAAAAAGAAAACAGCAAGATTACGTCTCTTGCTAATGGTAGCATCACTAAAGATTCTACCGATGCAGTCAATGGTTCTCAGCTTTATTCGATGAATAATACGCTTGC
>NZ_CAHOYM010000088.1 GCF_903679515.1 Bartonella gabonensis
TTCAAGCCATACACCATGGAATAAATGATGACGGTTTATTGCAACGGTTTCAAATGTTGGTGTGGCCCGATGAGACAAAAGATTGGCAATTGGTTGATAGACCACCCAATCAAGAGGGTTGGCAAAAGTATGAAGGTGTTTTTCGCTCTTTTCGTGATAAACGACTAGGTTCTCCAGAGCACCCGCTGATCATGCGTTTTATGCCAAAAGCACAAGAAAAATTTTATGAATGGCTAGAAAATCTTCATAGAGAGGCAAAAAGTGGTCATTTCTCTGAAAGCTTACAATCGCATCTTTTAAAAATGCCTAAGACCATAGCAAGCCTTGCGTTGATTTTTGAACTTCTTGACAGTGGTCGTTTTGAAATTGGTCTCTATGCCATTACAACAGCCTTGCGTTGGGAAAAATATCTGATAAGTCATGCAAAACGTCTTTATGCAGCGCATGATACATTAACAGCAGAGCGTGCAAAATTAATTGTTGAACGCTGTGATCATTTACCCGATGTTTTTACTTTACGTGATATTCATCAAAGAAATTGGACTTCTTTAAAAGACAATCAAGCTGTGAAGCAAGCTTTAGAGCTTTTATGCCGTTGTAACTATATTCGTGCAATATCTGGAGACAATAGCTCTAAAAGCGGTCGTCCTACCATACGCTATGAATGGAATCCTTTAGTCAAAAGTTATAAGACATCACAATAAGCAATCTGGAAATCTTATAAAACACTAAACTTTATAGCCTTTATTTGTGTCATGAACCTTCAAAGTTTTTTTATTTCTTAATTTCGAGGATTTTGAAGATTTTGAAGGTTCTTTTTACGCCCCCTTATATATTTTTTAAAATCAAAAAATAAAAGTTATTATATTTCAAATGGTTAATTTTTATCAAGTTTAAAAATAACAACCTATAGTGATATGATAAACATATGGATACAACTAATAATATATTTTGAAGGTATTTTGAGAGTGTTAGAAACCTTCAAAACCTCTCTGTAGAATTTGTTATAAAACTTATCAAAATACTCATTATGATGTTTTAAAAGCACGTATTGCATCTGTCTTGATTAACATATGAAATAACCAGTAAATTTCACTTCTTTGCTGATCTAACCATATATCATAGGTTGTTGATAAGTATTCTTTAAAAACCTCTTTTGAAAAAATTATCGGCTTTTTTAGCACTTTTTTCTCACTTTATTATCGATATTTGTTTTAAGTGCATTTAATTGAATTCGTTTTGATTCTTTTGATGATTATTGATCATCTTATAAGGCAAGGGATTTTTATTATAATATGCTGCAATCTGTTAAGTCTGATCATGAACACGTCACGATACGCTCTCTGTTGGAATATTATCGCAAACAAGCAAAATCACCCCGTGAATTGGGAACCCTTTTTGAAAATCTTGTGAAGGATTATCTGTCTGAAGACCCTCTTCAAAAGCAAGAATACGAAAAGGTTCAGACTTATTCGGAATGGGCTGAGGAACATGATGAAGATGGGCGTGATATCGGCATTGATTTGGTGGCGACAATCCGTGATCAAGGGGGCTATGCGGCTATTCAATGTAAATGTTATGATGCCTCTCACATCATTAAAAAAGAAGATATTGATAGTTTTATCGCTGCCTCTGGGAAGAAAATATTCACGCGTCGCATACTGGTTGATAGCACTGAAAGCAATTGG
>NZ_CAHOYM010000089.1 GCF_903679515.1 Bartonella gabonensis
TAACGAATCCTCTAAGGAAACATGGTCCTGCCATTCCAATGCAAACTTATGATGTTGATCAGAACTCAAGTAAACGCTTTTGATTTTAACAGCAGTTTCAATATGTCGGGTATCAGTTGCATCATAAGCCCCTTGCCCCGCCCTTGTTTGAAACACCACATCACGGCTTTCGTTAAAGTAAAATGTTTCCCTCTCACAAAAACGAATAGCAGCAAAAATACTTTCTTGTATTTGTGCTACATATTCATCCGCAACATCATCAATCTCGTCTTGAATAACCGACACCATGTGTGAAAGCGTTTTTCTATGACGATAAACATTTTGACTAGCCGCTATCGGTCCGCCGGTCTTGACCCGAATATAATGACGCGCCATTAAAATACCTTTCAATAAAAAATTTTCTTGACATTACTCTTATTTGCATAAAATACATACTTTATGCATTATATGCATAATGCCTATCAGCGTAGGAGTACTTTTATGAAAAAATATAGTTTTACAGATATAAACCGCGGAACTGGTGATATCTTAGATGAAGCGATGTCCATACCTGTAGCTTTAACGAAGAGAGGACGTGAAAAAATTATCATGCTTCCTATCGATTTATATAAAGAGTTGATAAAATCTCGTTCTAGTACACAAGTATTTTCTTATACGGATGCACCAAAAGATATATTAGATGACTTAGACCGCGGTTTAGATAATCTTTTAAAAGATGATCCAAATGTTTAAAGTAGGTGATGTCGTCAGATATTATTACTTATGGCATGAACAATCCCAAAAAGGTGAGAGTTCAGGTCGTAAGCCGCGTCCTGCTTGTGTCGTCATAAAAACAGACACTCATTTCTTTTTATTCCCCATCACTTCACAAGAACCTCATAATTTGCAATTCAGCTTAAAAATCCCCGAAACAGAATGCAAGCGTGTAAAGCTAATAAAAGATTCTTGGATATGTGTTGATGAATTCAACGTTACTCCTTGTAAAGATTTTTTTGATTTTGAATCTATAAAACCACAAGGATGTTTTAGCATTGCCTTTATGCGTAAGATTGCACTGAAAATTAAGGAAGTTAAAGCAACAAAACTTCTTAAAAAAGTTTCTAGGCATTAACTCCCCCCTTAATTTCAGTGATCAGTCACGAATTGCACGACCACAACACATTCACCAGCATCCGTGGTTTTATCACGGGTCGCATAAAGAGTAACTTCCTTATCGTCCGCGATAAAAACCTTTTGATTGGTTGCTGTAAATTCTTGCGTCCCTTGGGCTTTGATCTCCTTTTCACTGAATTCGTTGCCTCCATAGGTGCTTCCAATCTTCAATTTTGCTTCCGAAAACGCCGTCTTAACATGCGCTTTTATTGAAATGATCAAAGCGCCTCGAGGTAAGGTGCCTATTTTTTCAGTGAGATGCTGATCTTTATGCGTGATGTTTAAACGTAAGAAACTCACCTGTTGAGTGTGAAGATTTCTACCTTGTAACGGTTTTGGTAAATGATCTGCCATGTCTTTTTCCTTCTTAATAATTATGCTGCTTCACCACTGTAGGTGGGGATAACAATGGTTCCAAAATCTTGTGCTGTTTGTGCACTATTGGGCATTTGGAAACGTGTTTTCTTCATTCCAATCAAAGTTTTAGCGGCAACGCCAAATTCACGTTCATAA
>NZ_CAHOYM010000090.1 GCF_903679515.1 Bartonella gabonensis
CATTGGAAATGGCGTGCGGGTTGCTCCAAAACAACATGATGATTGGACAATTGTTCCTAATCTCTGGGGGGCTCTTATTGGTCAATCGTCAACATATAAAACACCAGCCATGAAAGCCGCTTTAGCCCCTATCACGCGCCTTCAAAAGGAATGGTATAAAGAGTGGTTAAAGCAGAAAGAAAGGCAAGAAATTGAAGAGAGATTAGAAAGTTTAGACAAAAGAGAAAAAGAAAGACAAGCCAATAAAGCACTTAAAAAAGGTGAGTGTGAAATAGCCCGTGCTCTGTTGTTTGAAACGCTCTCTAAAGACAGTGCTCATGATGATGATGTCTCGCGTTTTATTGTCAATGATGTGACGGTCGAAAAGCTTGGGGAATTGTTAAAAGAAAACCCCCGTGGTCTCTTAATGGTGCGTGATGAATTATCTGGTTTTTTAGCCAATCTAGAGAGAAAGGAATATCAAACAGACCGTTCTTTTTATTTAACAGCTTTTAATGGAGATGATCAATTTACCTATGACCGTATAGAGCGTGGAACCATTTTTATCCCCCATGTAACTTTATCAATGATTGGAGGCATTCAACCTTCACGAATTATTCCCATTATTCAAGCCATACACCATGGAATAAATGATGACGGTTTATTGCAACGGTTTCAAATGTTGGTGTGGCCCGATGAGACAAAAGATTGGCAATTGGTTGATAGACCACCCAATCAAGAGGGTTGGCAAAAGTATGAAGGTGTTTTTCGCTCTTTTCGTGATAAACGACTAGGTTCTCCAGAGCACCCGCTGATCATGCGTTTTATGCCAAAAGCACAAGAGAAATTTTATGAATGGCTAGAAAATCTTCATAGAGAGGCCAAAAGTGGTCGTTTCTCTGAAAGCTTACAATCGCATCTTTTAAAAATGCCTAAGACCATAGCAAGTCTTGCGTTGATTTTTGAATTGACCGAAGGGGGTCGTTTTGAAATCAATAAAGGTGCTCTTCAAACAGCCTTGCGTTGGGAAAAATATCTGTTAAGCCATGTCAAAAGGCTTTATGCGGCGGGGAATGCCTCTATAGACGATTGTGCAAAATTGATTATCGAGCGTTGTGATCATTTACCAAATGTTTTTACTGCACGCGATATTTACAGGCGTGATTGGAAATGTTTAACAGACAATGAAGTCGTTAAGCAGGCTCTAGAGATTTTATGCCGTTCCAATCATATTCGTCAAATAGCAAGTGAAAATAGCTCTAAAGGCGGTCGACCTACTATACGCTATGAATGGCATCCTTTAGTCAAAAGCAACAGTATAAAACAATGAAACGCTGATAATTTTTTTGTTATGCTTAAAACCTTCAAAAATCTTATCGTACCAAAAGAGGATTTACGAATGATCTTTGAGGGTTTTTGTTTATCATTAAAAAAAAAGAAGCAACGTTTAAATCTTGTGTCAACACTATCCAAAACTAATCTCTATAAGTTTTGACGGGGTTTTGAGTTTTGACGGTTGCTGCTTTTAGATAAAAAAATAGCAAAAAATAAAAACATTATATTTCAATATGTTAATATTTTATAGATCTTCAAAAAACAATCAATATTGACAACACAACCTATGAATTCAACTAATAATATACGTTTTGTAGGGGTTTTGTCAATTTTTGCAC
>NZ_CAHOYM010000091.1 GCF_903679515.1 Bartonella gabonensis
TAACGAATCCTTAACGAATCCTCTAAGGAAACATGGTCCTGCCATTCCAATGCAAACTTATGATGTTGATCAGAACTCAAGTAAACGCTTTTGATTTTAACAGCAGTTTCAATATGTCGGGTATCAGTTGCATCATAAGCCCCTTGCCCCGCCCTTGTTTGAAACACCACATCACGGCTTTCGTTAAAGTAAAATGTTTCCCTCTCACAAAAACGAATAGCAGCAAAAATACTTTCTTGTATTTGTGCTACATATTCATCTCCAACATCATCAATCTCGTCTTGAATAACCGACACCATGTGTGAAAGCGTTTTTCTATGACGATAAACATTTTGACTAGCCGCTATCGGTCCGCCGGTCTTGACCCGAATATAATGACGCGCCATTAAAATACCTTTCAATGATACAAAAATTATAACTAACTTGACATTATATGTTGTGTATACTATAGTGCACTAATGGTAGCGATAATAAAAACAACAGATGAATTCGATAAATGGTTAGAAAAACTTAAAGATAGAAAAGCTGCCAATATGATTCTTGAAAGACTTCGTAGAATTCGTTCAGGACTTTTGGGTGATGTTAAATTCTTTAATGGCATAGGTGAATTACGTATCCACTATGGGGCTGGTTATCGAATTTATTTTGTAAAAAAAGGCGATAAAATCATTATATTGCTTTGGGGTGGTAACAAATCCACACAATCCAATGATATTCAAAAAGCCTTATCTCTTTTAGAGGATCTTAAAAATGAAATTGAAAACCTTTAACTTTGAAAAACACCTCAAAACACCAGAAGATCAAGAAATCTTTTTAAATGAAGCTCTTAAAACCGGAGATGCCGCCCATATCGCAGATGCTATTGGTATCGTTGCTCGCGCCCAAAATATGAGTGCCTTAGCAAAAGAAACCAATCGTGAACGGAGTGGTTTATACCGCTCTTTAAGTAAAACGGGTGACCCCAAGCTTTCTACCTTAGTGGCTGTCTTATCTGCCCTTAATTTGCAACTCTCTGTACAATCTTGCAATTCATGAATATAAGGGGAGTTAAATGATTTCTCCCCTTAATTTCAGTGATCAGTCACGAATTGCACAACCACAACACATTCACCAGCTGCTGTTGTTTTGTCACGGGTTGCATAAAGCGTTAACTCCTCATCATGGGGAACAAACTCTTTTTGATTGGTTGCTGTAAATTCTTGCGTCCCTTGGGCTTTGATCTCCTTTTCACTGAATTCGTTTCCACCATAGGTGCTTCCAATCTTCAATTTCGCTTCCGAAAACGCCGTTTTAACATGCGCTTTTATAGAAGTGATCAAAGCGCCTCGAGGTAAGGTGCCTATTTTTTCAGTGAGATGCTTATCTTTATGCGTGATGTTTAAACGTAAGAAACTCACCTGTTGAGTGTGAAGATTTCTACCTTGTAACGGTTTTGGTAAATGATCTGCCATGTCTTTTTCCTTCTTAATAATTATGCTGCTTCACCACTGTAGGTGGGGATAACAATGGTTCCAAAATCTTGTGCTGTTTGTGCACTATTGGGCATTTGGAAACGTGTTTTCTTCATTCCAATCAAAGTTTTAGCGGCAACGCCAAATT
>NZ_CAHOYM010000092.1 GCF_903679515.1 Bartonella gabonensis
TACACACTATGCACTTTACTTTATATTCAAAATAGCAATAATGATCAAAAATGTTAGAATACATCTAACAACAATAAAGAGTAATCTTAAAATGAAAAATATCATTCTTATAATTTTGATTGCAAACCTTTTATCGGCCTGTGCATTAGCACCAAAGCTAAAGCAACCAAATGAGAGAAATCGTGTGCCTATTAATAATACAATCCCTGCCGAAATTAAGCGAGGAGACAGATGAAAAAGCAGTTTATTATAACAGGGATGATTGCCGTCTTGGGAATGCCAAACTTAGCACATGCATCAAATATACAGAGAAACGGCGAGTGCCATTTTCTAACTATACCATTTGAAACAGATCCAAATGTACCCTTACCACCATGTACACAATCCCCCTCATCTTCTTCACCTACCCCATCGCCTGCTCAGTCACCTGCTCAATCAGTAGAATATTCGGAAATTATTAAGTTATTAAAAGCAAAAATTGCAGATAGTGAAGAACAGCTCAAAAAAACGGAAGAGCTCTACAAAGCTATAACAGGTAGTAAAATACAAAAACCAACAATAGGAGAGGGTGAAGATTTTTTCTTAAAAGATTCGCATCTTATCTACCCAAAACCAGAAAGGCTCTACCAGACTTTTAATCCGCAATTCCGCAAGTGGATTCACGTGGTTGATAAAGATGAGAGAACTTTTTCTTCTTGGATAGCGTCTGGGGGCCATTCAATAGGGATACGCTCAATAATTAATAAACGTCTTGAATATAATAGCATTATTGCTAAAGTTGTAAGCTTGCAAACTTTTCAAGAAGCAGAGAAACGCTCTTTGCAAATTATCTCTTATTTAAGCCATTTAAGTAGAGCAAAACATCTGAAAGAAACTTTCCAGATAAAATCACGCATCGGACACATATCAACCATGATCCAAAATGAACATGCAAAACTACAAATGGTTAGAAATTTAAACATGAATGAAAAGAAACTTATCGAAATTCAAAAACGTAAACTATATCAAGTATTTTATAATGCTAGCAACCAAATGATGCCAGACATACTATAACTAGAAAACGATGCTTAAGAATAAGCAGTTACCTGATAAAACTCTTTACAACGTTTGCTGGCTCTTTTCATGAAAACAAAAGCCGATTTACAGGATTTAGTGCTCATCGTAAGAGTTAGAGAAGCAGAGAGGATTTTATCAAAGTCATGATAATCGTGGTGAAACGACTTAAGTAATGTATAAATGCAAAGGAAGCCTTTAGCATATATCTGTGTCTCAAGATGATAAAAATTTGACTATTCGTTAAAGAGGAATGCCATGAACTTYAYTMTGTTCACGCAACTTTTCRATAAARTTGATCAGGTAACAAAAACGTATGTCACGGATATTTGCTCAAAAGCAGTTGCAACCATTACCCCCTTTGTATCGATTGGGATAACAATCGCTTTTCTCATCTATGGATGGCTTATCATTCGTGGCGCTATAGATATGCCCCTCTCCGGATTTGTGAACCGTTGCCTGCGAGTGAGTATTATCACTTCAATAGCTCTCACTACAGGACTTTATCAAAGCGAAATTGCAAATTTGATAACAAGCATGCCCT
>NZ_CAHOYM010000093.1 GCF_903679515.1 Bartonella gabonensis
CAACACAACCTATGAATTCAACTAATAATATACGTTTTGTAGGGGTTTTGTCAATTTTTGCACCGTCAAAACCTATCTATTAAAGTCACTCATAAAACCTATCAAAATAATTATTATGATGTTTAAAAAGCACGTATTGCATTTGTCTGATTAACACATCAAACGATAAGCAAATTTCACTACTGTGCTGATCTAACCATAGCTCATAGGCTGTTGGTAAGTAGACTTTAAAAGTTCATTAAAGTGAATTAGAATTAGAAAATGTATCAAAACATTTATTTTTAAGGCTTTAATATATTTTAAATACATATCGTATTAATCACATTTAACGATTGGAATAAATAAACAATAGTACTATGTGGATGTGATATGTATAGAAAAATAAATCACCTTGTTGATATTATTGGTGTTATTATTATAATAACAGCGCTTATTTTTACATGCACGCTCGTATTCACTCCCGTGTAGATTGAGCATTTTTCAACATTTTTTATAGCTATTCATTCAAAATGGATTTAATAAGCTTCATTTTGATTCTTTTGAAAAGAATTATCCCTCTCATACCAAAATGGAGCTTTGTTGTAATATGCTGCAATCTGTTAAGTCTGATCATGAACACGTCACGATACGCTCTTTGTTGGAATATTATCGTAAACAAGCAAAATCACCTCGTGAATTGGGAACCCTTTTTGAAAATCTTGTGAAGGATTATCTGTCTGAAGACCCATTACAAAAGCAGGAATATGAAAAGGTTCAGACTTATTCGGAATGGGCTGAGGAACATGATGAAGATGGGCGTGATATCGGCATTGATTTGGTGGCGACAATCCGTGATCAAGGGGGCTATGCGGCTATTCAATGTAAATGTTATGATGCCTCTCACATCATTAAAAAAGAAGATATTGATAGTTTTATCGCTGCCTCTGGGAARAARATMTTCACGCGTCGYATWCTRGTTGATAGCACYGAAAGCAATTGGAGTGATAATGCGAACAACACGTGTGATGGWCAAGARGTTCGYATTCAACAGATTAATCTGTTTGATTTAGAAAACAGTCAAATMGATTGGGGKGCTTATAAAGAAAGAGGACAAGCTGTCCTTAAAGAGCAACCGAAAAAAAAGCTTTTAGATCATCAGATAGAAGCACTTGAGGAAGTCTGTGAAGGTTTAAAAGAAGCAGACCGTGGCAAGCTGATTATGGCGTGTGGAACGGGCAAGACGTTTACTAGCCTTAAGATAGCAGAAACTCTCGCCGGAAAAGGTAAGCGTGTGTTGTTTCTGGTGCCTTCTCTTGCTTTGATGTCACAAACAATTCGTGAATGGACCCTTGATACAGAAATCCCCTTGCGTTCCTTTGCGGTGTGTTCTGATACACAAGTAGGCAAGCGTCGTAAAGGCAAACATGATGATGAATCTGGTCTCGATGCTTCTGATCTTGTTTTACCGGCGACAACGGATGCGCAAGCACTTGCACGT
>NZ_CAHOYM010000094.1 GCF_903679515.1 Bartonella gabonensis
TTTTGTTTAGGGAGAATGTGAAGATGATAGAATACCCAGAGCATTTAAATAGCAAAGAAGATTATCTGAACATGCTTTCTTTTGATAAGGCAGAAACGGTAAGAAGGCTAGAGATGCTTTTATCAACGCGTTTTTATTGGGTCTTTATCAAAGAGCTCAGTGAAGGAGAAGAGGGGGTAGAAGATGACACGCATAAGGTTGTTCTCATAACCGAAATGCCGTCTGATCTGAAAGGGGATTTTGTAGTAAAGCGTTGTCAGTATGAATTACAGGAAAGTGAATATGCCCCGCTCTTTCAACTTGGCTTTAGCGTTGAAGAAGTCGAGCAGTTGATCAAAGAGCATAGCCAATAGCAATCATAAAAGAAGAGTTTTATCCAGCCCCGCGTTTGTGGGGCTTTTTTTATGGAGGATTGAGATGAGAAAGATATCCAAAGAAGGATTAGAGCTGATTAAACAATGGGAAGGTTTACGTTTGGAGGCTTATAGAGATGTAGCATGTATCTGGACCATTGGTTATGGTCACACCAGCCATGCGGGTCAACCGCTTGTTAAAAAAGGCATGCGTATTACACAAGAGCAAGCAGAAGAAATTCTTTGTGAAGACTTAAAGCAATTTGAGAAGACGGTAGAGGAATCTGTCACTGTTTCGTTAACGGATTGCCAATTCGCGGCATTGGTATCGTTTTGTTATAACGTAGGAACGAAAGCTTTTTGTAAATCCACACTGTTGAAGAAGCTTAATCAAGGGGATTATGAAGCTGTTCCTAGTGAACTACAGAAATGGAATAAAGTGGGGGGCAAGCCTTTTGTGGGATTATCCAACCGTCGAGCAGCCGAAGCCGGTTTGTGGGCCAAAGGGTCTTACATTGCTTCGAACTATCACAGGGTAGAAACGAAGGAGAGAACAGGTCTTTTAAAGATAGAGGCGTTAGCGCCGATTATCGGGTCTTGTTCTGGTTTTGGAGGCTTATTGGTTGGTAATGGACCGATCCAATGGGCGTTAGCAGGGATTATGGTTTTAGCCGCGTGTACAGGACTGGTGATTGTTGCCAAGCGGTTTAAGGAACAGCGCTTGTGATGTTTTGATTCAAAAGTTTTAACAATAGGGAGCACGCTTATGTGGTTGGCAAAATGAGTAGAAAACAAAGTAATCAGGAACGAGATCTCACAGAAACAGAACAACAGCTTCTTCATGAGATGATAGAAACGTATCAAGGCTTAAAGATGATGTCACGCATCATGAAGTGGATTGCCTTCATTGTCTTTATGTTTGTCATGGATTTTTCTCGTTTCATAGACGCGCTAGAGAATAGCTTCTCACACTTAAAAAAATGGATAACGAAAAGTTAGAGAAAACCTTTCCTTTAAAAATTATGACAAAACACCTCGAAAAGAAGTTTTGATTCGCAATAATTAAGAGGCATGTTGCAAAATCCTATCCCCTTACTTTTATTCGGAAATCCCTTACTG
>NZ_CAHOYM010000095.1 GCF_903679515.1 Bartonella gabonensis
CATTCTCTTTCTGTTGACAAACAACAGATGGCTGTTTCAGCCTCTTCTCAATCTTTAGCCGATCATATGACTTTGCGTCCAAGCAACCAAGAACAACCTTCTTCACATTTAAGTGAGAAGCTTTCAGTTTCTGACTTTTTAACCACGCCTTCTACAGATGCGGTATTGTCTATGTCTGTAGCTCCAGCGATGGTATTTCACAATGAAATGCAAAGCGTGCGTATGGGAAGAGGAATTCTAGATAACAGTAGAAAGAATACGGCTTTATGGAGCTATGGGATTAAATCTAAAGAGAGTATAGCAACAGGGCATATAGATTTTACGCTCGATCAGACCGGTATCGTTTTAGGGATTAATGGTTTAAGCGAGTGGGACAATGGAGAGTTTTATATAGGTGGTTTTGGCAGTTATGACCATGCACGCATTGCGCATGCACGGGGAGGTAGCAGCGGTATCAATAGTTATGGCATTGGCGCTTATATCACTTATTTGGATCATAGTGGCTGGTATCTCGATGGTATTTTAAAATATAACCATTATCAAAATACGCTACAGGCTGTTTCAACGAATGGTTTAGAGATTGAAGGAAGTTATAAGCAATGGGCGGTTGGAACCTCCTTTGAAGCGGGTTATCGATTTCAGATGTCTCAGAGCAGTTGGTTGCAGCCTTATGGACACTTTACATGGTTGCAAGTTGAGGGAAAAGAAATCAAGTTATCGAATGATATGAGAGGTAACATACGTCCCTTCACTTCATTACGCAGTGAGGTTGGTTTATCTTTAGGGTATGAATTTGGCTCTGGTATGGCTTCTTCATCACTTGTGTATATTACAGCAGCATGGTTGCGTGAGAATAAAGATGACAATCAGACGTTGATTAATGAACGCCATCCATTTACCACGGACTTATCAGGCAATTCTGGTAAATTAGGAATAGGTTTAAGCAATTTTGTGAGCGAGAAGTTGAAGTTATATGGTGAGGCCTATTATGTTAAAGGGCGTAAAACAAAACAGTCCCTTCAGGGCGTTATAGGGGTACGCTACAGTTTCTAATTATAGGGGTATTTTAAAATTGATCTCAGTGTGTGAGGGAAGTTTCAAATCTAAATACGAAGTGATTCATCTTCTTTAAAAAGAAGGTTTTCATAAAAGGAATATATTTTGCGTATTGGTTTTTTCTTATAATTTTTTATTGCTTAAATGGTAATTTTGWTGGGAAGCGTTTAGGAATATAACGGGAGTTCAGCATTTATTGGGAAGCGGTAACACACCCTATAATAGAGGGGCAATTATAGGT
>NZ_CAHOYM010000096.1 GCF_903679515.1 Bartonella gabonensis
ATATTAATATTAACCATACTATACTTAAATTGATAAAAAAGAAACTAAATTAAGACAAAAATTCTATTTTGTTTTTAATATAGATCCCCACTTAAACTTGCCTTTGTAACGCAAGAGCTAAAATTTTAACTAAAAACATATTAGAGATCTTGTTTTTTAAGTCTTCATCTTGATTAAAAAAACTGAAGATAGCCAAAACTTGATCATGCTCTACCATCTATTATCCATCATCCACCAACAAGAGTACGCTCAATACGAAAAGCTTTTAAAACAGCAAAACACGCATTATCGGCAAAAATGATGAAGTAATGCGTTTTACATATCCTCTATCTTTGCTTAAAACAGCAAACCAACACCCAATCAGTGGTCAAAACACCTCCAAGTTCTCCATACCTGATATCACCCCCTCAAAGAAGCAGTGTTTCAAAAAGCTCACCACACCAAGCCGTCCCCTAAATATTCAACACGCGCGCGCAAAAACACTTCAATGTGTAATTTATCTACCCAATATCAACCTCAAAGAGCAGTATTTTACGGCATAAGAAGATCATTATTGGGATCCAATTTTTAAAAAGCAGGGAAAGATTATTTATCCGCTTAAGGTATTTTTCAAGAATCTGAGTATTTATATAACAAAAACACCCATTTCTTTCCAACTATTTCATTGTCTTTTTTATCTTTTTTTTAATATATTTCAAATATATAGCATTTTAAACACCTTATATTTGTATTTCTTTCTTTTAACTTATATGCCCCAATAAGCTCTACCCTTTAATCATGATTTCGGAGCCGCGTAAGAAGGACAAAGCAAGCCGCTATGGTTTTAGGTCAAGGACGCCGTCAGGCGCCCAAAAGGGGTTTCCTTGAGCTTAAAACCTAAGGCTTGTTAGTCCTCTCATTAAACGCGGATCGGATATCATGATTTTGGTGAGCGTACACAAAAGTTTAAGAGATGGTAGCTTCTCATTAAAAAACAAAGTTTATAAGTAAAAAATTACTTTTATTGCCAATCTTCCAAGATTATCTTACCAAAGAGAGTTATTGGTTATCTACGCACCGATCAAGAGGGATTAAAGATCCTAAGCTCTAGCGTACAATTATGCCTACTATTGTGGGTATCCCGGGATTCCGGGAGATTTTGCACTGTCCAGGTGTGTCTTACGCACTAAAAGCAAAATGCTGACTAGAGCTCAGTACCTTTAACTCCCGGAATACTCATGCGAGGGCGCTCGCAACCGGCGGGGGGCTTAACATGCAAACCCAAAATCCACATTTTAACGATGTTTCTGGT
>NZ_CAHOYM010000097.1 GCF_903679515.1 Bartonella gabonensis
CTGCTTGACAAGACTGTCATTCACTACATTGTTAATCTGATTGTTAATATTCGTGACAGCTTTCGTCATTTCATTATGAAGATTGCTGAAAGATGTACCTACACTCGCAAAGGCTTTTGCTACATCATCATAGCTCTGCTCTTCAACCTTATCCCCATCTTCACTGACAGTATTAACCGTAAAGCTTGGAGCTGTCCATTTGCCTTCTTCATATTTAGCACCTCCGCCAAAATAGATCGCAAGCGTATTRTTCATCGAATAAAGCTGRGAACCATTGACTGCATCCGTTGAACCAGACACAATATCTCCACCCAAAATGTGGGTAATTTTGCTAGCTTTTCTGTCCTTATCTTCACCATGAAGGGCTACAAACGCTCCTTCGTCTTGGTTCCAAAGCAAAGCATCACCTTTAACTTCTTGAGTAATATCTGTTATTTGTTGAGTAAAGTCTTGAACAACATTCGTAAGATGATTGTTCACATTATTAATATTCTTATCAAGACCTGCAAACGCTGAACCAACATCTTTGAACTCTGCCTGATTAGCCTCACCTTTTTCATCAACCTGAGATAATTTATAGGTCGGACCTGTAAAAACACCTTCTTTAAAGACTGCTTCACCACCTAAAAACTGCGCAACATTCTGAGAAATGGTATTAATCTGACCGCCACTAACCGCATCATGAGAATTATCAGCAATCTTACCATCCGCTACGTTATGCAGGCCAACAGCAGTAGCACCCTTACCTTTACCAAAAGTCACACTCGTGTAATCAGTCTCACCAGTTTCCTTCTTATCGTAAAGAACAACCGCTGAATCTTCTGACTGAATGCTGTTAGAAAGATCCTTCAAGCTGTCTTCAAGTTGTTTTTTATTAACGGCTTCATTATCATTTACTGCTGTCTTAACTCCAGAAAGCGTACGATCTTCATTTTTGTTGTTGGCGATATTGATTTCAGTACCRTCTTTCTCAGCACCAATCTTGATAACCTTGCTCTCTTCATCCTGCTTGACAAGACTGTCATTCACTACATTGTTAATCTGATTGTTAATATTCGTGACAGCTTTCGTCATTTCATTATGAAGATTGCTGAAAGATGTACCTACACTCGCAAAGGCTTTTGCTACATCATCATAGCTCTGCTCTTCAACCTTATCCCCATCTTCACTGACAGTATTAACCGTAAAGCTTGGAGCTGTCCATTTGCCTTCT
>NZ_CAHOYM010000098.1 GCF_903679515.1 Bartonella gabonensis
ATGGCGAAGAGCAAATTTGAACGTACAAAACCGCATGTTAATATTGGTACGATTGGTCACGTTGATCATGGGAAGACATCATTGACAGCAGCGATTACGAAGTTTTTTGGTGAGTTTAAAGCATATGATCAAATTGATGCAGCACCGGAAGAGCGCGCACGTGGTATTACCATTTCTACAGCACACGTTGAATATGAAACGGAAAATCGTCACTATGCCCACGTTGATTGCCCTGGACACGCAGACTATGTGAAAAACATGATCACAGGGGCAGCGCAGATGGATGGTGCTATTCTGGTTGTTTCTGCGGCTGATGGTCCAATGCCTCAGACACGTGAGCATATTTTGCTTGCCCGTCAGGTTGGTGTTCCAGCGATTGTCGTTTTTCTGAATAAAGTTGATCAAGTTGATGATGCTGAACTTTTGGATCTTGTAGAACTTGAGGTTCGGGAACTTTTGTCCAAATATGATTTTCCAGGTGATGATGTGCCAATTGTTAAAGGTTCTGCGTTGGCTGCCCTTGAGGACAAGGATAAAAGCATTGGTGAAGATGCGGTTCGTCTTTTAATGAGTGAGGTTGATAGATATATTCCGACCCCTGAACGTCCTGTCGATCAGCCATTCTTGATGCCGATAGAAGATGTATTTTCGATTTCTGGTCGTGGAACAGTTGTAACGGGTCGTGTTGAGCGTGGTATTATTAAAGTTGGCGAGGAAATTGAGATTATTGGTATTCGTCCAACGTCTAAGACGACGGTGACGGGTGTTGAAATGTTCCGCAAGCTTTTAGATCAAGGTCAGGCGGGTGATAATATTGGTGCTCTGCTTCGTGGTGTTGATCGTGAAGGGATTGAGCGTGGTCAAGTATTAGCGAAGCCCGGATCAGTTACACCGCATACACGTTTTAAAGCAGAGGCTTACATTTTGACGAAAGATGAAGGTGGTCGTCATACACCGTTTTTCACGAATTATCGTCCTCAGTTTTATTTCCGTACGACGGATGTTACGGGTATTGTTATACTTCCAGAAGGAACAGAAATGGTTATGCCCGGCGATAATGTAGCCATGGATGTTTCTCTTATTGTCCCGATAGCGATGGAAGAGAAGCTTCGTTTTGCTATTCGTGAAGGTGGTCGTACTGTTGGTGCCGGTATCGTCTCTAAGATCATTGAATAAATAATGCTTGTT
>NZ_CAHOYM010000099.1 GCF_903679515.1 Bartonella gabonensis
TTCTTTCTCAAAACAGTTTTGTGCTGATCTCAAACGAGCAAAACAGAAAGCAGAAAAAGCAAAAGAGATTTGGCAACAAAGCCAACCGATTAAAAATACTTTAGCAGAAACCTATTTACGCATGCGGGGGATCACATGTGAATTACCTGCTGATTTACGCTTTCACGACAACTGTCCACACCCCTTAGGAATGACATTGCCCGCGTTGGTGGCGCTTGTTAAGGGGGCTAGCTCTTTTGCCATTCATAGGACCTTTTTACAAACCAATGGCTGCAAAACAGATCAGAAACCCGCCAAAGCCATGTTGGGATCTGTCATGGGTGGGGCTGTGCATTTAAGTCAAGATAATCCCAAACATCTGGTTATTTGTGAAGGCATTGAAACGGGGCTGGCGCTGCTGTCTGGTTTGTTATCAGAGCCCGTGAATGTATGGGCGTCTCTTTCCACCAGTGGCATGATGCGTGTGAATTTACCGCATACAAAAGGACGTTTGACAATCGCAATGGACGGGGATGATGCGGGGCGTAAAGCAGGTTTTAACCTCGCTGCGCGGGCTTATAGACAAGGCTTTGAAGTCTTTATGATGCAAGCTCCAAAAGGAATGGACTTTAATAACGTATTACTTTCTCAAAAGAGGGAACTATGAAAGAGTGTAATTTACAAAACAACAATGAAAATACTCCCGTCAATGATAACGATAATGCCTCTTTAAATGATAATGCTTGTTTAAAAGCCATTCCTTATGAACAAGCCTTGCAACAAAATGGTTGGGGGGAATTAAAACCGATTGTGCCGTCTCTTTTACCCGTCGAACCTTTTAATCCATTACAGCTCCCAATGCCATTCATGGACTATATTTATGACGTTTCAGAGCGTCAACAAGCTCCTCTCGATTTTATTGCTGTTTCTGCTCTGTGTGCTTTGGCTGCTGTCATTGGAAATGGCGTGCGGGTTGCTCCAAAACAACATGATGATTGGACAATTGTTCCTAATCTCTGGGGGGCTCTTATTGGTCAATCGTCAACATATAAAACACCAGCCATGAAAGCCGCTTTAGCCCCTATCACGCGCCTTCAAAAGGAATGGTATAAAGAGTGGTTAAAGCAGAAAGAAAGGCAAGAAATTGAAGAGAGATTAGAAAGTTTAGACAAAAGAGAAAAAGAAAGACAAGCCAAT
>NZ_CAHOYM010000100.1 GCF_903679515.1 Bartonella gabonensis
AAACAATTTTATTTAATCATTTCCAATTTTTTTGTTAAGTATAATATTAAAAATAAAATCATCTTGGGAACCTGTTAGCAATACAACGGTTAATGAAGTGTTGTTTCAACAGAAAGTGACAAGATGAAAATCAATAATATTTTGAAATTAAGTATTTTTTTTATGATGATTGTATGTGTTTCATTGATCGTCACAACTTCAATTAGTAAAGTTTTTCATCTTCCTTATTGTCAAACCTTTACCTATAGTTCTACTCAAAATGTCACTAAAATAGGTCAAAATTCATTTACTGCTTCACAAATTAAAAATTGTCTTATGCAAAATGGTTTTGAGAACATTAAACGATTACGTTTAGATGACAAAGGCATCTGGCGTGCTTTAGTAAAATTTAAAAAGTCCCATTTTTTCGTGTCCGTTGACTATTCAGGAACCGTTAGCATTCAAAATGAAAGAAAAAAATATGATTAATTTTAACGTTTCTGTTCATCGTTGTAAGAAATTTTTTTTCAAAAAGTACAGTCATTCTATTAAAGAATTTGCTTTCATTGGCGGTTTAAATGGTAGCATATCAGGAGCAATCGCAGCAACTCTTGCTACTTATGGCTATATTGCTCTTCCAGGATTTGGCCCACTTATCGCAATGGGTATAGGAGTAGCACTTTCTGCCGGAATGATAATAGGAGCGCTGATAGGATTAGGACTGGGGTTAGGTGTCGGTATATGCTGTATTTTATGGGAAATTTATATGAAGCATAATAATCCTTTCTCTTATAAATTTCACAATGAATAGAAAGTTATTGCCATTTTTTCTATGAACAAAATATTAAAATCATCACTAAATTATACGCTCTATTTTTTGCTGAAACGATCATCATATTATTAGCTAACTTATTAAAATTGCTTGATTAATTCCTTACTATATCTCAAAAAAATATATTTTTTAAAGGATCTCTTGAAGAAATGTAAGCGAGATATAAT
>NZ_CAHOYM010000101.1 GCF_903679515.1 Bartonella gabonensis
GAACTGTTATGAATGATAACGGCTTTTCATTTCATTTAAATGACGCATGCGTTATAATATTTGCATCATGATTTGCTTTTTATGGTCTATTTATACGTGACAATTGTTTATAAAAAATGGTCAATTTAAACATGCATAGAAGTGTGGATTCTTAAGTGAATTCATATAAAATAATTGCACGCAACATATTGACTTTATTGTATTTTTATATATAATGTGTTATTATCTTTTAACAAAGACTCTATAATCGGAGGTGGTCTCAAAGTTCCAAAATTTGTAATCATTGCCAAAATTTTTAGTGCATTTGGGGTTTCATCTTGAAGCTTTAATATTAAAGCTTTTTCTATCGCATCCATAGTCTCAATAAGAGTATTAAAAACCTTGTCTTCAATATCATCACGATCAGAAAACTGATACAATGCCATCCATAAATCGCATAAAAAGTCGATACTGGTATTCATTGTACACCTCCATGGATTTGCTCTCTTAAGCATGCCAATCCTCTGGAGGTGATTTTCGTTGAAGGCAGCACCTTTAAGAAGATCGCTATAATGCCTTGCAAGTTCTCGCGCTTCTTTTAAAGAAAGTGAAACATAAATGCATAATTTCCATTATTAAAAAGATATTGATGTGGGTACTTTTGAAAGTCGGAAAGCCAAATTAAAAGGAAGTGATCAAGTGATTGATCGCTTTGCACCTACCCCACACCATTTTCTCTAAAAACTGTATGCAATTGATATTCATCCATCTTTAAAAAATTAAAAGACTTATAAACCTTCTTTCAAAAATAAAATTTAAACCCCTCTTTTAACGAGGTAAAAATTTTATTAATTAATTAGCGCAAAATTCAAAAATAATTATTGTAAATAAACTAATCACTCTATTTTACAAAAGTGTTAGTATTTTTAAAATCCAATTATGAAATTTATTCATTCAGACTTAAACAATTATATATTGTAAC
>NZ_CAHOYM010000102.1 GCF_903679515.1 Bartonella gabonensis
GTGCTGTGTTTTTATTAAACAGTCGCAGCCACCGATTTTTTGCAACCGCTTTGGGCTCCCTTTGTACAAGTTCACCTACTTGCGGCATACCTTCTCCCGAAGTTACGGTATCAATTTGCCGAGTTCCTTCTCCAGAGTTCTCTCAAGCGCCTTAGACTACTCATCTCGCGCACCAGTGTCGGTTTGCGGTACGGTCGTGTGTAGCTGAAGCTTAGTGGCTTTTCCTGGAAGCAGGGTATCACTCACTTCGTCTGCAAGCAGACTCGTTATCACCCCTCATCTAAGCCCGGCGGATTTGCCTACCAGGCACGACTACAGGCTTGAACCAACATATCCAACAGTTGGCTGAGCTAACCTTCTCCGTCCCCACATCGCACTACACATCGGTACAGGAATATTGACCTGTTTCCCATCAGCTACGCATCTCTGCCTCGCCTTAGGGGCCGACTCACCCTACGCCGATGAACGTTGCGTAGGAAACCTTGCGCTTACGGCGAGGGGGCTTTTCACCCCCTTTAACGCTACTCATGTCAGCATTCGCACTTCTGATACCTCCAGCACCCGTTACCAGGCACCTTCACAGGCTTACAGAACGCTCTCCTACCACTTGCAATAAATTGCAAATCCGCAGCTTCGGTAACTGGCTTAGCCCCGTTACATCTTCCGCGCAGGACGACTCGATCAGTGAGCTATTACGCTTTCTTTAAATGATGGCTGCTTCTAAGCCAACATCCTGACTGTTTTAGCCTTCCCACTTCGTTTCCCACTTAGCCAATTTTAGGGACCTTAGCTGGCGGTCTGGGTTGTTTCCCTCTTGAGTCCGGACGTTAGCACCCGGTGCTCTGTCTCCCAAGCTGTACTCTGCGGTATTCGGAGTTTGCATAGGTT
>NZ_CAHOYM010000103.1 GCF_903679515.1 Bartonella gabonensis
CTTGTAACCTGTCAAAAACACAGGCGCACACTGTAGCGCCAACACAGCGCGCGGTGGCCGTACCGGCACACTGCGGCTAGACAGTTTTTTCAGTAGCTCACAACCGGCGCCGCAGCGCGGGCGTCAGCGGTCCTGGAACTCGGGCGTTGCCATCACCTGGTGTGCCACGACGTCCAGCACAGGGTGGGGTTGTTCCTGGCGGTCTATCCAGACCTTGGGCGTGAAGCTGCCACGCAGCGCCACGGCATCGCCTTCGATCAGATTGCGCAGCACCTCGCAGGCCTGGGCATCGAATGCAACCACGTTGACCGGGATGGAGGTGCCATCGGATGCCTCGGAGCGCACGCGGGCCACCATGAAGGGGCGCCGATTGCGGTCGCTGCGGTGTTCGGGCGTACCGGTGAGTCWGCCGGTAATCAGTCCATCCATCATGTGCGAGACCAGGAAGAAATCGTCAGTTACAAAAGACGCCATTGTAGGTGCAGGTCTTACGCATCCAGACCTGGCGGCGCATCTTCACGGTGCATGGAGTTTTCTGCGCTGGCTACCCTCGCCATCCGCGAGGGAGCCGCCTGGCGGAGCTGCACCCGCCCTTCGCCGCAAGGCACAATCGCGCGCAAAATCGAACGTACAAAGCAAAAAGCTCCTGACGTTTCCGTCAGGAGCTTTGCGTTGTGGTCGGCGTGGCGGGATTCGAACTCGCGACCCCTTGCACCCCATGCAAGTGCGCTACCAGGCTGCGCTACACGCCGAAGCATTGAATTATAGGGACTAAAAACGGGCCTTCAGGGAAAACGCAGAGATTTTTCAAAAATGTCTGCAAATTCCTGAAATGGCGACGATCAGCCCCCGCAT
>NZ_CAHOYM010000104.1 GCF_903679515.1 Bartonella gabonensis
ATTTGCTAAAATTTGGAATGGGAAATTTAAAAGAGGGGCGCCCCCGCAACGCCCGTGCTTTATTTACGCAGCGTCTTTTATGGTTTGATCACAAATGTTGATATGACCATTCAATTTTTTGGTATCTATATATGAATTGCCAAAAACACTTACTTTATCGCAAATATATGTATAGCCTGTAATTTTTGCATTTTCATAAATACAAGCATCATCACAAACCACAGCAAAAAACCAAATTTGTGCATTGTTATAAATTCTTGCATTGCCATAAGCTTGCGCATAGCCAGTCAATAAAGCGTTATCATAAATTTTAGCATGCCCTTTTATAACAGCCCTGTCAGAGACTTCAGCATGATTTAAAACGCAGGCATGATCGTAAACAAAAGTTCTTCCAAAAACCAAGGCATTATCAGCAACCCTTGCATTGTCATAAATTCTTGCACTATCAAAAACTTTAGAATTGCCTTCAATTTTCGCATTATCGAAAACATGAGCTTCATTTAAGACTTTAGCATTATCAGAAACATGAGCATTATTATAAACACACGCTTCATTATAAACCCAGCAATTGCCATCATGTGATAAGTTGCTTTCCTTTTCAATAAAACCACCGACAACCCCAGCTTTAACATCAGCAAAGTCTTTTAATGCTTTAATGCGATAAAGGGTTGTAATCTCTCTAGTAAACATATTTTTAATTTGTTTGATTTCACTGGTTAATTCATATTTTTTAGACATAAGGATACCCTCACAATTTAATGTGATAACGA
>NZ_CAHOYM010000105.1 GCF_903679515.1 Bartonella gabonensis
GGCATGCGGTGATGTGGGATTTTCCCGATAGTGCGGGGCTGCAGCGCATCACACGCAGCATCTGGGAGCGAAGTGGCATCGTTGCATCGGTTTGCCACGGCTACTGCGGCCTGCTCAATACGCAGCTCAGCGACGGCTCTTTGCTGGTCGCGGGCAAACGGGTCACGGGTTTTTCATGGACGGAAGAAATCCTGGCCGGAGTGGCCCGGTCCATGCCCTACAACGCGGAGCAGGAAATGAAGATGCGCGGTGCGCGCTATCAAAAAGCCTTGCTGCCTTTTATGTCGTATGTGGTGGCCGATGGCCGCCTCATCACCGGGCAAAACCCGGGGTCGGCCAAAGCGACTGCAAAGCAGGTGGTGCAGGCTCTGGCAAGGCGCTAGGGCCGCGTTCCAAACTGCCGAAGGCCTATGCCGCGCTTGCCCGCTTCTTGTGTCCGGTGCGCATGAGCTTGCTCATTTTTTCTTCGGCCGCTGCTTCAGAGGCCAGGGATTCGGATTGCTGGGCCAGTACATGGGAGAGCACACGGCGTGCGTTGTCGTGGCAATCCATGTTGTCTGGCCGCGCTTCAATATCGGACAACAAAGCCTGCAACTGCTTTTTGCTGGTCTGCAGCTTTTTCTCCATGGCCTTGATATCGGCAATTTTTTGGCGCAGCGCGCCCACGACGGCCTCATGGTCCCAGCCTTGCAGGCCGGGCGGCAAGAGTGCACGAATTTCATCCAGGCTGAAGCCCACCC
>NZ_CAHOYM010000106.1 GCF_903679515.1 Bartonella gabonensis
GTGCTGGACCGTCAGTTCCAGGCAGATGGTCCGAACCAGAAATGGGTGGCCGACTTCACCTATATCTGGACGGCAGAAGGCTGGCTTTACGTAGCTGCGGTACTGGACCTGTACTCCCGTCGAATCGTGGGCTGGTCGATGCAGGAGAGCATGACCTCGCAGCTCGTGGTGGACGCGCTGATGATGGCTGTGTGGCGCCGGGGCAGGCCAGTGGCACTGCTGCACCACTCGGACCAGGGTAGCCAATACACAAGCGAGCACTTCCAGAGGCTGCTGGACGAACAGGGCATCACTTGCAGTATGAGTCGGGCTGGTGAGGTCTGGGACAACTCGGCCATGGAGAGCTTCTTCAGTTCTCTGAAGACCGAGCGCACGGCCCGTAAGGTGTACAGGACACGAGGGCAGGCCCGCTCAGATGTGTTCGATTACATCGAGTGCTTCTACAACCCGACGCGTCGGCATTCGACGCTCGGATATCTCAGTCCCGTACAGTTCGAGCAAGCTCAAGAAGCTTAGGTCGGTGTCAACGAGACCGGCAGCAGCCCAAGGCGCTCCAGCGTCTCGCCGGAGAGGGACTGGTTGTGGTCCTCCCCAAGCGAGGGGTTCTTGTTTCCGAAACCAATATTCGCACCCAACTCCGATTGCTGGAGTTGCGAAGGGAAGTGCAACGTCTTCTCGCACAACTCGCAGCAGAGCGGGCAACAGAGGAGGAG
>NZ_CAHOYM010000107.1 GCF_903679515.1 Bartonella gabonensis
TCACTGGTTCGGCCAAAGAAGTACCGTTCCCACCGAGGCGAGTGCGCCTCATCGCCCAACTTGCTCGATCGCCAGTTCGGTGCAGAGCGACCGAACGAGAAGTGGGTGACCGATGTGACCGAATTCAATGTCCGAGGCAACAAGCTGTACCTGTCGCCGATCATGGACCTCTACAACGGGGAGATCGTGGCCTACGAGATGCAGGAGCGCCCTGTGTACTCGCTCGTAGGGAACATGCTCAGGAAGGCGTTGCGCAAGCTGAAGACCCGCGGCGATGCGCCACTCTTGCACTCCGACCAGGGGTGGCAGTACCAAATGTCCCACTATCGAGAGCAGCTCCACAAGCACGGCTTGACGCAAAGCATGTCCCGCAAAGGCAACTGCCTGGACAACGCGGCCATGGAAAGCTTCTTCGGTACGCTGAAATCGGAATTCTTCTACCTGAACAAGTTCGCAAGCGTTCAGGAGTTGCAGCGCGGCCTGCGCCGCTACATTCATTACTACAACCACCAACGCATCAAGCTCAAACTAAAAGGCCTGAGYCCGGTGCAGTACCGAAMTCAGGCCTTGAGCCGCTARCTTCCAACCGTCCAACTTCWTGGGGTCAGTTCATCGCGGGCCTTGTTCATTGCCATTGCAGTGCACGCAGGTTCAATCGCGCCCCAGGCCCTGCA
>NZ_CAHOYM010000108.1 GCF_903679515.1 Bartonella gabonensis
GATTTATAATGATAATTTAATAACTATATTGAATATCCTCCCAAATATCGTAAGATTCCCTCATTCCAAAGCTTCTCCCTATTAAATCAATCAAAACCATCCGCTTGCACGGTAAAAGCGAAGAACCAAGCATGGAATAAAACGATACAAAAAAGGACTTAATACGCCTCTTTATGCACCGTCTTAAGAATCAAGAACTGTCGCAACATTCGAAACAAGTGTTTGATGGTGCCGGCTTGCTCTTTTATGAAGCCTAAAAGTGGAAGATGCTCAATGAATTTACCCCCCTTCACGGGCACCGTCGTAAAATGAGACTTGGAAACGTTGAGAAAGATCTCTATCTATAAGAAGATGGCAAAAAGTATGATAGCGCTCGCCGCGCTGCGCGCGCTAGTCTAAATTCACCTTGTAAAAAGGCGACCACTTCACAGAAGCAGCAAAATAAAGAAATACCCGATGGAATGCAAAACCCCATCCCATTACAACGTTTATATCAATAGGCATTTATATCAATATTTGTAGAGATTGAGCTTATACAGCTATTTTATCACGCATTAACAAAACAGTTTTATTCTTATTTCAAAAAATATTGATATCAATTGGCAAGCTCCAAATCTTTAACGATCTATTTTACTTATTGTTTTAATCGCAATTATTT
>NZ_CAHOYM010000109.1 GCF_903679515.1 Bartonella gabonensis
GTGTAGTAGGCGCCGGGCAGCAGCACGGCCACGGAACCCGCGCCGCGCATGGCGGCAATGCCTGTTTCCGACAGGTGCTCGATGTGGTCGCAGGACAGCGCGCCATAGCGGGCCGCGAGGGCCGCCCCCTCCATGTTCGACAGCTGCTCGGCATGCAGCTTGACGGGCAGGCCCAGGCGGCGTGCGGCCTGGAAGACCTGCTCGGTCTCGGCCAGCGAGAAGGCGATGCGCTCGCAGAACACATCGACCGCATCGGCCAGGCCCTCGGCCGCCAGCGCGGGCAGCATGGTGCCGGCGACGAGGTCGATGTAGTCCTGGCTGCGCCCTGCGTACTCGGGCGGCAGCGCATGCGCGCCCAGGAAGGTGGTGCGCACGGTCACGCCCAGGGCCTGGCCCAGGCGCCGGGCCACGCGCAGCTGCTTGCGCTCGTGCTCCAGCGCCAGGCCGTAGCCCGACTTGATCTCGATGGCGCAGACGCCCTCGTCCAGCAGCTGCTGCAGGCGCGGCAGGGCCTGGGCGAACAGCTCGTCCTCGCTGGCCTCGCGCGTGGCACGCACGCTGGAGACGATGCCGCCGCCGGCGCGTGCCACTTCCTCGTAGCTGGCGCCGTCCAGGCGCATGGCGAATTCGTTGGCG
>NZ_CAHOYM010000110.1 GCF_903679515.1 Bartonella gabonensis
CATTGGAAATGGCGTGCGGGTTGCTCCAAAACAACATGATGATTGGACAATTGTTCCTAATCTCTGGGGGGCTCTTATTGGTCAATCGTCAACATATAAAACACCAGCCATGAAAGCCGCTTTAGCCCCTATCACGCGCCTTCAAAAGGAATGGTATAAAGAGTGGTTAAAGCAGAAAGAAAGGCAAGAAATTGAAGAGAGATTAGAAAGTTTAGACAAAAGAGAAAAAGAAAGACAAGCCAATAAAGCGCTAAAAAAAGGAGATCTTGAAACAGCCCGTGCTCTTTTGTCTGAAGCCCCCTCTAAAGACAGTGCTCATGATGATGATGTCTCGCGGTTTATTGTCAATGATGTGACGGTTGAAAAGCTTGGGGAATTATTAAAAGAAAACCCCCGTGGTCTCTTAATGGTCCGTGATGAATTATCTGGTTTTTTAGCCAATCTAGAGAGAAAGGAATATCAAACAGACCGTTCTTTTTATTTAACAGCTTTTAATGGAGATGATCAATTTACCTATGACCGTATAGAGCGTGGAACCATTTTTATCCCCCATGTAACTTTATCAATGATTGGAGGCATTCAACCTTCACGAATTATTCCCATTATTCAAGCCATACACCATGGAATAAATG
>NZ_CAHOYM010000111.1 GCF_903679515.1 Bartonella gabonensis
CTGGATCTCGTCAACAATACACGCGCCACTTTTGGTGCTGCCCAGAACCGCTTCGAGGCTGTGATCTCGAACCTGCAGGTGGCGGCAGAAAATACATCGGCGGCACGCTCGCGCATCATGGACGCCGACTTTGCCGCTGAAACCGCGAACCTGAGCCGCACGCAGATCCTGCAGCAGGCTGGTACAGCGATGGTGGCCCAGGCCAACCAGCTGCCCCAGTCGGTGCTCAAGCTGATCCAGTAAGAGGGAGCCTGCGAGGCTTTTGAGCCTGGCTGCGCAGGGCGTAGCCAAAAAAAGCCTCAGGTTCGGGAGAAACCGGTCGATAAGATACCGGGGAATGCCTTCGGGCATTTGGTGTGCGTGTTCGCAAGGACGCGTTCTGCGCTGTGGCGCGGAGGTGTTCTGCACTTAGAAAGGGATGGTCATGGCCACCTTGAGCTCAGCTGGCATCAGCGGCAGCGGCCTGGACGAGACAATGATCGCCAAACTGGTGGCCCTGCAAAAGCAGGCACTGGTTCCGCTTCAGCAAAAAGCGTCTGTCCTGGATTCCAAGATATCCACGTTCGGGCAGATC
>NZ_CAHOYM010000112.1 GCF_903679515.1 Bartonella gabonensis
TGCACAGCGCCGGGCCATCATTGAGCTGCGCACGCAGCAAAGGTCACAGATGGGGCCCAAGAGCTGCACGCTTTGCTCCTGCAGCGCTGGGGCCCACAGGAGACACCCAGCAAAACCACCATCTACAACGTGCTGAAGGCTGAGGGGCTTGTTTGCAGCAGGCGTGTACGCAGACGCTCGGTGCCTACGGCCCAGCCCTTGCGAACGAGCAAGCAGCCCAATGGGGTGTGGAGTGCAGACTACAAAGGCCAGTTCAAGACAGCCGATGGTCACTGGTGCTATCCATTGACCATCATGGACCACGCCAGCCGTTATTTGCTGGCCGTGCATGTCTACGACAGCCCCAACTACGAGGATGCCAAACGCAGCTTCGAACAGGTGTTTCGGCAATACGGACTGCCCGAGCGCATACGCAGTGACAACGGTCCGCCGTTCGCGACTACTGGCGTGGCGGGCCTGTCACGCCTGGCGATATGGTGGATAAGGCTGGGCATCAGGCCGGAGCGCATCGAGAGGGGCAAGCCACAGCAAAACGGTCGCCACGAGCGGATGCACCGCACGCTCAAGCATGCCC
>NZ_CAHOYM010000113.1 GCF_903679515.1 Bartonella gabonensis
TCTACGCACCGATCAAGAGGGATTAAAGATCCTAAGCTCTAGCGTACAATTATGCCTACTATTGTGGGTATCCCGGGATTCCGGGAGATTTTGCACTGTCCAGGTGTGTCTTACGCACTAAAAGCAAAATGCTGACTAGAGCTCAGTACCTTTAACTCCCGGAATACTCATGCGAGGGCGCTCGCAACCGGCGGGGGGCTTAACATGCAAACCCAAAATCCACATTTTAACGATGTTTCTGGTCAAGCAAAGAATTCGTCAAAGACGCACTGCCATGGGGCTTTCTCAAAAGGAATTAGGAAGCCATTTAGGTGTCTGTTTCCAACAAATCCAGAAATATGAAAAAAGCTTCAATCGTGTAAGCGCAGGGCGTTTACAAGAAATTGCCAACATACTGGAGGTTCCTATTACCTTTTTTTATGCGGATATTGCCACACAAGAAGATAACCTCACAAAAGAAAATCATTCCCACCATGATCAAAAAACCTATAGCGAAAAAGAATACACCCTTTTGAAAAATTTTAGAGAACTCCACCCTAAAAAACAGAAAGCAATTTGGTGGCTAAT
>NZ_CAHOYM010000114.1 GCF_903679515.1 Bartonella gabonensis
GTTGTGGCTGACGAATTGAAACACTGATACGGAATCTCAAGCTGGCAGAAGGGGTCGGACCCGGCGTCCGCCGCTGCCAGCGGATCAAAAGCGAGCATGTGGATCTTTTGGGCATGGATGGTCACGCTGTGGAGCAGGAAAACGCCTGCGCCCAGGATCATTGCCGCCCCCAAGCCTCCCGCCTGCCCTGCACGTGCAGCAGCTTCGCTTGAAGCTGGACGGCGTGCCTCTCTCATCGCTCTCGTCCCCCTGCCCTTGCCCCCATTGCTGACTTGAGCCAGGTCTCAAGAAGCAAGGCATTCGGCGATTCCTTTCGTTTCAATGCGTCAGTCCGGCATCTCGGCTCCCTCGCGAGCCTGTCTTTGATTACAAGTCAAAGGCGTGACGGTCTGGCAGCAGAGGCTGCACCCCGGCGCGCCCCAGAGAAAACGAATAAAGGAAACGCATCATGAAACGGATGCTCATCAACGCCACGCAGTCGGAAGAGCGGCGCCTTGCCATCGTCGATGGACAAAAGCTCCTCGACTACGAGATCGAGATCGAAGGACGCGAGCAGCGCAAGGGC
>NZ_CAHOYM010000115.1 GCF_903679515.1 Bartonella gabonensis
GGTTTGGTAAGTCGCCATGACCCCCTAGCCTAAACAGTGCTCTACCCCCGCAGGTAATACTTGAGGCACTACCTAAATAGTTTTCGGAGAGAACCAGCTATTTCCAAGTTTGTTTAGCCTTTCACCCCTATCCACAGCTCATCCGCTAGTTTTGCAACACTAGTCGGTTCGGACCTCCAGTACCTGTTACGGCACCTTCATCCTGGCCATGGATAGATCACTTGGTTTCGGGTCTACACCCAGCGACTGGACGCCCTATTCGGACTCGATTTCTCTACGGCTCCCCTATTCGGTTAACCTTGCCACTGAATGTAAGTCGCTGACCCATTATACAAAAGGTACGCAGTCACCCTTGCGGGCTCCTACTTTTTGTAAGCATGCGGTTTCAGGATCTATTTCACTCCCCTCCCGGGGTTCTTTTCGCCTTTCCCTCACGGTACTGGTTCACTATCGGTCGATGATGAGTATTTAGCCTTGGAGGATGGTCCCCCCATATTCAGACAGGGTTTCTCGTGCCCCGCCCTACTTTTCTCTAGC
>NZ_CAHOYM010000116.1 GCF_903679515.1 Bartonella gabonensis
GTTTGAGGTTCTAACCCAGGTCCCTTATCGGGATCGGGGACAGTGCATGGTAGGCAGTTTGACTGGGGCGGTCTCCTCCCAAAGCGTAACGGAGGAGTTCGAAGGTACGCTAGTTACGGTCGGACATCGTGACGATAGTGCAATGGCATAAGCGTGCTTAACTGCGAGACTGACAAGTCGAGCAGATGCGAAAGCAGGACATAGTGATCCGGTGGTTCTGTATGGAAGGGCCATCGCTCAACGGATAAAAGGTACTCTGGGGATAACAGGCTGATACCGCCCAAGAGTTCATATCGACGGCGGTGTTTGGCACCTCGATGTCGGCTCATCTCATCCTGGGGCTGTAGTCGGTCCCAAGGGTATGGCTGTTCGCCATTTAAAGAGGTACGTGAGCTGGGTTTAAAACGTCGTGAGACAGTTTGGTCCCTATCTTCCGTGGGCGCTGCAGATTTGAGGAAGCCTGCTCCTAGTACGAGAGGACCGGAGTGGACACACCTCTGGTGTATCGGTTGTCACGCCAGTGGCA
>NZ_CAHOYM010000117.1 GCF_903679515.1 Bartonella gabonensis
TCCAGCTCCTCGGCCTCATCCACTTGGAAGCCCAGGTGGTCCAGGCCGGCTTTCTCGCCTCGCGTCGAAATGGCGAAGTTCACCCGGGGCTCATCCAGCATCCACTTCGCGTAGTCGCTTTCCACGCGGGCGGGCTCGGCACCAAACAGCTGGGAATAGAACGCGATGTTCTTGGCCAGATCGTCGACGTGCATATGGACATGGAAGCGTTTCATCGTGGACTCCGTTCAGCAGTTGCAGGGCAAGGCATCCACCGTGGCGCATGCGGCGCCCTGGCAGCAGTTTTCGGTAAGGTAGGCGAGCAGGTCGTTCATCGCCGCAAAGGACGCCCGGTACAGCACATTGCGGCCCAGGCGCTCCTGGCTGACCAGCTCGGCATGGGACAGCTCCTTGAGGTGGAACGACAGCGCGTTGGGTGCGATACCCAACTGTTCGGCCAAGGCGCTGGGCGTAAGCCCCGCAGGGCCGGCGACTACCAGGGCGCGGAAAACGCGCAGGCGCGCTTCATGGGCCAGGGCCGAAAGC
>NZ_CAHOYM010000118.1 GCF_903679515.1 Bartonella gabonensis
GCTGCGCGCCACGACCATGAGGCCGCTGGTGTCCTTGTCCAGGCGATGGACGATGCCGGCGCGCGGCACCTCGCGCGCCTTGGGGTCGCGCCCCAGCAGGCCGTTGAGCAGGGTTCCCGTCCAGTTGCCGGGCGCCGGGTGCACGACCAGGCCAGCCGGCTTGTTGACGACCAGCAGGTGCTCGTCCTCATGCACCACGTCCAGCGCCATGTCCTTGGGCTGGAAGGCCATGCTCTGCTGCGTGGGCCGCATCTCCAGCACCATGCGGTCGCCGGCCGCGACCTTGGCGGAAGGCTTGCCCAGCACACGCCCGTTGAGGGTGACCGCGCCCTGCGCAAGCAGCTGCTGCAGATAGCTGCGCGAAATCACCGTGCCGCCCGCCCAGCACGGCCTGCGCGCCGACAAGGTGCTGGCCGAATGCGTGGCCGAGTTCTCGCGCAGCTATCTGCAGCAGCTGCTTGCGCAGGCCGTGCTGGGCGGGCGGCACGGTGATTTCGCGCAGCTCGGCGGCGGCGGCCTCGACC
>NZ_CAHOYM010000119.1 GCF_903679515.1 Bartonella gabonensis
GGCTCTGACAAGGCCCCAATGCGATCCAAGTCATGCCAAAGCGATCGCACGCTGGAGGGCAGGTATGGGGGAGGCGGAAGTCCCGACGCAGCGGGTGGAGTATTTGGGCCCTCCGAGAACCGAATTTTGAGGGCTGTAACAGCGTTCGACGCCGAATCAATGCTCAAATTGCTGGCGCGTTCAGCGATTCGCAAGATAGTAGCCAAGCGCCCAACATGACTGCAGTTAGTGAGACCGTCAGCCCAAGGCACGTGAGGCTCAATTACATGCCACACCTCAGCAGCCCGCTCCCGCGAGCGTATGTCGAGCACCGCTGCAGCAATATCCGCTCTCGCGCGACTATCCATGGAGACTGCCAGGCGTGCGAGCTGGGGCAGCCATCCCGGGTCGCATCTGGCACACCACAGCACCATTGCCGCAGCACTGTCCCTACGCTCCCAAGACGGATGATCGATAGCCCAAAGCAGCAGTTCATTCAACGCTTCCGTCGCACTTGCGGAAGTGTCTGAAGCGATGTACGAG
>NZ_CAHOYM010000120.1 GCF_903679515.1 Bartonella gabonensis
ACGTGCAAGTGCTTGCGCATCCGTTGTCGCCGGTAAAACAAGATCAGAAGCATCGAGACCAGATTCATCATCATGTTTGCCTTTACGACGCTTGCCTACTTGTGTATCAGAACACACCGCAAAGGAACGCAAGGGGATTTCTGTATCAAGGGTCCATTCACGAATTGTTTGTGACATCAAAGCAAGAGAAGGCACCAGAAACAACACACGCTTACCTTTTCCGGCGAGAGTTTCTGCTATCTTAAGGCTTGTGAATGTTTTGCCTGTACCACATGCCATAATCAGCTTGCCACGGTCTGCTTCTTTTAAACCTTCACAGACATCTTTCAATGCTTCCTTTTGATGATCTAAAAGCTTTTTTTTCGGTTGCTCTTTAAGGACAGCTTGTCCTCTTTCTTTATAAGCACCCCAATCGATTTGACTGTTTTCTAAATCAAACAGATTAATCTGTTGAATACGAACCTCTTGTCCATCACACGTGTTGTTCGCATTATCACTCCAATTGCTTTCAGTGCTA
>NZ_CAHOYM010000121.1 GCF_903679515.1 Bartonella gabonensis
ACGGCTGGGTGCCCATGGCGCTGCACGGCTTCACGGCCGCGCCGTTCTGGCTGGCACTGGCAGGCGTCGTCGTCTCCTACCTGTTCTACATGGTCAAGCCCGAAGTGCCTGCCGCCATCAAGTCGTCCATGCAGAAGATCGGTGTCTACCAGGCACTGGAAGGCAAGTACGGCGTGGACTGGGTCTACGAGAACATCTTCGCCCGCGGCGCACGCGCCTTCGGCAGCTTCTTCTGGAAGGTCGGCGACCAGGCCATCATCGATGGCGGCATCGTCAACGGCTCGTGGAAGCTCATCGGCCGCATCGGCCAGTGGGTGCGCAAGCTGCAGTCGGGCTATCTCTATCACTACGCGTTGGTCATGCTGCTGGGCGTGTTCGCTCTCATGACGTATTTCGTGTGGCTCAACAAGTAGTAGGGGAAGAACAAAAATGCATTGGTTGAGTCTTTCAATCTGGGTGCCGATCGCCTTCGGCTCCCTCCTGCTGGCCCTGGGCCGCGAGGATCAGGTC